>NZ_QGLF01000003.1 GCF_003173055.1 Zavarzinia compransoris
CACCAACCAACACTGTGATCAACAACGTTACCGCCGCCAACCACGAGGCCGGGCTTCTAACCCCCCGACCCACAACCTGTCAACCCAGTTCTTTCAGCTCAACGCATCAAAACCAAACCAACAAGCAACACCGCTAAACAGGGTCTTCGCCGTGGGATAAACCCACAGGATCGTCCGCCGCAGCGCCCCCGCCACTTCGCTCCCTTCCAGGTGCTCTGCGGCGAGGCGCGGTTTGTATGCCCGCCCGGGACGAGTCGCAAGCCCTAAATGAAGTTTTTTTGATCTCCCCGCGAAGAGCCGCGGAATCCCTTAGTTTCCGAGGTGGGGCAGGAGCGTGTCGCGAGCCGCCCGCCACAGTTCTGCGTCCGTCGCCGAGAGAACCCCGCGACTCATGGGGTCACAGCGGAAGCCGCGGCCGTCCGGGCGCCCGACCGTACCGCCCGCCTCCTCGACGATGACGGCGCCGGGGGCATGGTCCCAGGGCAGGGTGCGCCAATAGAGCAGGAAATCCATCTCGCCCGAGACGAGGCGCAGGTAATCGTGCCCGGCGCAGAGGGTCGACCCCTTGTCGACGAACCGGTCGCGCCGGTGATCGAGCACGCTCTTATAGGGCGCGTCCAGCAGACGCACCTGGGCGGAGCCCCGGGCCTGGCCGAGGCCCGGCCCCGCGGCCAACTGCAGCCGGCGGCCGTTCAGCCAGGCGCCGGCGCCGGCCTCCGCCACCAGCATCCGGTCGCCCAGGGGATCGTAGATCCAGCCCGCCACCGGGCGGCCCTTGTCCAGCCGGGCGACCATGGTGGCGAAGAACGGCCGGCCGGCGGCGAAATTGGCGGTGCCGTCCAGGGGATCGACGACGAAGACCGGGCCGTCCTCGCCGACCCGGTGCAACAGGTCGGGGGCGGCATGGGCCGCCTCTTCCCCGATCACCAGACAGCCGGGAACGAGGGCGCGCAGCCCCGGGGTCAGCCGGTCTTCCGCCGCACGATCGGCGACGGTGACGAGATCGCCCGGCTCCTTCTCGATGATCTCGTGGGCGGCAAGGGCGCGAAACCGGGGCAGCAGTTCGGCCCGGGCGACCTCGCGGATCAGGGCGGCGATTCTCTCGGGCATGATGCCTCCTGTCCTGGAACCCGGACCCGATGCGGGGTTTTCCTTCAGGACGATGGGCGTAACCTAGAGCACGTTCGGAATGACCGTCATTCCAAACATGCTCTATTGCTTTGATTTTACGCATCTTCGGACGGCGAACCGGTTTCCACTTCGCCTGAAGATGCGCTAGTGGCGAGAGACATGGCGAGCAATCTTCCCCGTATAGGCTTGGCGCTGGGCTCCGGCGTCGCCCGCGGCTTTGCCCATATCGGCGTGATCCGGGCGCTGACGGCCCGCGGCATCGCGGCGGATGTCGTCGCCGGCACGTCGATCGGCGCGCTGGTCGGCGCCGCCCATGCCGCGGGCAAGCTGGACGCGCTGGAGGATTGGGCGCTCAGCCTGGCCAAGAAGAAATTCTGGCGCTATCTCGACCCCCGGGTTTCGGGCGGCAGCCTGTTCGGCGGCCAGCGCCTGTCGGACCAATTGGCCAGCCATCTGGGCGATCTCGAGATCGACGATCTGGCGCTGCCCTTCATTGCCGTCGCGACCGATCTCGCCTCGGGCCATGAAGTCTGGCTGCGCCACGGCCCGGTGGTCGAGGCGGTGCGCGCCTCCTATGCCTTGCCGGGAATCTTTCCGCCGGTGGAACGCCAGGGGCGCTGGCTGGTCGACGGCGCCATGGTCAACCCGGTGCCGATTTCCGTGTGCCGGGCGCTGGAGGCCCGGCTCGTCATCGCCGTCAACCTGAACGCGGACAGTTTCGGCCGGGCCCGGGTCACCGCGCCGGCGCCGGAAGCGGAAGAGGTCATCCGCGACATCGAGGCGGCGGAGGCCGAGGCTGAAGCCCACGACCCGGAAAAGCCGCGCCGCCTGTGGCGGGCCTTGCCGAAGGCGCTCGGCCGGGGCCGGGCCAAGGCGCCGCCGGCCCCGAAGCGGGAAGTGCCGGGCATGCTGAGCGTCGTCGCTTCCGCCTTCGATATCGTACAGGACCGCCTCACCCGCAGCCGCCTGGCCGGGGAACCGCCGGACGTGACCATCGCCCCGCGCCTGAACCCCTATGGCTTTCTCGACTTCGACCGCGCGGCGGACATGATCGCGCTCGGCACCGCCGCGGTCGAGCGGGCGTGGCCCGACCTGGACGAGGCCCTGGCCGCCCTCTATTGAGGCAGGCGCTTGTTGAGGAAGGTCAGCGCCAGCGCCAGCCCCAGGGCGACGATACCCGCCGCCAGCACCGATTCGGGCGTCGCCTCCAGCCGGTCGAACCATTGGGAGAAAAGATGGACGGCGCCGAAGACGGCGGCGCAGTTCAAAGTCCAGCGCGCCCCGCGCCGGGCCGCCCCGACCCCGGCCGCGATCAGCAGCGCGGCCCAGGCCAGGGCGAAGAGATAGTCCGGCACCTCCAGCACCCGGCCGTCGCCGAGCTGGATCCGGTCGCCCCACAGCGAGCCGACCCAGAAACCGAAATTCGCCACCACCAGCGCCGTCCCCGCCCCGAGCCGGAACAGGCGGGCAGCCTCCCCGCCGACCAGGCGCGCGCCCCCGGCCAGCGCAGCCGTCAGCACCAGCATGACGACGATGGCCAGCGTCGAATCCGGGACGGCGGCGGCATAGCCGTCTTCCCCGATATAGCCGGTCTCGGCCCCGACGGCGCCGGAAACCGCGATCACCGCCAGGCCGGCCAGCAGGCCGTTGCGCGACAGCGCGGCACCGGCGGCATAGGCCGCCGCGACCAGCACGAAGGCCCAGGCGGTGAAATCCCCGACCGTGAGCACGCCGCCGCCGCCGATCAGGGCGCCGACCACGATGCACATCTGGCCGAGCAGGCCCCAGTCGTCGCCCGCGAATGCCCCGATCCCGATGCCGACCAGCGCCAGCACCAGGCCGATGGCGATGGCGGCGCCGGTTTCCGGCACCAGGGCGAGGACCCCGGTCGCCACCGCGATCACGCCGAAGCCGACCAGCAGGTTGAAGGCGAGCATGCCGGTCGATTGCTTGCCGAGACGGGCGAGCCGCTCCGCCTCCTCCAGGGTCAACTGGCCGCCGGCGACCAAGGCGTCGAGATCGAGGGTAACCTTCACGAGGCGATCCATTTGGCCAGCTGCTGCGCCACCGGGCGGGAAGCGAGCAGGTCGAGATGTCCGCTGCGCGTCACCAGCAGCCGGTCGCGCGCCCCGATGCCGAGATCATAGGCTGGATCCGGGTGGCGGCCGAAGGCGCTGTCGACCGGCACCAGGCCGTCGCCGAGCAGGCGGTCGGCGGCGTCGCCCGGGGTCACCCCCAAGGTGGCGGCGACCGCATGATGGCGGAAGGCGGGATCGAGGGGCACCGGCTTCCGGACGATGCCCGCCTCGCGCCCGAAACGGTCCGGGCTTGCCGCCCGGTCCTCTTCCGCGATGCTGCCGTGGCGAAGGTCGGTGATGCCGGCGGAACGCACCCGCGCCAGGCGGCCGAGCGGGGCGAGAAAGGGATTGAGATCCGCCAGCGCCTGCAATTGATGCCCGCCCCGTTCCAGCGGCGCACCGTGATGGGGCGCGCCCAGATAGACCGCATGGGCGGCCTGGGCCAGCCACGGCATCCGTTCGCGCCGGGCCTGGTCGAGCGCGGCGCGCACCACCAGCCCGCCCATGCTGTAGCCGATCAGCGAAATCCGCCGCAGGGGCCCCGGCCAATGGGCGGCGAGGCGGCCGGTCAGGGCGGCAAGGTCGCGGCCGTTGGCGGCGATGTGGCGCCCGGTGTTATAGGCGATGCCGACGGGCGTGACCCCGGCCGCCCCGGCCAGATAGCGGCCGTGGTGATGGCCGTCGCGATGCCAGAAGACATCGGCCATGCACAGGCCGTGGACCAGCAGCAGCAGGTGATCCGTGGCCCCGCCCAGGCGCGCCGCCAGATGCGGATCCTCCGGCAGCAGCAGCCGGCCCTTGTAGCGCGGCGCCATGGCCAGGGCGAGGGGATTGTCGCTCGCCTCCAGATGGTCGCCGATGACGCCGTTCAGCGCCGCCAGCCAGATTTCGCGGCCGGGGGCATCGCGGCTGCCGGGCTCGCCCGCCGCGGGGGCCGGGGCCGGCAGAAGGGCCAGGGAACCGCCCAGCCCGCGGGCGACGGCGCCATTGGCCAGCCGCGCCGCCCGATAGACCGGGCGGGCGAAGGCGGCGGGCGGCAGCCAGCCGCGCAGCCAGAAGGGCTGCATCGCCTCGGCGATGCCGACATGGGTTTCCTCGGTCAGGGCGATCAGGCGATCGACCCCGTCGAGACCGAGGCGCAATCCGCCCTCAACATCGCGGCGCCAGCGGGAAAACACGGACATGATGATCTGACGATACCCCCAGAAACCCCCGAGCCTTGCGCCCCCGTCCCCTCAAGCCCTGTTTCGACGACCGGCAACCAGGCCTCGCGCGCCCATGGCGACGATCGCCGCCGACAGCCGATGATATCGGCAAGATCGCCGCCGCCGCGAGGCACAGAAAGATCCGCCGGATCGGCCACGCCGGGCTCCAGGCACGCCCTCGGCGACCGTTTGGGCGTCCAGCATTGAGGACCGGGAAGAAGCCCTCGTGCGCCCAGGGCAGAATCGCAGCCGATATCCGGTGATATCCGCAGGACCGACAACGCCGCAGGGCACGAAAGGATGCCCCTCCGGGTTCCAGGCAGGCCCCCGGTGTCCGTTTGGACAGACGGCGTTTGAGGGCCGGCGAGGAATCCTCCCGTCCCCCAAGGCGGCGATCGCAGCCGATATCGGCAAGACCGACGCCGCCGCGGGGCGCGAGAAGACCCGCCGGATCGCCCCGGCCCGACATCGGCGCAAGCGCTCAGCCCGTGGCGATGTAGCGGCGCAGTTCGTCGGCTTCGAGCAGGGCTTCGTCGATGCGGCGCTTGACCACGTCGCCGATCGAGATCATGCCGACCAGCCGGCCGTCCTCGATCACCGGCAGGTGGCGGATGCGCCGGTCGGTCATGCGGCCCATGACCTCGATGATCGAGTCATGCAGCCGGCACGAGACGACATTGCCGGACATCAATTCCTTCACCTGGCGCGACAGGGCGCCGGCGCCGCCCTGGGCGATGCCGCGGACGATGTCGCGTTCGGACAGGACGCCGACGACGGCCCCCGCCTCGTCCTTGACGATCACCGCGCCGATCCGGCGCGAATGCAGCAGGCTTGCGGTCGCCTCGATCGAATCTTCGGGGCGCACGGTAACGACGTCACCGCCCTTATGCTTCAGTATCGACTCAACGGTCATGACACCTCCCCCGGACCATGATTGTTTTCTTCTATGATGGGGGGTGGAGGCGATGTTCCGCAAGCCTCCGCCACGGCGCCGGCGCAATTTTTATCCCCGGCGGCCCGGTTCGCCCCCTGTAATCGGGCGGATCCCGTCAGTGCCGGCCGGACGAGAGCAGGCGGCCGGTCAGCTTCCGGGTGAGGAAACGCGGCGCCAGGCGCGGCACGAAGGCACCGATCTGGTTCATCAGGCCGGCGATGGCGATGACCTGGCCGCGCCGGGCGGCATCATGGCCGATGCGCGCGACCTCGGCCGAGGTCATGACCGGCACCAGGCCCTTGCTGAACAGGGCATTGCCGGCGACATCGGCGGTTTCCATGAAATTGGTCCGGGTCGGGCCGGGGCAAAGGGCGGTGACGGTGACACCGGTCCCCTTCAGTTCCTCCGCCACCGCCTCGGACAGGGAGAGGACATAGGCCTTGGTCGCGCAATAGACCGCCATGGTCGGCCCGGGCTGGAAGGCGGCGGTCGAAGCGACATTGAGCACCCGGCCGCGGCCGCGCGCGACCATGGCGGGCAGCACGCCGTGCATCAATTCGGTCAGCGCGGTGATATTCACCTGCACCATGCCGAGCACGCGCTCGGCGGCCGCCTCGGCGAAGGGCTTGCCGTCGCCGAAGCCGGCATTATTGACCAGAACGTCGATGGCGAGGCCGCGCGCCGCCACCGCCGCCAGCAATTGGGCAGGGCCGGCGGGATCGGCCAGATCGGCCGGGATCACGGTGACCGCGACGCCATGGGCGGCGCCCAGTTCGGCGGCCAGATCCTGCAACGCCTTTTCGCTGCGCGCGGTGAGCACGAGATCGTGGCCGTCGCGGGCATATTCACGGGCAAGATCGGCGCCGATCCCGCTGGAGGCGCCGGTGATCAGGGCAAGGGGACGGGATGCGCTGGGGCTCATGACTGTTTCCTTCGGCTCAGGTTCCTGCGGCTCGGGGGCGAGCGGGGGACGAAACGGGGAGAGGCGCCAGGCCGGCCAGGGCGGGCACCACCAGCGCCCGCCACATGGTCGCCCCGGTCGCAGCCAGAAGATCGGGCGGGATCGGCCGGCTCATCGCCGCCGCCTCGCGCACCAGGCCGGTCAGCGCGCCCCAGACCAGGGCCGCCACCGCCTGGGGCGCCAGGGGGGCCAGCACGCCGCGCGCCTGGCCTTCGGCAATGAAGCCGAGGATCGGCGCCATCACCTGTTCCGACAGGCGAAGGCTGGTCCGGTCGAGGAACCGGGGCTCGTGATGGAATTCGAGAAAGCGGAAAGCCGCCGGCCACTCCCGGGCGAAGCCGCAGCCCGCGGCCCAGAGCGCCAGGAAGCGGGCGCGATAGGCAAGGGCCAGCCGCGCCTCCGCCGGCAGGCCGGCGGGCAGGGGATCGGGCAGGTTTGGGGGCAGATCGTCCGGCGACGGCGCCGGCGCCAGGAAGACCGGGGCGATCGCCGCCGCCAGGGCCCGCTTCGCCGCCTGCCAGGCGGCATTGCCCAGGGCTTCCTTGGTCTCGAAATAGCGATAGATGGTGCCCGAGCCGACACCGGCCGCCGCGGCGATTTCCGGAATCGTGGTGGCATCGAAGCCGCGCTCGGCGAAAAGGGCCAGCGCCGCCTCGATGATGCGGGCGCCCCGCGCCGGCAGGGCGAGGCCGGCCACCGCCTCCCCCGCCAGGATGCCGGCCGCGACCGCCGCCGCCCCCAGGGGGGCTGCCGCATCCCCGGGCCGGCCCGCCGCGGCTTCCGCTTCTGCGCGCCCTTCGCCCGCCTCGGGGTCAGCCATGCCGCACCTCGTTTCGCCCGGCGGCCGCACAAGCAACCGTCCGCATCGGCCCCATTATATCGGAATGAACGTTCATTCCGCTTTTCACGCTAGCACGGTTACCCAGACGTTCAAGACCGATCTGATCGAATATTCGGCCATATTGCTCATATTTCGGCGTTATCAAGGCCGAATTAACCAGAAACACCGGGCCCGCCACCGCTCAAGCTCCTCGCCTCAAGAGCGGAATGAACATTCATTCCGCTCTCTTGCCGGGGCTGTGGAACGATCGGCCGGGTGCAAGGCCGAGCCCGGACAGGCGGCCGGAACGGCACATGCGCTCATTGCCCTCTGGCCCCCGGCCGGGCGGCGCATTAAAATGGCCGCATCCGGTCACGGGCGGCCCCCGTCCCGTCACGGCAACGGAGATCGGCGGTCTTGGACGACCTGTTCCTCGATATCGACGGCACCAATGTGCCGCTGGAATTGCGCAAGTCCGACCGGGCCCGGCGCCTGCTGCTGCGCGTCGACCAGCGCCGCGAGGTGGTGGTGCTAACCCTGCCGAACCGGGTGTCGCGGCGCGAGGGCCTGCGCTTTGCCCAGGGCAACCGGGCCTGGATCGCGGAGCGGCTGGCCAGCCTGCCGCCGCGCATCCCCTTCGGCCCGGGAGAACGCGTGCCCCTGCTGGGCCGGCCGCATCGCCTGGTCCATGTCCCGCCGGGAAGCACGGCACGGCGCGGCGCCGCCTGGATCCAGGGTGACGAAATCCAGGGCGAGGAAATCCAGATCGCCGGCGACCCCGCCCATTTCGCCCGCCGGGTGCAGGATTTCCTGCGCACCCGCGCCCGCACCGAAATCCGCCACCGGGCCGAGCGCTTCGCCGCCCAGACCGAGAAGGAGGTGCGCGGCCTGACCCTGCGCGATCCCTCCAGCCGCTGGGGCAGTTGCTCGCCGCGGGGGGAATTGTCCTTTTCCTGGCGCCTGATCATGGCGCCCGAATTCGTGCTCGACTATGTCGTCGCCCATGAGGTGGCGCATCTGTCGGTGTTCAGCCATGCCCCGCGCTTCTGGGCCCTGGTCGACCAGCTGGTGCCCAGGATGGACGAGGCCCGGCGCTGGCTGAAGGTCGAAGGCGCCGCCCTGCATCGCTACGGCGCCTGAACGCCCTGGCCATCGTTACGGCGCCGCCGCGCCCTGGCCATCGTTACGGCGCCGCCGCGCCCTGGCCAATCGTTACGGCGCCGCCGCGCCCTGGCCACCATTGCGCCGCCGCCGCGCCTTGGGGGGGGCTTGGCACTTTAATCCCAGAAAATCGACGCGGCTTCGCGCTTTCTGCCGCCTTGTGACACGTCCGGCACGATGCCGGTTGTACCCCGGGGGCCGGCCTTCCGCCCATCCGATACTGAAAATCCCGCTTGATCAGGATGATGCGCAATTCTTGAAAATAATTCTCATAAACAATGGATTTCTGCGCCCCCGGAAAATCCTGCGATTAGTTCTGATAATGACTTGCATATTGTGGCCGGCCTTTCCTAACGTCACTGCGCCGCTCCGAGGGGGAGCGGTTCGTCGATGGCCGATGCGCCGCCCTGCCGACGCGGGCCGCACGTCGCTGGCCCCTTGCACCCGCACCCGGCGCCGGGTTCGCCATCGACAGATCCAGATCGCCTCGCCCCGCACCGTGCCGGCCCCGCCGGCGCCAAGGGGCCGGCGCGTGCCGCAGGGCACGACGAATCGATGTCAGGGGGAAGGGCAGATGCACCACACCGTCACCACCACCAAGAGCCGGCGCAAGATGTCGCCGCTCGTATCCCGCGCAGCGCTTGCGGCGGTTGCCGCCGGCCTCGGCTTCGTGCCCGCGGCACAGGCGCAGCAGCCGGCCGCCGGCCAGGCCGTGCCCCTGCCCACCGTGCGCGTCGAAGGCGCGGCGGACGACAGCTACAAGGCGGATACGGTCGAATCCCCGCGCCAGACCGCGCCGATCCTGGATGCGCCCCAGACCATCAACGTGATCCCCCGCCGCCTGATCGAGGAGCAGGGCGCTACCGACCTGACCGAAGTGCTGCGCTCGACCCCGGGCATCAGCTTCGACGCGGGCGAGAACGGCTTCTCCACCTCGACCAACAACTTCACCCTGCGCGGCTTCGACACCAGCGGCAATATCTTCGTCGACGGCGCCCGCTCGTCCGGCAGCTATACCCGCGACGTCTTCAACCTCGAACAGGTCGAAGTGTTCAAGGGCGCCACCGGCGACAGCGGCCGCGGCGGCGCCGGCGGCTACATCAACCTGCAGACCAAGACGCCGCACCTCGGCAATGCCTATTCGGGCAATGTCGGCCTCGGCTTCGACGAATATGATTCCGAGCTGCGCACTCGCGCCTCGATCGACGCCAACCACCAGATCGGCGAGACCGCCGCGCTGCGCCTCAACGTGATGGCGGAGGGCGGCGGCGTCGCCGGCCGGGAAGAGGCGGAACAGAATGCCTGGGGCGTCGCGCCTTCGCTCAGCCTCGGCCTCGGCACCTCGTTCCGCACCACGATCGCCTATGAGCATGTCGAGCACAACGACCTGCCGGACTGGGGCGTGCCCGGCGCCGTGATCGCGAACACCGATGCCTTCAACCCCGCCACCCGCGGCTTCGAGCGCGACAATTTCTACGGCCTCGCCACCGATTTCGACGATGTCGTCAGCGACAGCCTGCTCGCCCGCTTCGAATGGGACATCGACACCGGCGTCACCCTCAGCAACCAGACCCGCTGGAACCATGTCGATCGCAATGCCCGCTACACGGTCCCGACCGGTTACACCGCCGCCACCAACACGGTGACCGGCCAGACCCAGTTCTACGACCGCTCGAACACCAGCTTCAGCAACCTGACCAGTCTCGCCCTCGCCTTCGACACCGCCGGCCTGAAGCACCGCGCGGCCCTCGGCCTCGAACTGACCCGGGAGCGGTCCGAAGCCAACCGCTACGGCACCCAGACGCCGCCGGCGACCGGCCTCGACAATCCGAACCCGGACCGGGCGGCGAGCGCCCGCCTCGCCCCGACGGAAGTGAACGAGATCGATATCTCGACCGTCGCCCTCGATGCCTACGACACGATCGAACTGTCCCGCCATTGGGAGATCACGGGCGGCCTGCGTGCCGAATGGTACGAGGTCGATATCGACAGCCGGACCGCGGCCGGCGCCCCGGCCGGCACGGCCAACGGCTATAACGACGAGGAATTCGAACTCGGCGGCCGCATCGGCCTGGTCTACAAGCCGGTCGACAACGGCAGCATCTATATTTCCTACGGCGTCTCGGCCCAGCCGCCGGGCTCCTATCTGTCGAACCCGGATATCTCGCGCACCGGCGACAATGCCTTCCCCGGCTTCGTGCCCAATGCCGAAGGGGTGACGAACTACAATTACGAGCTGGGCACCAAGTGGAGCTTCAACGACGGCAAGCTCCAGGTTACCGGTGCCCTGTTCCGCACCGAAAAGCATGACGTGCCGATCACCGGCCGCGACGTCGGCGAGACCGTCGACAGCCTGAAGGGCTATGGCAAGCAGGTGGTCGAAGGGCTGGAGATCGGCGTCGCCGGCGAGATCCTGGAAGGCTGGAACGTCTTCGGCGGCGTCCTGCTGATGGACAGCGCCCGCGAGCACAGCGCCTATCTCGACAGCGTCCGCCGCCGCGCCAATACCGCCGACTACGACACATTCACCAGCACCGACGGCGACGAACTGGCCTTCACGCCCAATATTTCGGGCAATCTCTGGACCACCTACCGCTTCCCCTTCGGCCTGACCGTGGGCGCCGGGGCGCGGCATACCGGCTCGGTCTTCCTCGGCCGGCCGGACGATGCGCTGCGCATCATCCCGAACGGGCGCTACGGCAAGCTGCCGGCCTTCACCACCTATCACGCCCTGATCGCCTATGACGTGACGGAAAACGTGAACGTCCGCCTGAACATCGACAATATCTTCGATGAAACCTATGCGACGACGACCAATTGGAACGGCAGCCGCGCCACCCTGGGCGCCCCGCGCAGCTTCCTGCTGACCACCGGCTTCTCGTTCTGAGCCGGGAGCCCCCCGGGGCGCGCCATTGCGTGCCCCGGGGCTGCCTCCCTATAGTGCCGGCATCCGACCGACCGGAAGGGGCCCGAGATGCTGGTGGAAATCGCGAATGTCCTGACGCCGGACGAGGTCCGGCACTGCCGCGCCCTGCTCGACCGGGCGGACTGGCGCGACGGCCGCCATACCGCCGGCGAACTGGCGGCGCGGGTCAAGGCCAACCAGCAATTGGGCGCCGACGATCCGCTCGGCCGCCAGCTCGGCGATTTCATCCTCGAACGCCTGCCCCGGGCGGAACGCTTCATCGCCGCCGCCCTGCCGCTGAAAGTGGTGCCGCCGCGCTTCAATCGCTATGCCGACGCCGGCACCTATGGCGACCATGTCGACAATGCGGTCTTCAGCATCCCCGGCACGTCGCACCGCGTCCGCAGCGATCTTTCCGCCACCCTGTTCTTTTCCGACCCCGGTGAATATGACGGCGGCGACCTGGTGATCCGGGGCGAGACCGGGGCGCATCGGGTGAAGCTGCCGGCCGGCCACATGGTGCTTTACGGCGGCAATACCGTCCACCACGTCACCCCGGTGACCCGGGGGGCGCGGCTGGCCGCCTTCTTCTGGGTGCAGAGCCTGATCCGCGAGAACGACCGCCGCCAGATCATGCTGGACCTCGACGACGCCATCCGCGCCCTGCGCACCGATGCGCCCGACCATGCCGCGGTCACGCCCCTGACCGGGGTCTATCACAACCTGCTGCGGCAATGGGCGGATACCTGAGCCTCGCCCCCCAGGGCGAGGCTGGCAATTGAGCGGAACAAGCCGATGACCGAACCCCTGGGCAAGCTGGCCCGCATCCCGCCCGACATCGTCGCCGCCGGCGATTACGAACCCTATGCCCTGGCGCGCATGACTGCCGGGGCCGCCGCCTATCTCCAGGGCGGCGCCGGCGACGAATCGACGCTGCGCCAGAACCTGGACGGTTACCGCCGCCTGCTGCTGCGCAACCGCGTCCTCCGCGACATGGCCGGCGGCGGCACCCATCTTACCCTGTTCGGGCAGCCGCTGGCCTTTCCCATCCTGCTCGCCCCCGTCGCCTTCCAGCGCCTGTTCCATGGCGAGGGCGAGATCGCCGCCGCCCGGGCCGCCGCCGCCATGGGCACCGCCATGGTGGTCAGCACCCAGGCCAGCATCGACCTCGATACCGTCGCCCGCGCCGCCCCGACACCCCTGTGGTTCCAGCTCTACATCCAGCCCGACCGCGACTTCACCCGCGCCCTGGTGCAGCGGGCCGAGGCGGCGGGCTATGGCGCCCTGGTGGTCACCGTGGATGCGCCGGTCAGCGGCATCCGCAACCGGGAACAGCGCGCCGGCTTCGCCCTGCCGCCCGAGATCCGCGCGGTCAATCTCGACGGCATGCGCCCGGCGCCGCCGCATCAGGCCCGGCCGGGGGAACCGGTGCTCTTCGGCTCGCCCCTGCTGGCCGCCGCCCCGACCTTCGACGATCTGGCCCGGCTGAAATCCTGGACCCGCCTGCCCGTCCTCGCCAAGGGCATCACCACGGCGGAGGATGCGGCGGCAGCGCTCGCCGCCGGCATCGACGGCATCATCGTCTCCAATCACGGCGGCCGGGTGCTGGACAGCCAGCCCGCGACCATCGACCTGCTGCCCGCCGTCGCCGCCGCAGTCGCCGGGCGGGTGCCCCTGCTGCTCGACGGCGGCATCCGGCGCGGCACCGATGTCCTGAAAGCCCTGGCGCTCGGCGCCGCTGCGGTGCTGATCGGCCGGCCCTATATCCACGGCCTGGCCGCGGCCGGGGCGGCGGGCGTCGCCCATGTCCTCAATATCCTGCGGGCGGAGCTTGAAGCCGCCATGGTCCTGACCGGCTGCCGCGATCTTGCCGCCATCGGGCCGGAGATCCTGCATCGGTAGCTTCAGCGATAGCGGGCGGGCGGCCCCCCCGCCATCGGGTCTTCCACCACCAGCCCCCCCGGGCCGCCGCCCAGGAATTCGACCAGATCGTCGAGCAGGCCGCGGTCCTCGTCGGACGGGGCATCGGGCAGGGGCAAGGCCGCGGTGCCGGTCAGGGCCTCGGTCATGAAGGCTTTCCAGATCTGGGCCGGCAGGCCGCCGCCGGTCGCCTTGATCATGGGGGTGCCGTCGTCATTGCCGATCCAGACCGTCGCCACCAATTGCCCGGTGATGCCGACGAACCAGGCATTGCGGTAATCCTGGCTGGTGCCGGTCTTGCCGCCCGCCGGCCGGCCGAGGCGGGCCGCCTTGCCGCTGCCGTAGTCGATGACGGCGGCCAGCAGGCGGTTCATGCGCCCGACCACCTGTTCCGACAGCAGGCGCTCGCCGCCGCCCGTGTCGCGCCGGAAGACGATGTCGCCGTCGGCGCTGCGCACCTCGCGGATGGCATAGGGATCGGCCCGCCGCCCGCCGTTGGCCAGCACCGCATAGGCGCCGGTCAATTCCAGCGGTGTCACCTCGGCGCTGCCCAGCGCGATCGAGGCATTGGCCGGGATGGCGGAGGTGATGCCCAGGCGCTTCGCCATCGCCACCACCTTGCGCGCCCCGACCCGGACGAGCAGCCGCACCGAGACCGTGTTCAGCGAGCGGGCGAAGGCATTGACCAGGGAAATCTCGCCGGCATAGCCCGGCTCGAAATTGGTCGGGCGATAGCCGGCGACATCGACCGGCGCGTCGTTGACCAGGGTGCCGGGCTCGAACCCGGCTTCGAGCGCCGCCAGATAGACGAACAGCTTGAACGCCGAGCCCGGCTGGCGCAGCGCCCGCACCGCCCGGTTGAAGGGCGAGGCGCCGTAATCCCGCCCGCCCACCAGGGCGCGGACGGCACCGTCCGGCGCCAGGGCGACCAGCGCGCCCTGGCCGGCGTCGAGGCGCAGGCCCTCGCCGTCGAGACCGGCATCGAGGGCCCCTTCCGCCGCCCGCTGAAGCCGGAGGTCGAGGGTGGTATAGACCGTGATGTCGCCGATCTCGGGCCCGGCGAAATCCGCCACCTGTTCCACCACCCAGTCGACGAAGTAACGCGCATCGTTCGAGACCGGCCGCGCCGCCAGCCGGGCCGGCAGCGCCTTGGCCGCCGCCGCCTGATCGGCCGTGATGAATTCGGCATCGGCCATGGCATCGAGCACCACCGCCGCCCGCGCCTTCGCCGCTTCATAGTCGGCCAGCGGCGAATAGCGCGACGGCGCCTTCATCAGCCCGGCCAGCATCGCCGCCTCGGCCAGCGACATCCGGCGCGCCGGATGGCCGAAGTAACGCCGGGCGGCGCCGTCCATGCCATAGGCGCCGGACCCGAGATAGACCCGGTTCATATAGAGCGACAGGATCTGCGGCTTGGTCAGCCGGCGTTCCAGCTGCACGGTCAGGATCGCTTCCTGGACCTTGCGGCGGATAGAGCGCTCGGGGGTGAGGAAGATGGTCTTCACCGTCTGCTGGCTGATGGTCGAGCCGCCCTGCGAGACGCTGCCGGTCACCACATTATGATAGAGCGCGCGCAGGATCCCGATCGGATCGAAGCCGCCATGGTCGAAGAAGCGCCGGTCCTCGATCGCCAGCACCGCCTTGACCAGGACGTCCGGATAATCGGCCAGCGCCATGGCCTCGCCGTAGAGATCGCCCACGGTCGCGAAGACGGTGCCGTCGGCCGAGACTAGGCGCACCGCCGGGCGGCGGTCGATCTCGTCCAGCCGGCTCATGGACGGCAGGTCCCAGGCGAACCACGCCACCAGGATGCCGGTGGCGATCGCCCCCCAAAGGCCGACCACCGCCAGCCAATAGGCAAGGCCCCGCCGCCGCCCGCCGCCCGGGCGCCGCGGCGGCGGCGGCGGCGGGGGCGATTTCGGCGGATGCGGCCGGTTGGCCGGCAGGGGCGGCAGGGCGCGGCGATCCAGCCGGTCCGGCCTTGCCGCCCGGTCGCCGGGGGCCGCCGCCGGGGACGCGGGCTTCCGCCGCTTGCGCCCGCCTGTTCCTTTTTGGTTCTCTCCTGCCATGGCGCCACCATAGTGGCGAAAGGCCGAGTCGTGAATCCGCTTTCTGCGCCGTCAGCCGGTCAGATAGCGGTGCAGCAGATGCACCAGCTCGCCCGCCCCGGCGGCGCCGATGTCCGCGGCCGGGGGACGGATCACCAGGCGATGGGCGAAATGTTCGACCGTCTGGACCACGAACCAGGCCATCAGGCGGCGGTCGCCCGGGCGGACCTCCGGCTGCCGGTCCAGAAGCGCGGCGACCACCGCGACGAGATCCGCCGCCATCGCCTCCACCCGCGCCCGCAGGTCCGGGGTCAGCAGGCCTTCCTCATAGAGCAGGCGGTGCAGCACCGGGTTGTCGGCGTGGAGGTCGAGCGCGGTCTCGACCACGGCCCGCAGCAGGGCGGGCAGGTCCGGCGCCGCCGTGCCGATCCGGGCCAGGAGATCGGCGATCCGCGCCCCGGCATCGGCGACATGGGCCTCGCCCAGGGCATTCAGCACCGCCTGCTTGTCCGGGAAATATTGATAGAGCGACCCGACCGAGACTCCCGCCCGTTCGGCGATCCGCGCCGTGGTGCCGCCGGCAAGGCCATGGGCCTCGAAAACCTGAACCGCCGCTTCCAGGATGAAGCCCACGGTCTGGCGCGAACGGTCCTGGACCGGCTGTCGCTGCGGGTTTCGCGCCTTGCGGGCCATGGCCTCCCCCTGCCGGGAATGCGACTGCGGAAATGTGACGAATTCTTCATATCATGGGCGGCCCGCCACCGAAAGCGACCGCCCATGACCACCGCCGCCCCCTATTGGCACCGCTACCACGACGCCGCGACCCTGGCCCGCCTCGCGGCCCTGGTCGAGGTCGTCCGCCTGCCCTCGACCGGGGTGGAGCTTCATCTCGACCTCTACCCGCAGGGCGATCCGGCGGCGCCGGTGGTCGTTCTCAACCATGGCGGCGGCGGCCATGCCGGCCTGCTGGCCGGGCTCGCCCTTGCCCTTCACGACCGGGGCTGCACGGTGGTGGTGCCGGACCAGAAGGGCCAGGGCCGGTCGGGGGGCGCAAGGGGCGATTTCACCCTGGCGGAAGCGGTGGCCAATATCGCCGATGCCGCGTGTTTCGCCCGGCGGCGCTTTGCCGGGCCCCTGGTCCTGGCCGGGGGCAGCATCGGCGGTGGCCTGACCTATTATGCCGCCGCCGCGTTGGCCCGGGCGGGGGCGCCGCCGGCCGCCGTCGTCTGCCTGAACCTGTTCGATTTCGGCCGGCCGGAGACGGCCCTGGCCCTGACCCGTGTCGCCGCCCTGGCCAAGCTGCCCGGGCTGGCGCGCCTCATGGGCGCCGGCCTCGGCCTGCTGGCCCGCGCCGCGCCGCGCCTGCGCCTGCCCTATCGGCCGCTTGCCCGCTTTCCCGAGATGACCGACGCGCGCGACCGCGCCCGCGGCTTTCTCGAGATCTGGCGGCACGATCCCCTGGTCATGACCACGGTCACCGCCCGCTACATGGCCAGCCTCACCGCGACGCCGCCGGCGATCGCCCTCGAAGACAATCTCCTGCCCGTCCTCGTCATCAACCAGTTGCGCGACCGCATGGTCTCGCCCGCCCTGACCAGGGCCTGTTTCGCGCGCCTCGGCGGGCCCGTCGCCTATGCCGAGATCGACTGGGGCCATTATTCCCTGCTGCCCGGCTTCAATGCGGCCATCGCCGATCTTGCCGCCGCCTTCCTGGCGCGGGCCGTTACAGGTTCCACATGATGCCGAAGGGAAAGGGGCTCCAGATGCCAACCGGCACCCCGGCCTTGCGCAGCCGCGCCGCCGCCCATTCGTTGCAGGTCAGGACGGCGGAATAAGTCCCCACCCCTTCGAAGAAGGCATCGGCGGGACCATAGCGATAGCCGGCGATCAGCCGCGCCGCCCCCGCGCCGTCGCGGGCGAAGCCGGCCTTCAGGTCGCGGACGAGGCGGCGGTACTGCGCCTCGCCCAGGGTGACCGGCCGCGTATCCGGGCCCGGGCGCGGCGCCTCGGCCCAGAGGGTGGCATGGATCAACGCGCCCTTCGAGGCGAACAGCGCGGTCAGCGCCCGCCCGGGCGTGAGTTCGGCCCAGGTCGGCGTGTTCAGGTAGAATTCCCGGTCGCCCCAGCCGATCCCGACATGAGAGGCCGCGGCAGGATCGACGAAGGGAAAGGCCGCCGGCCCGAATTCGGCCGCCCAATCGACGCCGAACGCCCGCAAGGGCACAACGATATCGACATGGGCGCCGTTGGAATGGACGAAGATCGTCACCGTCCTGCCGTCCGGCGGCTCGGGCACGGTGAAGGGCATGGCGCCCACCACCGCCAGGGTGCCGTAAAGCGCCGCCACCGCCGCCGGCAGGCCGACCACCAGTGCGATCAGGCGCAGCACGAGGCGGCCGATGCTCATGGTCCCCCCGCCGGCTGCAACAGGCTGGCGGCGATATTGACCACCAGGGCCAGCACCACCGTGTTGAACAGGAAAGCGGCGACGCCATGGAGCAGCACGCCGCGCCGCAGGCGCCGGTCCGCCACCGCGACATCGGAAACCTGGGCAGCAACCCCGAGGACGAAGGCGAAATAGAGGAAATCGCCGTAGTCCGGTACCTCGCCGCCCGGAAAGATCAGGGGCGGCCGGTCGTGCGGCGCGGCGAAATAGGCATGGGCGTAATGGACCGCGAACAGCGTATGGATCATGGCGAAGGCGGAGAGGATGGTCCAGAACACCAGCGCCAGCCCGAGGCTGCCGTGCCCGCCCGAAGACTCCCGCAGGAAGCCGATCAGCGCGGCCATGGTCGCCGCCGCCCCGGCCAGCGCCAGGGCGATGATCAGCCATTGCCCGACATCCTGGCGCCGGGCGCGGCGGCGCAGGGCCGCCTCGTCCGAGCGCAGCATCATCGCCCAGGTCGCGGCCAGATAGGCGGCAAGGCCGAGGTCCCAGGCGATCACCGGGCGCAGCGACGCATCCATCCCCGCCGGCAGCCCGAGGAACGCCCCGGCGACCACCAGGGCGGCAGCCGCGAAGCGCGGCCGCCCCAGGGTCAGGCGATGGAGGAGCCGGCGGTGCCGGGCCATCGCGCGCCGCCCCCGCCCTCAGACGTCCAGGTTGGCGACGGCCAGGGCGTTTTCCTGGATGAAGTCGCGCCGCGGCTCGACCACATCGCCCATCAGCTTGGCGAAGATCTCGTCCGCCGTATCGCCGTGGGTGACTTTGACCTGAAGCAGGGTGCGCGCCTCGGTATCGAGGGTGGTTTCCCACAATTGGTCCGGGTTCATCTCGCCGAGACCCTTGTAGCGCTGGATGCTGAGGCCCTTGCGCCCGGTGGCGAGCACGGCATCGAACAGCGCGGTCGGGCTATGGACCCGGGTTTCCTGGTCCTTGCGCACCAGTTTCGCCGGCTGGCCATAGATCGCGCGCAGTTCCGCGCCCAATTCGTCGAGGCGGATCGCCTCGGCGGACCGCATCAGGCCCATGTCGAGCGTATGGGCCTCGCGCACGCCGCGCACCTCGCGCGCCACCACCAGGGTGCCGTCGCTGCCCGCCTCGCCGTGCCAGCCGCCCTCGCCCTCCGCCGCCAGGAGATCGAGACGCGCGGCCAGGCGCGCGGCCGCCGCCGCCGTCGCCGCCGCCTCCGCCAGCACGGTCGGGCTCAGCGCGCCGGCGATCGCCGCATGCTCGACCACCGGCAGGGCATAGCGCCGGGCCGGCGCCGCCAGCAGGTTGCGCACCTGGCGCGCCTGCTGCACCACGGCGCGCAGGTCGTTGCCGGCGCGCTGGGTGCCGTCGCCGAGCACCAGCACCGCGCCCTCGATGCCGACATCGATGAGGTTTTCCTCGAGCGCGCGTTCGTCCTTCAGATAGACCTCGGACGAGCCGCGCTTGATCTTGTAGAGCGGCGGCTGGGCGATATAGAGGTAGCCGCGCTCGATCAGTTCCGGCATCTGCCGGTAGAAGAAAGTCAGCAGCAGGGTGCGGATATGGGCGCCGTCCACATCCGCGTCGGTCATGATGATGATCCGGTGGTAGCGGATCTTGTCGGCGTTGAAATCGTCGCGCCCGATGCCGGTGCCGAGCGCGGTGATCAGCGTGCCGATCTCCTGGCTGGACAGCATCTTGTCGAAGCGCGCCCGTTCCACGTTCAGGATCTTGCCGCGCAGCGGCAGCACGGCCTGGAAGGCGCGGTTGCGCCCCTGCTTGGCCGAGCCGCCCGCCGAATCGCCCTCGACGATGAAGAGTTCGGACTTGGCCGGGTCGCGCTCCTGGCAGTCCGCCAGCTTGCCCGGCAGGTTGGAGACGTCGTAGGCGCCTTTCCGCCGGGTCATTTCGCGCGCCTTCCGCGCCGCCTCGCGCGCGGCGGCCGCCTCGCAGACCTTGGAGACCAGGGTCCGGGCCGGGCCCGGGTGCTCCTCGAACCATTGCTGGAGCTTTTCGTTGATCAGGCTTTCGACCGCCGGCCGCACTTCCGAGGACACCAGCTTGTCCTTGGTCTGGCTGGAGAATTTGGGATCCGGCACCTTGACCGAGAGCACGCAGGTCAGCCCTTCGCGGGCATCGTCGCCGGTCAGGGTCACCTTTTCCTTCTTGGCGATGCCGGATTCATTGGCATAGCCGTTGACGGTGCGGGTCAGCGCGCCGCGGAAGCCGGCGAGATGGGTGCCGCCGTCACGCTGCGGGATGTTGTTGGTGAAGCAGAGCACATTCTCGTGATAGCTGTCGTTCCATTGCAGCGCGACATCGACCACGATGCCGTCCTTCTCGCCCCGGATCACGATCGGGGTATCGATCAGCGGCTTCTTGTTGCGGTCGAGGTAGCGGGCGAAAGCCTCCACCCCGCCCTCGTAGAAGAGATCGGTGGTGCGCAGTTCGGCGCCGCGGCGGTCTTCCAGCACCACGCGCACGCCCGAATTCAGGAAGGCCAGTTCGCGCAGCCGGTGTTCCAGCGTGTCGTAATCGAAGCCGACCTTGGTGAAAGTCTCGGTCGAGGGCACGAAGGTGACCTGGGTGCCGGTCTTTTCCCCCGCCGGGCCGACCACGGCAAGCGGCGCTTCCGGCACGCCGTGGCGAAAGCGCATGTAATATTCCTGGCCGCCGCGCCAGATGCGGAGGTCGAGCCAGGTGGACAGCGCATTGACCACCGAGACGCCGACGCCGTGCAGCCCGCCCGAGACCTTGTAGGTATCCTGGTTGAACTTACCCCCGGCGTGGAGCTGGGTCATGATCACTTCGGCGGCCGAGACCCCCTCGCCTTCGTGGATCTGGGTCGGGATGCCGCGGCCGTTGTCCTCGACCGTGCAGGAACCGTCCGGGTTCAGCGCCACGATCACCCGGTCGCAATAGCCGGCCAGCGCCTCGTCGATCGCATTGTCGACGACTTCATAGACCATGTGGTGCAGGCCCGAGCCGTCGTCCGTATCGCCGATATACATGCCCGGGCGCTTGCGCACCGCATCCAGGCCCTTCAGGACCTGGATCGCCTCGGCGCCGTAATGGGCGGCGCCTTCGGCCGTATCGCGGCGATGGGACTCGTTGCTGCTCATGTCCTTACCTTCACTGTGGCGACGCCGGGGCGACGAGACCGTCGCGGACGTCGAGAAACTGGGCCCGGCCGTCGAGGCCGTCGAAAAGCGACCGCTCGGTGCCGGTCAGAAAGGCCTGGCCGCCGCGCGCCACGATCTGGTCGTAGAGCAGGCCGCGCCGGCCGGGATCGAGATGGGCCGCCACCTCGTCGAGCAGCAGGACCGGCGCCCGCCCGCTGTCCGCCCCGACCAGGGCCGCCTGGGCCAGCACGATCGAGATCAGCAGCGCCTTCTGTTCCCCGGTCGAACATTGCGGTGCCGGCAGCGCCTTGCCGGCATGGAGGGCGGCCAGATCGCCGCGATGGGGCCCCAGGGTCTGGGCGCCCGCCTCGGCATCGCGGCCGCGCGCGGCGGCAAGCCCGGCCTGAAGCCGCGCCGCGATCTCGTCCGCCGCCGGTTCCGGCCAATTCTCCACCTCGCCGGTCAGGGCGAGACGGGCGACGGGAAAGCCGTTGTCGGCCTCGGCCATGGCCGCATTCAGGGCGGCGACGGCATCGCGCCGGTTCAGCGCGATGGCCGCCCCGGCGCGGGCGATCCGCGCTTCGAGGCCCGACAGCCATTGCCCGTCCCGCGGCCCCAGGGTAAGCAGGCGGATGCGTTCCTCGCGCGCTTTGTCATAGGCGACATGGGCCTCCGCATGGTCGGGCCGGCGCGCCATCACCAGCCGGTCGAGGAAGCGCCGGCGCCCGGCCGCGCCCTCGGTCCACAGCCGGTCCATGGCCGGGGTCAGCCACAGCAGGGACAGGTCGCGGGCAAGGCTGGCCTGGGTCGCGGCGGCGCCGTCGCGCTTCACCGCCCGGCGCTCGCTGCCCGGCTGCACCGCCGTGCCGAGGTCGAGCGCGGCCGGCAGGTCGCCGCCCTCCAGGCTGGCGGCGACCGCGAAACCGCCGCTGCCGCCCTGGCGGGCGATATCGCCCGGCTTGGCCAGCCGCAGCCCCCGCCCGGGCGAGAGCAGGGAGACCGCTTCGAGGACATTGGTCTTGCCCGCGCCGTTCGGGCCGGACAGGACCACCGCGCCGCGCCCCAGGCGCAATTCGGCGCGGCCGTAGCAGCGAAAGTCGGTCAGCACCAGGCGGGCGAGGAAGCGCCCGCCCGCCGCGCCGGGATGCCCCGCCGTTGCGCCTCGGTCAAAGGACTCCGGCCTGACCGCGAGCATCCCCCGGACCTCAGACGCGCATGGGCATGAGGACATAGAGGGTGGCGTCGTCGCCCTCGTCGCGCACCAGGGTCGGCGCCAGGGAATCCGCCAGCACGAAGCGCGCCACGTCGGATTCGATCTGCTGGGTGATGTCGAGCAGGTATTTGGCGTTGAAGCCGATCTCCATCGGGCTGGACCGATAGGAGGCGGCGACTTCCTCGACCGCGCTGCCATTGTCCGGGCTGGTCACCGACAGGGTGATGCGGTCCTGGTCGAGGATGAGTTTGACCGCCCGGGTCTTGTCGGTCGAGATCGTCGAGACGCGGTCGACGGCGGCGGCGAACAGCCGGGGATCGACTTCCAGCAGCTTGTCGTTCGCGGTCGGGATGACGCGGGAATATTCCGGGAAACTGCCGTCGATCAGCTTCGAGGTCAGCACCACATCGTCGAAGGCGAAGCGGATCTTGGTGTCCGACAGGGACACTTCGACCTCGCCCTCGGTCTCGTCGATCAGCTTGCGGACCTCGTTCACGGTCTTCCGCGGCACGATGGCGCCGGGCAGGCCGGCAGCGCCGGGCGGCAGCGGCACTTCGAAGCGGGCCAGGCGGTGGCCGTCGGTGGCGACGCCGCGCAGCACCGGCTGCCCCGCCGATTCCGTGGCATGGACATAGATGCCGTTCAGGTAGTAGCGGGTTTCCTCGGTCGAGATGGCGAAGCGGGTCTTGTCGATCAGGTCGCGCAGCGCTTCCGCCGCCAGGGTGAACTGATGCGGCAGGCCGGCATCGGCGATGACCGGAAAATCCTCCCGCGGGAGGCATTGCAGCTGGAAGCGCGAGCGGCCGGCGGCCAGCGTCATGCGCCCGCCGTCGTCGGCCTTGTAGGTCAGTTCGACGTCGGTGCCGTCGGCCAGTTTGCGCACGATGTCGAACAGCGTATGGGCCGAGGCCGTGGTCGCCCCGGCGCGCACCACATTGCAGGGCACGCTTTCGACGATGGCGAGGTCGAGATCGGTCGCGGTCAGGTGAAGATGGCCGTCCCGCGCCTCGATCAGCACGTTGGACAGGATGGGAATCGTGTTCCGACGCTCGACGACGCTGTGGATGTGGCCGAGGGTGCGCAGAAGGGCGCCGCGTTCGATGATCAGCTGCATACGTCGGTCTCGATCCGTCGTCGATGGTGAAGGCGTTTCCGGCCGGTCCTGAAGGACCGGCCAAACCGGCGGGAACCGGCCACGCACCGCCAAATCGAGAGCCGGCGGATCGACCATCCCGACCGGCGACACGGGGAATGAGAGTAGCAAATGGGCAAGCGCCCGCCAGCCCTATTTTTCGAGCGCCATCCCCTTGACCGGAAAGGGAAATTCCCCTCAGCCGGCGACCGCACGGGAACCGCGGGCGCGATCGCGCCTTGACAGTGATTCGCGCCGCGCCCGGATCAGGCTTCCAGCATGCGGCGCAGGCTGTCGATATCGTCGTGGAAGCTGCTGTCGGCGGCGCAAAGCTCCTCGATCTTGCGCACCGCGTGGATCACGGTCGTATGGTCGCGGCCGCCGAATTTCCGCCCGATCTCGGGCAGGGAGCGGGAGGTGAGCTGCTTGGCCAGATACATGGCGACCTGGCGCGGCCTTGCCACCACCCGGGCGCGCCGGGCCGACAGCAGGTCGTTCAGGCGGACGCCGTAATAATCGGCGACCTTCCGCTGGATTTCCTCGATCGTCACCCGGCGGTCGTTGGCGCGCAGCAAGTCCTGCAGCACTTCCTGCGCCATGTCGATGGTGACCGGGCGGCCCACCAGTTCGGCGAAGGCGACGACCCGGTTCAGCGCCCCTTCGAGTTCGCGCACGTTCGAGGTGATGCGATGGGCCAGGAATTCCAGCACCCGGCGCGGCACGTCGATCGGGCCCAGCCCCTCGATCTTCTGTTCGAGAATGCCGAGGCGCAGCTCGTAGTCGGTCGGATGGATATCGGCGACCAGGCCCCAGCCGAGGCGCGAGCGGATCCGCTCCTCGATGCCTTCGAGGTCGGTCGGGCTGCGGTCGGCGGAAATGATCACCTGGCGGTTGTGATCGACCAGGGCATTGAAGGTGTGGAAGAATTCTTCCTGGGTGCTGTCCTTGCCCGAGATGAACTGGACATCGTCGATCATCAGGATATCGACCGAGCGGAACTGTTCCTTGAAGGCCATCGTGTCCTTGAAGCGCAGCGCCCGGATGAACTGATACATGAATTTCTCGGCCGAGAGATAGATCACCTTCTTCTCGGGCGCCTTCTCGCGCAGGGCCCAGGCGATCGCATGCATCAGGTGGGTCTTGCCGAGGCCGACGCCGCCGTAAAGGAACAGGGGATTGAATTTCACCGCCTCGCCCTCGGCCACCCGGCGGGCGGCGGCATGGGCAAGCTCGTTGGATTTGCCGACGACGAAATTATCGAAGGTGAAGCGCGGGTCGAGCGGCGCGCCCACCCCCACATCCTCGCGGATCGCCGCGGCCGGCACGCTGACGGCGGCGGAAACCGCGGCCGTCGCGCCGATCGGCGCCGGGGCATAGGCGGCGGCCGGCCGGGCCGCGCCGGCAAGCGGCAGGGCCGCCCGCGCCGCGAGCGGCAGGCTGCCGTTGGCCGCGGCCGGCGGCGGCACCGGCACGGCGGTCGCCGCGGCGGCGGCGGTCGCGGCCATGCGCGGCGTCACCATGAAATCGACGAGGCCGACCTCAGGCTCCTCGGTCCGCCAGAGGGCGGTGAGACGGTCGGCGAAATGGCTGCGCACGTAATCGCGCATGAAGCTGGTGGGCACGCCCAGAACCACCGTGCCCGGCGCACGCAGTTCGAGCAGGCTGAGCGGACGGATCCAGCTCTGGAAGGTGTTGTCGCCGAGTTCCAGCCGCAGGCGCTTCTTCACCGCCGTCCAGGCCGCCTCGAATTGTTGGTGGTTGACCATGCCCGCTGAACCCGCCCGACACTTACGATCGCCGCAACCAACCGCTCCTCGGGTCTGATGCCCGTTCACGACGGGGCCCATGGCCCACGGCGTCGGAACCGTTCCCTTCACCCTTGCTGCCAGGGCAGGCCCGCGACCTTCCAGCCGCCCACCTTGCCCCGCTGCCGGCCGGTATCGAGATCGCCCTCGAAACCGCCAGTGATATTGTAGGCCGGCGCAATGCCGACCGCCGATACCGCCTGCGCCGCGGCCTTGGACCGCACGCCGGACCGACAGAGAAACAGCACCGGCGCGCCCGGACGATAACCGCCCTGGGCCAGCGCCGCTTTCACGTCGGCCACGAAATTCTTGTTCGCCACCATGCCGGGGAAATGGGCCCAGGCTACCAGCAGGGGCTTGCGCCCCACCGCCGACAGATCGGGCAGGCCGACGAAATTCCATTCCGCCTCGGAACGGACGTCGACCAGTACGGCGCCGGAGTCCTGGGCCAGGATACGCCACGCGTCACCAGGCGCGATATCACCCGCGTAATCCGCCACGACTCCAACTCCTCTCCATTACTCGGCGCAATCCCCGATACGGTTGCCGGCAGCTGATCGACCGATCACACCGAACAGAAGATCGAAGGAACCCGCCAGCAAAGGATCCCCGCAAAAGGATCGCAGCCGGATTCCCGTAAACAACAACGGTTGCCCCGCCATTCAATTCAGAAGAGCGAAAGAAAGACTTGCCCCGACCTCCATATTTACTGGAAAGCCGGGTGTTTTTACTTGCGCTCTTTGACGTCCTCGCCAGCCCTGCGAGGACCATCACCATATCAACCGTCACCGGGGGAGGCAACCGGACCGAAGCACGAACGACAAAGATTCCGACTCCAAAGCGGACCTTCGGACCCCGGTACCGCAGCGCCGGCGCCGGGGCGCCAAAACGCGAACGGCCCGCCGTTCAGCGGGCCGCAAACGCCGGGTCGCCCCGGTCGCGATCGGGATCAGAGACGATCGACCGCCCGCGCTGGGGCGGGGGCGACCGCTCAGTTGGCGCCGAGCGCCTTCACCCGGGCCGACAGGCGCGAGATCTTGCGCGAGGCGGTGTTCTTCTCGAGCACGCCCTTGGAGACGCCGCGCGCGATTTCCGGCTCGGCCGCCGCGAAGGCCGCCTTCGCGCCGGCCGCGTCGCCAGCCTCAAGCGCCGCCTCGACCTTCTTGATGAAGGTGCGGATGCGCGAGACGCGGGCGCGGTTGACCGCGGTGCGCCGTTCGGTAACGCGCACGCGCTTCTTTGCCGATTCCGTGTTCGCCATTGTGTTCAGACCTGATGTGGATAACCTAGAAAACGAGGGCGGACGTTTAGCACCGCCCCCGGGGAGAGTAAAGCGGATTCTGGCCGCTTCAGCGCTGCTTGAACGCCGGCTTCCGCTTCTCGACGAAGGCGGCCATGCCTTCCTTCTGGTCTTCGGTGGCGAAGGCCGAATGGAACAGGCGGCGCTCGAACAGCACGCCCTCGGCGAGCGTCGTCTCGTAGGACCGGTTCACCGCCTGCTTGGCCATGCGGGCGATCGGCTGGGACTTCTCGGCGATCGTATCGGCGATCTTCAGCACTTCGGCCAGCAGGTCGGCCACCGGGAACACGCGCGAGACGAGGCCCGAGCGCTCGGCCTCGGCGGCATCCATCATGCGGCCGGTCAGGCACATGTCCATCGCCTTGGACTTGCCGACGAAGCGGGTCAGGCGCTGCGAGCCGCCGATGCCGGGAATGACGCCGAGGTTGATCTCGGGCTGGCCGAATTTCGCCGTGTCGGAGGCGATGATGAAGTCGAACAGCATGGCCAGTTCGCAGCCGCCGCCGAGGGCATAGCCCGAGACCGCGGCGACAATCGGCTTCCGGATCGCGGTGATGCGGTCGTGCGGCTCGGCGAAGAAATCGGCCTTATACATATCCATATAGGACTGGGGCGCCATTTCCTTGATGTCGGCGCCGGCGGCGAACGCCTTGGTGCTGCCGGTGACGACGATGCAGCCGACCGCCTCGTCGCCGTCAAAGGCTTCGAGCGCGCTGCAAAGCTCGCCGAGCAGTTCGGCATTCAGGGCGTTCAGCGCCTGGGGCCGGTTCAGGGTGATGAGGCCGACCGCGCCGCGGATCTCGGTCAGGATGGTGGCATAGGCCATGGCGCACTCCGGTACGTTTCCGTTGATGGTTGTTTAGCGGGGGGAGGTTAGAGCGAAACCGGCCGCAGGTTGAAGCGCACATTTGCGCCGCCCCCATGCCCCGGCCGAATGGTGATGACCAGGACTTCCGACGCCCGGCGCCAGGCCGTGCCGTCCGCCGGCCCGGCCGGATCGCGCCGCCAGCCGAGCGCCGGCAGGCTGGCCTCGTAATAGCGGCGCACCGCCTCGGCGCTGACGCCGCCTTCGGTCTCGACATCGACGATGCGCCCGCCCGGGGTGTCGAACACGGTCCGAGTCTCGCCCCGCTCGGTCAGCCCCTCCATCAGGGGGACATCCTCCGAGCCGGTGAGAAAGCGGGTCGCCCCCGCCAGGGCCGGGGCGACGGCAAGCACCAGGATGAGGGCGAGGAAACCGCGCATGGCGGGCATGATAGACGTCATTTCTGGCAGCGGGGACAGAAATAGGTCGAACGGTTGCTTTGCACGATGCGCCGGATCACGCCCTTGCCGCAAGCCGGGCAGGGCTGGTCCGCCCGGTCGTAGACCTTGAAATTATGCTGGAAATAGCCGAGTTCGCCGTCCGCCTGGACATAGTCCCGCAAGGTCGAGCCGCCGGCGGCGATCGCCTCGGCCAGGACGTCGCGGATCGCCGGCACCAGGCGCTCGGCCCGGGCGCCAGCCACCGTCGCCGCCGCCCGCTCGGGCGAGATCTGCGCCCGGAACAGCGCTTCCGAGACATAGATATTGCCGAGGCCGGCGACGACCTTCTGATCCAGCAGCGCCGCCTTGATCGGCGTCCGCCGGCCGTCCAGGGCACGGCTGAGCGTCGGCCCGTCGAATTCATTGCCGAGCGGTTCCGGCCCGATGCCGGCGATCAGCGGATGCGCCGCCAGCGTCTCGACATGGTCGAGCACCATCAGCCCGAAGCGGCGATGGTCGTTGAAGACGACATGGGGCCCGTCCTCGGTGACGAACAGGACATGGTCGTGGCGGCCCGCCGGCCCCGGCTCCCCCGCGCCGATGTTCATCCGCCCCGACATGCCGAGATGGCCGATCAGCACCGTGCCGTCGTCCATTTCCCACAGCATGTATTTCGCCCGCCGGCGGATCGCGACGATACGCCGCCCGGTCAGGCGCTCGGCGAATCGGGGGGAGAAGGGCACGCGCAGGTCGGGCCGGCGCAGCTCGACCCGGCTCAGGCGGCGGCCTTCGAGGGCGCGGGCGAGGCCGCGGCAGACGGTTTCGACTTCAGGTAGCTCAGGCATGCGCGAAGCCTAGCGGGTCGCCACGCGGGGCGCTATGGTGTCGCGCCATGAGCCAGGACAGCCAGCACCCCGCCGGGGCCGATTCCACCACCCATTTCGGCTTCGAGACCGTCGCCGAGCAGGACAAGGCGCGCCGCGTGCGCGGCGTCTTCGACGCGGTCGCCAAGCGCTACGACGTGATGAACGATTTCATGTCGGGCGGCGTCCACCGGCTGTGGAAGACGGCCATGATCGACTGGCTGAACCCCGCCCCGCGCAGCCGCCTGCTGGACGTCGCGGGCGGCACCGGCGACATCGCCTTCCGCTTTCTCGACAAGGCGGGCGACGGCGCCCATGTCACCGTCGCCGACATCAATGCGGAAATGATCGTGGTCGGCCGCGACCGCGCTCTCGACCAGGGCCGCCTGGCGCTGGACTGGACCGTGGGCGATGCCGAGCGCCTGCCCTTCGCGGACCGCAGCTTCGACTATGTGACCATCGCCTTCGGCATCCGCAACGTCACCCGCATCCCGGTGGCGCTGAAGGACATGCGCCGGGTGCTGAAGCCGGGCGGGCGCTTCATGTGCCTCGAATTCTCGAAGGTCGTGGTGCCGGGCATGGACCGGGTCTACGAGGATTATTCCTTCAAGGTCATCCCGCGCATCGGCGGCCTCGTCGCCGGCAATGCGGATGCCTACCGCTATCTGGTCGAAAGCATCCGCCGCTTCCCCGACCAGGATACGTTCGCCGCCATGCTGCGCGAGGCCGGCTTCGAACAGGTGCAATACCGCAATCTCACCGGGGGCGTGGCCGCCATCCACAGCGGCTGGCGGCTCTAGGGCATGTTCGAAGCCCTGCGTCACGGTTTCCGCCTGTTCCGGGTCGCCCGCCGGCTGGCCGTCCACGACGCCCTGTTCCCCGCCGATATCGAAGCCGAACTGCCCGCCTTCGCGCGCCTGGGCCGGCGCCTGATGGCGCTCCAGCTGCTGCCCCGCCGCCGCCCGGAACTGGAGGGCAAGAGCCCGGGGGAACGCCTGGCGCTGGCCCTCGGCAGCCTGGGCCCGACCTATATCAAGCTCGGCCAGAGCCTGGCCGCCCGCCCCGACCTGGTGGGCGAGCCGGTGGCCCGGGCGCTGGCCCAATTGCAGGACCGCGTCCCGCCCTTCCCGGCCGAGGAGGCGAAACGCATCATCGAATACGAACTGATGCATCCGCTCGGCGAGATGTTCCAGTCGATCGACGATGTCCCCGTCGCCGCCGCCTCCATCGCCCAGGTCCATTTCGCCGTGACCCGCGAGGGCAAGGCCGTGGCGGTCAAGGTGCTGCGCCCGGGGATCGAGGCCGCCTTCCGCCGCGACCTCGATGCGCTGGCCTGGGCCGCCGGCTTTGCCGACCGGCACATCCCGCCCCTGAAACGCCTGCGCCCGCGGGACGTGGTGCGCACGCTGGCCGAAGTTTCCTTCCTCGAGATGGATCTCCGGCTCGAGGCGGCGGCGGCGTCCGAACTCGCCCTCTCCCTGCCCGGGGACGGCAAGGTGCGGGCGCCCGCGGTCGACTGGACCCGCACCGCGCGCCGGGTGCTCACCGTCGACCGGGTGACGGGCCTGCCGATCGGCGACCGCGCCGCCCTGGTCGCCGCCGGCCACGACCCCAAGGCATTGGCGACACGGCTGATGCAGAGCTTCCTGGACCAGGCGCTGGGCCACGGCTTCTTCCACGCCGACCTGCACCAGGGCAATCTCTTCGTCGGGGAAGACGGGGCGATCGTCGTCATCGACTTCGGCATCATGGGCCGGCTGTCCAAGGCCATGCGCCGCTTCATGGCGGAAACCCTGATCGGCTTCATCACCGCCGACTACCTGCGCGTCGCCCGGGTCCATGCCGAGGCGGGGATCCTGCCTGCCTCGAAATCGGTCGAACTCTTCGCCCAGGCCCTGCGCTCGATCGGCGAACCCATTCTCGGCAAGTCGACGCGGGACATTTCGATCGCCCGCCTGCTCCAGCAATTGTTCATGGTCACCGAAACCTTCGCCATGGAAACCCAGCCGGACCTGCTCCTGCTGCAGAAGACCATGGTGGTGGTCGAGGGCGTGTGCGGCACCCTCGATCCGGACATGAACATCTGGGAAGTCTCGCGCCCCGTGGTCGAGAAATGGCTGGTCGCCACCTTCTCGCCCGAACACCGCCTGCTCGATGCGGCGGAAGGCGCCGCCGGCATCATGCGCCGCCTGCCCGGCCTTATCGACAAGCTCGACCGGCTGGGCGCCCAGGTGACCGAGAACGGCCTCCGCCTGCACCCCGAAACCGCCCGCGCCATCGCCGAAGGCCAGGCCGTCACCCAGCGCCGCCTGTGGTGGGCGGTGATCGCCCTCGCCGCCGCCGTGGTCGTGCTCGCCGTCTTCGACTGATCCATCGCCACAAAACAACCCTGGCCTTGTTCCCGGCCGCCGGTCTACCTTCGGCGGACGAAAGATCAGCTTGCCCGGGGCCTTATGGTTGTCCGTATCCACACCGTCGCCTTCGAGGGGATCGAAGTCGTTCCCGTCGATGTCGAGGTTGCCCTGACCTCGGGCCTGCCGGCCTTCACCATCGTCGGCCTGCCGGACAAGGCGGTGGCGGAAAGCCGGGAACGGGTGCGGGCGGCGATCGGCGCCATCGGCCTCGGCCTGCCGCCGAAGCGGATCACGGTCAATCTCTCGCCCGCCGACCTGCCGAAGGAAGGCAGCCATTTCGATCTCGCCATCGCCCTCGGCCTGATGGCGGCCATGGCCGTGCTGCCGGTCGATGAGTTGGACGGCTATGTCGCACTCGGCGAATTGTCGCTGGACGGGCGGGTCAACCCGGTGGCCGGGGTGCTGAATGCCGCCGTCTTCGCCGCCGGCGACGACCGGGGCCTGATCTGCCCCGAAGTCTCGGGCCCCGAGGCGGCCTGGGCCGGCGGGCTGGAAATCCTGGCCCCGGCCTCGCTGATCGCCCTGGTCAATCATTTCAAGGGCACCCAGATCCTGGCCCCGCCGCGGGCCCGGCCGCCCGCCGCAGCCGGACAGGGCCCCGACCTTCGCGACGTCAAGGGCCAGGAAAGCGCCAAACGCGCGCTCGAGATCGCGGCCGCCGGCGGTCATCACCTCTTGATGATCGGGCCGCCGGGCTCGGGTAAATCGATGCTGGCGGCGCGCCTGCCCGGCCTGCTGCCGCCGCTCGAACCGGCCGAGGCGCTGGAGCTTTCGCTCATCCAGTCGGTCGCCGGGCAATTGGCCGGGGGCACCGTCAGCCGCCGCCGGCCCTTTCGCGATCCCCATCATTCGGCCAGCCAAGCCGCCCTGGTCGGCGGCGGCCAGCGGGCGAAGCCGGGCGAGGTCAGCCTGGCCCATCGCGGCGTGCTCTTCCTCGACGAATTGCCGGAATTCCAGCGCGGCGCCCTGGACGCGCTGCGCCAGCCGGTCGAGACCGGGCGCGCGGTGGTCGCCCGCGCCAATGCCCATGTCGCCTATCCCGCCCGCTTCCAACTGGTGGCGGCCATGAACCCCTGCCGCTGCGGCCATCTCGCGGATGCGGGGCTGGCCTGCGCCAAGGCCCCCAAATGCGCCGCCGACTATCAGAGCCGCCTGTCCGGCCCCCTGCTCGACCGTTTCGATCTCGCGGTCGAGGTGCCGGCGGTGTCGGTCGGCGACCTCGCCCTGCCGCCGCCGGCGGAGGGCAGTGCCGAGGTCGCGGCGCGGGTGGCGGCGGCCCGCGCCGCCCAGGCCGCCCGCTTCACCGGCACCGGGATCGCGACCAATGCGGAAATGGAGGGCGAGGTCCTCGACCGCCATGCGACGCCCGACGCCGCCGGCCGCGCCCTGCTGATCGAGGCGGCCCAGCGCCTGCGCCTGTCCGCCCGCGGCTATCACCGGGTGCTGCGGGTGGCGCGCACCGTCGCCGACCTCGCCGGCCGGGCCGGCGTCGCCCGCATCGACGTCGCCGAAGCCCTGTCGTACCGGCGGCGCGAGCCCGCCGGCTAGGGCAAAGACCTCAGAAGCTGATGCGGCCGGTCATGTAGAAGCTGCGCCCGGCCTCGGGATAGCCTTCCTGCACCTGATAGGTTTCATCGAAGAGGTTGCGCGCCCCGGCCAGCAGGCTGACATTGGCGTTCAGCCGATATTCGGCGGCGAGATTGACCAGGGCGAAGCCGTCCTGCCGGAACACCGCATCCTCGAAGCGGCTGCTCGAATAGCGGCTGCTCGACAGTTCGGCGCTGGGGGTCAGGGTGAACTCCTCGCAAGGCTGCCAGTCGGCATAGACGAAGGCATAGTGGCGCGGCGTGCCCACCGGCTTCAGCCCGGGGAACGAGGGCGCGTTGACCTCGCGCTCCAGGAACGTGTAGTTGGCGCCGAGGCGCAGGCTTTCCAGCGCCGCCCATTCGAGCTTCAGTTCGGCGCCGTAATATTCGCCGTCGCCGACATTCTGATTCTGCCACAGCACTGGCGCCGTGGTCAGCGCGATCGCCTGGATGACGTCCTCGACGTCGCTGTAGAAGATCGAGGCGCCGACATCGAGGGTACCGCCGACGCTGCCCGACCAGCCGATCTCGTAATTGGTCGCGCGCTCGGCCTGAAGATCCGGATTCGGCTGCGAGGTGCTGAAGCGGGTGCTGAAACGCTCCCACAGGGTCGGGAACCGGGTGCGGCTGGAAACGCTGGCATGCAGCCGGCCCTGGGCGCCGAGATCGTAGAGCAGCGCCCCCTGCCAGTTGATCGCATCGTCCGTCGTCAGCGGATAGGTGAAGACGCCGACGCCGTTGAAATCCTCGGCCTTCTCGAGGCTGCGCCGGTCGTAGGAAAGGCCGGCGACGAAATCGAGCCGGTCGGTCACATGGAAGGTATTCTCGAGGCCGAAGGACCAGACGTCCTCGACCTGCCGGATGGTCGGATCGAAGGCGGCGCCGGCAGCGCCCGGCGCGTCGATATTGCGGCTCTCATGCGCATCGCGGCGGTAGTGCACCGCCGCCTTCAGGAGGTTGCGCTCGATCAGTTCGGTGCCCACCTCGATGCTGCCGCCGTAACCGTATTCGTCGTAATAGCTGTCGAAGGCGAAGGGATTGCCGGTGCGGGCCTGGGTCGAATAGGTGGCGTCGTCGAAGGAACTCAGGAGATTGCTGAGTTCGTTGTAGAACAGCTTGGTGTCGACATAGGACTTGGCGCCGAGCGCCGTGTGCGACAGGAAGTAGATGCTTTCATAATCCCAGGTCGGCCATGTCCACAGGCGCTGGGCCTGGCCGGCGCCGATGGTCGGGGTGATGCCGCGAACGCGCTGCGTCACGTCCAGCGGCGCTTCCTTCTCGCCTTCCTGATGGGTGAAGCTGAGCGAATATTCGTCGGTCGCATTCGGCGTGAAACCGGCCTTCAGGTTCATGCGCCAATCCACCGTCGCCGAATGGTCGCGCAGGCCCCCGTCCTCGACCGGCGGGCCGTTGCCGACCGCCGGCGCGCGGTAGGAGTCGGGCAGGTACCAGCCGTCGCTGTCGCGCACGGCGGCGCCGGCCTGGAGATAGAAACGCTCGCGCAGCACGCCGATCGAGCCGGCGCTGGTGAAACTGGTCACCGAGCCGGTATTGCCCATCTCGATGCCGAAGCGGGCGTCGCCCTCGAAATCCTTGGCCGGCTTCCGCGTCACCAGGTTGATGGCGCCGCCCATGCCGCCCGGCCCGTTCAGCACCGAGACATAGCCCTTCTGCACCTGCACCTCGGCAAGGTCGGGGGTGAGGAAGCGGCCGAGGTCGAGACGGTTGTCATAGGGCAGATAGACCCGGACGCCGTCGATCGACAACGGCACCTGGAACAGGTCGAAGCCGCGCACGAAGGCGATCTTCTCGTTGCGGCTACCGCCGAAGCCGTCGACATGGACGCCCGGGACCAGGGTCAGGGCATCATCCAGCGAATTGCGGTTGAAGCGATAGATCTCCTCGTCGCCGATCGCGTCCTGCGACGGGGCTTCGCCGGCGGTCTGGCCGCCGGGGGCCTCGCCGATCACGACGATCTCGCCCAATTCGAACACGCGGCCGGGCTCGTCGGCGGATTGGGCAAGGGCGGTGCCACCGCCCAGGGCGGCCGCCAAGGCGGCCATCGTAATATTCGTATGGATATAGCGCATGCCGGTTCCCCCCTGTCCATGCCCGTTCCCGACCTTATCCGGTCGACGATATGTTTTTCCGAATATATCGTGTGGGCGGGTGGCGCAAGTCATTCCGCACGTGGGGAGGGAAGGAAATCATCGAAATGACGATACTGCGCCTGCTCGGTTTCGCCTCGGCGCTGGTGCTGGCGCTGGCCGGGCCGCCCGCCGTGGCCCGCGATACGGGGGATGCGACGGGGCGTATCCTTGCCGTCCCCGATACCGTCGCCCGCGTCTTTGCCGCCGGGCCGCCGGCCGGCCTGATCCTCTACTCCCTGGCGCCGGACCGCCTGCTGGGCTGGCCCCGGCCGCTGGCGCCGGAAAGCCTGGCCCTGTTGCCGGCGGATGCGGCAAAGCCCGCCTATGGCCGGCTGACCGGCAAGGGCGACGAAGCCAACCTCGAAACCATCCTGAAGCTGAAGCCCGATCTGATCGTCGATGTCGGCAGCATCGGCCCCACCTATGTCTCGCTGGCGACGCGGGTGCAGGAGCAGACCGGCGTGCCGGTCCTGCTGTTCGACGGCCGGCTCGACGCGCTGGCCGCCACCTACCGCCGGCTGGGCGGGATCCTCGGCCTTGCGGCCGAGGCCGAGATCCGGGCCGCCTGGATCGAGAGCCGCCTTGCCCGCGTGCGCGACCGGCTGCGCGACCTGCCGCCCGAGCGGCGGCCGCGCGTCTATTTCGCCCGCGGGCCCGAGGGCCTGGAGACGGCGCGGGCGGGCTCGATCAACGTCGAGGCGATCGATTATGCCGGCGGGCGCAATGTCGCGGGCGAGGCGCTGGGCGGCGGCAGTCTCGTCACCGTGTCGCTCGAACAGGTGCTGGCCTTCGACCCCGATATCATCATCGCCATGGAGCCCGCCTTTCATGCCGCCCTGAACGGCGATCCCCTGTGGCGCCAATTGCGCGCCGTCGGCGTGGGACGGGCGGTGCTGGCGCCCCAATCGCCTTTCCCCTGGGTCGATTATCCGCCGTCCGTGAACCGGGTGCTGGGCGTGCTGTGGCTGGCCGCCCTGTTCCACCCGGATCTCTTCCCCGAGGACCTGCGGGCCGAGGTGCGGGATTTCCACCGCCTGTTCTACCACCGCACGCCGAGCGAGACCGAATTGGACGCGCTGCTCGCCGCCGCCGCCTGGCCCTGATGCGCGCCCTGCCCTGGTCCCTGGTCCCGGTGATCCTGCTCGTCCTGGCGGCGGGGGCGCTGGCCTTCGGCGCCTATCCGGTGGTGCCGGGCGAGATGCTGCAATGGCTGTGGTGGCGGCTCGGCGACGGGCCGCCGCCGCCGCCGGCCGTCGTTTCGGTGATCGAGGGCATCCGGGGCCCGCGCATTGCCGCCGCCCTGCTGATCGGCGCCGGCCTGTCGCTGGCCGGCGCCGCCTATCAGAGCCTGTTCCGCAACCCGCTGGTCTCGCCCGACCTGCTCGGCGTCTCGGCCGGGGCGGCACTGGGCGCCGTGCTCGGCATTTTCCTGTCGCTGCCGGCGGCGGGCATCCAGGGGCTTTCCTTCGCCGGGGGGCTCGTCGCCGTCGGCCTCGTCTATCTTCTGGCGCGGGCGGTCGCGGCGCGCGATCCCCTGCTGGTGCTGGTGCTGGCGGGGATCGTCATCGGCACCCTGTTCGGCGCCGGCCTGTCCATCCTGAAAGTGCTGGCCGATCCCTACAACCAGTTGCCGGCGATCACCTTCTGGCTGCTGGGCAGCCTTGCCGGGATCCGCGCCGACGAGGTTCTGCTGCTGCTGCCGGCGGCGCTGGCCGGCATGGCCGTGCTTCTCGTCCTGCATTGGCGCATCGACGTCATGACCTTGGGCGAGGACGAGGCGCGGGCGCTCGGCGTCGCCACCGGGCGGCTGCGCCTGGCCGTCATCGCCGCCGCCACCCTGCTGACCGCGGCGGCGGTCGCCTTCAGCGGCATCATCGGCTGGGTCGGGCTGGTGGTGCCCCATCTCGCCCGCCTGGCGGTCGGGCCGCGCTTCGCCCGGCTCGGCCCGGCTTCGGCCGCGATCGGGGCGGGCTTCCTTCTCGCCGTCGATACGCTTGCCCGCAGCGCCGCCGACGTCGAGATCCCGCTCGGCATCCTGACCGCGCTGGTCGGCACGCCGATCTTCGTCTGGCTGCTGGCCGCGCGCTCGGCGGAGGCGTGACGCCCATGGCCCTGATCGCCCTCGACGGCCTCGCCTTCGGCCATGGCGGCCGCGCCGTCGGCACCGGCATCGCCCTGTCGCTGGCCGCCGGCGAGGTCCTGTGCCTGCTGGGGCCGAACGGCAGCGGCAAGACCAGCCTGCTGAAGACCGTGCTCGGCCTGCTGCCGCCCCTGGCCGGCCGGGTCCTGATCGGCGGCGAGGATGCCCGCGGCTGGCCGCCGGCGCGCCGGGCCCGCGCCCTGGCCCATGTGCCCCAAAGCGCCCCGGACGGCTTCGCCTTTTCCGTGCTCGACATGGTGCTGATGGGGCGGACGGCGCGGCTCGGCCCGTTCGGCCATCCGGGCACGCACGACCGGGCGCTGGCCGCCCGGGCGCTCGAACGGCTGGGCATCGCGGCGCTGGCCGGCCGCGCCTTCACCGGCCTCAGCGGCGGCGAGCGGCAATTGGTGCTGATCGCCCGGGCCCTGGCCCAGGAAGCCGACGCCATCCTTCTGGACGAGCCGACCGCCAGCCTCGATTTCGCCAACCAGGAACGGGTGCTCGCCGTCATCGCCGGGCTGAAGCACGACGGGCTGGCGGTCGTCTTCACCACCCATCACCCCGACCATGCCTTCGCCGTCGCCGACCGCGCCGCCCTGCTGCGGGACGGCCGCCTGATCGGCCAGGGCCCGGTCGGCGACGTCCTGAGCGAGGCTGCGCTCGGCGAACTCTACGGCACCCCGGTCAGGGTGGTCGAGGTCGCCGGGCGCAGGCTGTGTCTTGCCGCTCAGTCGACGGCGATCATCACGTCCGAGGCCTTGACCACGCCGTAGGCCTCGGCGCCGACGACGAGGCCAAGCTCGTCCACCGCCTGGTTGGTGATCGAGGCGGTGACGACGGTGCCGGCAACATCGAGCCGGACATGGGCCGTCGTCGCCCCCTTCACGATCTCGACGATCTTGCCTTTCAGCAAGTTGCGGGCGCTGATTCTCATTCAAGTCTCCTGTTTGCTTTGGTTGCGCCTCAGCCCGTCTCGAAATCGCCGGGCTGGGGCGGGGCGATCGGCGTGAACAGACACCGGTCGGGCTTCAGGTCGAGAAGCGGCGTGCCGTCGAGGCAGTCGAGCCCCCGGACCAGAAGGACGGACCCCTCGCGCCCGGCAAGGCTCGCGATCGACGTGCCGATCGGATTGGGCCGGACGGGAGAGCGGATGGCGAAAGTGCCCCTGGTCGCGCCGTCGTCCGCCGGGCTTTGGCGCACGAGGTCGCGGCGCGACTGGTGCAGCCAGTAAAGCACCTCGATCCGCTCGAAGGCCTCGATCCCGTCGAGCGCGGCGTCCCAGGGCGGCGCCACCTCGATCCGGCACAGCGGGCCGTCGGCCCGGCCCTGGCGCGGGCACTCCAGCCGCGAAGTCCAGGGCGTGCGGATCCGGCCGATGAAGACCAGCCCGGCATCGACCGGGGCCGGCGCGTCGACCGCCACTTCATTGAGGCGGATCTCGTTCAACCTGACCATGCCCATCCCCCGCCCGGCGCCTTGCCCCCCGGACCTCGAAAACCGCCTCACCCTGGCCCCGCGCCGCCGGGCGGACAATCGCCCGGTCACCAGAACAGGCCCCGATGCACGAAAGGCTGAACGGGCCGCCCCCGTTCAGCGCCAGTTGCAGAACCCGGATCACGAAATACGGCACCCTCCGACGTCAGGAGGGCTCAAGCATCAGGGAGCCTGCAGGTCCGTCCAGGCCGCGCCGGCCAGCAGGGCGACGATGGCGGTATAATAGTCGTCGTCCGGCCGCGGCACTTCGAGCAGGGGGTTGCGGGCCCCGAGCACCAGGCCGGCAATGGCATAGAGCGAGCGGCGGCCGGCGAAATCCGCCACCGCCCCGGTGCTGAGGTCGACCCAGGCCGGCAGGCCGGCGGCGAAGGCCGCGAAATAGCGGTGCAGGGCATCGAACTGGTCCGCCCCCGCCCGCCCCCAGGCGAGATAGAGCGGCACGCGCAGGGCATCGAAGCCGAAGCGCGGCGGCCAGCCCCCGGCCGGGGCGAGCCGGCCGTCCGCCGTCACCAGCAGCCAGTCCGGCGGCAGGCCGTAGCGGCCGAAGCGGGCATCGCGCAGCAGGGCGAGACTGTCCGCCGCCAGCCGGTCCCAGCCTTCGCCCGGGGCGGCGGCGGCGAAGGCGCGAAACGCCGGCAGCACGAGATAGGACAGGTTGACGACATAATCTGCCGCCGCCCCCTCGGTCCCGGCCGGGCGGCGGAAGCCTTCGACCCCGGGCAGGAGCAGCAGGCGCCCGCCCTGTTCGACCGTCAGCTTGTCGCGGACCGCCGCGCGGATCTCGGCGGCGGCGGCGGCAAACGCCGGCTCGCGCCACAGTTCGGCCGCCCGCAGCAGGGCCCAGGCGATGAAAATATCGCCGTCGGTCGCATTGTTCTTGTCGGCCACCGGATCGGCGGCGCCCGCCTTGTAGCGCCAGACGAACAGGGCATCGTTCTTGCGCCGGAGGTTGGCCTGGGTCCAGGTCCACAGCCGGTCGAAGGCCGGGCGGTCGCCGGCGATCACGGCCAGCAGCATGGCATAGCCCTGGCCTTCCGAATGGCTGACATTGTCGTTGCCGGTGTCGATCACCCGGCCGTCGTCCGCCAGGAAGCGGGCCTTGAAATCGTCCCAGGGCGAAATGCCCGTCGCCTGCGCCGGGGCCAAGCCCGGCAGCAGCATCAGGCCGAGCAGGAACGCCAGCACCCGGGCCATGGGCTCAACGCCCGTAAAGGAGATCGATGGTGCCGGCCTCGCCCGGGGCGATATGCCGGGCCTGGAGGTGATCGGCCCCGCCCGCCCGGTGCATCCAGGTGCTGTAAAGCCCTTCGAGGAGGGCCGCAAGCGCCGATTGGGTGCGGATCGTCACCACGACCGGCAGGGCGCCGTGGGAAATGCGGATGCCGGCCTCGACCTCGGCCAGGCGGACCCAGCCCCAGCGCCGGCCGCGCAGGGCCTGGTTGGCCGCCGTCTCCAGCGCCTCCAGCGTATCGCAGGGGCCGAGCGGCATGACCGAGGCCAGCCGGCGCCCGACCTGGCGCATGAAGGCGACCGCATCCTCGGTCCCGGCCAGGACCAGAACCTCGTCCGCCAGGGCGGCGAAGAAGGGATCGAGCGCGCCTTCGGTGAACAAGGCGTCGCGATAGCGCGCTTCGGGCCCTTCGGCGGCAGGGGCGGCGGCACGGCCGGGCAAAATCACGGTTCCAACTCCAGCGCACGCTTCATGTAGATCAAGGCCGAGGTTTCGGAATAATCGCCGAAGCCGTTGTAGGACGCGGCCGCCCCCACCGTGGTCAGGCGATCGAAACTATAGTCCACGCTGCCCTTCAGGCTGGCGCCGAAGCCGTTGGCGCTGCTCGCGGGATAGAAGGACGTGGCGATCAGGCCGCTGGCCGACTCGCGGTCGAGGATCGCCTGCATTTCCGGATCGGTCGGGAAATAGGGCGCGGCATCCTTGTCGTAACTCTGGTAGCCGACCGCGCCGCCGACATTATACTTCCATTTCCCGCTTTCGCTGGTGCCCGTGTATTCGACCGGGAAGGCGACGGAATAGAAGGTCTGCGGGCTGAAATAGCCGCCGTGGCCGAAGGAGAATTCGCCGAGATTCTCGTCGAAGGCCATATAGGACAGGTTGATGCCCGCCTTCAGCTCGGACCGCTCGGTGCGGTAGGGGCGGAAATAGGCCCCGACCGTCGCCTCGATCTGGCTGTTGTCGGCGACATTCTCGCCTTCGAGCCGGTAATAGCCGCCACCGCCGTAAAGGCCGACCGCGCCGTCGTCGGTCGAGAGCATGACCCGGCCGCCGGTCCGGGTGACGCCGCCCCAGCTCTGCCCCGAGAAGGGCTCGACCGTGCCGGCATAGGACAGCATGCTGTCGGTCACCGCGCGCCGCTCGCCGGTCACCGACAATTCGGTGTCGTTGCCCAGCCGCGGCCGCCAGGTCACGCCGCCGACCAGATTGGTCACCTCGAAGCCGAGCGGGGTGGTGCCGACATCCGCCTTGAAGCTGCCGAGTTCATAGGCGGCGCTCAGCCCGACGCCGGAGGTTTCCTGCTTGGGCGAACGGCGCAGCGCCGCCATGCGGGTGGTGTCGAAACTATAGGTGTCGGACGCCAGCGCCGCCCCGAGCAGGGATTGCTGGGCCGCGGTCAGGCCGTTCCAGATGGTCGGATTGGCGCCGACGAAGGCGCTGAGCAGGGTGCCCGTCGCCGCAGCCTGGATATTGGTGCGGATTTCCGTCGGCAGGCCCGCCACCAGGGCCGGATTGGCGGTGACGAATTCGGCCAGCAGGGTCGGCGTCGGCGTGGTGACGGCCGCGCCGAGGATGGTTCGCTGCGCCGGCGTCAGCAGCGACCAGACGCCGTCGTTCTCACGGACGATCGCCGCCAGTTCCTGGTAGTTGCTGCTGGTGACCGTGGTCGGGATCAGCGGATTGGCGCCGAACCGGCGCGAAGCGTCGCCGCTGGGCGTGCCGGCATTCACGTTGACCGGATTGGCCGTCACCGTCAGCCGGCCGGTGCCGAGCGGCGAGACCGAGACGCCGACATTGGCGCCGACCTCGGTCAGGGCGCTCAAGCCCTCGTCGCCGCTGCGGTTGCGGATCGAAATGTCGCCGCGGACGAAACCGGCCGCCTGATCCTTCAGCTCGGCCAGCTGGCGGGCGATTTCCTGGGACATCGGGTCCCCCGCCAGGGCCGCGGACGGCAGCGCCGGCACCAGCAGGCTGCTGTCGGCCACCGCCGGGCCGACCGGCAGCGCCGGGCGCGGCCGGGACGGCGACGGATAGCGCACCGGCGCCGGGGCAGCCGGGGCCGGGGCCGGCGCGGTCAGGGTCGGGGTAACCAGGGTGGGGGCGGTCGGAACCGGGGTCGGCGGCATCGTCAGCACCGGGGCCGGCGGGATCGGGATCGGCCTTGCCGGGGTCACGGTCGCGGGCGGCTGCAGCGTCTCCGTCCGGGGGGTGATCACCGTCGGCGCGTCATAGGCCCGGGGCAGGATTTCGAGCGGCCGGCCGCCCGGCAGATAGATATCCCCCGCCGTCTCGCCCGAGGCGGCGGAGAGCATGGCCATATCGCGCGGGGCCATGTCGTGCGGGACCATGTCGTGCGGGACCGGCAGCGCCTCGGCATAGGGGCGCGCCGTCTCGGGCAGGGCGGTCGAGATCGCCGGCGCGCCGCCGGTCGATGAGCGCCGGAACGGGTTGCCCGGCACGCCGGCCGGCACCGTCCGCCCCGGCAAGGTGGTGGCAGCGGCCGGCGGCAGGGCCGCGGCCGTGCCCAATTGCTGGGCGCGCAGGCTTTGCGCCGTTTCCAGCGCCTCGACCGCGGCGCGGGTATCGCCGCGCGCCCGGGCCAGATTGGCGGCCATGACATGCAGGTCGACATCGCCCGGCGCGCCAGCCAGGGCCGACCGCAGCAGGCGGTCCGCGGTCTCCGTATCGCCGGCGGCGATGGCGGCACCGATCGCGCCCCGGGTCGCCTCCCGGTTGCCGGGGTCGAGGGCCAGCGCCCGGCGGAAGGCCGCCAGCGCCTGATCGGGCATGCCGCCGCTGTCGTAGAGCCGGCCGAGCGCGTTGATCAGGCCGATATCCCCCGGCGACTGGGCCAGCGCCAGGGCCAGGACGTCATAGGCATCGGCATATTGGCCGGCTTCGCGCAGGCGGTCGCCGCGGCCGGAGGCGAAGCGGGCGCCGAGGCCGGCCAATTCGCCGCCGTCGACGCCCCGGACCTGGGCCAGGCGGGCCAGGAAGCTCTGCGCCTCCGCATCCATGCCGAGACCGGCGAGAATGTTCAGGTGGCCGGCATAGCGGGCGGCGGGCGGCTTCGGCACCGCCTCCAGGTCCTGGCGGACGAGGGACAGGGCCAGGGCCGGATCCCCGGCATCGACCAGGGCGGCGGCGATCGTGCCCCGCTCCGCGATCGACAGCGATGCGGCCGAGGCATAGAGCCCGCGCAGGATGCCCTGGGCCCCGGCGGCATCGCCGCCGGCCAGCGCGGTGCGGGCCCGGCCGACCGCCGCTTCGGTCGCCGAGCGGGTGGACAGGGCGCGCATTTCGGGCGTGCGGGCCCGCGCCGGGATCCGCTCGATCAGGGCGGCGGCGACATCGTAGCGGCCCTGTTCGCCGGCGAAGAGAGCGCCGGCATGCAGCGCCTCGGCGCCGGCATTGGCGGGCGCGGTCATGCCGTCGATCAGGGCGCGGGCACGCTCGCCCTCGCCCTGGCCGGCCAGCAGCCGGGCGAGATCGAGGCGCAGCCAGGCATTGTTCGGATCGCCGGCCAGAGCGGTTTCGAGGTCGGCCCGGGCCGAGAGCACGTCGCCGGCCGCCAGCGAATCCTTGGCGCGGGCGCGCAGGGCATCGCTTTCCGCCCGGTGCAGGCCCTCAAGGCTGCGGGTCCGGCCGGGCGGCAGGCGGGCGGCCAGGGCTTCCGCCTCGCCCGTGCGCCGCTGGCGCACCAGAAGTTCGTAAAGGCCGGACAGGGCGGGGCCGTTGGCCGGTTCGGCGGCCAGGACGGCGCGGTATTCCGCTTCTGCCGCTGCCGCCTGGCCCCGGCGGACCAGGATGTCGGCCAGCAGCAGGCGGGCGTCGCGCCCCCGCTGCCCGGCGCCGCCGGCCAGGGCCCGGGCCTTGGTTTCCGCTTCCTGCAGGCGGCCGGCGTCGCGCGCCCGGCGCGCCGCCGCCATCTCGCCCAGGAAGCGGGCGCTGGCCAGCGCCTCGGCCCATTGGCCGCGGCGGGCGGGATCGGCCCTGGTCGCCCGTTCGAGATAGTCGCGGGCGCCGGCATGGTCGCCGGCGCGCAGGCGCAGGATGCCGAGCCCACCAAGCGCCTCGGCATCGTCCGGCCGTTCCTGGAGGCGCTGGCGGAAGCGCTGTTCGGCCAGGCGGCTGTCGCCGCCGTCGAGGGCGGCGAAACCGTCCGTCCGCGCCTGGGGCTGGGTGCCTTCGCGGAACCGGGCCAGCACTGCCTGATCGTCCGGATAGGCGGCGAGATAGGCATCGTAGAGCGGCTTGTCCGCCGCCGTCGCCCCCAGCCACAGCAGGGCCTGGCGCCAGGCGGCGCGGGCGTCCGGTTCCGCGCCGCGGGCGGCGAGCAGGGCGATGCCCTGGCGGCGCGACTGTTCGTTATAGGTCAGCGCCTTGCCGTAGGCGACGGCCGCCGGGCCCATGGGGTCGCGCTGGGCCAATTGGGCCAGGCCGGCAAGCGCCTCGTTCAGGCTTTCCGGCTGGCCGGCCAGGGTCTGGTAATATTCGAGGGCATAGCTGTCCGGCGGCGGTGCTGCGCCGAACAGGCGGCGATAGGTGGCCACCGCCTCGGCCGTGCGGCCGGCCTGGGCCAGGGCCCGGGCCGCCGCGATGCCGTCGGCCGGAATGGCACCCTGGCGCGCCGCCTGCTCCAGCCGCGCCAGGCGCTGGTCGCCGGGCGCGGTGACCCGGCGCAACTGCTGAAGCCAGGCTTCCGCCGTCGCCGTCTTGCCGTCCTGCACGGCGAAAAGCCCGAGACGGAAGATCACGTCCGGATCGTTCGGCGCGATGGCATAGGCCCGCTGCATCGACTGGGCGGCGAGATCGGTGCGGCCGCGCTCGTGCCAGAACACGGCCTGTTCGAGCAGGGCATGGACGCCCGTTGCCCCCTGGCCCGCCACGGCCTGCGGCGCCGGGCCGCCCGCCGGTGCCTGCTGGGCCTCGGCGGCGGACAGGCCGAAGGTCCCGAGCACGGCCGCCAGGGCCGCGCGGGAAACCGGGGATCGCCAATCCGCATGCCTCATGTCACGCCCCCTTCTGGTGGCGCAGTCTCGCCTTGGTCCGACGCTTCAGCAGCATATAGAAGATCGTGGCCAGAACGAAGGCGCCAAGCAGGACGCTGCCGACCAACATCCAGGGATGAGCCCGGAATTCCCACCGCAGGCGGCTGTAGGGCGACAGTTCCCCGGCCGTATAGGTCGGCCCGACACGGAAACTGGTGGCGCGGTCCTCGCCGAAGATGGCGAGGTCGCCCTTGACCGCGGCGCTGATCGCCAGTTCGTCCAGGCTGGCCACGAGTTTCGGCAATTGTTCCGACTTGGTCGCAAGCACCAGCACCAGCGAGCGGTCGCCGCCCGCATCCGGCAGGCGCTGGCCGACCATGCCGGCGAAATCGCCGCCGGTAAGCAGGATCTGCGCCGCCTGGCTGCGGTCCTCGCCGTTGCCCAGGCCGTCGAACACGGCGAAGGCGCGTTCGATCAGGTCGCCCTGGCGGATGGCGAGACGGCCGCCCGCGGCCTGGACCGGCCCGTCCGCCATCAGCCGGGCCGCCTGCAACCGGTCGTCCAGCGTGCCGATGACGAGAAGGTCGCGGCCGGCGCCGGCCGGCAGGTTTTCGGTGCCGTGCAGGACCAGCAGGCGCAGGGGCGGAAACCCGGTGAATTCCGAGAAGCGCCCGAGCAGCGCCAGGAAGGCCTGGATTTCCTGGGCATTGGGGCGCTGGGGCAGGACGACCGCGGTCTCGCCGAGATCGGCGAGACGGGTGAAGGGGAAGCCCGCGCCGACGACATGGCCGAGATTGGGCAGCACCGCGAAGCGCTCGACGCTGGAAAGGTCGATGGTCGAATCCGGGTCGACCGCGACCCGCACCGTCCCCGGCACGCCGCCCTGGCAGTAATTCATGCCCTTCGGCCGCAGGCTGAACGAGAATTCGAGCTGGTTCTTGCCGAAGACCGCATAGGGCGGCACTTTCACCGCGCCCGCGGCCAGGCCGAAATCGCTGGCGACGAAATCGCGCACTTCGTCGACCACATTGGGATGGCGGATCGGCAGGGTCTTCAGATAGCGGCTGTTGATCGCCACATCGAGGCGGGATTCGTCCAGATCGAGCCAGTCCCCGCGCGGATAGCGGTAGCGGACGTCGACCGGCACCCCCCGGTCGCCCCAGAGAAACAGGTCGGGGGCGGTGCGGAAGGGCACGGCGATCGCCCCGGCGATGAGGCCGACGCCCTGCAAGGCATCCGCATCCACCAGTTCGCCGAAGCGCACCGGCCGGTCGCTCGGAATCCAGCGCGGCGCGTCATAGGGCTGGCGCACCGGCACCACCGGCGCACCCACGGTCATGCTCGCCCCCGACAGGGTGGCGGCGCCCAGTGCCAGGGTGGTCGCGGCCGCGCGCAACTCCTCCTCGTTCCGGCCGGCGATCACCAGAAGCCGCCCGCCCGCCGGATTGGCGGCGGTGATCAGTGACGGCCCGGCCAGGGTGGGCAGGGTCAGGCCGGCGGGCAGCGCGGTCGGCGTCGCCAGCACCACGGCGTTGCCGGCCGGCAGCTGGCCCAGGCTGACCGGAAAATCGATGCCGCGATAGGAAGCCTCGGTCGCGAAATAGGCCGTCGCGATCGCGGCCGCATGCAGCAGGCCGGGGGTCGGATTGGGCGGCAGGGCGACCTGGACCGACGGCTTTTCCCGGTCGGCGGAATCGAAGAAGGGCGCGGGCAGGGCGCCGAGGTCCGTCCGCGACGGCACCGATTGCAGGGTGAGTTGCAGGGACGACTGGTTGCTGAGGATGGTCCAGAGGCTGCTGTGCAGCGGGTCCTCGCATTCGCGGGTATAGTGCTGGGACAGCCGGACGCCGATTCGGTTGAAGCGGACGAAGAGCGCCGGATTGACCGGGATCTCCACCGTCAGGCCGCCGGCATTGTTGGGTTCGAGACGCAGCGTCCCCACCACCTCGCCGTTGACCAGGGCGGACAGATGGGACAATTCGGACAGCAGCGACGGCGAATAGGCCAGGGTCAGGGTGATCTTGGCCGCCGTCACCACCTCGTCCTGGCGGATGTCGACGGGAAAGCCGACCTCGGCCTCGGTGCCCATCAGCCGCAGCGCTTCCCGCGCGCCGAGATCCTTGAGGCTGATGGCCAGGGCGCGCGTGCCGGGCGGCAGGGGGGCGGCGGGCAGCGCAGGCGCCGCGGGCACGGCCGAGACCCCGGGAAAGGCGGGGGCCGGCGCCTCGGGCGCAGGCATCGCCGGCACGGGCAAGGGGCTGGGCACGGGCAAGGGGCTGGGCACGGGGGCCGGCGCGACGGCCGCGGGCGGTTCCGGCATGGCCTGGGCATGGGCCCCGCCGGTGCCGACGAATCCGGCGCCGAGGCCGGCCAGCAGGCCGAGGGCGACGATGGTCGTCGCCGTCGGCCGGGCGCCGGGCACCAGGGCCCGCAGATCCTCGGGCTTGGCCGTCTCGGCCGGGGCGGCGGCCGGTGCCGGGGGCCCGGCGGCCCGGCGGGGGCGCAGGAACAGGCCCGCCGCCGCGCGCAGCAGCGACAGCAGGGCCGAGGGCCGCGGCTCGTTTTCCGCATGGCCGCGATCGACCCAGGCATCGAGGCGCCCGAACACGATATCGATCAGATAGCGGTAATCCTCGACGGGCATTTCGCCGAAACGCACACGCATGATCCCGCCCTTCACCTCGATCCCCGTGACCGGGAACAGGTGCGACCGCCCGGCCGCCGGCAATTCGATCACTTCGACATCCTCGGCATTGACTTCGGCGTCTTCGGGCAGGCGGATCAAGGCGCCGCCGGTGGAAATATTGGCGGTCTCGCCGCAGACGACATGGCCGGTCCCGGCATAGACCGTGACCGGCAGGGTGATCGGCAGGCGCACGGTGCGGCGGATCTGCCGGGTCTCGAAAGCCGCCGCCATGGCGCCGAGCAGAACGATGGAATTATAGATCGCCCAGCCGATGTTCATCACCAGAACCCCGCGCAGGCTGGCATCGTCCCAGTTGAAGACCAGGCGATAGAAGCCGATGCCGCAGGCGACGAGGATCAGGAACAGGGTCAGCAGGTGAAACCGGGCGATGCGGAAATCGAAATAGTCACGGTCGAGCAGGCCGCCCTTGTCCGTCACGTTGAACTTGCCGAGGCGGGGATTGATCATGGTCGCCATCACGGGCCAGACGAGATGGAAGGACAGGGCGGTTTCATAAAGCTCGCCCCAGAAGTTCAGGCGGTGCTGCCCGTGGATGCGGGCATTGGTCAAGGTCGCATGCACGAGGTGAGGCCCGGCATAGGCGAGGACCATCGACGCGGTCGAGGCGATGATGTTCTGGTCCAGGATCAGGAAGGCGATCGGCGCGGTCAGGAACACGATGCGCGGCAGGGCGAACTGGAAATGCAGCATCGCATTCAGGTAGCAGAGCCGCTGCGCCAGGGTCAGCTTGCCGCCGATCAGGGGATTGTCGCGGCGCAGGATCTGGGTCATGCCGCGCGCCCAGCGCACCCGCTGGCCGACGTGGAGCACGAAGCGCTCCGTCGCCCGGCCGGCCGCCAGGGGCACGTCCAGATAGGACGTGTTCCAGCCCTTCTTCTGCATCTTCAGCGCGGTATGGGCGTCCTCGGTCACGGTCTCGACCGCGAAGCCGCCCACGTCCTCGACCGCGGCGCGCCGGATCACGGCGCAGGAGCCACAGAAGAAGGCGGCATTCCAGAAGTCGTTGCCCTTCTGCACCGGGCCGTAGAACAGTTCGCCCTCGTTCGGGATCCGCTGGCCGCCGCTGATGTTCCGCTCGAAGGGATCGGGGGTGAAGAAATGGTGCGGGGTCTGCACCAGGGCGAGGCGGGGATCGACCAGGAAGCCGCCCACCGTCACCTGCAGGAAGGCCCGGGTCGAGACGTGGTCCGCATCGAAGACGCAGATCAGTTCGCCGTCGGTCTTGGTCAGGGCATGGTTCAGGTTGCCCGCCTTGGCATGGGCATTGTCCGGGCGGATGATATAGCCGATCCCGGCCTTTTCGCAGAATTCGCGGAATTCCTGGCGCCGCCCGTCGTCCAGCACGTAGACGCGCAGCTTGTCCGCCGGATAGTCCAGGTTGGCGGCGGCGAGGATCGTATCGGCGACGATCTCCAGGCTTTCGTTGTAGGTCGGGATATAGACGTCGACCGTCGGCCACAGGCTGCCGTCCTCGGGCAGGGGCGTCGCCGGCCGGTCGAGGGGGGCGGCGGTCTGGAAATAGCCGAGCACCAGGATCAACCAGGCATAGATCTCGGCCAGCAGCAGGCCGAGGCCCAGCACGGCGCCGGGCAGATTGTCGAAGACCAGGGTCTCGGTCATCCGCCAGTAGAGATAGCGGGTGGAGGCGACCACCGAGAGCACGCAGAGAACGACCGTGACCACCGGCGACGCCGACCGGTTCAGCACCATCGCGACGGCATAGATCAGGACGCCGAAGCCGATCTGCCAATAGAGATCGAGCGGCGCGACGACGACCGGAAACAGGGTCAGGACCCCGAGCAGCAGCAGCGCCCAGACGCCCCAGGCCGGCAGCGCCTCGAGCGTGCCGAGCCAGCGGCGGAAGCCGGGCGCATCGGCCGCCGAGAGGTCGATCCCGGGGGCGGGGCGCCCCTTCGGCGGCGGCCTCATGCCTCGCCTCCCCGGGCGCCGGCCTGGCCGGCCAGGGCGCTCTGCCGCAGGAGGTCGGAAATGCGTTCGGCAAGCGCGCGGAAATCGCGCGCCGCGGCGCTGGCGGGGGCATGGTCGTAGACCGGCCGCTGCCAGCCCACCGCCTCGGCCACCGCCTCGTCGCGGCAGATCTGGCCGATCAGCTGGTCCGGGACGCGGCTGGCGACGAATTCGCTGACCGAGCGGGACAGGCGCCGCCGCGGATCGACCTGGTTGAGGACGACGAAGGGCGGATGCTCGCCATAGAGCGCGCCGCGCTCGACCTGGGGCAGCAGCGACAGCGAAGTCGCATCGGCCAGCAGCACGGCGACATGCAGGGCGCTTACCCGGTCGAGGGCCCGCAGCGCCGGCGCGGGGCCGGGCGGCAGGTCGGCGACGATGACCCAGTCCGGCTGTTCCAGGATCGGGCCGAGGCCGGCAGCGAGATAATGCGGTTCTTCCAGCAGGCAGCGCTCGAACTGCATCCGCTCCGCCTCGCCGACGTCGCCATAGGGCAGGATATGGGCGCCGCTCCCGGTCTGGCGGGCCAGGCTCGGCCAGGTTTCGGGCCGGTCCCAGGCGGCGACATAGCCGTGCCCGTCTTCGAGGGCGACGCCGAAGGGCAGGCGCAGGCTGTTCTGGCTGTCGAAATCCATGGCGACCACACCCCAGCCGAGGCCGTGCAGCCCGATGGCGACATGGGCGGCCAGGGTCGTCTTCCCGACGCCCCCCTTGGGCGATGAGAATGCCACCACAGGCATCAACGCAGCCTGTCGAACAGGGGCCGCAACCTCGTCTCCCGGCCGGGGTCGGCGGCGTCCCGGGCAGCTTCCGGCTGATGCAGGCGCTGGAACATCCGCCCGAGCCCCTGGGCCGGGCCGGGCGCCGGAACCGCAGGCGCCGGAACAAGGGCTGGGGGAACGAGGGCTGGCGAAACCGGGGCTGGCTGCACCGGCACGGCGGGCGCATAGGCCGGGGAGAACGGGGCCGGGGGGAACGGGGCCGCCGGATGGACCGGCGCCTGGGGAGGCGGGGCCTGAAACACGGGAAGCTGCGAAGCCGGCGCCTGGAGGCGGCGATCGGCCGACAGGAAGGACGGCGGCGGCTGAACGGCGGCCGGCGGCGGGGCCGGGGCGGCGGGCGCCCCCGGAACCGCGGCCCGCCGGGCCAGCGAGCGGTCGACCGCCGCCATCAGGGGCGGCAGATCTTCCGGCGATTGTTGATGGGCCAGCACCCCGAGCGTCTTGTAGCCGTCCCCGGCATCGCCGAGACCGACGGCCTTGAACAGGCGGGATGTCTCATCGGAGCTGGCCATTCAGTCCTTCCGCGTCTCGAAACTTCACCCGGCGGGGAACGCCGTCGGGGACGACGAATCACCCATTATAGCCACGTGAAACCTTAACAAGGCTACAACTGAACTAGTCCGAAGAGGAGAGCGAAGATCATCGCCGCCCGATGCTGTCGCCGACAAATACTGTCGCCTGAGATCGACGGCGGCGCCGGACGAAGCGGCCGCATTCCAAGATAAGGAAACGGCTGCCTATTGTGCGACGATACGGCCCGGCACCTTCAACCGTGAAGGGAACCCCGGGCCGGCCGGGCAGGGCCGGCGGAGGGGCGGCTCAATCCTGCTTTTTGAAGACCTTGATATTGCGCGGCGCCAGGGCGACGCGGGCGCCGCGTTCCAGGATGATGCCGTCGAGGACCTGGCGCATGGCCTCGACCTCGATCTGCAGGCCGATGGCCAGTTCCACCGCCGGGACATTGACCTCGATGCGCAGGATCGGGCCGCTGGCGAAGACATGGGCGATGGTGCCCTCGATGCCGCCATGGGCGCCCGAGGGGCGAAGCTCGAATTCATGGGGCCGGACGAAGGCGACGCCCGCGCCGTCGGGCACGTCCGGCGCCGGCACCAGGAGGCCGACGACATTGGCGACGCCGCCGCGCACCGCGGCCGGCAGGCGGTTGGTATTGCCGAGGAAGTCGTAGACGAAGGGCGTGGCGGGGGCGTCGTAAACCTCCTGCGCCGGGCCCACCTGTTCGATCAGGCCCTTGTTCATCACCACCACGCGGTCGGCGATTTCCAGCGCCTCTTCCTGGTCGTGGGTGACGAAGACGGTGGTGATGCCCATGTCGTCGTGCAGCTTGCGCAGCCAGCGGCGCAATTCCTTGCGCACCTTGGCGTCCAGGGCACCGAAGGGTTCGTCGAGCAGCAGCACCCGGGGCTCGATCGCCAGGGCCCGGGCCAGCGCCACGCGCTGCCGCTGCCCGCCCGAAAGCTGGGACGGGTAGCGCCCGCCGAGCCCGCCGAGCTGGACGAGGTGCAGCAGGCTGTCGACCCGCTTCTCGATCTCGGCGCGGGCGGGGCGGCGCCGCGCCGGCCGCACGCTGAGGCCGAAGGCGATGTTGCGCGCCACGGTCATGTGCTTGAACAGGGCGTAATGCTGGAACACGAAGCCGACGTGGCGCTCGCGTACCGAACGGTCCGAGACATCCTGGCCCTGGAACAGGATCCGCCCCGCATTCGGGAATTCGAGGCCGGCGATGATGCGCAGCAAGGTGGTCTTGCCCGAGCCGGACGGCCCGAGCAGGGCGAGGAACTCGCCCTGCTGGACATTCAGGCTGACATCGTCGAGCGCGGTGAAATCCTTGAAGCGCTTGGTGACGGAGCTGACTTCGATACCCATCCGAGACATCCCGAGACTGTCAGTGGCGCTTCGCCGAGGAAAGTTCGTCGCCATAGCGCCATTCGAGCAGCGCCTTGACGACCAGGGTGAGCAGCGCCAGCAGCGCAAGCAGCGACGCCACCGCGAAAGAGGCGGTGAAATTATATTCGTTGTAGAGGATCTCGACATGCAGCGGCATGGTGTTGGTCAGGCCGCGGATGTGACCCGAGACGACCGAAACCGCGCCGAATTCCCCCATCGCCCGGGCATTGCACAGCAGGACGCCGTAGAGCAGGCCCCAGCGGATGTTGGGCAGGGTGACATGCCAGAAGGTCTGCCAGCCGGAAGCGCCGAGCGAAAGCGCCGCCTCTTCCTCCGAGGTGCCCTGTTCCTGCATCAGGGGAATGAGTTCCCGGGCGATGAAGGGGAAGGTCACGAAGATGGTGGCGAGCGTGATGCCCGGCACGGCGAAGATGACCTTGAGGTCGTGTTCCGCCAGCCAGGGCCCCAGATAGCCCTGGGCCCCGAACAGCAGGACGTAGACGAGGCCCGAGATGACCGGCGAGACCGAGAACGGCAGGTCGATCAGGGTGATCAGGAAGCTCTTGCCCCAGAATTCGTATTTCGCGATGGCCCAGGACGCGGCCAGGCCGAAGACGATGTTCAGCGGCACCGCGATGGCCGCGACCGTCAGGGTCAGGCGCACGGCGGCCAGGGCGTCACGCTCGGCCAGCGACGAGAAATAGGTGCCCCAGCCCTTGGCGAACGCCTCGATGAACACGGTCGCCAGCGGCAGGACCAGGAACAGCACGAGGTAGAACAGGCCGAGGGCCGAGAGGCCGAAGCGGGTGAAGGGGCTTTCGGTCACCGCGTCGTTGCTGCGGGGTGCGCCATCCATCGTTCCGTCCCTCCGGTCAGGCCTGCTTCCGCGCGTGGTTCCAGCGCTGGAGCAGGTTGATGACGAGCAGCAGCGCGAAGGAAATCACCAGCATCACCACGGCGATCGCGGCAGCCCCCGCGTAGTTGAATTCCTCGAGCTTGGTCACGATCAGCAGCGGCGCGATTTCCGACACCATCGGGATATTGCCGGCGATGAAGATGACCGAGCCGTATTCCCCGACCGCCCGGGCGAAGGCCAGGGTGAAGCCGGTGACCAGCGAGGGCAGGATCGCCGGCAGGATCACCCGCGAGAAGGTGGCGAAGCGCGAGGCGCCGAGGCTGGCCGCCGCCTCTTCCGTCTCGGCGTCGAAATCCTCGAGCACCGGCTGCACCGTGCGCACGACGAAGGGCAGGCCGACGAAAGTGAGCGCGACGACGACGCCGAGCGGGGTATAGGCGATCAGCAGGCCCTTCGGCCCGAACCAGCCGCCGACCCAGGTCTCGGGCCCGAACAGCGCGCCGATCCAGCCGTTCTTGGCGTAGAGCGTCGCCAGCACGATGCCGGCCACCGCGGTGGGCAGGGCGAAGGGCAGGTCGACGATGGCATCGACCACCCGCTTGCCCGGAAATTCGTAGCGGACCAGGACCCAGGCGAGCAGCAGGCCGAAGACCCCGTTGATCACGGCGGCGATGAAGGACGCCCCGAACGACAGCTTCAGGGCGGCGACCACCTGCGGCGTGGTGGCAATGGTCCAGATGCCGCCGAGGCCGATCTCGAACGCCTTGAGAAACAGGGCGGCCAGCGGGATGAGCACGATCACCGCGAGATAGATCAGCGTATAGCCGAGCGTCAGCCCGAAGCCGGGAATGACGCTATGGGCCCGCAGCCGCGAAATGCCGCGCGCCATCACCGCCCCCGGCCGTCAGGAAACCGGGCGGGGCCGGGGCAATGCCTTGCCCCTTCGGAAAGGCTTGGCCCCGGCACCAAGGCCCCTCTTGCTCCGAACATGAACAACCCCTATGAACCCCGACGATCTCATACTCACCGGTCTATCGCTGATTACCTTATATTGTCAATGAAGGATGGTTGAAATATATTATTTACATGGTTTTTAAGGTGAATTCTGCCGCTCATTTCGGCTTGTGGGCGGCCTTGTTGCGCGCGGTCATGGCATCCAGCGCCGCGGCGAACCCCTTGAATTCGAGGGGCAGCGCCAGCGGCTTGCCCTGGGGATCGAGGACGACCACCATGCCCTTGTCGTGGCTGCGGAATTCCTGGAAATCGGCCGCGGTCAGCAGGCGCTCGACCAGGCAGCCGACGGCTTCGCAGCGGGTCACCGGCCAGTCGGTGATATCCTTGCCGCCCTCGACCCGGACCAGGACGCCGGCGGGAATGAGAAAGCCGAGGGGCAGGACCAGCTGCACCGCATATTTGTCCTGCGGCGGGGAATAGGCGAAGGATGCCTGCATGATGGTCTGGCCGTTGTCCCGGTTGGTCACGGTCTGCAGGATGTCGCAGGGCGGCAGGTCTTCCCGCGCCGGGGCGATGCAGCGCATGGTCCAGGTGCCGAAGGTGCTGGTTTCGGCGTCGGGCTTGGTCTCTTCCGCCAGGGCGGGGGCGGCGAACAGCAGGCTGGCGAACAGCAGGCGGGCAAACAGCAGGCGGGCGAACATGGGGGGCAGGGCTCCGGTCGGTTGCCCGTCCATAAAGCCCTGTCGCCGGCCCCCGATCAACCGCGAACGGCGGCAGTCTTTCCCGGCGGCGCGGCACGGGGCACCATAGCGTTACGACGGCAGGCGGAGAACGGTGGCATGGGCTTCAAGATCGCGGATCGCTGGTTCGAACGGCGCAGGGTGGATGCCGCCATCACCCTGATCTGGGAACCCCATGTGGTGCCGTTTCTCCGCTGCAACATCTGGCATGTGAAGGGGCGGGAGCGCGATCTCGTCGTCGATACCGGCATGGGGCTGGCACCCTTGCGCGATTTCGCCCGCGACATCCTGGGCGGCGCGGTCAGCGCCGTCGCCACCCATGCCCATCTCGATCATATCGGCGGGCATCACGAATTCGACCATTGCCTGTGCCACCGGCTGGAAGCGCCGGGCCTGGCCGAGGCGGCGCCGGCCTCGACCCTGGCGGGCGGGCGTTTCGACCCCGCCGACCTGTCGACGCTGGCGGACCAGATCGGCGGCTACGACCTGGACGGCGCCATGGTCACCGCCCTCCCGCACGCCGGCTTCGATCTGGCCGAATACCGCATCCGCCCGGCCCGCAACCTGAGCCTGGTCGAGGACGGCGACATCATCGACCTGGGCGACCGGCAGTTCCAGGTCTTCCACCTGCCCGGCCATTCCCCGGGCAGCATCGGCCTTTACGAACAGGCGAGCGGGACCCTGTTCTCCGGCGATGCGGTCTATGACGGGCCCCTGCTGGACACCCTGCCCCATTCCAATGTCGCCGACTATATCCGCACCATGGAACGGCTGCTGGAGCTGCCGGTCAGCATCGTCCACGCCGGCCACGACCCCAGCTTCGGCCGCGACCGGCTGCGCGAGCTGGCGCGCGGCCAATTGCGCCGCTGGGGCGCCTGAGGACCGCCATGGACGAACAGCCGACGATCACCCATGCGGTGCGCAACAGCGTGCTTGATCCCTTGCGCCGCTGGTCCCTCGGGCCCGACGCCCTGCTGCTCGCGTCGGAGGCCCCGGAAAGCGGCCCGAAGCGCGAGCACCTGCCGCGCTGCCTGCCCTATGCCGAGATCACGGGGATCCAGGTCCGCTTCGATCCGACCCGCATCGATGCCGAGCGCCACCATCTGGTGATCCGGGCGAAGGGCGGCTGGCGCATCGCCATCCCCTCGACCCATTACCGGGGCTTCGCCGATTTCGAGGACCGGGGCAGCAGTTTCTACCCTTTCGCCGCCGCCCTGACCGATCTGGTGCGGGCCGCCAACCCCAAGGCCGGCCTCCAGGCCGGCATGACCTGGCCGTCCTACCTGGGGCAGCTGGGGCTGGTCGTCATCGCCTTCGCCTTCCTGCTCTATATCCTCGACGTCACCGGCGCCGCCGTGACCGCCGATCTATGGATCAAGGGCATCCTGATCCTGGCCAGCCTCGGCCTGCTGCTGCGCTGGGCCGTGCGCAACCGCCCGCGCAAGGTCGAGTGATCAGCCCCGCTCCTTGTCCTCGGCCTCGCGGCCGCGGGCCTGGGCTTTCCGCTTCTTCAGATTGTCGCGCAGCGCCTGGGCCAGGCGCTCGGCCTTGATGTCGGCATCGGTCTTGGGGGGGGCGGGCTTCTCGGGCATGGTCCCTGCTATCCGGATGACGAAGGCGTCAACATTGGGTTAGGCTCCCATCATAACGATAAGCGCCAGAACAGACGACAACAGTAAGGACCGGGCAAAACCGGCCGCGCAGAGGGAGTAGACAGATGCACCCGGGTATCCATGCCGCCAACACGCCGGACAAGATCGCCTATCGGATGGCGGGCAGCGGCATCGCCGTCACCTATGCCGAACTGGAGGCGCGGGCCAATGCCTGCGCCCATCTGTTCCGTTCGCTCGGCCTCGTGCGCGGCGACAGCATCGCCCTGATCCTCGAAAATCATCCGCGCTTCTTCGAGATCGCCTGGGCCGCGCTCCGCGCCGGGCTCTATTACACCGCGATCTCGACCCGCCTGACCGCGGCCGAAGCCGCCTATATCGTCGACGATTGCGGCGCCAAGGTGCTGGTCACCTCGCGCTATATGGCGGATCTCGCCACCAGGGTGGCGGCGCAGGCGCCGAAGCTGCGCCACCGCCTGATGCTGGACGGGACCGCGCCCGATTTCGCCGCCTATGAGGCCGCGGTGGCGGAACAGCCGCGGACGGCGCTGGCCGATCCGTCGGAAGGGGCGGACATGCTCTATTCCTCCGGCACCACCGGCCGGCCCAAGGGGGTGAAGGTCGCCCTGCCGGAAGAACCCTATGGCACGCCGAACAAGCTGTTCATGCTGAACGCGGCGCTTTACGCGCCGAATGCCGCATCGGTCTATCTCTCGCCCGCGCCGCTCTATCATGCCGCCCCCTTGCGCTTCTCGCTGACCATGATGCGCTTCGGCGCGACGGTGATCGTGATGGAGCATTTCGAGCCCGAGCAATATCTGGCGCTGATCGAGAAATACCGCGTCACCCATACCCAGGTGGTGCCGACCATGTTCGTCCGCCTACTGAAGCTCGACCCCGGGCTGCGGGCGAAATACGACCTCTCGTCGCTGCAATGCGCGATCCATGCGGCGGCGCCCTGCCCGATCCCGGTGAAGGAACAGATGATCGAATGGTGGGGCCCGGTCATCCACGAATATTACGCCGGCACCGAGGGCAACGGCTTCTGCGCCATCACCAGCGCCGAATGGCTGGCGCATAAGGGCTCGGTCGGCCGGGCCATGCTGGGCGTGCCCCATATCCTGGACGAGGAGGGCCGGGAACTGCCCCCCGGCGAGCCGGGGGCGATCTATTTCTCGGACGGCACGGTCTTCGAATACCACAACGACCCGGACAAGACCGCCTCCAGCCGCAATGCGGCCGGCTGGTCCACCCTCGGCGACATCGGCTATCTCGACCAGGAGGGCTATCTCTACCTGACCGACCGCAAGGCCAATATGATCATTTCCGGCGGGGTGAACATCTACCCGCAGGAAGCGGAAAACCTGCTGATCACCCACCCCAAGGTCGCCGACGTCGCGGTCTTCGGCGTGCCCGACGCCGACTGGGGCGAGGCGGTGAAGGCGGTGGTTCAGCCGGTCGACATCCGCGATGCCGGGCCGGCGCTGGAAGCGGAGCTGATCGCCTTCTGCCGGGCCCATCTCTCCCCCGTCAAATGCCCGAAGACGGTGGACTTCGAGGCGGAACTGCCGCGCCACCCGACCGGCAAGCTCTACAAGCGCCTGCTGAAGGACCGCTACTGGCAGGGTTCCGCCCGCCGCATCGCCTGAAGGCCCCGCCGCCCCCGGGGTGCCGGGGGGAACGGCGGGGGTATCGTTTTTTTGGCCTTCCGGTCGCGCGCGGCGAGGTTCATCCTCGCCGCCTGAACTGTGATCCGGATCACACCGGCCCGGCCCGACGCGTCCCAAGATCGTCGGCATTCGTCAGGTCCTGGTGTAGGATCGCCCGGATTTCGAGGGGGGATCGAATCATGAACCGTGTCGCTTCGGCACTCCGGCAGCTTCTGTTCGTCTTCATGATGGTGACGGCGGCGGCCGGCACCGCCCGCGCGGCGGAGCTGGACAGCTACCGCTCCCAGGCCCAGTCCTACCAGGACGATATCGCCCGCGACAACGACAAGGCGGTGAAGAATGCCGCCGACGCCAAGAAGGCGATCGATGCCGCCAAGGTCGAGACCGAGCGCCGCCGCTGGTGGCAGGCCGCCAGCCTCTACGAAAGCGCGATCGCCTATGGCGCCGACGACCATGCCACCTGGTACGCCCTTGCCGACGTCCAGCTGAAGGGCAGCAATTACTGGCGCGCCTCGGGCGCCGCCTGGCGCGCCTACGAACGGGCCGCCACCCCGGACCAGAAGATCGCCGCCCTCGATATCCTCGGCACGTCGATCGAACGCTCGGGCGATGCGGAAACCGCCCTCAAGGCCTATCGCCTGGCCGCCACCATCAAGAACACCCCCGCCGTCGCCGACCGCGTCGCCGCCCTCGAGGAGGCGACCCGCTTCCGCGTGACCAATGCCTATGCCCGCACCGATTCGGACGTGCCGGCGATCTGCCTCGAATTCTACGGCGACCTGCTGGCCACCACCCGCTTCGAGGATTACATCGAAGTCGCGCCCAGGTTCGACGCCGCCTTCGTCGCCAAGGGCAATCTCCTCTGCGTCGAGGGGGCCCGCTTCGGCCAGTCCTACGAGGTGACGGTGGCCAAGGGCCTGCCGTCCGCCGCCGGGGCCAAGTTCGAGCGGATCGAATCGGGCACCGTCGCCATCGGCAACCGGCCGGAAAGCCTGGGCTTCACCCAGGGCGCCTATATCCTGCCCAAGGTCGGCGCCACCGGCATTCCCCTGCAGTCGGTCAATGTCGACAAGGCCCGCCTCGCCCTCTACCGCGTCAACGACCGCAACATCCTGCCCAATATCGGCAACGGCAACCTGCTCTATACGCTCAACCAATATTCGGCCGACGACATCGCCAACAATATCGGCGAACGGGTCTGGCAGGGCGAGGTGCTGATCGAGAACCGCCTGAACGAGCGCGTGGTCACCGCCATCGACATCGAACAGATGCGCAGGACCGCCGCCCCCGGCCTCTATGTCCTGACCGCCGGCCTGACCACCGGCGAGCAGGAAACCTGGGACGATCTCGCCACCCAATGGGTGGTGGTCACCGATGTCGGCCTCACCACCTTCACCGGCAACGACGGGCTGACCGTGATCGCCCGCGCCCTGTCGACCGGCAAGCCCCTGGCCGGGGTCGAGATCGGCCTCTATGCCCGCAACAACGACGAACTGGCCCGCCTGAAGACCGACGACCAGGGCCGCCTGCGCTTCGATCCCGGCCTGATCCGGGCCGAGGGCGGGCGCGAGCCGGCCGCCGTCATGGCCTTCGCGGGCGGCGGCGATTTCACCTTCCTCGAACTGACCGGGCCGGCCTTCGACCTGTCGGACCGCGGCGTTTCCGGCCGCAGCCAGCCCGGCCCGCTCGACGTCTTCGCCTATGCCGAGCGCGGCGTCTACCGCCCGGGCGAGACCGCCCATGTCACCGCCCTGCTGCGCGACGATGCCGGCAATGCGGTCGACAACCTGCCCCTGACCCTGACCATCCGCCGCCCCGACGGCGTCGAGGTCGAGCGCCGCCCGCTGAAGCCGGCCGCCGCCGGCGCCTATGACGTCGCCTGGGCGATCGGCGCCGGCGCCCGCACCGGCAACTGGACGCTTGGCTGGCACACGGACCCGGCGCGCGAGCCGATCGGCACCCTGACCGTCCTGGTCGAGGACGTGGTGCCCGCCCGGATCGAGACCAGCGCCCAGACCGGCAGCCCGTCGATCCAGCCGGGCCAGAGCGTGCCCCTGACCGTCGAGGCGAAATATCTCTTCGGCACCCCGGCCTCGGATCTGCGCGCCTCGGTCCAGGTGGTGATCGGCGCCGCGGCCACGCCCTTCCCCGACTACAAGGACTATCGCTTCGGCCTGATCGACGAGAGCTTCACCCAGCAGCGCCTGAATCTCGACGACCAGACCACGGACGAGAAGGGCAAGGTCACCTTCGACCTCGCCCTCGGCGAATTGCCGGATACGGCGCTGCCACTGGTCGCCATGATCCGCGCCGACGTCTTCGAGACCAGCGGCCGGCCGGTCTCGCGCCGGCTGGAACTGCCGGTGCGCAGCGGCTCGCTCTGGCTCGGCGTGAAGCCCGGCTTCGAGGGCGCCCGGGTCGAGGAACAGGCGGTCCCGGCCTTCGACCTCGTCGCCCTCGACCAGCAGGGCAAGCCGCGCGCGGCCAAAGGCGTGCGCTGGACCCTGATCCAGGAGAAATGGAATTACCAGTGGTACTACCGGAACGGCGCCTGGGCCTATGAGGTGGTGGTGCGCGACCGCGTGCTGTCCTCCGGCACCCTGGACCTCGCCGCCGCCGGGCCCGGCCGGCTGGAGGTGCCCAAGGTCGACTACGGCCGCTATCGCCTGGAAGTGACCGAGGCGGAATCGGGCGCCGCCAGTTCGACCCGCTTCACCGCCGGCTGGTATGTCTCGCCCTCCCTGGGCGATACCCCGGACACGATGACGGTGACCGCCGACAAGGAGCAATACGCCCCCGGCGAGACCGCCCGCCTGCACATCCAGGCGCCCTTCGCCGGCGAAGTGCTGCTAACCATCGCCACCGACAAGGTGCTGGAAACCCGCAACGTCACCGTCCCGGCCGAGGGCACCGCAGTCGAGATCCCGGTCGCGGAAAGCTGGGGGCCGGGCGCCTATGTCCTTGCCACCGCCTTCCGGCCGGGCGACCAGGATGCGGCGCGCGGCCCGGGCCGGGCCATCGGCCTCGCCTGGCTGGGCGTCGATCCGGCCAGCCGGCGCCTTCAGGTCGCCTTCGCCGGGCCCGACACGGTGGAACCGCGCCGGAAGGTCACCATTCCCGTCGAGGTGACGGGGATCGCCGGCGGCGCGCCCACCTATGTCACCGTCGCCGCGGTCGACGAGGGCATCCTGCAACTGACCGACTATGCGACGCCCGATCCCCTGGCCCGCCTGTTCGGCAAGCGCCGCCTGGGCCTCGACGTCCGCGACGCCTATGGCAAGCTGCTGAACGGCAAGCTGGGCAAGCCGGGGGTGCTGCGCGAGGGTGGCGATGGCGATGCCCTCGGCCGGCGCGGCGCGCCGCCTTCGGACATCAAGCTGGTCTCGCTCTACAGCGGCATCGTCACCCTGGACGACAAGGGCAAGGGCAGCGTCAGCTTCGACGTGCCGGACTACAACGGCCGCCTGCGCCTGATGGCCGTCGCCTGGAACGGGCGCCAGGTCGGCAGCGCCGACAAGGGCCTGATCGTGCGCGATCCCCTGGTCGTCCTGTCCTCGACCGCGCGCTTCCTCGCGGTCGGCGACACCAGCCGCCTGACCGTCACCCTCAGCAATGTCGCGGCCGCGGCCGGGACCTACAAGGTTTCGGTCGCGGGCGATGCGGTGGTCGAGCTGGTCGCCGGCGCCAAGCCCGGCCCGGTCGAGCTGGCCGTCGGCGACACCAGGACCGTCACCGTGCCGATCAAGGCGGTCTCGGCCGGCCTTGCCCGCCTTGCGCTCACCGTCGAGGGGCCGGACGGCTTCCGCTTCGAGCGCACGGTCGGCGTCGGCACCCGCGCCCCGCAGCTGCCCAACATCGACCGCCTGATCCGCCAGCTGAAGCCGAAGGAAGGCCTGACCGTCGGCCAGAAGGCGCTCGATCCCTATGTCCCGGGCACGGCCGAATTCCTGCTCAGCCTCAGCCCGCGGCCGAATGTCGATGTCGCCGGCCTGCTGCGCGGCCTCGACCGCTACCCCTACGGCTGCCTCGAACAGACCACGAGCCGGGCCCTGCCCCTGCTCTATGTCGCCGAGGTCGCCAAATTGTGGGAACAGCCGGACGAGCCGGACATGAGCGCCCGGGTGGCCAAGGCGATCGGCCGGCTGCTGGAAATGCAGCGCAGCGACGGCAGCTTCGGCCTGTGGAGCTATTTCGGCAATACCGAGCCCTGGCTCACCGCCTATGTGATGGACTTCCTGACCAGGGCACGGGCCCAGGACGTGCAGGTGCCGGACTTCGCCTATCGCCGCGGCCTCGCCTGGCTGAAGCAGCACGGCGAGAACCGCCGCGACGACGGGCCGGACGCGCTCGCCTCGCGCGCCTATGCGCTTTATGTTCTGGCCGCCGCCGGGGCCGGCGAACTGGGGGCCACCCGCTATCTGCACGATGCGGTCGGCCTCGACCTGCCGACGCCGCTGGCCATGGCCCAGGTCGGCGCCGCCCTGGCCCTGCTGGGCGACACGACGCGGGCGCAACAAGCCTTCGACCGGGCCCTGGCCGCCCAGGACCGGCGCAATGCCCGCCGCGACTACGGCAGCGCGGTGCGCGACCTCGCCGCCATCGTCACCCTGGCCGCGGAAAGCAAGGTCCCCGGCATCGATGCCGAGGGTCTGGCGGCCAAGGTCGCCGACATGGTCGCCGGCAAGCGCTGGCTGTCGACCCAGGAAAGCGCCTGGCTGCTGATGGCCGCCCGGGCGCTGGCCGACGGCGACAACAAGATGAGCGTCAACGTCGCCGGCCAGTCGGTGCCGCCGCGCAGCACGACCTATTCGATCCGGCCGAGCACGACCGAGGTCGCGGGCAGCATCCGGCTCGAAAACGCGGGCGAAGGCTCGGTCTGGTACACCGGCACGGTGATCGGCGTGCCGACCAAGGACCAGCCCGCCAACGGCAACGGCATGGAGGTGGAGCGGCGCTTCTTCACCCTCGACGGCAAGCCGGTCGACCTGAAGGCGGTGCCCCAGGGCACCATGATGGTCGCCGTCGTCGTCGGCCGCACCACCCAGGATCGCGACAACCAGCTGATGGTGATCGACCTCCTGCCCGCCGGCTTCGAGGTCGAGAACCCGCGCCTCGCCAATGCCTCGGACGCCGGGGAACTGGACTGGCTGCCGGAGCTGACCGACACCGCCTATACCGAAGCGCTGGACGACCGCTATGTCGCCGCCTTCGACACCTCCGGCGCCGGCCCCTTCGCCGCCGCCTATCTCGTCCGCGCGGTCACCCCCGGCACCTACCGGGTGCCGGGGGTCGCGGTCGAGGATATGTATCAGCCGGAATACCGCGCCCGCGCCGCCATGGGCACGGTCACCGTGGTGCCGGTGCGCTGATCCCGCAGCCGGCGTCGTCTTGATCGGGGCGGTCCTTCGGGGCCGCCCCTTTTCTTTGTCCCGCCGCGCCCCCTCTTGCCCCCGGCGGGCGGCTTCGCTATCGTCGCTCAAAATGAATGAAATTCATCAAAGGAGGAGAGCGTGGCGACGGCAAGGGACAGCGGCAGCCTGCGCATCGGTTGCGCGTCCGGCTTCTGGGGCGATTCGCTCGACGGCACGGGGCAATTGGTCCGTCACGGCGCGATCGACGTGCTGGTGTTCGACTGGCTGGCGGAAATCACCCTGTCGCTGCTGGCGCGGGTCAAGGCGAAGAAGCCGGAGGCGGGCTTCGTCCCCGATTTCGTCGAGGCGCTGGTCCCCCATCTGGCCGCGATCAAGGCCCGGGGCATCCGCGTCGTCTCCAACGGCGGCGGCATGAACCCGGCCGCCTGCGCCGCGGCCCTGGCCGCCCGCGCCAGGGCCGCGGGCATCGAGCTGAAGATCGCGACCGTCACCGGCGACGACCTGAAGCCGGCGGAGGCGGAGATCCGCGCGGCCAGGGTCCGGGACATGTTCGCCGGCACCGCCCTGCCGGACAAGCTGGTCACCGCCAATGCCTATATCGGCGCGCGGGCCATCGCCGCCGCCCTGGACGCCGGGGCGGAAGTGGTGATCACCGGGCGCTGCGTCGATTCCGCGGTCACCCTCGGGCCCCTGGTCCATCACTTCGGCTGGGACTGGCAGGATTGGGACCGGCTCGCCCAAGGCAGCCTCGCCGGCCACCTGATCGAATGCGGCGTGCAGGGCACCGGCGGCATCTTCACCGATTGGGATCATGTCCCGGGCTGGGACGACATGGGCTTCCCCATCGTCGAGGTCGCCGCGGACGGCAGTTTCGTCCTGACCAAGCCGGCGGGCACCGGCGGCCATGTCGTGCCGCTCGCCGTCGCCGAACAGCTTCTTTACGAGATCGGCGATCCCGCCGCCTATCTGCTGCCCGACGTCGCCTGCGATTTCCGTGCCGTCCGCCTGGAGGCGGCGGGGCCGGACCGGGTGCGGGTCAGCGGCGCCCGCGGCCGCCCCGCCACCGGCCTCCTGAAGGTCAGCGCCACCGTCGCCGACGGCTATCGGGTGATCGGCGCCGTCACCATCGCCGGGCGCGAGGCGGTGGCCAAGGCGGAACGGACCGGCGCCGCCATCCTGGCCCGGGCCGCCCGCCTTGCCGCCGAACGCGGCCTGCCGCCCTTTGCCGAAACCTCGATCGAAGTGCTGGGCAGCGAGGCGACCTATGGCCCCCACGGCAGCGCCGCCGCCCGCGCCAGCCGCGAAGTGGTGCTGAAGCTGGGTGCCCGCGCCGCCGCCGCCGACACGCTGGAGGTGCTGGCGCGCGAGATCGTGCCAGCCGCGACCGCCATGGCCCAGGGCCTGACCGGCCTCTATGCCGGGCGGCCGGGGGTGCAGCCGGTGTTCCGCACCTTCTCCTTCCTCTGGCCGGCGTCGAATGTGCCGGCGACCGTGACCCTGGGCGACCAGGTCTTCACGGTCGGCAACCCGGTGCCGCCCCCCGCCCCCGCCCCGGCGGAGGTGCCGGCCGTCCCCGATCCGGCCGAGGCGGCGACCACCGCCGTGGCCCTGATCCGGCTGGCGGTCGGGCGCTCGGGCGACAAGGGCAATATCGCCAATATCGGCGTCGCCGCCCGCAAGCCCGCCTATCTGCCCCATATCCGCGCGGCGCTGACGCCGGCGGCGGTCAAGGCGTGGTTCGCCCATCTGGGCGTGACGCGGGTGGAGCGTTTCGACCTGCCGGGCTTCGATGCCCTGAATTTCCTGCTGCACGATGCGCTCGGCGGCGGCGGCGTCGCCTCGATCCGGATCGACCCCCAGGGCAAGGCCCTGGCCCAGATGCTGATGGACATGCCCGTGCCCGTGCCGGCCGGGCTGCTGGCCGGGGAGGCCGCATGATGGAACGTTTCGGTTACAGCGACGACGAACTCCTGTCCCTGCCGCTGTCCCATCGCGGCGATCTTCTCGCCGGCCGGGTGGCGCTGGTCTCGGGCGCCGGCACCGGCATCGGCAAGGCGATCGCGGTGACCCTGGGCCGGCTGGGCGCCCGCCTCGTCGTCTGCGGCCGGAAGCCGGAAAAGCTGGAGGCGACGGCGCAATTGCTCGCCCGGGCCGGGGCCGAGGTCCTGGCCCACCCCCTGTCGATCCGCGATCCGGATGCGGTGGCCGCCCTCTACCTGGCGGCGCGCGACCGTTTCGGCGGCATCGACATCCTGGTGAACAATGCCGGCGGCCAGTTCCCCCAGGCGGCGATCGATTTCAGCCCCAAGGGCTTCAACGCGGTGATCGACACCAATCTGGCCGGCACCTGGCACATGATGCAGGCCGCCGCCCGCCAGTGGCGCGACCAGGGCCGGCCCGGTGCCATCGTCAACATCGTCGCCGTGGTCGGGCGCGGCATGCCGGGGGTGGCCCATACCTGCGCGGCGCGCGCCGGCGTCATCGCCCTGTCGAAGACTGTCGCCATCGAATGGGCGCCGCTGGGCATCCGCGTGAACTGCATCGCGCCGGGCATCATCGCCACCGAAGGCATGAACGTCTATCCCGACGAGGCCCGCGCCGACATGCCGAACACCAACCTGATGCGCCGCTTCGGCACCGCCCTCGACGTCGCCGAACTGGCGGTCCATCTGGCCGGCCCGGGGGGCAATTTCATCACCGGCGAAGTGGTCCATGTCGACGGCGGCAACCAGATCTGGGGCGACCAATGGACCATCCCCCGCCCCGACTGGTACACCACGCCCCAAGCCTCGCCCTTCCCGGGGCGGTAGGGGCGCCGGGCGGGATCAGCCGGCCTGGTTCTTCTTGCGCAGGCCGGCGAGCAGGGCGTCCATGCCGCCGCCGCTGATCACGCTGCCGTAATCCTCGCGCTGGGCGCTGCGCATCGACAGGTTCTCGATGACGACGTCGACGATCTTGAAGCCGCCGGCGGCGCCGGTCAGGCGCCAGTCGACCGAGACCGGCTGGCCGCCCTTGGGGCTGACGATCTGGCTGCGCACCACGGTCTCATCGTCCTGCGGCTGGCTGCCCAGGGTGCGCAGCTGTTCGCCGGCATATTGCGACAGGCGGCGCGAATAGGTCCGCACCACGTCTTCGGTATAGAGGCGGTTGAATTCCTCGATCTGTGCCGGCGTCGCGCTGCGGCGATAGCGGCCGAGCACGAACTGGCCGATCGCCGGCACGTCGAAGGCGGCAAGGAAGATCTCGCGGAACTTCGCCTCGCGCTCGGCTTCGGCCAGGGCCTTGTCCGCCAGCACGGCGATGGCCCGGCCGCCCAGGTCGTCGATGAAGGCCGTGGCGGCATCGGCGGCGAAGCCGGGACGGCCGGACAGGAGAATGCCCAGGGCGCCGGTCCCGATCAGAAAGTGGCGGCGGTTGGTCATTGCGAACCTTTCACGGTGACTGCTCTTAGAAACGGCCAAGCGCCCTGCCAGTTCCGATCGATCGGCTCCGGTCAGGGGATCGGCGCCGCCAGCGACGTGTCGGCCTGGCCATCGTCCCGGTTGTTGATGGCAGCATCGCGGCGCTGCCGGTAGAGATTGCGGATCGTGGCGTAGAAATCGATCGACGACGCCTCGATCTCGTCCAGGTTCTCGATCCCGCGGGCCCGCGCATCGATGATGTCGGCGGCGGCAAGGCCAAGCGCCATCTCGTCGAGGTCGTTGGCGTAATAGACATAGGTCAGCGGATCGAAGGCCATGTCGACGCCATAGCCGAACAGGTCGCGCGGCGGCCGCGGCCCGAGCAGCGGCAGCACCAGATAGGGCCCCTCGTCCAGGCCCCAGACCGCCAGGGTCTGGCCGAAATCCTCGTCATGGCGGGGATAGCCGATGCGGCTGGCATAATCGTAGACGCCAAGGCCGCCCGCCACCGTATTGGTGACGAAGCGGGCCGCGGTGATCCGCGCCCGGTCCAGGTCGCCCTGGAGGAGGTCGTTGGCCAGGATGATCGGGCTGCGCAGGTTGTTCAGGAAGTTGCGCACCCCGGCCTGGAAGAAATCGGGCGTGATGCTGCGATAGATCGTGGCCACCGGCTTCAGCAGCATATAGTCGGCGAAGCGGTTGACCTCGAAGAAATAGCGGTTCAGCGGCTCGATCGGGTCGTTCCGCCGCTTGAATTCGGCGATCGCCTCGGGATCGTCCGCCGGCGGGCGGGTCGCGCAGGCGGACACCAGGCCGGTCAGCAGCAGAAAGGCGACACTCACGGCGACCAGGCGCCCGAAGCGCGGCCGGGCCGGCTTCGCCACCACGATCTGTCGACCGCTTTCGTCCGATTTTGCCACGACTTCCCCTCCGCCACCTCAGACTCGGCACCGGGCCGAGTTTCACCCTCGAAATGGTTGGTTAACATAGGGCTCTCCACCGATTAAAGGCGAAATTGAGCCAGACTGCGTCAAGGGGCGCCGTCCGTTTCATTGTGGCAACAATCTTGACGGATCACCCCCCTTTGGGCACCCCCCGGAACGGGGTTGATTTAACATATAAAGATATATTTATATGTTTGGATGAAAACCCGATCCCGGCGCCCCGCGCGCCTTCCCGACGGCGACCGCCGATGACCGACTTGCTGACCGCCCTGAAAGGTGCTGCGGAGCCGACCCGGCTGCGCATCCTGGTCCTGCTGGCCCGGGCGGAACTGACGGTGACCGAATTGACCCAGGTCCTGGGCCAGAGCCAGCCGCGCCTGTCCCGGCACCTGAAGCTGATGGCGGAGGCCGGCCTGATCGACCGTTTCCGCGAGGGCGCCTGGGTATTCCACCGCCTGGCGGCGGAGGGGGTGGGCGCCCGGCTGGCGGAACGCCTGCTGCCCCTGGCCGATTCGGCCGATGCCGTGCGCCAGCGCGACCTCGGCCGGCTGGACAGCGTGCTCAAGGCCCGGACCGAGGCGGCCTCGGCCTATTTCGCCGCCAATGCCGCGCAATGGGACGAAATCCGTGCCCTGCATGTGGCGGAGCACGAAGTCGAAGCGGCCCTGGACCGCCTGATCGGGCCCGGGCGCATCGATTTCCTGCTCGATGTCGGCACCGGCACCGGGCGCATGCTGGAACTCTTCGGCCCCCGGGCGCAGCGCGGCCTCGGCATCGATCTCTCGCATGAGATGCTGGCGCTGGCCCGCGCCCGGCTGGAAGCGGCCGGGTTGCAGCATTGCCAGGTGCGCCAGGGCGACCTTCATTCGATGGCGCTCGACGGCGGCGTCGCCGATCTCGTGCTATTCCACCAGGTGCTGCATTTCGCCGCCGATCCCCAGGCGGCGATCGCCGAGGCCGCCCGCGTGCTGGCGCCGAAGGGGCGCATCGCCGTGATCGATTTCCTGCCCCACGACCGCGAGGAATTGCGTGACCAGCACGCCCACCGCCGCCTGGGCTTTGCCCCGCGCGAGGTGGCGGCCTGGGGCCGGCATGCGCAGCTCGACATTCAACTGGCCGGCACCCTGACCGGCGCCTTTCTCTCCATCGGCATCTGGCTTGGCGGCCATGCCGGGCATCTCACGGACGGGCCTTCGTCATGACCCTCGATCCCCTCGGTCCCCTGAACGTCTCCTTCGAGTTCTTCCCGCCGAAGACCCCGGAGATGGAGGACGCCCTGTGGCGGACCGTGCGCCGGCTGGAGCCGCTGAACCCCGGCTTCGTCTCGGTCACCTATGGCGCCGGCGGTTCCACCCGCGAACGCACCCATGCGACGGTGAAGCGCCTGGTCGAGGAAACCCGCCTGAAGCCCGCCGCCCATCTCACCTGCGTCGCCGCCACGCGGGACGAGGTCGATGCGGTCGCGCGCGACTACTGGCAGGCCGGGGTCCGCCACATCGTCGCGCTGCGCGGCGATTCGCAAGTGCCCGGCGCGCCCTACCAGCCCCATCCCGGCGGCTACGACTATGCCGTCGACCTGGTCGCCGGGCTGAAGCGGATCGCCGATTTCGAAATCTCGGTCGCCGCCTATCCGGAAGTGCATCCGGACGCGGCCGGCCCGGGCGCCGACCTCGACAATCTGAAGCGGAAGATCGATGCCGGCGCCACCCGCGCCATCACCCAGTTCTTCTTCGACAACGACGTCTATTTCCGCTTTCTCGACCGCGTCCTGGCGGCGGGCATCACCGTGCCCGTCCTGCCCGGCATCATCCCGGTCTCGAACTTCCGGCAGATCGCGAAATTCGCCGCCGCCACCGGGGCAACCATCCCGGCCGCCATGGCCCGCCATTTCGACGGCTTGGACGACGACCCGGAAACCCGGAAACTGGTCGCCGTCGCCGTCGCCGCCGAACAGGTGCGCGGGCTGGCCGCCGCCGGCATCGCGGATTTCCACTTCTATACGCTGAACCGGGCCGATCTCTGCTTCGCCCTGTGCCACCTGCTCGGCCTGCGCGCCGGCGCCTGAGGACTTCATCATGAGCACGTTCCTCGATGCCCTGAACGACCGCATCCTTCTCTGCGACGGCGGCACCGGCAGCCTGGTGCAGGCGATGAACCTCGACATCGCCCGCGATTTCGATGGCCGCGAGAATTGCACCGAAGTGCTGAACCGCACCCGCCCCGACGTGGTGCGCGAGATCCACCGCAATTACCTCGCCGCCGGCTCGGACATGGTGCAGACCAATTCCTTCGGCGGCTCGCCCATCACGCTGGCCGAATTCGACCTCCAGGACGAAGCCTTCGAGCTGAACAAGGCCGCCGCCATCCTGGCGCGCGAGGCGATCGGGGAATTCGCCCATGATGGCCGGCAGCGGTTCGTGGTCGGTTCCATCGGCCCGGGCACCCGCCTACCGTCGCTCGGCCATATCCCCTACGATCCCCTTGAAGCGGCCTTGGCCGTGCAGGCGGAAGGGCTGATCGCCGGCGGCGTCGACGCCGTCCTGATCGAAACCTGCCAGGACACGTTGCAGATCAAGGCCGCGGTCAACGGCGTGAAACTGGCCCGGGCCAAGCTCGGCACGGCGACGCCGATCATGGTCCAGGTGACGGTGGAAACCACCGGCACCCTGCTGGTCGGGCCCGACATCGGCGCCGCCGCCACCGTGATCCATGCGCTCGACGTGCCGATCATCGGCCTCAACTGCGCCACCGGGCCGCAGGAGATGGCGGAACACGTCAAATTCCTGTCGGAGAACTGGCCGGGGCGGATTGCCGTGCAGCCGAACGCCGGCCTGCCGGAACTGCGCGACGGCAAGACCTTCTACCCCCTGTCCCCGGAAGAGATGCAGCGCTGGGTGCGCCGCTTCGTGCTCGAGGACGGGGTCAACATCATCGGCGGCTGCTGCGGCACCAACCCCCGCCACATCGGCGCCCTCGACGCCATGCTGCGCGAGATCGAGGGCGGCAAGGTCCGCCCCGCGCCCAAGGCCCGCAGCTTCCACTGGGTGCCGTCCGTCGCCTCGCTCTACGCCCAGGTGCCGCTGCGCCAGGAAAACGCCTATCTCTCGATCGGCGAGCGCTGCAATGCCAATGGCTCCAAGGCGTTCCGCGACGCCCAGGCCGCCAACGACTGGGACAGATGCGTGGCCATGGGCCGCGAACAGGTGAAGGAGGGCAGCCACACCCTCGACATCTGCACCGCCTATGTCGGGCGCGACGAGGTTGCCGACATGACCGCAGTGGTCTCGCGCATGCGCGGCAGCGTGAACGCCCCCCTGGTCATCGATTCGACCGAATATCCGGTCCTCGAAGCGGCGATGAAACTTTACGGCGGCAAGCCGATCATCAATTCGATCAACTTCGAGGACGGCGAGGAACCGGCGGCGATGCGCCTCCGCCTGGCCAAGAAATTCGGCGCGGCCATGGTGGCCCTGACCATCGAGGAAGCGGGCATGGCCAAGACGGCGGCGGACAAGCTGCGCGTCGCCCGCCGGCTCTACGATTTCGCGGTGAACGGGCACGGGCTGCCGGCCTCGGACCTGATGTTCGACCCCCTCACCTTCACCATCTGCACCGGCAACGAGGACGACCGCAAGCTGGGCGTCGAGACCCTGGACGCGATCGAGCAGATCGCGCAGGAAATGCCCGAGGTGCAGATCATCCTCGGCCTGTCCAATATTTCCTTCGGCCTCAATGCCGCCGCGCGCCATGTCCTCAATTCGGTCTATCTCGACCATGCCGTGCGGCGCGGGCTGACCGGCGCCATCGTGCATCTGTCGAAGATCATGCCGCTGCACAAGATCCCGGCCGAGGAAGTGAAGATCGCGGAAGACCTGATCTTCGACCGCCGCGCCGAGGGTTACGATCCCCTGCAAGCCTTCATCGCCCTCTTCGCCGACCGCAAGGGTGCGGCCGCGGTAAAGAAGGTCCGCGCCGAGACGCCGGAAGAACGCCTGACCCAGCGCATCGTCGACGGCGACCGCCAGGGCATCGAGCAGGACCTCGACGAGGCGATGCAGAAGCACCCGCCCCTCGACATCATCAACAACTTCCTGCTGGACGGCATGAAGGTGGTGGGCGAACTCTTCGGCTCCGGCAAGATGCAGCTGCCCTTCGTGCTGCAATCGGCCGAGACCATGAAGACCGCCGTCGCCTATCTCGAACCCTTCATGGAAAAGCAGGAAGGCCAGGAGAAGGGCACCATCGTGCTCGCCACCGTGAAGGGCGACGTCCACGACATCGGCAAGAATCTGGTCGACATCATCCTCACCAACAACGGCTATCGCGTGGTCAACCTCGGCATCAAGCAGCCGGTGACCGCGATCATCGAAGCGGCGCAGAAGGAAAAGGCCGATGCCGTCGGCATGTCCGGCCTGCTGGTGAAATCCACCGTGATCATGCGCGAGAACCTGGAGGAAATGACCCGCCTCGGCCTGGACGTGCCGGTGTTCCTGGGCGGTGCCGCCCTGACCCGGAAATATGTCGAGGAGGACTGCGTCCGCGCCTATGCCTCGGGCCGGGTGGCCTATGCCCGCGACGCCTTCGACGGCCTCGACCTGATGGCACGGGTGGTGAACGACAATTTCGACATCCACCTGGAACAGATCCAGGCCAAGCGCGCCGGCCGGCCATCCAACCAGAAGAAGCTGGGCACGCCCTCGGAAGCCGCGATCACCCGCCCGATCGATTACGCGGAAAGCCGCCTGCGCCGGGGCGAACTGGCCCGCGGCGTCACCGTGCCCGTGCCGCCCTTCTGGGGTCCGCAGGTGATCGAGGACGTGCCGCTGAAAGCCCTCGTCCCCTATCTGAACGAGACCATGCTCTACCAGTTCCAATGGGGCTTCGAGAAGGCGGGCCGCTCGCTCGACGATTACAAGGCCTATGCGGCGCAGGAGATCCGCCCGATCATGAGCCGCCTGGTCGAGCAATGCCAGCGCGAGGGCATTTTGAAGCCCCAGGCCGTCTACGGTTACTGGAAGGCGGCGGCGGAGGGCAACGACGTCATCCTGTTCGACGAGGGCGGCGAGCGGGAAGTCGGCCGCTTCGCCTTCCCCCGCCAGGCGAAGGAGGGCGGCCTCTGCATCGCCGACTTCTTCCGCGACGTCTCCAGCGGCGAGCGCGACGTGATCGGGCTTCAGGTCGTCACCATCGGCCAGCAGGCGTCCGAGATCGCGCGCCAATGGTTCGCCGAAAACCGCTACCAGGATTATCTCTACCTGCACGGCCTGTCGGTCGAAATGGCCGAGGCGCTGGCGGAATATGTCCACAAGAAGATCCGCGGCGAGCTTGGCTTCAGCCATGAGGACGACCGCGACATCGACCGGATGCTGAAGCAGGGCTATCGCGGCAGCCGCTATTCCTTCGGCTATCCCGCCTGCCCCAACCTCGCCGACCAGCGGAAGCTGCTCGACCTGCTGCGGGCGGAACGCATCGGCATCGAGATGGCGGACGAGGACCAGCTCCACCCCGAGCAATCGACCAGCGCCATCGTCCTGCATCACCCGCAGGCGAAATATTTCTCGGTCTGAGGGGGTCCCCCGTCCCCTTCACGGGGGCGGGGCGGTCAGGCGGCGTCGGCCGGTTTCGCGAGGGCGGTGGGACGGCGGCGCAGGCCGTCGATCAGCAGGTCGATGACGCCCGCCGCCTCCCGTTCCAGCTTGTCCAGGGCAAGACCTGAGAACAGCTGCGGATAGCGGAACTTGAAGGTGGCGGACTGGATCATCTCGGCGGTGAAATTCACGTCCTCGATGTCGAATTCGCCGGTGGCATTGCCCATGGCCAGGATTTCCGCGATCAGCGACCGCACCCGGGCCAGCCCCTCGTTGGCCACATGGGGCCGCTCGCGAGCGACGATTTCCGCCATCTCGATCCAGTGCTGGTCCTTTTCCAATTCCTGGAAGGTCATTTGCATCTGTTCGAGCAGGAAGCTGCGCAGCCGCTCGATCGCCGGGATATTGGGCCGGCGCACCACTTCGCGCAGGCGCTCGGCCGTGCGGATGAAGCTCTGCCGCGCGATCTCCTCGGCGATGTCGAGTTTCGACATGAAATAGCGATAGAGGTTGCCGGCCGACATTTTGCAATCGCCGGCCAGTTCCGCCATCGTCGTTTTGCCATAGCCATAGCGCGACAGCCGGTCCATGGCTGCGGCGATGATGGCTTGCTTGATTTCTTCGTGACGCTTCATCCCGGGGACTGTTTTTCGGCTGAATCCTGAACGCTCAACATAACGTTCACGCTTCAAAAGTCAAATTTGCAAGTAAAATCCGCATGTTGCAAAGCAGCATGAGAATTTTCCAAGCCTGCTTTCAAATATGGTGTCATCTTTCGGCCCCGATGCCTCTCTCAGGGAATAGCACCCATGCTGTATGCCGTGATTTGTACCGACATCGCCGAAGGCATGCCGATCCGCCAGGCCAACCGCCCGGCCCATCTCGAATGGCTGAAGGCGGCGGGCGGGCGCATGAAGATCGCCGGCCCCTTCCTGTCCGGCGACGGCCAGGCGATGACCGGCAGCCTGCTGGTGGTCGAGGCGGCGGACATCACCGAGGCGCGGGAATTCCTGGCGACCGACCCCTACGCCCTGGCCGGCCTGTTTTCCGCCGTCGACATCAAGCCCTGGCGCTGGGTCGTCGGCCAGCCGGCGGAGGCGTGAGATGGCGCATTGGCTGGTGAAATCGGAACCCGGCGCCTGGTCGTGGGACGATCAGGTCCGCGACGGCACCACCTTCTGGTCCGGGGTGCGGAACTATCAGGCGTCCAACAACCTGAAGGCCATGAAGATCGGCGACCGCGCCTTCTTCTATCATTCGGTCAACGAGAAGCAGATCGTCGGCATCGTCGAGGTGGTGAAGGAATATTACCCCGACCACACGGATGAAGCGGGCCGCTTCGGCATGGTCGACGTCAAGGCGCTGAAGCCCCTGAAAACGCCGGTCACCCTGGAACAGGTGAAGAATGACCCCCGGCTCAACCATCTGGCCCTGGTCAAGCAGTCGCGCCTGTCGGTCATGCCGGTGGACGACGCGGCCTGGGCCCTGATCTGCGAGTTGGGCGGGATCACGGCCTGAAGGCGCCGATCGCGGCGATACCCGCCGCCCCCGATCCCCTGAGGCGCGGCGCCGTACCCTCGTCGATCCCGCCGAGGGCATAGACCGGCAGCCCGGCCCGCCGGGCGAGGCCGGCAAAGCGCACGACGCCCAGGGCCGGCGCCCCCGGATGGCTGGCGGTCGGCAGCACGGGCGACAGCAGGGCGGCCGCCACCCCCGCCCGCCGGGCCCGGACCAGGGCGCGGGCGCCATGGGCCGCGGCGGTGGCGAAACCCCGCACCTTCAGCGGCAGTTGCCGTTCCGGCCAATGCACGCCCGCCGCCCCCAGGCGCCGGGCCAGCGCGGGATCGCCCGCGACCAGCAGGCGCAGGCGCCGGCGCCGGCACACGGCCGCCAGCGCCCGGCCGAGATGGAGTCTGGCCCCGGCCCCGAGATCGCCGTCGCGGAGAATGACCAGGCTGCCCGCCGGCAGGCGCCGGGCGGCGGCGCAAGGGTCGGGCAGGCGCGCCCGGTCGGTCAGCAGGACCAGGGGCGGCAGGCGGTCGCGGTGCCGGACCGGGCCACGGCAGGCATTGAGGTGGCGGGCGGTGGTTGCTAGCTTCGTCGCCATCATGAGCCTGTCCGAATCCTCCCCGACCCTCGCCGATCGGCTTCGCCATGTCGAGACGCGCATCGCCAAGGCGGCGCGCGGCATCGGCCGCGACCCCGCCGCCGTGACACTGATCGCCGTCTCCAAGACCCATGACGCCGCCGCCGTCGAGGCCGCCCTGGCCGCCGGCCAGCGCGTCTTCGGCGAAAACCGGGTGCAGGAGGCGGAAGGCAAGTTCCCGGCCCTGAAGGCGGCCTTCCCCGATCTCGAACTGCACCTGATCGGGCCCTTGCAGACCAACAAGGCGAAGGATGCGGTTGCCCTGTTCGACGTCATCGAATCCGTCGACCGGGAACGGCTGGCCGCCGCCATCGCCGCCGCCTCGGCAAAGCTGGGCCGGCGCCCGCGCTGCTTCATCCAGGTGAATACCGGCGAGGAAGACCAGAAGGCGGGCTGCCGCCCGGCCGAGGCGGACGCCCTGATCGCGCTCTGCCGCGATACCCATGGCCTCGACGTCGCCGGCCTGATGTGCATTCCCCCGGTCGGCGACGAACCGTCGCTGCATTTCGCCCTTCTCGCCAAGATCGCCAAGCGGAACGGCCTGAAGGAATTATCCATGGGCATGTCCGGCGACTATGAAGTCGCGGTCCGCCTGGGCGCCACCCAGGTCCGGGTCGGCACGGCGATCTTCGGCCAAAGGGACTATCCGGCGGCGTGAAGCCACCCCATATCGCCACGGCCCGGCATGATTGCCATTACCAACCGATACTATATTTTGGTACAGGTGAAGGGGGCCCCCATGGCGAAAAACACATCGATCTCCCTTGGCGAACATTTCGCCGATTTCATCGATGCGCAGGTGCGGACCGGGCGCTATGGCTCGGCAAGCGACGTGATGCGTGCCGGCCTGCGCCTGCTGGAAGAGCATGAGATGAAGCTGAAGGCGCTGCGGGATGCACTGATCGCCGGTGAAGAGTCCGGACCGCCCGCCGCTTTCGACAGCGAGGCCTTCCTCAGCCGCATGCACGCCAAGCATGCCCGCTAGCCCGTGCCCTTATCGTCTGCATCCCTTGGCGGCGGCTATTTCAAATATGCCGTTGGCTCGCACGTCATTTTCTATACCAGGACGGACTCCGGCATCGACATCGTGCGCGTGCTGCACAAGCGCATGGACATGGGCCGGCATTTGTGACGGCCGATAGAGGGAGGCTCCCTCACACGCCGGCATTGCAGGCTGACCGGCTTGTGGCTAATTTTGGGGTATGAACGACTTCTCCTATATTCATGTCCGTTGGCTCCATTCATCCTCTGATTTTCCAGTGGATCTGTGGTGCGAACTCGATGCCGATCGGCAAGAGGTCCGAAAGGTCGAGATTTGGCTCGACGGACGGGTAGGCTACGTCTCCCTTGCGGGCGGTACCAGGGATACGGAACTCAGTCAGGATCCGGTCCCTTCCATGGAAGACCTTGATCTGGACCCGGAATTTCAAGCCGAGGCGATCACAAAAGCCGATTTTGAAACATGCTGGATCGACGCCACCGGCAAGACTTGAGCCGGGTCGATCTCACCGAAGCGGAACGGCACAGTCTCAAGAGGCTGCAGCGGTCAGCCGGCGAACAGCGTCAAGCATTCTCGGGCGGGGCGGAAACCGCTTTGCCGTCCGAGGGCGCCTATCCGGCGGCGTGAACCCGAAGGCAGCTGTCCGCCGACAGCCGCCCGAGCAGTTCGACCAGGTCGTCCTGTCGCAAGCCGACGCAGCCGGCCGTGAGCCCGCCGTCGTCCCGCTTCAGGTGCATGAAGATGGCGCTGCCGCGGCCGGGCACCGGCGGGTCGTCGTTATGGCCGACGACGACGACGAGGTCGTAGAGGTGATCCTCGCGCCACAGGTCCTCGTGGCTGGCGGCGAAGGGCTTGGCGACCAGCCGGTTGTAGGCGGGATGGTCCGGCGCGTCGCACCAGCCGTCCTCGGGCCGGATCGCCTGCACGGGCAGGGGCCCGGGCGGCGCCGGCAGGCGGTCGGCGCGATAGAGAACGCGGCGCAGGGGCCAGCGCCCGGCCGGCGTGGCGCCGTCGCCCTCGTGCTTGTCGCGCAGGATCCCGGCCCGGCCGAGACTGGCCGCATAGGTCCGGCCGCCGTGGACGACCCGCCCGTCGGCAAAGACTTCGATATCCATCGGCGGAGTATAGCCCGCCCCACCCGCCTTGATCCAGATCACGGCACGGGGGGGCCGCCGCCCCTACCTTGCTGCCATGCCCCGACTGGAGATCCGTCCCATGTCCATCGCCGACCATCACCCCGCCCTCCTCACGACCGAAGACGAGAAAGAGGCCAAGGGCGGCGTCATCGCCCCCCTGCTGATGGGGGCGGCCTTCGTCGTGATCGCCCTGTTCGGCGCCTTCCTTGCCGCCCGGGCCCCGGACCAATACGGCTATGTCGCCGGTTTCGGCTTCATGACCTTCGGCTTCCTGATGAGCATGCGCTATTTCTCGCGCCGGATCTAAGATCCGGTCAATTCAGTCCCGGCGCAGCAGCTTCCAGCCGACGAACCAGCCCGCCCCGACCAGCAGCACCGCCAGATAGGGGCTCAAGCCCCCGGCGAGACCGATCCCGGCGATCACGCTGGGGACCAGGATCAGGGCGATGGCGCCGGTGTTTTCCGGCGCCTCGTAGCCGGTCTTGCCGTTGCGCACGGCGGACAGGATCACCACCGCCAGGCCGTCCGGGTCCGGGCAGGCCTCGCCGTCCAGCCGGGCGCGGCGCAGCAGGTTGGCCAGTTCCGCCGGGCCGCCGTCGGTGCGCAGGATGCGCCGGCAGATCATGGGCACATCCTCGCCCTCGCCTTCGATCAGGTCGCCGAGGGCAAGGTCGCGGCCGCCGTCGCTGCCCAGCGGCCAGCCGGCAAGGCGGCGGATCCTGGCATCCAGGTTCCGGTCGCGCGGGTCGGCTTGGCTGATCGGGTCCATCGGGCACTCCGAACGTTCACCCCACCATCACAGGCCCTTTCCCCTCCGCTTGTCGAGCCCTGATCTCAGGGACGGGCGGGAATTCGGTGATCGCGCTTGCGCATCCCGCCCAAGTGTTGCATTCCGACCGGGTTAAAGACTCTGGGGATGAACATGCCCGCCTATCGCTCCCGCACTTCCACCCATGGCCGCAACATGGCCGGCGCCCGCGCCCTGTGGCGCGCGACCGGCGTCAAGGAGAAGGACTTCGGCAAGCCGATCATCGCGATTGCCAATTCCTTCACCCAGTTCGTGCCGGGCCATGTCCACCTCAAGGACCTCGGCCAACTGGTGGCGGCGGAAGTGGAAAAGGCCGGGGGCCTGGCCAAGGAATTCAACACGATCGCCGTCGACGACGGGATCGCGATGGGCCACGACGGCATGCTCTACAGCCTGCCGTCGCGCGACATCATCGCGGATTCGGTCGAATACATGGTGAATGCCCATTGCGCCGACGCGCTGGTCTGCATCTCCAATTGCGACAAGATCACGCCCGGCATGCTGATGGCAGCGCTCCGCCTCAACATCCCCACCATCTTCGTCTCCGGCGGGCCGATGGAGGCCGGCAAGGTGAACTGGAAGGGCAAGGTGCTGGCGGTCGATCTGGTCGACGCCATGGTCGCCGGCGCCGATCCCAATGTCACCGACGAGGAAAGCCTCGCCATGGAACGCTCCGCCTGCCCGACCTGCGGGTCGTGCTCGGGCATGTTCACGGCGAATTCGATGAATTGCCTGACCGAGGCGCTGGGCCTGTCGCTGCCGGGCAACGGCACCATCGTGGCCACCCACGCCGACCGCCGCGACCTCTTCCTCTGGGCCGGGCGCCTGATCGTCGATCTGGCCCGCTCCTATTACGAGGGCGAGGACGAACGGGTGCTGCCGCGCTCGATCGCCGGCTTCAAGGCGTTCGAGAATGCCATGACCCTCGACATCGCCATGGGCGGGTCGACCAACACGGTGCTGCACCTCCTGGCCGCCGCCCATGAGGCCGGCGTCGACTTCACCATGAAGGACATCGACCGCCTGTCGCGGAAAGTCCCCAACGTCTGCAAGGTGGCGCCGGCCAAGCAGGACGTCCATATCGAGGACGTGCACCGCGCCGGCGGCATCGTCGGCATCCTGGCGGAACTCGACCGCGGCGGGCTGATCCACCGCGACGTCGGCACCGTCCACGCCTCCAGCCTCGGCAAGGCGATCGACAAATGGGACGTGGCGGGCAAGGCCTCGGACGAGGTCCGCACCCTGTTCCGCGCGGCCCCCGGCGGCGTGCCCACCCAGGTCGCCTTCAGCCAGGACCGGCGCTTTCCCGACCTCGACCTCGACCGCGAGGCGGGCGTCATCCGCGACGTCGACCACGCCTTCTCGAAGGACGGCGGCCTTGCCGTCCTCTACGGCAATATCGCCCTCGACGGCTGCATCGTGAAGACCGCCGGCGTCGATCAATCGATCCTGACCTTCACCGGCCCGGCGCGCATCTTCGAAAGCCAGGATGCGGCGGTCGAGGCCATCCTCGGCGACCGGATCGAGGCGGGCGATGTCGTCGTCATCCGCTACGAGGGGCCGCGCGGCGGCCCGGGCATGCAGGAAATGCTCTATCCGACCAGCTACCTGAAGTCGAAGGGCCTGGGCAAGGCCTGCGCCCTTCTCACCGACGGGCGCTTCTCGGGCGGGACCTCCGGCCTCTCCATCGGCCATGCCAGCCCCGAAGCGGCCGAGGGCGGCGCCATCGGCCTGATCGAGGAAGGCGACACCATCGTGATCGACATCCCGAACCGGGTGATCAAGGTCGCAGTCGCGGACGAGGTGCTCGCCGCCCGCCGCACCGCCATGGAGGCCAGGGGGGCGGACGCCTGGAAGCCGGCGGCACCCCGCCCGCGCCGGGTCACCGCCGCGCTGAAGGCCTATGCCGCCATGGTGACCAGCGCCGCCCGCGGCGCGGTGCGCGACGTCTCCAAGCTCTGATCGCCGTCGTTGACGGCCCTTCCCGTCCCTGTCACACAGGGGACGGGAGGGGCGTCATGCTGCGTATTCTGGTCATCGCCGCCGCGCTTGCGGTTTCGGCCTGCGCCGCCGCACCGCCCCCGCGCGAAGCCGCGGCGGTCCCCGCCCCCGCGGTCACGCCGCCGGTGCCGCCGCCCGCCCCGGGGCGCAGCACCGCCGCCGCCGACCGCGACTGCCTGATCGTCGCCATGTTCTACGAAGCGGGCGGCGAAGGCGCCGAAGGGCTGGCCGCGGTCGGCCATGTCGTCCTCAACCGGCTGGACGACCGCCGGGCCGGCACCACGATCTGCGACGTCGTCTACGAGAAAAGCCAGTTCGGCTGGACCCGCAAGCTCCGGCGCGAGGCGGTGTCCGCCGCCATCGGCACCAACCAGCGCTGGCAGAATGCGGCGATCATGGCCGAGGCCGTGCTCACCGACACGGTGAAGGACCCGACCCGGGGCGCCCATTCCTTCTATTCCGTGTTCCAATACCGGAAAAAGCCGCGCTGGGCCCGCAACCTCGAGGTCACGGTGCGCATCGGCAATCACGTCTTCATGCGCTGAATCGGGGTTCAGAACCCGGCCAGCCACAGGCCCGTGGCCATCAGGATATTGGCGATCGGCACTCTGCCGGCGGTTATGGCCGCCCGCACCTCGGCCCGGGACAGGGTGACCAGCCGGGCCTCCTCCAGATCGCCGGAATCGGGCGCCGCCACCGGCACCGCGCGGGCGGCATGGAACAGATGGGCGGTGCAGCCGTGCATATTGGCCATGGCGACATAGGATTGCACCAGCCGCCAGCCTTCGGCCCGATAGCCGGTTTCTTCCAGCAATTCGCGCCGGGCCGCCTGTTCCGGCGTCTCGCCCGGGTCGATCATCCCGCCCGGCAGCGACAGGCAAAGGCCGCCGACGCCATGGCGGTATTGTTCCATCATCACCAGATGGCCCTCGACGGTTTCCGCCAGGATCAGGGCATAGGGCGCGATCTCGATCTGGTGGAATTCCTCCACCACCTTGCCGTCCGGCAATTCCAGCCGGTCGACATGGACCGACAGCCAGGGCCGCCGCTCGTAGACCGTGCGGCGGTCCAACCGTTTCCAGGCCTGCATCACTGTCCCTTATACGCAATATGCCAGAGGGTGCCGCCGGCATCGTCGGCGACCAGAAGCGCGCCGTCCGCCGCCACGGCAAGACCGGCCGGCCGGCCCCAGACCGAGGCCCGCCCCGGCCCGCCCGGGGCATCGGTGCGGAAGCCGTCGACGAAAATCTCGTAGCGGTTGGCGACCGGGCGGCCGCCGGCGAAATCGACCCGCGCCACCTGATAGCCGCGCGCCACGCCCGCATTCCACGAGCCGTGCAGGGCGACGAAGGCATCGCCCTGATATTCGGCCGGGAAGCGGTCGCCGGTGTAGAAGACCAGGCCGAGGGGGGCCGAATGGCTGCGGAACAGCACCTCCGGCTGCCGGCTTTTCGCCACAAGGTCGGGCCGGCGGTCGCCGAAGCGGGGATCGGGCAGGCCGAGATAGGCATAGGGCCAGCCATAGAACCCGCCCTCCACCACTTCCGCCAGATAATCCGGGACGAGATCGTCGCCGAGCCCGTCCCTTTCGTTGACCACGGTCCAGAGCGCGCCGGTCTCGGGATGGACCGCAAGGCCGACCGGGTTGCGCAGGCCGGCGGCGAACGTCGCGCCCTTGCCCCCGGCGGCATCGTAGCGGCGGATGGTGGCGCGGGGCTCCGCCTCCTCGGCGAGATTGCCCTCGCTGCCGATGGCGACGAAGAATTGGCGGCCGTCGGCGCCGAAGGCGAGGTTGCGGGTCCAATGGCCGCCGGTCTCGCCGAAATCGCCCTCGGCGGTGATCCGTTCCGGCGCCTGCGCCGCCGCCGGCCCGGACCGATAGGGCAATTGCCAGACGCCATAGGCATCGGCGATGAACAGCCGGTCGCCCTGGAAAGCCAGGCCATGAGGCAGGTCCAGGCCGGTCACGTAATCGCTGCGCGTCTCGGCCCGGCCATCGCCATCGGCATCGACGAGGCGGGTGATCACGCCGTCCCGCGATTGCGCCAGCAGCACCGCCCCGTCCGGCGCCACGATCAGGGCGCGGGCATGGCTCAGGCCGTCGGCGAACAGGGTGGCGTTGAAGCCGGGCGGCACGCTTGGCACCGCCCCGGCCGGCCGGTCGACCTCGCGCGGGGCATTATAGGCGCTCGAGGTCGCATGGGGCGGGGGCAGGCCGGCAGGATCGACGGCGATCGTCTCGCCCGGGGCGGCCAGGGCCGGCCCCTGCGCGGCCAGGGTCACGATCACCGCGGCCACGGCACAGGAAGCCGTTAACCTTATGGCCCTATGATCGGGGCTATGGCCGCATCGATCGCTTCTCCCCGTCCGCTTCATCGCCGTCATCTGCTGGCCCTCGCGCTTGGCGCCGCGGCCGCGTCTCTCGTCCGCCCGCGCACCGCCGGGGCGGAAGCGGCACGCGACGGCAGCGACACCATCGGCTCCATCGTGATCCTGGCGCCATTGAACGTCAGCGTGGTACGGAAAGGCAAGGTCAGGGCGATCATCACCCTGGTCCCCAATATCGATGTCGCGGACGAGGTCTTGCGCGGCAAACTAGTGCGCGAAGTGCCGCGGATCCGCGACGCCTATCTGCGCAGCCTCGATCCTTATGTCGACCGGATCGACCTGAAACAGGCGCCCAACATCGCCCGCATCACGGAGATGCTTCAGCGCGCGACCGACGATCTCTATGGCGCGGGCAACACCAAGGTCCTGATCACTCATGCCACCATGCGGCGGACCGGCTGAGGCCCGACCCGCCGCCAGCGGCCGTCAGTTGGTGAGCGCGCCTTCGACGCCGCCTTCGCCGAACAGCAGGACCTTGCCGTCGCCCCGCTCGAACAGGGTGGCGAGGGCGGTCCGTTCCGCCCGCTTCACCTGGGTGAAGGTGACGCCCCGGTCCTTCGAGACCAGCACCGCGCCCTCGAGGCCGACCAGCATGACCGAACCGTCGCGCAGCTGCCGCCCGGCCTGCAGCGAGGCGGTGGTCCCGGTCGGGGATTGCGACCAGGTGGCGCCATTGTCGGCGGTGCGCCAGACATTGCCGCGCAGGCCCATGACCAGGACCGAACCGTCGTCGAGCGCCAGCACGTTCCAGAACGAGCCGCTGTAGGGCGTCTCGATATCCTGGACCGCCGACATCTCGGCATCGGTGACGAAGACATGGCCCGCCTCGCCGGCGATCCAGACCTTGCCGTCCTTGGCCCGGGCGAGCGCATTCATATGCATGTCGAGATCGCCGATGGTCCTGGTGGTCCAGGTCTCGCCGCCGTCGGCGGTGACCTTGACCAGGCTGTAGGCGCCGACGGCGAAGCCCGAGTTGGCGTCCTTCATGAAGACGTCGAACAGCGGGGTTTCGGCCTGCGGATCATATTGCACCAGCTTCCAGGTGCTGCCGCCGTCGGTCGTCTTCAGGATGGTGGCGTCATGGCCGGTGATGAAGCCGGTCTTGTCGTCGACGAAGCGGATCGAGGTCAGGGTGACGTTCACCGGCGTCTTCACCTGGGTCCAGGTATTGCCCTGGTCGGCGGAGACGAGGACATGGCCCCAGGCGCCGGCGCCCACCAGCCGGTCGCCGACCTGGGCGACCGCATTGATCAGCGTATCGGCGGCCAGCGGCACGGCCATCGACGGGATCGGCTTCAGGTCCGCCTCGTTCTCCTGCGCGACCTCGGCCCGGAGCGACGCGGGGGCGGCGGCGAAAAGCGCCAGCGCGCCGACCGCGGCAAGGGCGGCGGCGGACAGGCGGCGCGACGGAATGGTGGCAATCGGCATCAAGCTCTCCCCAGCGAATTCTTCGTCGTTGGTCGACGTATCTAACAGGCTTCTAGCCCGAGTTGGCGCGCATTTCAACGGATGCAGGCGCCAACCCGGGCCGGAAGCGACGAATCCCGATCAGAAGATATAGGAAACGCTGAAACCGACGAAGTCGCGGTCGATATAGGGGTTGCGGGCGCCGCCCGTGCCGCCGCCGCCGCCCCAGCTCTTGAAGTAGTTCACGTTCACCGACCACTGGCTGAGATATTCGAACTTCAGGCCGAAGTTCATCGAGGTCACGCTCTTGGTGAAGCCCGGGTTGGGCGCCGGCGTGATGCCGAACAGGCCGTGGGAGAAGCCGATCGACGGCGTCATGGTGACGCCGGTGAAGATATTCGGGTAATCCCAGAAGAACAGGCCCTGGACGCCGCCCGACCAGCGGGTGGGCTGCTTGCCGGTTTCCGGGAACATGGGCCCGAGGCTGGGGGCCTGGATCGGCGGCAGGATATCCGCCGGCCCGATCGACAGCGACCGGGTCTGGAAACCCGAGAAGCCGTTCTGGCCATAGGAGGCATATTGGAAGCCGTCCTTCAGGTCGATGTAGAGCGCGCCGAACTCGACCAGGGCGAAGAGCTGATTCGCGCCGAGCAGGCTGGTCAGCCAATCGGTGCCGCCGCGGATCTGGGTGAAGCGGATCGCCGCCTGCCAGACGTCGTGGCGGAGGTCCAGGGTAAGCTGCCGGCCCGGGCGGAACTCGTTGTCGAACGACTGGAAGCTGGTGTCGAGCAGCGGCGCGATGCCCGGGTTCTGCACGCCGAGGGGGGTCGGCGCCTTGGTCGCCTGGTCGATCGGCACGCCGCCGCCGCCGTCGTAGACGCCGGCGAGGAAGGCCGGCTCCGAGATCCAGACCGGGGCGTCGTGCTTGTAGCTGATCTCGGCATTGATCGCGACGCCGAGGGGATCATAGGTGGTGTTGAAGGCAAAGCCGATCATGTCGATGCCCGACGGGTAATACATCTCGATCTCGCCGTTCTCGAGATTGGTGATCACCGTCGAGCGGGGCGCCGTGCCATAGGGCGGATCGATCAGCTGGGACGTGAGCGGCCCGGTCAGGGCGCCGGCAAGATTGCCGATCGGCCCGCCGAGCAGCCCTGCGAGCGCCGAGCCGAGGGCATCGAGCTGGCCCTGGGCGACGGTGTCGAGCAGCCCGTCGACCAGGTTGGGCGCGAGCGAGACGAGATTCAATTCGCCGGTGCCCGGGGCATACTGCTGGGGCGCGGTCGCCCGCAGCGACGGCAGGCGCGAGGTATAATTGATGTAGTAGAGCTGGAATTCCGTATTGTTGAGTTCCGGCACGAAGTAACGCAGCGCGACGCCCCAGTCGTTGACGTCCGGGTCGTCGTTCTGCTTCAGCGGCGCGTTGATCGCGATCATCGTGCTGTTCGGATCGTCGTAATCCTGCGGATTCAGCCCGGTTTCCGTGGTGTAGGACCGGGGGTCCATCGGATCGGTGAAGCTCGAGGCGTATTTGACGCCGTCGCAGAAATTGTCGGTGAAGGAGAAGAAACTGCCGCAGGCATCGAGCTTGTAGGGCTCGAAATCGAGCTGGTAGAAACCCTCGATCGACAGGCCGCTGGCCAGTTCGTAACCGAGCACGACCATGGGCACCGGGATCAGGGCGTCCTTCAGCTCGGCGCCCGGGGTGCGGATCTTGCCGACGTCGATCGGGTTGATGACCGAAATGCCGTTGATGGTGAACAGCGCCTCGCCCCAGTTCAGGATCTGGCTGCCGATCTTCACGTTCAGGTTACGGTCGAAGACGGAGAAATTGGCGCCGATGTAATAGTCGAGAATCTTGGCGTCCCAATCGGCCTTGTTGTCGGCCCCCTCGGGATAGCGGCCGCTGGTATAGGGGCGCAGTTCCGGCTGGAAATCGGCCAGCTCGTTCCTGGCCGCGATCGAATCGTAGAAGGCGACGCCGCGGGTGAACATGAAGTAGTTCTGCCACTTCAGGCTCAGTTCGGCGGAGGCGGTCGTGATCTGGCTGATCGCGTCGTATTTGTCGAAGTTGAAGTTGCCGTCGTCGTTGCCGGCCGAGATCAGCTTGCCGCCGTAGTAATAGCCGTAGTTCCGGGGATCGCGGTCGGCCATGCGGAACTGGGCCCCGGTCGACAGCGACACGATCAGCGAGCCGCTGATCTCGTCGGTGACGTCGAATTCGAGTGCCCAGGCGGTGGCGCCGAGGCCGGCAACCAGCGCCGCGGCGGCCGTGGCCATGGCCAGGCCGCGACCCCAGCGACGGGACCCGGTGCAACGCCGGTCGAGATGATGATGGTTCCTGGTCGAGCGCGGCGCGACGGCCCCGGCCCTTGCGCTGTTCCGCGCAATCCGCATGTCACTTCCCCCCTTTACGCCGGACAGGCTGCTGGCTGTGCTGTCCTGCGTTTCCTTCCCGTGGTCTTTCGGCCTGCCGTTCGTTGCGGCTTGCCTTCTGCGACCCTTGCCGCCTGCCCCGGCCGCACTGGCGGCGGCCTTATTACGGCGGCTTATTTTGTCATCGTGATTGAAGCGAAGCCCGGGCAGGAGCAAAAGAGGACGATTGTCCCAATTCGAGGCGGAATATAAAAAAAGGGCGCGGCCGGCGCCGCGCCCTTCTTGTTTTGGTGCGATCCGTGAAGATCAGCGGGTGCCGAGACGGCGCACCGCGTCCGGGGTGAACTGGTTCGGATCGACGTCGGTCGCATTCAGGTTGAACTGCTTCTCTTCGTTCTTCAGCGCGAAGACGATGTAGCGGCCCGACTGCAGGTCATAGGTGACTTCGAGCGCCGAGGAGCACAGCGGCAGTTCGTAGGCGTTCGAGATCGGGCCTTCCTGCACGCGGTAGAGTTCGCCGCGCTTGTCGTAGATGTCGACCTGGGCGATGTTCCAGCTGTCCTCGTCGAGATAGAAGGTGCGGCGGCCGAAGACGTGCGACGAGCCTTCCTTCAGCTTCGAATCGACCACCCAGGCGCGGTGCAGCTCGTAGCGGCCGTAGTCCGGGTTCAGGGTCGAGGGGGTCAGCAGGTCCTTGTACTTCGCGTCGACCGCGTAGTTGTTGTAACCCATGTAGATTTCGCGCTTCGGCAGCAGCTCGAAATTGTAACGGTCGGTGGCGCCGTTATACATGTCGAACTGGTCGGTGGTCGCGAGACCGTCGGTGTTATAGAGCGGGTTGTCGTAGGCCAGTTCCGGGGCGCGCAGGATGCGGCGGGTGCCGGGGTTGTAGGCCCAGGCCTGGCGGGGCATTTCCTTGGCGTTGATGGTGTCGTGCACCAGGATCACGCTGCCGGCGAGGCGGGCCGGCGAGGTCGTGATGTTGATGTAGGAAATGCCGATGTTCTTCAGCTGCTTGATATCGCTGACGTCACCGACGGTGGCGAGACCCGGGCCGTTATAGTGGAAGATGCCGAAGTCTTCGTTCTTGAACAGGGTGAAGGAGCCGTCGCGGTTGACCGCGGCCGAGGCGAAGTAGCGGCGGAACTTGAAGCCGCGATAGCGCAGGCGGTGGTTCCAGATCGCCTCGACGCCGTTCTGCGGGATCGGGAACGGATTGCCGAGCAGCGCGTCGTTCAGGCCGTTGTTGTCCTCGGTCAGGGTCGCGGTGGCGGCGTTCTTCTTGTTCGCCTCGTAGACCCGTTCCGGCAGCGCGCACGAGCGGCGGGTCTGGAACACGCGGAGTTTCGCGGTCGGATAGAGCTTGAGCACGGCGATGGAGCCGGCCGAGAGCTTGTCCTTGTACTGGTCGACGTTCTTGCCGTCGATGACGAATTTCACCTGGTCGCCCGGGAACGGATCGACATATTTGCCGCCGGGGGTATAGCCCGCGGGCGGCTTGGTCAGGCCGCCGTCCCAGGCCGGGATGCTGCCGTCGGCGTTGCCCGCCTTGATGGCGCCCATCGGCGTCAGGTCCTTGCCGAGACGATCGGCTTCCGACTGCGGCACCTTGGCGAAGGCCGGGGCGCCGGCGAGGCCCGCCAGCATCAGGCCGGCAAGGGCGGCCGAAACGAGTCTCATTCTTGTCTCCTCCATGAAAGCTGCCCGTTGGCGCTTTTTTTAGAACTGGTAGTTAAGCGTTACGCCAACAAAGTCACGATCGACGTAAGGGTTGCGCGACCCGGCCGTGCCGCCGCCGCCGCCCCAACTCTTGAAGTAGTTCACGATGACCGAGGTATTGCCCAGATACTCGGCCTTGACCTGGAAATTGACCGAGTGAACGCTTTTGGTGAAACCGGGGTGCGGCTGCGGCGTGGTGCCGAACAGGCCGGACGAGAAGCCGATGGCGGGCGTAAGCGTGACGCCGGTCAGGATGTCCGGGTAGTCCCAGAAGATCAAGCCCTGCACGCCGCCCGACCAGCGGGTGGGCGCCTTGCCGGTTTCGGGGAAATAGAAGCCGTCGATGCCGTAGGGCGGCAGGTCCGTCGCCATCAGCGGCGGCACCACGGCCAGGCCGGCGACGGTCAGCGGCTGGGTGCCGAAGCCGGTATAGGTGAACTGGCCGGCCGAGGCGTATTTCCGCCCGTCCTCGAGATCGAAATACATGGCGCCGAATTCGACCAGCGCGGTAACGCCCGAGGCGCCCAGCAGTTCGGTCAGCGTATCGGTCGACGCGAACAGCTTCATGAAGCGCAGCGACGCCAGCCACATGTCGTGCTTCTTATCGAGATAGACGGTCTCGCTGCCGGGGCCGGTCGGGCGCGGCGTCTCGCGGCCCGGGACATTGACATAGGGGGCGATACCCGGGTTGGTCGAGGGCAGGCCGAGCGCGGTGATCGGCGCATCGGTCACCGGGTCGATCGGCACGCCGCCGGCGGCATTATAAGTCGTCACCAGGAAGTCGGTCTCGGAGACGAAGACCGGCACATTGTGCTTGTAGGAAATCTCGAAGTTGATGGCGAGACCGGTCCATTCCTCCAGCGTGTTGAAGGCGAAGCCGATCATCTCGATGCCGGAGGGGTAGTATTTGTGGATGCTCGAATTCTCGATGTTGTCGAACACCGCCGAGCGCGGGAAGGTGCCGTAGGCACCGCCCTCGCCGTTGCCGACGAGGCCGTTCACCACCGGCTGGGCCAGGGGATTGACCAGGGCCGAGAGGACGTCGGTCACCGTGCTGCCGACCGGCGACTGCAACAGGCCCGAGAGTTGCGAGGCGAGCGCGCCCAGCTGGGGCGTCGTCAGGTTGCCGACCACGCCGCCGAGCACGTCCGGCAGGGCGGTGACGAGATCGGTCGCCGCCACCTGGCCGGTGCCCGCCCCCCGGTTCACCACCGCCTTGATCGCCGGCAGGCGGCTGGTATAGCGCATGTAGTAGAACTGGAACTCGGTATTGTTCAGTTCCGGGACCATGGCGCGCAGTGCTACGCCCCAGTCGTTCACCGAATTCGGCTTGTCGTCGACGAGGCGGAAATTGGCGGCCACGGCGCGCGGCCCGCCCAGGCGGTTCGGCTGGCCGTAGGGGCCGGTGTCCTGGCCGAGGCCGCCGTTGAAGGCGCGGCTGTCGCCATAGTCGGCCAGGGTCGAGATGCCCATGGCGCCGTCGCACAACGCATCGGTGAAGGAGAAGAAACTGCCGCAGGCTTCGAGCTTGAACGGCTCGAAACCCCATTGGTAGAAGGCTTCGAGCGAGACGCCGTCGAAAAGATCGATCGAGTTCGAGATCATCGGCACCGGGATCAGGGCGTCGCGCAGTTCGGCGCCGGGCACGCGGATCTTCGAGACGTTGATCGGGTTGATGACCGAAATGCCGCCGATGGTGAACAGGCCCTCGCCCCAGTTCAGCACCTGGTTGCCGATCTTCACGACGCCGTAGCGGTCGCCGAGCTGGTAATTGTAGCCGATGAGGTAATCCAGCATCTCGGCGCCGTAGCGCGCGTTTTCCTGCGCCTTCGGATTATATTCGCCGCGATAAGGCCGTTCGGCCGGGCCGTTGTCGGACAGGTTGTTGAAGTCGGCGATCGAATCGTAGAACGCCGTGCCGCGGGCATAGAGGAAGAAGTCCCGCCACTTCAGGCTGATCTCGGAAGTGACGGTCGAGATCTGCGAGAAGACGTCGTATTTGTCGAAATTCAGGTTGCCGTCGTCGGTGCTGGCCGCATGCCCGCTGCCGCCGTTGTAAAGGCCGACATTGCGCGGATCGCGGTCCGAAACCCGCATCTGGAAGCCGGTGGACAGCGAGGTGATGACCGAGCCCGAAATCTCGTCCGACAGGTCGAATTCGACAGCAAGGGCGGGAATCGCCACGCACAGCGCCACCGCCGCGGTCATGGTGCCGCGCAGCAGCAGGCGGCGCCGGCGGCCGGCCGCCGCGTCGATCCCGCCGGTTGGCGCTGGCGTCATTTTTTTAAGTGCGGATTCCGGCTGCACGCAATGCGCCGGCGCACCGCTTTCCGCGGTCCCCATCCTGGCTACTCCCCTCACCACTCTGCACCATCGGCATCGCCCCCGGCATCATTGGCCAGGGGCAATGCCCCGCCCGCTTATATCCACGGGCAGTTTGTTTAACGCATAGCGGGGGCGGGATGTCCCGTCAAAAAAAAACCGAGCGGCGCATTAATGCGCCCATTCCGGTTTGACCATCGTCAAAATCAGAATCAGCGTCATTTTCCACACCGGATCAGAAGACATAGGAGGCGGTGATCCCGACATAGTCGCGGTCGATATAGGGATTGCGCGAGCCGCCGCCCCCGCCGCCGGCCCCCCAGCTCTTGAAATAGGACAATTGCACCGAATAGGCGCCCAGGTAGTCCGCCTTCAGGCCGAGGAAGATCGACGTCTGGCTTTTGGTGAAGCCCGGGTTGGGCGCCGGCGTGGTGCCGAACAGCCCGGTCGAGAAGGCGAGGAAAGGGGTCAGGTTGATGCCGGTGTCGAAGGCATTCGGATAATCGGCGAAGGCGACGCCCTGCAGGCCGCCGGACCATTGGGTGGGCGGCTTCCAGGTCGCCTGGACCCGGGGATCGCCCTGGGCCGGCAGGTCCTGGGCGGGGACGACCTCGACCCCCGGCACCAGCTGCAAGGGCCGGGTGCGGAAGCCGGTGAAGCCGTTCTGGCCATAGGCGGCATAGTCGTAGGGCCCGTCCGGATCGATATCGATGTGGATCGCCGCCGCTTCCAGCAGCACGGTCATGGCATTGGCGCCCAGGGCCGAGACCAGCCAATGGGTGGTCGGCAGGATCCTGGTCGCCCGAATATTGGCGTTCCACATGTCATGGCGCTCGTCGAGGGTCAGGTGCAATTCGCCCCGGGCGGTCTCGTCGAAGGGATAGCCGGTCTCGACATAGGGCGCGAAGCCGAAAGCCTCGCCCGCCAGCAGGGGATTGCCGCCAGCGTAATTGTAGACGGTGAAGGTCAGGGTCGGCTCGGACATCCAGACCGGCACATTGTGCTTGAAGGAAATCTCGCCGTTGAGGGCGATGCCCAGCGCATCCAGCGTCGTGTTGAAGCTGAGGCCGACCAGGTCGATGTCGTCCGGGTAATAGAGGGTCAGGGTGCCGTGGTCGAGATTGTCGAGCACGGTCGAACGCGGCAGGGTGCCGAAGGCGGTGCTCGGATAGGGCAGGCCCAGGATCGTGCCGGTCTGCGGGTTGCGGTAGTTCGAATAGGCGCGGATCGAGGGCAGCCGGCTCTGGTAATGGATGTAGTAGAGGCCGAATTCCGTATTGTTCAGGGCCGGCGCGAAATAGCGCAGCGCCACGCCCCAATCGGTCTGGCTGCTGTCGTCGTCGACCGTGGTATCGGCCGAGATCCCGTCATAGGCCGCGCCATTGTCGTTCGGGTCGTTCCTGCCCTTGTAGTAGGACCGGGTGTCGAGGAAATCGGTGCCGACGCCAACGCCCCTGGTGCCGTTGCAGAATGTATCGGTCGCCGAGAAGAAGCTGCCGCAGGCTTCGAGCTTGTAGGGCTTGAAGCCGAAGGCGACGAAGCCCTCGACCGACAGGCCCTGGAGCAGGGAATAGGACGCGGACAGCATGGGGACGGGGATCAGGGCATCGCGCAATTCCGCCCCGGGCACCCTGATGCGGGCGACGTCGATCGGATTGATCACCGAGATCGCGTTGATGGTGAACAGCGCCTCGCCCCAGTTAAGCACCTGGTTGCCGGCCCGGACCGTCAGGGCGCGGTCGAAGACGGTGAAATTGCCGGCGACATAGGCATCGAGCAAGGTGGCGTCGTAACGTGCCTGGGCCTGGCCGTCATGGCTGTAGGACCCGCGCCCCCCCCGCTCGGGCGGGCCGTTCACCGCCAGGTCGTTGCGGTCGGCGATATAGTCGTAGAAGGCGGTGCCGCGGACATAGGCGCTGTAATGCCGCCAGCGCAGGTTGATCTCGCTCGAGACCGTGCCGACCAGGGTCAGCAGGTCGCCCCGGTCGAAATTCAGGTTGCCGTCGTCATTGCCCGCGGTCGGCATGGTGCCGCCGTTGGTGAGGCCGACATTGCGCGGATCGCGGTCGGCCATGCGCACCTGGGTGCCGACCGAAAGCGCGGTGATGATACTGCCCGTCACCTCGCCCCATTCGACCTCGACCGCCCGGGCGATCCCCCCGGCGAGCAGGGCACCGCCCAGCGCCGCCGCCGCGGCGACGCGGAACGCCGATCCCCCCGCAACACGAAGGCCCCTCACCCCGGGCCGGCACCGACGATCGACCATCCCCGTTCCCCCTGATGGCGGGGCCGGCTGCCGGTCGTGACGCCGAGTTGCGCCTGTTCGCCCCGCTGCGCATTATTCGCGCTTTCAATGCGAATTGTTTCACAGGCGGCGGTATGCTGTCGCGGGCAGATGGCGCCGCTTTCCGGGCAATCGGGACCAATGCGGGCCGATCGCGGGAGACGAGCAAAGAAAACGGGCGGCCCTGCGGCCGCCCGTCTGGAACGCCGGGCGATCAGCGGGTGCTGAGGCGGCGCAGCGCGTCGGGGTTATAGCGCTCGGGCTGGAGTTCGGTCGCGTTGAACTCGATCGGCGCCTCTTCCATGTTCATGGTCTGGGCGAGATAGCGGCCGGATTGCAGATCGTAGTCCACTTCGAAGATGATGTTGCAGGACTTGGCGTCGTAATACTGGATCAGCGGCGCATCCTGCACCCGCCATAATTCGCCGCGGGTATCGTAGAGCGAGACGTTGGTGAAGGTCCAGCTGTCCGCATCCTGGAAGATCACGCGCTTCGAATACTGGTGACGCGCGCCTTCCCGCAGGCTCGCCTCGACCACGTTCACCCGCTGCAGCTCGTAACGCATGACATCCTGGTTCGGATGGCTGGGCGTCAGGAATTCCTTGTAGGTCGAGTTGTTGGCCCGGTAGGCGTTGTAACCGATATAGGCTTCCTGCTTGCCGAGCAGTTTCCAGTTATAGCGCTCGGGCGAGCCGTTCATCACGTCGAACTGGTCGATGGTGGTCAGGCCGTCGGCGTTGGTGCCCGGATTGTCGAAGGCGAGGTCGGGGGCGCGCACCACGCGGCGGGTGCCGGGGTTGTACTGCCACGCCTGGCGCGGGCCCTGGCTGTCGTTGATGTTGTCGCGGACGAGGATGATCGAGCCGGCGATGCGCGCCGGCGCCGTGGTCATCGAGAGATAGGTGATCCAGACGTTGTCGAGCTGGGAGAGACTGGCGGCATCCCCCTCGGCGCGCAGGCCCGGGCCCATGTAGTGCAGGATGCCCTCGTCCTGGCTCTTGACCAGATTGTAGTCACCGCCGCGGGTCACCGCGGCCAGGGCGAAGGCACGGCGGAACTTGAAGCCGAGACGCGGGCGGAAACGATGGTTCCAGAAGAATTCCACCCCTTCTGTCGCGAGCGGGAAGGGCACGCCGACGAGGCCTTCCTCGAGGCCGTTGCCGTCCGCCGTCAGCTTGGCGATTTCGGCGTTCTTCTTGTTCGCGTCGTAGATCTTCTGCGCATAGGCGCAGGACCGCCGGCTCTGGTAGACGTTCATCTTGTAGGTCGGATACGTCTTCAGCAGGGCGATCTGCCCGGGCGACAGATTGGCCTTGTACTGGTCGACGTTCTGGCCGGTGATGGTGAACTTCACGGGATCGGAGGCGAAGGGATCGACGAGGCGCTTGCCCGGGACGAAGCCCGCGGGCGGCGTCTGCAGCCCGCCGTCCCAGGCCGGAATCGTGCCGTCGCTGCTGCCCGCCTTGACCGAGCCCATGGGCGTCAGGTCGCTGCCCAGCCGCGCGATCTGGTCGGCACCGCCCTTGGCAAGCGCCGCGCCGCTGCCCGCGGCAAGACCGATGGTGAGCCCAAGATACGCCAAACGTTTCATGTTCTTTCTCCCGGTTGGGCCGCGTTCCCGCGCGGCCCCCTTATCGTTTTTCGTTCGGTGCGTTTGTCTTTTTCCGCCGGTTCAGAACGAGTAGGACACGGACATCTGGAAGAAGTCCCGGTCCAGCAGCAGGTTCTGGCGGCCCCCCCCGAAGTACGACGTGTAACCGATGGAGCCACGCCAGGCGAGCAGGTAGTCGGCGTCGAGCTGGAAGGTCAGCGCGCTGGCGTTTTCGACATAGCCGCCGGTCATCGGGGTATTGCCGACGAGACCGGCCTGGTAACGGATGCTCGGCGTCAGGTTGGCGCCGAAGAGCGCGTCCGGATAGGAAGCGACGACGGTCGCGGTCACGCCGAGCGAGAAGTCGGTGGCCGGCTCGTATTTCGAGGTCACCGGATCGGTGGCGGTGCCGTCGCCGCCGGTGCCGTTGCCCGGCGCGTCATAGGCGAGGATGCTCTTGTCCGGCAGGTCGACGTAGACGCCGCCGAATTCGACGATCGCGGTGGTCGAATTGGAGCCGAACAGGCGGCTCGGGGCGTCGGAGGCGCCGAACTGCTTCAGCCCGCGCAGCATGAAGGTATAGACGTCCTCGCGGGTAAAGCCGTCGATCTGGAGGCCCGGCATATTGGCGGTCCAGCCGTTCACCGCGCTCCACTGGTTGGCGCGGCCGACCGCGGCGCAGGGGACGCGGGCGCCCGGGTTGGTGGCGGCGCAGACCAGGGTGGTGGCCACGGTTTCGCCGTCGACCAGGATCGGCTGGTCGTGCATCCAGGTCGCTTCGCCCGCGACCGACAGGCCGAGGCTGTCGATCGAGGTGTTGAAGCTGGCGCCCAGCATCTGCACGTCCTGCGGATTGACCAGCATGACGCGGCTGTTGTTGATGTTGACCGCGACCGAAGTCGCCGGGCTGCCCGGGAAGGCCGACAGCGGCAGCAGGGTGCTGGCGACGCGGAAGGTCGGCACCGGCGAGCGCGCCGTCACATTGGCGAAATAGAGGCCGAATTCGGTATTGTTCAGCTCGGGCGAGAAATAGCGCAGCGCGGCGCCGAAGTTGCGGCCGTTGGAATTCTCGGTCGAGCCTTCGAGGCTGCGCTGCACCGACAGGCCGCCGGCGCCGCTGGCCAGGCTGACGTCGTAATCCTGGCTGAGGCCGGTGCCGACGCCGCCGCGGCCGCCGACGTCGGTGGTCGAGAAGAAGCTGCCCGCCGGATCCGACCGGCTGGAGCGGAAGGCGAACTGGTAGAAGGCTTCGACGCCGAGGCCGCCGCCGACGTCATACTGCACGAAGGCGGCCGGCATGGAACGCACGGCATCGCGCAGTTCGGCACCCGGCAGGCGCAGCTTGGCCTGGTCGAGGGAATTCACCTGGACGAGGCTGAGCGGCGAGAACAGCGCCTCGCCCCAGGAAATGGTCTGCTGGCCGAACTTCAGGGTCAGCTGCTGGTCGCCGATATCGAACTGGCCGCGCACCCAGGCGTCCATCAGTTCGTAGCCGAGATAGGAGGCGTTGCGCGCCGCGTCGGTCTGGCGGCCGTTGAGGTCGCGGTAATTGTTGACGCCGCCGTTCCGCGCGAAGTCGCCGTTGTCATAGACCGTGTCGTAGAAGGCCTGGCCGCGGATATAGGCGGTGAAATTCTGCCAGCTCGCCGTCGCCTCGCCCTGCACGCGGATCGGCGCATAGACGAAGTCGCCCTTGTTGAAGTTCAGGTTGCCGTCGTCGACGTTGCAGGTGGTCGACGGGATGCCCGAACCGCCCGGATTGTTCTGGGCGCAGACGAGACGCGAATCGCGGTCCTCGGTCCTGATGCCGAAGCCGGCGGAGACCGTCACCTGGGTTTCGATCGAAACCTCGCCCACGTCGAAATTCGCCGCCTGCGCGGCGCCCCCGGCCAGCACGGCGGCAACGAGCGCGGTCGCGCTGATGCCCAGGGCGCCGACGCCCATCTGGCGCACACGACGGATCTGTTCGTTGTTCAACTTGCCCTCCCACCCCATGGCCCTGGTGCCCCGGGCCCAGGTTTGTTATCGGCGCTCTCGCCTATTGCATTGCAGCAATGCTGTTACTGCATGACACGTTTACCCGACACCGTTCCCAAAACGGTGTCAAGTCTTGTGCATTGGGGCGATCCGTTACTGCGCCGCAAACAGTGGCGGATCTGCAACAGCGGCCAAAATGGGCGACAGCACAGGCACTTAGCCTGACTGTTTGTCTGACAAACAGTCAGTTGCGACGAATCGGCGCAGGCCCTCCACCGCCCGAGAATACACCCATATCGGATTGAAAACCGCCCACCCCTCACCCGTGATGCAGGGCGAGGCCGCGCCGGGGCCAGTCGACGGCGACGAGCTGGCCCGTGCCCGACAGGGTGATATAGGCGGTGCGAAGCTCCGGCCCGCCGAAGCAGATATTGGTGGTCAGGGGGTCCGGCATCTGCACATGGGCGACGGCGCTGCCGTCCGGCGCGACGGTGGTGATGCCGCCGTTGACCAGTGTGGCGACGCAGACATGGCCCTCGCCGTCGACGGCAAGACTGTCGAACAGGTTGAGGCCGCCGGGCGCCAGCAGCAAGGCCCCCGGATGGCCGAGAAGCCCGGGCGCGCCGCCGATCTGCCCCGGCCCCGTGACCTCGAAGGCCCAGACCCGGCCGGTGAAAGTCTCGGCGACATAGAGCTTCGTCCCGTCCGGCGACAGGCCGATGCCGTTCGGCGCCTGCAGGGGGAAGATCGCCTCGGTGATGAAGCTGCCGTCCGCCTTGGCATAGAAGACGCCGGTGGTGTCGCGGTCGCGCGCCCGCGACTTGCCGTGATCGGTGAACCAGAAGCCGCCGTGGCCATCGAACACCAGGTCGTTCGGGCCCTTGAGGGCGATGTCGCCGGCGTGGGTATAAAGCGTCTGGGCCTTGCCGGTGGCTAGGTCCACGCGCTGGATGCAGCCGCCGGCATAATGGTGGGGCTGGTGCCCGGGGACCAGGATGCCGCCGATGTCGGCGAATTCGAAGCCGCCGTTGTTGCAGACATAGACCGCGCCGTCAGGGCCGAGGGCGGCGCCGTTCGGGCCGCCGCCCAGGGTCGCGACCACCGTGGCCGCCCCGTCCGGCCGCACCCGGGTCAGGGTGCCGCGCTCGATCTCGACCACGAGAATATCGCCGTCGGGCAGCACGACAGGCCCTTCGGGAAAGCGCAGCCCCCCGGCAATGACACGAAATCCGTTCAATTTGCCCTCCCTCTCGGCATGGCGCGGCCATTTTTATCTTTCCCCGCGCGCGGCCCACGGTAACGTTGCCGCATCGGGCGCGACAAGCGTACTGATCGATCCTGTCTGATTCCGTTTCCACCGGTCGCCGGCGCCTTGCCCGGCCCGGGCCGATGGTTTTGCCGATGCTGCGCTCCCGCCTCCTCCTGGCCCGTTCCGCCGCCCTCCTGCTCGGGGCCGGCCTGTTTCTCGCGGCCCGGCCCGCCGCCGCCGTCGAGGTCGACGCCGGCAACGGCCTGAAGCTCGAGGTCGCCCCCTTCGCCAATTACTGCGCGATGGACGAATCGCAGCCGGCCGAAGCCAACCTGATCCGCACCATGACCGCGGCGGTGGGCGATTCGATGCGCGTCGTCCTCGCCTTCGGCGATTGCCAGGAACTGGTGGAATTGCGCCAGGGCCAGCGCCGGCTGCTGAACCGCTTCGGCCAGATCCTGCTCGTCGCCGGCGGCGGCCAGATCAGCCGCCTGCCCGATTCGCGGCCCGAATTCCTGGCCAAGGTGATCAAGCCCTTCCCGACCGCGACCCTGGACGAGATCGCCGCCAACGGCGAGGCGCAGTGGAAGGCGAGCCGCCCGGCGGATGCGCCGAAGCCGATCTTCGCCGTCATCGGCCGGGACGAGATGGCGGTCTATGTCGGCACCACCAGCATGCAGGGCCAGGACAGCAGCCGGACCATGGTCGCCGGCGTTGCCGGCATCAGCCTGCTGCACCAGATCCACATGAACGTGAACCTGTTCAGCGCCTATGACGGCAGCGCCGCCGAGGGCGCCAAGGTGCTGGAGGAATTGCGCGCCCAGATGGCCGCCGGCATCGCCGACATCCATTTCATCAACGACGACATCGACATGCCCGCCCCCCTGCCCGTGCCCAGCCGCAGCGAATGGCAGGCCATGGGCTCGACCGCGCTGGTCGGCGCCGTGATCGGCGGGTTGATCGGCGGCATCGGCGCCCTGGCCATCGTCCTGCTGCGCCGGCGCAAGCGCCGCTCGGTCGCCGCGGCCGAAGCTGCCGAAGCCGGCAGCTGAGCCCCCACCGCCAAAGATACCGGAACGCCTTCCCGAGACTTGATCTCGACCGTCAAGCGCGCGACGCTTGGATTCTCCAAAGTCTTCAGGGGATTGACGTCATGTTCTCTGGCATCCGGGCATTCACTTCGCTCCGCGTCATCGCGGGCGCCGCGGCGCTGATCGCCGCCATCGGCTTCGGCGCCGCCGCCGCCACGGCGGAAACCACCGTCCGCATCGGCACCGAAGGGGCCTATCCCCCGTTCAACGAGGTGGACGCCGACGGCAACCTCAAGGGTTTCGACATCGATATCGCCAAGGCGCTGTGCGAGAAGATGAAGGTGAAGTGCGAATTCGTCGCGCAGGATTGGGACGGCATCATCCCGGCGCTGCAGGCGAAGAAATACGACGCCATCGTCGCCTCCATGTCGATCACGGACGAGCGCAAGAAGCAGGTCGACTTCACCGACAAATATTACAACACCCCGACCCAGTTCGTGGCCGCCAAGGGCACGGACGTCGGCGATGCCTCGCCCGCCGCGCTGACGGGCAAGAAGCTGGGCGCCCAGGGCTCGACCATCCAGGCCAATATGCTGGAGGCGCTGTATAAGGATTCGACCGTGAAGCTCTATGCCACGGTCGACGAGCTTTATGCCGATCTCACCGCCGGCCGCGTCGATGCCGCCCTGGTCGACAAGCTGGTGACCGCCACCTGGCTGAAGACCGAGGCCGGCTCCAAGTATGAATTCGTCGGCCCCGCCATGTACGAGCCGCGCGAAATCCTCGGCTTCGGCGTCGGCATCGCGGTCCGCAAGGGCGACGATGCGCTGCGCCTCGCCTTCAACAAGGCGATCGCCGAAATCCTGGCCGACGGCACCTACAAGGCCATCAACGACAAGTATTTCCCCTTCTCGATCTATTGATCGGGGGAGATCGGTCTGGCGGCGTCAGGCCGCCAGACCGCCCGCCTTCTCGATGAAGGCGGCGATGTCCTCGATCCCGTCGCCGCGAGCGGCACGGGCGAAGACGAAGGGCTTGTCGCCCCGCATTTTCCTGGCGTCCCGGTCCATCACCCCGAGGTCGGCGCCGACCAGCGGCGCGAGATCGGTCTTGTTGATGACGAGAAGGTCCGAGCGGGTGATGCCCGGCCCGCCCTTCCGCGGGATCTTGTCGCCCGCCGAGACGTCGATGACATAGATCGTCAGGTCCGCCAGTTCGGGGCTGAAGGTGGCGGCCAGGTTGTCGCCGCCCGATTCGATCAGCACGAGGTCGAGATCGGGAAAGCGCCGGCGCATTTCGGCGATGGCGGCAAGATTGATCGAGGCATCCTCGCGGATCGCGGTATGGGGGCAGCCGCCGGTCTCGACCCCGAGAATCCGGTCCGGCGCCAGGCTGCCGGCGCGGGTGAGGAATTCCGCGTCTTCCTTGGTATAGATGTCGTTGGTGATCGCGGCGATGTCGTAGCGCTGGCTGAACAGCTTGCACAGCTTGTCCATCAGTGCCGTCTTGCCCGAGCCGACCGGCCCGCCGACGCCGACCCGCAAGGGCCCGTTTGGATTGCGCTTGGTCATGGCAGGCCCCCGTCCGTCCGATCAGCCGGCGCCATAGCCGTGCAGGCGATCGCCGCCGGCCGCATGCACGCTGGCATTGAAGGAAATGATGATGCGGTCCCGCGTCCCGGCATAGGGCAGCGCCTGATGGGCCAGCCAGGACGGGAACACGGCGAGTTGCCCCGGCACCGGCGCGACGTCGCGGTGCGGGGGTTGGAGATAGGCATTGCCGACATCGACGAAGGCCCCGCCGAGGGTGGCGAAGGGCGGGCCGTAGAAACGGGTGACGCCGTTGGCCGCGCCATAGACCGGGTGCGCCGCCCGCTGTTCCGGCGGATCGACCTGGACGACATAGACGCCGGACCACGAGCAATTGCCATGGGTATGCACGTCATGGAAGGCGCCGCCATTGCTGCATTGGAACCACATGCCCTTCAGCGACACCTGAAGGTCCAGGCCCCGGTCCGGCCAATGGCCGTCATTGGCCTGTTCCACCGTATCGTGCAGGCGATCGACGACGAAGCGGACGAAGGCCTGCCAGTCCTTGGCCGTGATCCGCTGCACGAGATCGTCGTCCGAGGCGAAGAACGGCCCCGACGGGTCCTGGCCGCGCGCCGCCGATTGTTCGGCGCGAAGGACCGCGAAAGTGCGGACCAGCAGGGCGTTGAACGCCTCCGCCCCCGCCAGCCGGGAAATGCCGAGCGGTACGGGCCACAGGCCGTGAAAGCCGGGGCGAAGCTCGAGGTCGTTCATCCGCCTGCCCGAAGGCCGCGCCGGGCGGGCCTTTCGAAGATTGATCGTGCCGCCACTATATCGCCCGCCGATTCGCCGTCAATTCGGGCCCCGTCCTTCATGCTCATGTCCGGAACAGCCGCGTATACTGGGTTTCATGGCGCATGGCGCAGAGGTCGGAGACCAGCGTCGCCCCGCCCAGCGCCGCGAAGGGATCGGCCGCGGGATCGAGGGCGGCCGCGCGCCCGGCCGCCGTCTCCACCACCGGCATCAGGGCGGCGATCGCCCGCTGGGCGTCGGTCTGGCCGAGCGGCACCAGGCGCTGCGCCGCCGAGACCAGATTGGCGGCGAAGCCGTGCAGATAGGCGGTGAGTGCGGCCCGCAGCGGCACGTCATGGGCCGCCGCCAGCGCCCCGACCGCGACCGGATAGGCGACATCGGCGGGCAGCGCCGCCAGCACGTCCGCCGGCCAGGCATTTTCCGAAATCAGGCGGAAGGCTGTCCCTTGCGCCAGGGTTTCCACCTGCCGCTCCCGGGCCGGGGCATTGGCCCGGGCCAGTTCGGCGATGGCGGCAAGGCGGGCGCCGTCGCCCCCCGCGCCATGGGCATGGGCGAAGAAGACCGCATCGTTCCAGCCGCTGCCGGCGGTCAGCAATTGTTCCAGCCAGTCGATCAGGGCGGCGCGATCCCGCACCCAGCCGCATTCGATGGCCCATTCGAGACCGTGGGAATGGGTGAAGGCGCCGACCGGATAGGCCGGCGACAGCCACGCCATGAGGCGATAGAGCGCCCCCTCAGTGGTCATGCTTGCAGTTCGGCCCGTGCACATGGCCGTGGTCGTGATCGTGGCTCCCGTGATCATGACCCCCATGATCGTGGCTTCCATGATCGTGGCTTCCGTGATCATGGCCGCAGCAGGCGCTGTGGTCGTGGCCGTGGTCATGGTGGTCATGATCGTGATGGTCGTGGCCGCCGGCATAGGCCCCGCCTTCGGGATCGAAGGCGGCGTCGATCTTGCTCACGGTGGCGCCGAGGCCGGTCAGCATGTCCTCGATGACATGGTCCGGGCGGATGCGCAGCGCCTCCGGCAGCAATTGGGTGGGCAGGTGGCGGTTGCCCAGGTGCCAGGCGATGCGCACCAGGTCGGCCGGGGTTTTCGCCGTCACCTCGACCAGGCGTTCGGGGGCGGCCAGCACGCGGATCACGCCGCCGCCGTCGAGCGCCAGGCCGTCGCCGTCGTTCAGGGGCACGAGTTCGGCCAGATCGAGCAGGAATTGCTGGCGCCCGGCCGACAGCACGGCCCGGCGGCGCAGCCGGGCGTCGGAATCCAGCACCACCTCGCCGACGACCGCGTCATCGGCGAAGGACCCCTTGGGCAGGACGGCGGAAGCGCGCTTCATGATCCTTGATCCTCGAATGAAAGCTCTGCCCTGTTCTTACGACCGGGAAAGCCGCGCGTCATCAGCGAACGTCACAATTCCCCCGCACCTTCAGAACAGGAAATAGCGCTGCGCCATGGGCAGCACTTTCGCCGGTTCGCAGGTCAGGAGCTGGCCGTCCGCCCGGACCTCGTAGGTTTCGGGATCGACCTCGATCACCGGGCAGGCGTCGTTCAGCACCATGGCCGCCTTCGCCGCCGTCAGGCGCGTGTTCTCCACCGCGGCCAGGGTGCGCTGGAGGCCCAGCCTCGCCCCGATGTCGAGATCGAGCGCCGCCTTCGAGACGAAGGTGAGGCAGGAGGCATTCATGGCCCGCCCGAAGGCGCCGAACATCGGCCGGTAATGCACCGGCTGCGGCGTCGGGATCGAGGCGTTGGGATCGCCCATCAGGGCCTGCATGATGGTGCCGGCCTTCAGGATCATGTCCGGCTTCACCCCGAAGAAGGCGGGGCTCCACAGCACCAGATCGGCCAGCTTGCCAACCTCGATCGAGCCGACATGGGTACTGATGCCATGGGCGATGGCCGGGTTGATGGTATATTTGGCGATATAGCGCCGGGCCCGGTAATTGTCGTTGCCCGGACCGTCGCCGGCCAGGCCGCCGCGCTGGACCTTCATCTTGTGGGCGGTCTGCCAGCTGCGCATGATCACCTCGCCCAGGCGGCCCATGGCCTGGCTGTCGGACGAGATGATCGAGAGCGCGCCGAGGTCGTGGAGAATATCCTCGGCCGCGATGGTCTCGCGCCGGATGCGGCTTTCGGCGAAGGCGACGTCTTCCGGGATGCTCGAATCCAGATGGTGGCAGACCATCAGCATGTCGAGATGCTCGTCCAGCGTATTGACCGTGAAGGGCCGCGTCGGGTTGGTCGACGACGGGATGACATGGGGCAGGCCCGCGACCTTGATGATGTCCGGGGCATGGCCGCCGCCCGCGCCCTCGGTGTGGAAGGCGTGGATGGTGCGGCCCTTGAAGGCGCCGATCGTATCCTCGACGAAGCCGGATTCGTTCAGCGTGTCGGTGTGGATCATCACCTGCACGTCGTAATCGTCGGCGACCGACAGGCAGCAGTCGATCGAGGCGGGCGTGGTGCCCCAGTCCTCGTGCAGCTTCAGGGCCGCGGCGCCGGCCTCGATCTGCTCGACCAGGGCGGCCGGGTTGGAACTGTTGCCCTTGCCGGCGAACATCAGGTTCACCGGCAGGCCCTCGGCGGCCTGGAGCATGCGGGCCATGTGCCAGGGCCCGGGGGTGCAGGTGGTCGCATTGGTGCCGGTGGCGGGGCCGGTGCCGCCGCCGATCAGCGTGGTGATGCCGGACGAGAGCGCATCCTCCACCTGCTGCGGGCAGATGTAATGGATATGGCAATCGATGCCGCCCGCGGTCAGGATCTTGCCCTCGCCCGCGATCACCTCGGTGCCCGGGCCGACGATGATGTCGACGCCGGGCTGGGTGTCCGGGTTGCCGGCCTTGCCGATGCGGGCGATGCGGCCGTCCCTGATCCCGACGTCGGCCTTCACGATGCCCCAATGGTCGAGGATCACCGCATTGGTGATCACGGTATCGACCGCGCCCGCCGCCCGCGTGACCTGGGACTGGCCCTGGCCGTCGCGGATGACCTTGCCGCCGCCGAACTTCACCTCTTCGCCGTAGATCGTGTAATCCTTCTCGACCTCGATCAGCAGTTCCGTGTCCGCGAGGCGGATGCGGTCGCCGACGGTCGGCCCGAACATGTCGGCATAGGCCGCGCGGGTGATCTTCATCGGCATCTCAAAGCCCTCCCATCACGAGGCCGCGGAAGCCGACGGCCCGGCGCAGCCCCAGGAACGGCACCAGTCGCACGCTGCGGCTCTGCCCCGGCTCGAAGCGGACGGCGGTGCCGGCCGGAATGTCCAGCCTGTAACCATGGGCGGCCTGGCGGTCGAAGTCGAGGCCGGCATTGGTCTCGGCGAAATGATAGTGGCTGCCGACCTGGATCGGCCGGTCGCCGGTATTGGCGACCTCGATCTCGATCGCCTCGGCGCCGGCATTCAGTTCGATCTCGCCTTCGGCGGGAATGATTTCACCCGGGATCATGGCTCTTCCCCTCAACGGATCGGCTGATGGACGGTGACGAGCTTGGTGCCATCCGGGAAGGTGGCCTCGACCTGCACGTCGTGGATCATCTCGGGAATGCCGTCCATCACCTGGTCGCGCGACAGCACGGTGGCGCCCGCCGCCATCAGGTCGGCGACCGTGCGCCCGTCGCGCGCCCCCTCGACCACATAGTCGGTGATCAGGGCGACCGCTTCCGGATAATTCAGCTTCACGCCCCGCTCCAGGCGCTTCCTCGCCACGATCGCGGCCATGGCGATCAGCAGCTTGTCCTTCTCACGCGGTGTAAGGTTCATTTTTCTTGGTCCCTCAAGCGCCGGGCGGGGGCCATGCGGCCCCCTTGGCTCGCTTCGCTAAAGCTGCGCGGGGCCTCAATGGCCCGGTTTTTTTAGCCTCCCCCCTCACCCCGGCCCTCTCCCCCAAGGGGGCGAGGGAGTCGATGCCGCCATCTCCCTCGCCCCCTTTGGGGGAGAGGGCCGGGGTGAGGGGGGCCTCAACGGCCCGCATGCCGATCAGATCTGCCATACTCTGGGTACCGGGCGTCCGTCGCGTAAGGGGGCAAGGGCGGCCAGCACCATGCGGCGCAGCGCGGCCCCCGTGGGCGCCAGCAGGCGCGCGACGATCATACCGTCATAGGCGCTCGCCCCCCAAAGGGCAAAGTGATCCAGGGCATTACGCAATTCTGCCAGTCGCGCCTCGGCATCCGGCCCGGCATAGACCAGGCTGGCCGAGGCCCGCGCCCCCTGCCCCGTCGCCGCATGGCCGAGCCTGGCCTCGATGTCGCCGCCCAGGGCGAAGACGTCGGCATAGATCAGGCGCCCGTCGCGGCGGATGCGCCAGGCATCGCGGAAGCGGCCCTTGCGCACCACCTCGCCCCGCGCCGTGCGGCCGAACACCACCTGTTCGAGGCCGAGGAAGCGGGCATCGCCCGCCATCTCAACCTGGAGATCGCGGGACAGCGCCGCATCGTCGAAGAAAATGGTTTCCTGGGGCAGCCATTCGGCCCGGGCCCCGGCCGCCACCGTCAGCCGCGTTTCCAGCCGGGCCGGCAGCGGGCCGATGGCGCGATAGGCCCGTTCGGCAGCCTGCGACGCGACGGTGGCCGCAGCCCCCTCGCCCCAGCCGACCGCGGTCGCCAGGCGATCGCCGCCGGTCAGGCCGCCGGAGGTGTTGAGGGTGACCGCCGTCGTCAGGGCGCCGGCTTCCGGCTTCGGAAACCGGGCCTTGGCGCAGCCCTGCTGGTAGAGATGGCCGAGAACCGTAAGGGCCCCGCGCCGGCGGAAGGTGATCTCCAGGCACCCCTCCGCGCGGGGGAGCGGAACCTCCGCGGTCTCAGACCATGACGTGTCGGCGAACCTCGGCTTCATCCAGTTCGTCCTTCAGGCCCGACAGCACCACTTCGCCGCGGTCCATGACCGCCAGCGTCTGCCCCAGTTCATGGGCGAAATCGAAATATTGCTCGACCAGGAGGATGGCCATCTCGCCGCGGTCGCGCAACAGTTCGATCACCTTGCCGATATCCTTGATGATCGAGGGCTGGATGCCTTCCGTCGGCTCGTCGAGGACGAGCAGGCGGGGCTTCATGACCAGGGCCCGGCCGATCGCCAATTGCTGCTGCTGGCCGCCGGACAGGTCGCCGCCGCGCCGCCGCAGCATGGATTTCAGCACCGGGAACAGGTCGAAGATTTCGTCCGGCACCTTCCGCTGGCTGCGCGGCAGCACGGCGAAGCCGGTCTCCAGGTTTTCCCGCACCGTCAGCAGCGGGAAGATGTCGCGGCCCTGGGGCACGTAACCGATGCCGCGGCGCGCCCGCTCGAAGGGCTTCAGGTGGGTGACGTCCTCGCCTTCCCACAGGATGCGGCCGCGCTTCACCGGCTGGTTGCCGGTGATCGCGCGCAGCATCGAGGTCTTGCCGACGCCGTTGCGGCCGAGCAGGCAGGTCACCTTGCCGATTTCGGCGCTCAGCGAGACGGTGCGCAGCGCCTGTGCGGCGCCGTAGAAGAGATCGACCTTTTCGACCGACAGCATGGCCCGCCCCTTAGCGCCCGAGATAGACTTCGATGACCCGTTCGTTCGCCTGCACCTGGTCGAGCGGGCCTTCGGCCAGCACCGAGCCTTCGTGCAGCACGGTGACCTTGACGCCCAGCGCCTTGACGAAGGTCATGTCGTGTTCGACCACGACGACGGAACGGGTCTTGTTGATCTCGACCAGAAGCTCGGCGGTTTCCTCGGTCTCGGCATCGGTCATGCCGGCGACCGGCTCGTCGACGAGAAGGAGGGCGGGCTCCTGCGCCAGCAGCATGCCGATCTCCAGCCATTGCTTCTGCCCGTGCGACAGGTCGCCGGCCAGGCGATGGGCGGCGCTCTGCAACTTGGTCAGCGCCAGCAATTCCTCGATCCGGTCCCTTTCCGTCGCCGTTTCCTTGGCGAAGAGGACGGCGAAGGGCTTGCGCAGGCCGGCCAGCGCCAGTTGCAGGTTGTCGCGCACCGTGTGGCTTTCGAACACGGTCGGCTTCTGGAACTTGCGGCCGATGCCCAGTTGCGCGATCGCCGCCTCGTCCAGCTTGGTCAGGTCGACGTCGCCGTTGAAGGCGACGGTTCCGACGTCGGGCCGCGTCTTGCCGGTGATGACGTCCATCATGGTCGTCTTGCCGGCGCCGTTCGGGCCGATGATCGCCCGCATCTCGCCCGGCGCGATGACCAGGGAGAGGTTGTTCAGCGCCCGGAAGCCGTCGAAGGTGACGGTCACGCCGTCGACATAGAGGATGGGCTTCGGGGCGGATGTATCGCCGATCAGCATCGCCGTCTCCTCCTATTCGCCGGCCGGCTTGCCGGCCCCCGGCGCGGGGCCCGCATTCGCGGGGCTCGCATTTTGGGCCTTGCGGTTGCGGTAGGCTTCGATCAGTTGCGGGATCGTGCCTACGATACCCTTCGGCATCAGAAGGGTGACGAAGACGAACAGCCCGCCGAGCGCGAACAGCCAAAGTTCCGGCAGGACGCCGGTGAAGACCGACTTGCCGAAATTGACCACGATCGCGCCGATCGCCGCGCCATACAGCGTGCCGCGCCCGCCGACCGCGACCCAGACCACCGCCTCGATCGAATTGGCGGGGGCGAATTCGCCCGGGTTGATGATGCCGACCTGCGGCACATAGAGCGCGCCGGCAAAGCCCGCGATCACCGCCGACAGGACGAAGGCGGCCAGCTTGTAGCCCTCGACCCGGTAGCCCATGAAGCGGGTGCGGCTTTCCGCGTCGCGCACCGCGATCAGGACCTTGCCGAAGCGAGAGGTCGTGATCCAGCGGCACAGCAGGTAAGTCCCGGCCAGCAGCAGGCCCGACAGCACGAACAGGGTGACGCGCATGCCGTCGGTCTGGAGATTGAAGCCGAGCAAGTCCTTGAAGTCGGTCAGCCCGTTGTTGCCGCCGAACCCCATGTCGTTGCGGAAGAAGGCGAGCAGCAGGGCATAGGTCATGGCCTGGGTGATGATCGAGAGATAGACCCCGGTCACCCGCGAGCGGAAGGCGAGATAGCCGAAAACGAAGGCAAGAATGCCCGGCACCAAGGCGACCATGACCATGGCGAAGAGGAAATTGTCGAAACCCAGCCAGAACCAGGGCAGTTCCTTCCAGTTCAGGAACACCATGAAGTCGGGCAGGACCGGATCGCCGTAGACGCCGCGCGGTCCGATCTGGCGCATCAGATACATGCCCATGGCATAGCCGCCCAGGGCGAAGAAGGCGCCATGCCCGAGCGACAGGATGCCGACATAGCCCCAGACGAGGTCGATCGACAGCGCCAGGATGGCGTAGCAGAGATATTTGCCGAGCAGCGCCACCATATGGGTCGGCACATGGAAGAAAGCATCCGCCGGCAGGGCGAGGTTGAGGACGGCGACCGCCGCGAGGACGGCGAGAAGGACCGCGAGGAACCAGAAGGTGGCGCGGTCGTTGCCGAAGAGTTTCCGCGAGATCATCGTTCGACCGCCCTGCCTTTCTGGGGGAACAGACCGCGCGGCTTGCGCTGGATGAAGAGCACGAGGGCGACGAGCACCAGGATCTTGCCGAGCACGGCGCCCGCCATCGGCTCGAGGAGCTTGTTGGTGATGCCGAGCGTCATGGCCCCGACCAGCGTGCCCCAGAGATTGCCGACGCCGCCGAAGACCACGACCATGAAACTGTCGATGATGTAGCCCTGGCCGAGGTTGGGGCTGACATTGTCGATCTGCGACAGGGCGACGCCGGCGATCCCCGCGACCCCGGAGCCGAGGCCGAAGGTCAGGCTATCCACCCAATTGGTGCGGATGCCCATGGACCCGGCCATGCGCCGGTTCTGGGTGACCGCGCGCATCTGCAGGCCGAAGGCGGTCCGCCGCAGCACGATCATCAGGACGAAGAGCACGACCAGCGAGAAGACGATGATCCACATGCGGTTGTAGGTCAGGGTCAGCCCGCCGAGATCGAAGGCCCCCGACATCCAGGACGGATTGCCCACTTCCCGGTTGGTCGGGCCGAAGAGGGTGCGCACCGCCTGTTGCAGCACCAGCGACAGGCCGAAGGTGGCCAGCAGGGTTTCCAGCGGCCTTCCGTAGAGGAAGCGGATGATGCCGCGCTCGATGGCGATGCCGACCGCGCCCGCGACCAGGAAGGCGAGGGGCAGGGCGATGGCCAGGGAATAGTCGAACAGCCAGGGCGCCGAATTGCGGATGATGTCCTGGACCACGAAGGTCGTATAGGCGCCGATCATCACCATTTCGCCATGGGCCATGTTGATCACGCCCATGACGCCGAAGGTGATGGCCAGCCCGATGGCGGCCAGCAGCAGGACCGAGCCGAGCGAGACGCCGTAATAGACGCTCTGCACCGCCGACCACCAGGCCAGCCGGCTCTCGATCGCCGTCGTCGCCGCGGCCAGCACCTCGGCCAGCGCCGGCGAGGGGGCGGGGACGGCGGCGAGGAGCGCCAGCGCCTCCTGGTTGCCGCGGGCGGCGACGGTGGCGACGGCCGCGATCTTCGCCGCATCGTCGCCGGGACCGTAGAGGACGAGGACCGCCTTCGCCTGTTCGAGGGCGGCCTTCACCCCGGGCTCGGTTTCCTTGGCCAGCGCGGCATCGACCAGGGGCAGCACGGCCTGGTCCTTGGATTTCAGCACCGAAAGCGCCGCTTCCAGGCGCTTGGCGGGATCCGGGCTCATCAGGGTCAGCTGGCCGAGCGCCGCTTCGACGGCGCGGCGGATGCGGTTGTTGGCGCGCACCGCCTTGGCCCCTGCCGGCACCTCGGCCAGAATCTCGCCGGTCAGGGCGGCATGAACGCTGCCGGCTGCATCCTTATAGGCGATGGAACCGTCGGGGGCCGCGAACAGGCGGCCGTCGCCGAGCGCCTGAAGAATGTCGATCGCGCTCGGATGGCCGCTGGCGGCGATCTGCTCGATGCCCTTCTGGACATCGTCGAAATTGCTGGAAGCGAAGAGGGCGAGCGTCGCCGGGATATCGGCGTCCTGGGCCCGGGCGGCGGGGGCAAGGCCCGCAAGGCCGGCCAGCATCAGCATGAACGCGGCGAGCCCGGCGAGGCGCAAGCGCGAAAGGGCCAGAGAAAGCATGGACCGACCGCCTCTCGGATTTGATCTTATGAGAAGAGTTCCCGGCTTGAAAAAGCCTCCGGGCGGGGCGTACCCGCCCGGAGAGACAAGTCGAGGGAGGAGACCAGACGCTAAACTGATCAACGAAAGTTCTAACTATGCTCTAAATAATCCGTCTTTCACTTATCGGGTTCGGGCGATCAGTTGCCCGAACCACCGCACTTGCCGGTCGCGACGTTGAAGTTGCCGCACTTGAGGGGCGAGCGCCAATCCGAGATCAGGTCCTTCGAGCCTTCGAGGAAGTCCGACCATTCGTCGCCGACGATCAGGCCCGCGGTCTGGGACACGATGTTGAACTGGCCGTCCGCCTTGATTTCACCGATCAGCACCGGCTTGGTGATGTGGTGGTTCGGCAGCATCGAGGAATAGCCGCCCGAGAGGTTGGGCACCGAGACGCCGATCAGCGCGTCGATCACCTTGTCCGGATCGGTGGTGCCGGCCTTTTCGACCGCCTTGACCCACATGTTGAAGCCGATGACATGGGCTTCCATGGGATCGTTGGTCACGCGCTTCGGGTTGTTGGTGAAAGCCTGCCACTTCTTGATGAAGGCGGCATTGTCGGCATTGTCGACCGACATGAAGTAGTTCCAGGCGGCAAGGTGGCCGACCAGGGTCGAAGTGTCGAGACCGGCCAGTTCCTCTTCGCCGACCGAGAAGGCGACGACCGGGATGTCGGTCGCCTTGATGCCCTGGTTGGCCAGTTCCTTGTAGAACGGCACGTTGGCGTCGCCGTTGATGGTGGAGACGACGGCGGTCTTCTTGCCGGCCGAGCCGAACTTCTTGATGTCGGCGACGATCGTCTGCCAGTCCGAGTGACCGAACGGCGTGTAGTTGATCATGATGTCCTCGGTCTTCACGCCCTTGGACTTCAGATAGGCTTCGAGGATCTTGTTGGTGGTGCGCGGGTACACATAGTCGGTCCCGGCCAGCACCCAGCGCTGCACGCCTTCTTCCTCGGCCAGATAGTCGACCGCGGGGATCGCCTGCTGGTTCGGGGCGGCGCCGGTGTAGAAGATGTTGCGCGAGGATTCTTCACCCTCGTATTGCACCGGGTAGAACAGGATGTTGTTCAGTTCCTCGAACACCGGCAGCACCGACTTGCGCGACACCGAGGTCCAGCAGCCGAACACGGCCGAAACCTTGTTCACCGAAATCAGTTCGCGGGCCTTCTCGGCGAACAGCGGCCAGTTCGACGCCGGATCGACCACGACGGCCTCGAGCTTCTTGCCGAGCACGCCGCCCTTCTTGTTCTGCTCCTCGACCAGCATCAGCATGACGTCCTTCAGGGTCGTCTCGCTGATCGCCATGGTGCCCGAGAGGGAATGCAGGACGCCGATCTTGATGGTCTCTTCGGCCTGGGCACCCGTCGCCGCGCCGACCATCGCGGTGGCGCCAAGAACGGCCCCGGCGAGCCATTTCGTGAACCTTGTCGACATTTAGATAAACCCCCACCCCTGCAGGATCCGAATGGGCGGCCGAGAGCGCGCCCGACATGTCACACGCCGGGTCTGGCCCCCGCCGCATCACGGGAACCGGAGTCGCAAGAGCTGTGCCAAGTTTTTTCCTGCCAGGAAATCCGCCACGGAAGCGCAATCATTCGGCGCGGGTCCCCGGCTTGATGCCTGGTGGCGGCCGGTTGGTTGACGCTAATCTGTGCACAAATACGCGTTTCGCCGCAGGAGGAGCCTAAAATCTAATCATCCGCAGGCCGCAGCCAGCCCCGATAGCGGATGACGAAGCCCGCCAGCGGCAGGCGGATCGCGACGTCGAAACAGGCGCGGCCCTGGTCGTCCACGGTTTCGGCGGTCTCGCTTACCGGCAGCAGGGCGCGGGGCAGGGGCAGGCCCAGCACCCGCCCGGCGCCGACCGGGAAGTGCAGGGCCCCGTCCCCGGCCAGGAGATTCAGGGTGAAGCGCAGCAGGCCGAAACGCTCGACCACCGGCCGGCCCGGGCCGAGGACCGAGCGGAAGCGCTTGCCGCCGAAGTCGCGGCGCCAGATTTCATGGTCGCCCCGCCGGGTCATCAGCACCTCGACCGCGACATCCGCCGCCGCCGGCGGCAGGCCCAGCAGGCGGGCGGCGAGGCGCGACAGCAGGCCGGTGCCGCGCTCGACCTGCGCCCGGCCGCACCAGCGCCGCTCGGCGATCACGGTGTGCAGGTCACGCAGCACCGGCGGCAGGCGGTCGAAAGCCTCGCCCAGGGCCTGGCGGAACAGCAGGGGCTGGGGGGCATCGCGGCGATGGCTGGTGATGGCATGGGCGGCCATGGCCGTTTCCGCAGCCGCCAGGGAAAATTCGGCCAGACAGGGCCGGGCGCCGGGGGCGACCGCCCCCGCCTGCAGAAGACTGCACAAAATCCGGGCAGGCAGGCCCGGCACTTCCGGCCCGTCGCCCGCTTCGGCGATCAGGGTCCAGTCGCGCGTCACCGCTTGCCCGGTTTCCGTGAGGCCGGCGACCCTGACCCGCATGCCGCCGCGGTCGCTGCCGAAGCGGTGCAGCCGGTCGGCAAGGGCACGCAGCAGGGGCGCCAGGGGCGCCAGCCCGGCCGCCAGCCCCAGGCGCACCGGCCAGCCGAGCAGCCACAGCCCCAGATGCATGACGGTGAGTTCGAGCCCGGCGGCGAAAGCGACCGTGCGTGCCCGGAACCGGGCGGGAAACAGCAGCAGGTCCGGCGCGCCGATCCGGCTGGCCCAGCGCCGGCCCAGGGCGGCCTGGCCGGGCACGCTCAGGTCCAGGCGGCGGAGGTCGCCCCAGGCGGGCGCCGACACCCAGCGCCCGGCCCGCCATTCGGCCAGCGGCCGGCCGACCTGGCCGACGATGGCCCGCACCACCGACAGGCCGCGCGGCGCCCGGTTGCCCGGCAGGATCACGGTCTCGATCAGGTGCAGGTCCGCCATCCCTTCGGCCAGGGCGGCCACCGCGGCCGAGGACAGGGCCGGCACGCTGGAAACGCCGGACAGCACCGCGACCCCGCGCGCCTTCGCCGCCTCGTCCCATTGCCCGATGGCGGCGGTGAAGGCGGCATCGTCCGAGAGGTCGAGGTAATGGGCGCCCGCCGCGATGGCGGCCCGGGCAAGCTGCGGGGCCGCGCCCTGGAACGGCCCGGCGGCATCGATGATCAGGAAGGGGGCGAGGCCGGCCAGGACCTGGTCCAGGCCGGGTGCCGCACGATCGAGGGCGAGGGGGCGGCCGCCCCAGCGGGCGCAATGGGCGGCCGCGGCATTGCCGTCGCGCCCGGCGACCACGAGATCGAGACCCGGTTCACGGGCAAGGGCCCGGGCGATGCGCGCACCGAAGACGCCATAGCCGCCGACGATCAGGACGAGCTTATTCAATCAGCCGGCCCCGCAGTTCGGCCGAGGGCAGGGGGCAGTGCCGCCGCCCCAGGCGGTAGCGGTTCTCGGCGATGACGCGATAGAGCGGATCGGCCACGACCCGGGGCAGGAAGCGGCTGAGCGCCAGGAGCCGCCACGGCCAGCCGAGTGCCGCCATGGCGGCGGCGAAGGCGGCGAGGCGGAGATGGGCCCGCCCCCCGACGATGACGATATTGGTTTCCATCGCCACCGGATCGAGGCCGTGGCGGCGATAGAGACTTTGGCCGAGCGGCGATTGCGCGGTGACGAAGCGGAAGCGCCGGGCCCGGTCGTGCCGCGCCAGGAAGCGGGCGAAACCGGAACAGACGAGACAATGGCCGTCGAAGACCACGAGGTCCTGATCGGCAAGGTCGGCGGGTGCGGTCGTCATGCTTCCCCCCCGGGAACACAAAAACGGGAACACAAAAACGGGAACGCGAAGACTTGCGACCATGGTGACCGCCGGGGGCCAGAGGTCAAGCCCCCGCCCGGCGCCGAGGGGGAAAGCGGGCCGGGCGGGGAGAACCCGATCGCTCAGGCGACGATCAGGTCGACCTTGATGTTGCCGCGGGTGGCGTTGGAATAGGGGCAGACGACATGGGCCTTCTGCACCAGATCCTCGACCACCGCCTTGTCGACGCCGGGCACCTGGATGGTCAGCGCCACTTCGATGCCGAAGCCGGTCGGGATCGGGCCGATGCCGACCGCGCCCGATACCGTGGTCTCGGCCGGCAGCGCCACCTTGGCCGTGCGGGCGACGAATTTCAGCGCGCCGAGGAAACAGGCCGAATAGCCGATGGCGAACAATTGTTCCGGGTTGGTGCCCGGACCGTTGTCGCCGCCCAATTCCTTCGGCGTCGACAGTTTGACCGCCAGGCGGCCGTCGTCGGTGGCGCCGGAGCCTTCGCGGCCGCCGGTGGCAGAGGCATGGGCGGTATAGAGGATCTTGTCGGGCATGGTCGTGAACTCCGGTTGCGATGGGATTTATATAATGGACAATTAAATTGTATGCAATATAAATTCCATCGAGAAGCCATTCGGGGAGCCATGCGGAAATGCCGGCTCAACCCGCCGCCAGCCGGGTCCGAAAGGCGGCGACGGCGGCGCGCAGGGCTTTCACCTCGTCGCCGGACACGCCCAAGCCGCAGACCATGGCTTCGTAATGGCGCCGGGCTTCGGCTTCCAAGGCGCGGCCGGCCTCGGTCAGGCGGATGCGGACCTGGCGTTCGTCGGCGGGATCGCGGCGGCGTTCGATCAGGCCCTGGGCTTCGAGCCGCTTCAGCAGGGGGGTGAGGGTGCCGGAATCGAGGAACAGCCGCTCGCCCAAGGCGCCGACGGTGAGGTCGTCCGCCTCCCACAGCACCAGAAGGGCGAGATATTGCGGATAGGTGAGGCCGAGCGCCGTCAGCATCGGGCGATAGGCCCGGGTCATCAGGTGCGAGGCGGAATAGAGCGCGAAACAGAGCTGGTCGTCGAGATGCAGCGAAAGCCGCGGCTGGTCGGTCATGGCGGTATTCCTTTGCCTACCGCCTGATATATAGGACGCAATGGATTTGCGCGCGAGGTTTCCCCCGCGCGCAAATTTCCGCCTACCAGTGCAGGCCCTTGGTCAGCGCCGCCAGGGCCACCGCCTCGGTCGAGGGGGCGCTGTCGTCCGCCACTTTCTCGCCCCGGGCGGCGGCGCTGTCCGGGAACAGGCGATAGGTGGTGTTGAACAGGATGTTGGTGACATCCGGCGCCGCCGCCCACAGCAGTTCGCCCATGGTGCCGAGGCGGGTGGCGATCCGCTTCGGCTTTTCGACGATGCCCTTGATGATCAGGTTGGCCGCGTCGTCGGGCGAAAGCGTCGGGATATTGTCGTACATCTTGGTCGGCGCGATCATCGGCGTCCTGACCAGCGGCATATAGATATTGGTGAAGGTGACGTTGCGGTGGTGGAATTCCGGCGCCGCGCAGCGCGAGAAGGCGCCCAGCGCCGCCTTGGACGCGACATAGGCCGAGAAGCGGGGCTGGTTCACCTGCACGCCGATCGACAGGATATTGACGATATGGCCCGATTTCCGTGACGACATCACGGGCAGGAAACCCATGATCAGGCGCAGCGCTCCGAAGTAATTCACCGCCATGGTGCGCTCGAAGTCGTGGAAGCGGTCGTAGGAGAGATTGACCGAGCGCCGGATCGAGCGGCCGGCATTGTTCACCAGCACGTCGACATGGCCGTGGTCCTTGAGCACGGCGGCGATGAAGCGGTCGCAGCTGTCCATCTCGGCGACATCGACCGAATAGGCATGGACATCGCCGCCCGCGGCGCGCAGCTCGGCCTGGACCGCGTCCAGTTCCTCCTGCTTGCGGGCGCAGATGATGGTGCGGGCGCCGGCGGCAGCGACTTTCTTCGCCGTCTCCAGCCCGATGCCCGAGGTGGCGCCGGTGATCACCACCACCTTGCCGGCGACCGACCCCGCCAGCGACCGGTCGCGGTGCAGTTCCGGGTTGAGGTTGCGTTCCCAGTAATCCCAGACGAAGCCGGCATAATCCGCCAGCGGCGGGCAGTCGATGCCGCTGCCCTTCAGCGCCTTGGCCGTGTCCCGATTGTCGAACTTGGTCGGGTAGTTGAAGAATTTCAGGGCCTGGCGCGGAATGCCGTAGCCGCCGAGCACCGTATCGATGATCGAGCGGATGGGCGGCAGGCTGGCCAGCATGCCGCGGATGCCGGCGGGGATGAAGCCGAACACCCGGCTGTCGACCCGGATCGAGAATTGGGGCGCGCCCGCCGCCTTGGCGAAGATGTTCACCACCTCGCCCACCCGGTTGTGCTTGGGGTTGGTCAGGTGGAAGGCGCGGCCGTCGAGGCCGGGCTTATGGGCGATGTGATCCATCGCCCGGGTGACGTAATCGACCGGCACGATGTTCAGCAACCCGCCCTCGATGCCGAGCAGGGAAATCCACTGCGGGATGGCGCGGCGCAATTGCAGGATCAGGTTGAAGAAGAAATAGGGGCCGTCGATCTTGTCGATCTCGCCGGTCTCGGAATGGCCGATCACGATGCCGGGGCGGTAGATGCGCCAGGGCACCGTGCATTCCTCGCGCACCACTTTCTCGCTGTCGTGCTTGGTCTGATAATAGGGATGGTCGTCGGCCGCCCATTCCTCGAACATGTCCTCGCGCCAATAGCCTTCGTAAAGCCCGGCGGCGGCGATCGACGAGGTGTGGTGAAAGCCCTTGGCCCCCACGGCTTCCGCGAATTGCACGGCATGGCGGGTGCCGTCGACATTGGCCTTGATCTGGCCGTCCTGGTCCTCGTTGGTCAGGTCGTAGATGGCGGCGAGGTGAAAGACCTGGGCGACCTTGCCCTTCAGCTTCTCAAGCTCGGTGGCGGAAACGCCGAGGCGCTTCTTCGAGAGATCGCCGGTCACCCCGACGATGCGATCGGCATCGCGCGACCAGCGCTCATCCTTCAGGGCTTCCAGCTTCTTCTTCGAACCCGAACGCACCAGGACATAGATGGTGCCGTCACGCTTCAGCAGGTTGTCGATCAGATTCCGACCTAGAAACCCCGTGCCCCCGGTAATGAAATAGCTCATGCCTCTCCCCTGAGTTCTCCCTGAGCCGGGCGTGTTTCCGCCCGTGCATGGCGAAGTCTAGACAGGCTTCCTCACCCTTGGGGAGAGGGAATCGCTTTCCGCAAGCGTCAAGCCCCGGCCTTGCACGGGCGCCGTCCGAGGCGCAGTCTTACCTTTGCCTGACAAGGGGAAACCGCCATGGCCGACAAGCCGACGACGATCGTTTCCAGCCAGGGGCAGGTGGTCCTGCCCAAGGCGATTCGCCAACAGCCCCCCGCGGCCCCCCATTTTCCGGCAACCGCACCGGCGGAGGTCTTCGCCGCCCTGGCGGTGAAGGGCCCGCCGAAAACCCTCGACGAGATGGCGGCCGCCGTTCCAGCCGAGGCGAAGCGCCGCCACGATCGGCCTTGATACCAGTGCCGTCGTTCGCTACCCGACCGGCGATCACCTGAAACAATCCGCCAAATCGGCCCAGGCCGCCGGGGAAGACAAGGTTCGGGAGATATGAGCGGGGCGAACCCCGTGCGCGCGGCCGCGGCCATTGTCCCCGCGCCGGGTTCGGCTTAAACATCCGCGTCCCGCAGCAGGAACCATGCCTTGGCCGAGCCCGCCCTTGCCTTATCCCCCCTGACCAGCCCCGCCGAGCAGGCGGTGCTGAATGCCGACTATGGGCGGCTGGCGGGGGAGGCGCGGCTGCTGCCGGTCAAGGTGACCGCCTTCTATGCCGAAAAGCTGGCGGCGGAACTGGCGGCGCTGGGCCATACGGAAGGGCCGCTGCACCGGGTGGTCTATCCGAGCCGGGCGCGGCTTTCCCAGCGGGCGCCGGGCGAGGTGGCGGATTTCGTCGACGACCGCGCCAATATGAAGACGGCATCGAAGGCGATCGTGCAGAAGTATGCCGACCGGGTGCTGTTCCTGGCCACGCCGCTCTGCGCCGCCCATTGCCAATATTGCTTCCGCCAGGATGTGCTCAGCGAGATGCATGGCGACGATCCGGCCGATCTCAGCGACAAGCTGGACGCCCTGGTCGATCACGTCCGGGCCCAGCCGGCGGTGCGCGAGGTCATCCTTTCAGGGGGCGATCCGCTCACCCTGTCGCCGGATGCGCTGCACCGGGTGCTGGCGCGCCTGCAGGGGCTGGACCAGCTCCACTCCATCCGGCTGCACACGCGCTGCGCCGTCTTCGCCCCGCAGTTCTTCCTGAAGGGCGAGAAATACCGCCTGCTGGCGGGGCCGAGGCTGCGCCTCGTGCATCATATCGTGCACCCTTACGAGGTTTGCGGCGCGGTGGCGGACCTGCTGGCCCGGCTGGGCGGGCTCGGGGTCCGGCAGTACAACCAGTTCCCCATCCTGCGCGGGGTGAACGACGATGCCGGGCTGCTGGCCCTGCACCTGCGCCGGCTGGACGAGATGGGGGTGCGCAACCTGTCCATCTTCGCGCCCGATCCCATTCACTATTCGGCGGCGTTCCGCCTCACCCTGGACCGGCTGTTCGCCCTGCACGACCGCCTGTCGGCGGAAACGCCGAGCTGGATCAATGCGACGGCGCTGACCTTCGACAGTCCGCTCGGCAAATTCCGGCGCGAGCATCTGGTCTCTCGCGACCGGGCGGCGGGCACCGCCCTGTTCCGCCATCGCGGCCGCGACATTCTCTATCACGACCTGCCGGCGGCGCTGGACGGGCCGGGCGACCCCGCCACCCTGCTGTGGCGGGGCGATACCGTTTGATTATTGCTGCTGGGCCTGGGCCTGCGCCCGGGCCAGATGCTGGCGGTAGAGCGCCACGAAATCGATCGGATCGAGCAGCAGGGGCGGGAAGCCGCCATCGCGGGTGACATCGGCGATGATCCGGCGCGCGAAGGGGAAGAGCACGCGCGGGCATTCGATCAGGCACAGCGGCTGCAGCGCGTCCGCCGGCACGTTCTTCACCAGGAACAGGCCGGAATAGACCAGTTCGACGACGAAGACCGGGCGGCTTTCCGCGTCCGCGGCATTGGCGCGGATGCGCAGTTCGATCTCGAAACGGTCTTCCGGCAGGCGGCGGGCCTGGACGTCGACGCCGATGTCGATCTTCGGCTGCTGGGCCATGGCCAGGCTGGCGGGCGCGCCCGGATTCTCGAACGAAAGATCGCGGACATATTGCGCGATCACCGAAAACTGCACGGGTTCGGCGGAAGCCTGGTCGTTCGAGGCGACGGAAGTATCGGTCATGAGAGATGGGTCCCCGGAAAAGCGGTTCATCCGCTACCACAGGGGCCGGCGGCGAACAAGCGCGGGAAAAGGCCTTGGCAAGCGGGCCGCGGGTTCCTATCTGGACGGAAACCCTGTTCTCTGGATTCGGGCCGGACCAGAGTCTATGCTGATTCCGGCCAAAACTTGGGCCGGTGGATGCCGGGATTGAACATACCATGGGCGGATTTCAGTACCTCGACATCCTTTTTCTGGCCGCGATCGCCGGGTTCATCGCGTTCCGGCTGTGGAGCGTGCTCGGCCAGCGCACGGGCGAGGAACAGCCGCGCGACCCCTTCCCGCGCCAGCAGCCGCCCGCGGCCGAGGCCAAGCCGGACGACGGCAGGGTGATCCCCCTGCCCACCCGGAACCCCCCGCCCGAGCGGGAGGTCGCGGAACCGCAGGGGCCGAACCTCACCGAGATCCGCCTCGCGGACCGGGGCTTCGAGCCGGACGGCTTCATCGCCGGTGCGCGCTTTGCCTATGAAATGATCGTCGGCGCCTTCGCCCAGGGCGACGAGGCGACGCTCGCCCCCCTGGTGGCGCCCGATGTCCTGGCCGGCTTCACCGGCGTCATCGCCCGGCGGCAGGCGGCGGGGGAAGTCGCCTCCTACCAGCTGGTCAGCATCAAGTCGGCGACCATCGACGAGGGCCGCATGAACGGTCGCACCGCCGAAGTGACGGTGCGTTTCGTCGCCGAGGCGATCTCGGTCGTCCGCGATGCCGAAGGCCGGGTGATCGAAGGGCATCCGACCATGGCCCGCGAGATGGTCGACGTCTGGACCTTCGCCCGCGACACCCGCAGCCGCGACCCCAACTGGCAGCTCGTCGCGACCGGCGCCCGCTGATCCCGTTCCCGGGGCCTTCTCATGGCGCGCCGCCCCCTGCTGACGGCCGGCTTCGGCCTTGCCCTGGCCGCCGGCCTCGCCGTCGCCGGGGTCCTGCTGACCGCCCCCAAGGCACCGCCCGCCACCGAGACGCCGGTGCTGGCGCTCGTCCCCGCCCGCTTCGCCGACCTGCCGGGCTGGACCGATGACCGGGCGGAGGAAGCCTGGCCGGCCTTCCGCCTGTCGTGCGAACGGCTGCTGAAGCGAAAGCCGGAGACCAGCCTCGGCCTCGCCGGCACGGTGGCGGACTGGGTCCCCGCCTGCACCGAGGCCCTGGCCCTGGCCCTGGCCGCCCCCGACACGGCGACGGTGCGGGATTTCTTCGAGGACCGCTTCCGCCCGGTCCAGGCCCTGAACGGGACGGCGGCCCAGGGGCTGTTCACCGGCTATTACGAACCGGAACTGGCGGGCAGCCCGACCGCCGACGAGACCAACCGCACCCCGCTCTATCGCCGGCCGGGCGATCTGGTCCAGGTCGACCTCGGCGACTTCCGCGACGAGCTGAAGGGCCAGCGCATCGCCGGCCGGGTACGGGACGGCCGCCTGAAACCCTTCGAGGACCGGGAGGCCATCACCGGCGGCGCCCTGGCCGGCCAGGGCCTGGAACTGGTCTGGGTCGCCTCTCCGGTCGAAGCCTTCTTCCTGGAGATCCAGGGCTCGGGCCGGGTACGCCTGCCGGACGGGCGCCTGCTGCGGGTCGGCTTCGACGGGCAGAACGGGCATCCTTACGTGGCGCTGGGCAAGGTCATGCTGGCGGACGGCCTGCTGGAAAAGGGCCGGGTCACCATGCAGTCGATCAAGGCCTGGCTGAACGCCCATCCGGCGCAGGCGGCGGCACTGATGAACCGCAATCCCTCCTATGTCTTCTTCCGCGACCTGGGCGAGGGGCCGGGGCCCCTGGGCGCCCAGGGCGTGGCCCTGACCGCCGGGCGCTCGCTGGCCGTCGACCGCAAGTTCTTCCCCCTGGGCGTGCCGGTCTTCCTGGACGCCAGCCTGCCGCCGCCGGCCGAGGGCGAGGCCGCCCCCGCCTTCCGCCGCCTGATGGTGGCGCAGGATACGGGCGGCGCCATCCGCGGGCCGGTGCGCGGCGACGTCTTCTTCGGCGCGGGCGCCGAGGCGGAACGCCTTGCCGGCGCCATGAAGCAGCAGGGCCGCTGGTGGTGGCTGCTGCCCGCCCCGGTCGCCGCCGCCCTCGACGCAGGCCCCCCGGAAGCAGGCAAGCGCCCGTGAGCACGCGGAAGCCCCGGCCGGACAAGGGCCCGCGCGGCATGTTCCCGGGCCGCCCCGCGACCGAGGCGGAACGCGATCTCTTCACCGCCGCCATGAAGGATGTCGCGCCGCTGGCCAGCGGCAAGGTGGCGCCCGCCCTGGCGCCCCTGCCCGGGGCCCGGCCGAAGCGGGTCGTCACCCGCCTGGAACTGCCGCTTTCCGGCGAGGCGCCGGCCCCCGGCGCCCGCGTCCACACCATGGACGGCGCCAAGCAGAAACGCCTGGTCCGGGGCGAACTGCCGATCGAGGCCCGCCTCGACCTGCACGGCCTGACCCAGGAGATGGCCCACCGCGCCCTCGACCGCTTCCTGGCGCAATGCCATGACGGCGGCGTGCGCTCGGTCCTGATCATCACCGGCCGCGGCCGCGGCCCGATCGACGAGGCGCCGACCGGCGTCCTCTATCAGATGGTGCCGCGCTGGCTGAACGCGCCGGACCATGCCCACCGGGTGCTGGGCTGGCACCCGGCCCAGCGCCGCGACGGCGGCGAGGGCGCGCTCTATGTCGTCCTGAAACGGCCCCGGGACTGAAAGCGGCACCGCCGCCAGCCGGCGGAATGAACGTTCATTCCGCAGCCGGGGGAAAGGGTGCCGCCGCGGCGGCCTCAGTCGAGGATCGGGGCCGCCTTCGCCTCGGCCACCCCGGCCGCGGCCAGCCGGTCCAGGGTCGCGGTCAGGCCGGCGGTATCGGGGCAGATCAGCAGGGCGGTGGCCCGGCCCCAGCGCAAGGTCAGGACATGGATACCGCGGTTGCGCGTCTCCACCCCGTCGGTGCCTGAATTGCGCTCTTCCCAGGTGGCGGTGACGATCGTGTGCCAGGGCCCGCCCGCCACCGCGATATCCTCGAGGGTGAAGCCGATATCCGGCATCAGGCGATAGAGCCGCCGGTACCACGCCCGCGTCGCCGCCAGGCTGCGCCGGACCCCGCCAAGGGCGCTGTCGCCGAGGCAGCGATGCTCGAAGCGGGGCGCGAACTGGCGCAGCACCGGTTCCGCATCCCCTTGCGAAACCGCGGCGAACAGGGCCCGGACCCTGCGTTTCACGATGGCGTGATACATGGCTTCCCCTTAAGTTCACTTATTGAACGAACAAGGCGGCGCCCAGTGAGTTTCATGAGTGAACTAACGATAGCCGAGTAAGTTCAATAAAGCAACCGATAGGGAATCCGGCCGTGCAGAGAACCAGTTTCGCCCGCATGCAATGCTCGCTCGCCCGCGGCCTCGATGTCGTCGGCGACGGCTGGACGCTGCTGATCCTGCGCGACCTCTTCCTCGGCCTCGACCGTTTCGACGATCTCGTGGCCGATCTCGGCATTTCCCGCAACCTGCTGACGCGGCGCCTGACCCAATTGATCGACAGCGGCATCGTCGAGCGCCGGGCCTATGCCCGGCGGCCGCTGCGCTATGCCTACAGCCTGTCGCCGGCGGGCCTGGACCTGGTGCCGGCGATCCTGGCCCTGACCGCCTGGGGCGAGCGCTGGGCCCGGCCGGCGGAGGGCAGCCCGCTGGTCTTCGTCCACCACGATTGCGGCCGGCCGTTCCAGGCCGAGGTCCATTGCTCCGCCTGCGGCGGCAGGGTCGAGGCCGGCGCCGTCGACGTCTTGCCCGGGCCCGGCGGGGCGGCTAAACCGGGAACCATGGTGGTGGCCGGGCGGCTGGCCGAACGCGAACGGGCCCGCCGGCAGGAACGGGCACGACAAGAAGAACAAGAGGGAGAGGACCGATGAACCGGTTGGGGCCGACGTCGCACCGCTATTACAGCCAGGGCCTGCGCCTGCATTACGTCGACTGGGGCAACGAGGGCGCGCCGCCCCTGCTGCTGGTCCACGGCGGCAACGACCATTGCCGCAGCTGGGACTGGCTGGCCCAGCGCCTGGCCGATCGTTTCCACGTCCTTGCCGTCGACCTGCGCGGCCATGGCGACAGCGACCATGCCCCGGGCAGCCATTACCCGACCCATGGCTTCATCCTGGACCTTGCCCAATTGATCGAGCAGCGCCGGCTGGCGCCGGTGAATATCCTAGCCCATTCCTGGGGCGGGGCGGTGTCCCTGCTCTATGCCGGGGTCTATCCGGAAAAGCTGCGCCGCCTGATGGTCATCGAGGGCTGGGGGCCGTCGCCCGCGGTGGTCGAGAAACACGCCAGCGTCCCCACCCACGAACGCCTGCGCAACTGGGTGGAGGCGACGCGGGCGATCGCCCACAAGCGCCCGCCGCGCTATGCCGGGATCGAGGATTGCATCGCCCGCATGAAAGCCGCCAATGCCCGCCTGACCGACGAACAGGCCCGCCACCTGACCATCCATGCCGCCAGCCAGAACGAGGACGGCACCTATTCCTGGAAATACGACCCCTATGTCCGCGTCGTCAGCCCGACCTGGCATACGCCCGAGGAATTGGGCGCCCTGTGGTCGCGCATCACCTGCCCGGTCCTTCTGCTGCGGGGCACGGAAAGCTGGGCTGCCGATCCCGTGGCCGACGGCAAGACCCGCTATTTCCGGGATGTCCGGGTCGAGGCGCTGGACCATGCCGGCCATTGGGTGCACCACGACCGGCTGGACGAGGTCGCCGGCATGGCCGATCGTTTCTTTTCACAATAGGAATAAGTTATTTAAAAATGGAATACATGCGATCATGTAAAACATGATTGACCCCTGACCGGAGCATGGTAGTGTCTCCTCACGCATCGGCGGAAAACCGATGGCGGCCGGCCCCCGATATAGGGCCCGCGGAATTTGATGGGAGCAGCTTGCGCCGCGTCATCCCTGCTAAAGCGCCACGACGCCGGTCGTGGTTCCCCCAGTCGAGGAGTGAACCGATGCCTGTCACCAAGACGACCGCCGCCCCTGAACGCTCCTGGCGCGACATGGCCTGCAACGCCGCCTGTTGTTGTCGCCGCTGACAAGAATCCGAGTCGTATTCCCGAGATTGTCACGCATCCGCGCTAGAAGTGCGCGGGGCGCCAGGAGACCACCATGTCCTACGTCATTGCCGGCGACATCACCGCCGCGCCGGCCATCACCATCGAAGTCGACGACATCACGGCGGGCATCGCCCTGCGCGAGCGCAGCGGCTATCGCTTCGTCGCTTCCGATCCGCGGTTCCGCCTGCTCGACGGCAGCCAGTTCCGCCGCCTGCACCAGATCGAGGCCGCGGCCCGCAACCTGGTGAAAGCCCATCTCCCGTTCCGGCGCTTCCGCGCCGCATGACGCTCTTCCCGGTCCCACGGTCGGGGCCGGGCAGGGTTCCTCCCCGTCGGGTGCGATTCATCCCCCATCCGGCGACTTCGGGCGGCAGCGGCAACTGCCGCCCGTTTTTTTCGAATCGGCGGTCAGGCAGCGCGTCCCGGGCGGAAGGGGTTGATGCCCTCGCGCCGGAGCATGGCCCAGGTCCAGAGCGCGCCGAGGAAATCCGGCACCACGAACAGAATGTAGAGCGGCCGCATGCCGAAGACGAGGATCAGCGCAAGGAAGACCGGCACGATGGCGATCCGCATCTGCACCGACCAGCAGAAGAAGGCGGTGACCCCGGTCCGCGCCAGGTTGAAATAGTAGTAGCCGACGATCAGCACCACGACGCCGAGGAAGCGGATCCAGTCCGTCCCCTCGTTCGGAAAGCCCAGGACCTCGAGGATCAGGGCGGGGGCCAGCACCATGGGCACCCCGGCGGCCAGGATATAGAGCGAGAACCACAGCATGCTGCGCGCGGCGGCGGTCATCTTGCCTCTCCTTACAGAAGGCCGGGGATCACCGCCCGGCGCGATTTCGGATAATCGGGAAATTCCCGCCGGTACCAGCGGTGATGGGCGACGGCACGCGGCATCAGGTTGGCCATGGTGAACAGCAGGAAGACCAGCCCGGCCCAGGTCCAGCACATCAGGGCGAACCCGGCCCAGAACACGATCTCGCCGAAATAATTGGCGGCGGAGACATAGCGGAACGCCCCGCCCCGGGGCACCCGATAGCCGGTGAAGCCGTCGGCGCGGAGCTTGATCAGGATCGAATCGGCCTGGAAATTCACCAGCCAGCCGATGACGGCGACGACGAGCCCGGCCAGGAAGCGCGGATCGGCAAACCAGTCCGCCGACATCAGATGGCCGGCATGGCCGACGTCATAGGCATTGGCGAAGCCGTTCAGCAGGTTGAAGCTGAACCCCATGACCACGGCGATCAGCGGAAAGCGCCGGTGGCGGTCGCGCATGCGCAGGGGATAGATCAGGCCCCGATAGGTATAATGGGCCTGCCACAGGCAGAAGATGAACAGCATCGGCGCCGCGGGCCCCGCCGCCGGCGGCGCCAGCAGCCAGAAGGTGAGGGCGAAGGCGAACCATTGCGGGCTTTCGAACAGCAGCCAGGCGGGCAGGGCCGGCATGGTGCCGCGCTGGGCCTCCGTCATATGCCGGCCATAGGGGCCGGCCTGGCGCAAGGTGGTGGCCAAGGTCCCAAGGCCCATGAGCAGAATAAGCCCCAAGGCATAGAGATAGGCTGTTCCCATCCCGCTCCCTCCCCTTATAGTTTACAAATCAATGTTACATGTAAATCTCGATCTTCACAATAATCAGATTTTGTGCAAATGACGCTCAGCACCCGCGACCTCATCCTTCAGCACGCCGCCCAGTGCTTCGCCGCCGCCGGCCTTGCCGCCACCATGGGCGAGATCGCCCAGGCCGCCGGCGTGTCGCGCCGCACGCTGTACAATCATTTCCCGACCCGGGAGGCGGTGCTGGCGGCCCTGGTCGAACGGCAATCCCTGGCCTTTCTCGCCGGGCTGCGGGCGGCGGTGGCCATGGCCGGGGATTTTCCGGCCTTCCTGCTCGACTGCTGCTGCCATGTGATCCGGGAATCGCCCCGGGCGCCGCTGGCCTTGATGCATGTCGGCAACAGCGCGGGACAGGCGGCGACCCTGCTGCACTTCAGGTCGCCGCCGATCATCGAGGCCTGGCTGGGCTTCTTCCAGGGGCCCTATGTCGAGGGGCTGCGCCTGGGCCAGATCGCCCCCGACATCACCTTGCCCGACCTTCTGGCCTGGTTCGGGCGGGTGGTCACGTCCTATCTCCAGGTACCGCCCGAAGCCCTGCCGTCGGAAACCCTGCTGGGGGCGGAAGAGGCGGCGGCCGTCCGCACCCAGATCGACCGCTTCTTCATCCGCGCGCTCCGGCCGGCCTGATTGCCGGCCTTGAAGTTTGTCCGCTTCAGTATGAAGCCGATAAACTCTAAGGGCAGTTACCCCCGCGCAGGGACAGGTTTTCGGCATTGCCGGCCACGATGCGCTTGGCCCGCAGCACGGGCTGATCGGGCCCCGCGGTCAGCACCGGCTGCCCGGTGCTGCCGCCGACGCCGTAGCAGACCTCGGCCGCCGGGGAGAAATGCAGGCAGAACCGACCGTCGCGCACGGCCCAGGTGCCCGCGGTCCGGCACTGGCCGACCTGCCGCACGGCCTGGCCGCCGGGGTCGTAATAGTCGATGAAATCCGCCTCGTTCGACTGCATGCCGTAGAGGGTCGTATCCTGGAGGATGTCCGGGGCGATCGCCCGGGCGACCCCCGGGCCAGCAGGCGCGGGGGAAACAGACGCGGGGGAGACGGCGGCGGTGGCCGCACCGGCCACGCCTCCGGCAGGCAGGGGCACCATGCTGATGTTGACCACGCTGTCATACTTGTTGTCGGCGCCGCTGGCGGAATCGATGATCGACGACATGCCGAGGGTGAGAATGACATCGGCCGCGACATTGGCGGCAACCGCCGCCGTGGTGCCGGAATTGTTGATGAAGGTCGCCTCGTGGTAGCCCGCCTTGTTGCAGCGGACGACGATGTCGTGCTTGCTCTTGCGCACGGTCACGATGGCCGGGGTCGAGTCCACCCTGGCGATGACCCCATTCTCCCGCTCCAGGACGCAGCTGGCGCCCGGGGGATTGGTATTGACCGTGATGTCCTGGTTGACACCCTCGAAGATCGCGGCGCAGCCCCCGATCGAAAGCGCCGCGACCATCAGCGCGGCGGCGCCGCGCGCTCCCGTCTTCCCGAAACCCATAACCCCTCCCGGCCTCAACACGGCATTGCCGAGTTATTGCCGATTCTCATGGGGATTGTAATCTCGGAAATGCGGCAACGCCTCATTGCCGCATGCCGCGCCGGGGACGGCTACAGGATGAATTTGGAGAGATCGGTATTGGCGGCCAGCGCCCCGACGCCCTTGGCCACATAGGCGGCATCGACGGTCAGGGTCTGGCCGGCCCGGTCGGAGGCGGTGAAGCTGATCTCGTCCAGCACCCGTTCGAGGATCGTGTGCAGGCGCCGCGCCCCGATATTCTCGACCGTCGCATTGACCTCGGCGGCGACCTTGGCGATTTCGGCGATACCGTCGGGCGTGAAGTCCAGGGTCACCCCTTCCGTCGCCATTAGGGCGACATACTGGCGGATCAGGCTCGCTTCCGGCTCGGTCAGGATGCGCTCGAAATCCTCGCGGGCCAGGGCCTTCAATTCGACCCGGATGGGCAGGCGGCCCTGCAGTTCGGGCAGCAGGTCCGAGGGCTTGGCGATATGGAAGGCGCCCGAGGCGATGAACAGGATATGGTCGGTCTTCACCGCGCCATGCTTGGTCGAGACCGTGGTCCCTTCGATCAGGGGCAGCAGGTCGCGCTGCACCCCCTCGCGCGAGACGTCGGCGCCCTGGCGTTCCGAGCGGGCGCAGATCTTGTCGATCTCGTCGATGAAGACGATGCCGGCGTTCTCGGTCACCCTGATCGCTTCCCGGGTCACGCTTTCCTGGTCCAGCAGCTTGTCCGATTCCTCGGCCAGCAGGGTGGCGTGGCTGTCGCGCACCGAAATGCGCTTGGCCTTGGTGCGCTGGCCGAACGCCTTGCCGAACATGTCGCCGAGGTTGAGCACGCCGGCGCCGCCCGGCATGCCCGGAATATCCATATTGCCCAGGGGATTGGCATTGTCGGCGACCTGGACCTCGATCTCCTTGTCGTCCAGCTCCCCGGTGCGCAGCTTGGCCCGGAATTTCTCCCGCGTGTCCTTCGATGCGGTCTCGCCGACCAGGGCGTCCAGCACCCGGTTCTCGGCGTTGAGTTCCGCCTTGGCGCGGACCTCGCGGCGCAGCTTTTCCCGGGTCTGGACGATCGCGGCTTCGAGCAGGTCGCGCACGATCTGCTCGACGTCGCGGCCGACATAGCCGACCTCGGTGAATTTGGTCGCCTCGACCTTCAGGAAGGGGGCATTGGCCAGTTTCGCCAGGCGGCGGGAAATCTCGGTCTTGCCGACGCCGGTCGGCCCGATCATCAGGATGTTCTTCGGCAGGACCTCGTCGCGCAGGTCGTCGGGCAATTGCTGGCGGCGCCAGCGGTTGCGCAGCGCGATGGCGACGGCGCGCTTCGCCTCCGCCTGGCCGACGATGTGGCGGTCGAGTTCGGAAACGATTTCGCGCGGGGAAAATTCGCTCATGATCAGATGACTTCGACGGTGAGATTGCGGTTGGTATAGACGCAGATATCGGCGGCGATCTCCAGCGACCGGCGGGCGATCACCTCGGCGTCTTCTTCGTAAGGCAGCAGGGCGCGGGCGGCGGAGAGGGCGAAATTCCCGCCCGAGCCGATGGCGGTGACGCCGTCCTCGGGCTCCAGCACGTCGCCGTTGCCGGTCAGCACCAGGATGGTCGAGGCGTCGGCGACGATCAGCATGGCCTCCAGCCGGCGCAGGTAACGGTCGGTGCGCCAGTCCTTGGCCAGTTCGACGCAGGCCCGCGTCAACTGGTCGGGAAAGCGTTCGAGCTTGGCTTCCAGGCGTTCGAACAGGGTGAAGGCATCGGCGGTGGCGCCGGCGAAACCGGCGATCACCTTGCCGTTGCCGATGCGCCGGACCTTCCGCGCATTGCCCTTGATCACGGTCGGGCCCAGGCTGACCTGGCCGTCGCCCGCGACCACCACCTTGCCGCCCTTGCGGATGCCGAGAATGGTGGTGCCGTGCCAGATGGGGGTCTGCTCGCTCAACGAAACGATCCTCGCGTTTAATCGGTGGTCCTTATGTAGCGATCGCGGCTGCCATCACAAGCGCCGATCTGGCACAGTCCCCCGATCATGCTGACGGAAATCACGGCCGGGCCCCAGGGGCCCTTCATCCAACTCGCCTATGCGACGGCGGAGAATATCACCGGCGTGCCGATCTACGGCCGCGCCGCCTGCTATCTGCACCCCGAGGCGGCGGCGGCTTTTTCGCGGGCCCGGGCTGCCGCGCGGGCCATCGGCCTCGACCTTCTCGTCTTCGATGCCTTCCGCCCGACCGAGGCGCAGTGGAAACTGTGGGACGCCCTGCCGGACCCCACTTTCATCGCCGATCCGCGCCTCGGCTCCACCCATGGGCGCGGCATCGCCGTCGACCTCACCCTGGCCCTGCCGGACGGCACCCCCCTCGACATGGGCACGGGCTTCGACGAGATGACGGTCTTGTCCTACCACGCCGCCGCCGTCCCGCCCGAGGCGCGGCGCAACCGCCTGCTGCTGCTGGGCGTGATGGTCGAGGCGGGATTCGTGCATAATGAATATGAATGGTGGCACTACAATCTGCCGGACCCGGACACTTATCCGCTGCTGTCGGACGCTGCCGCCGGCACGGGCTTGATGCCCAAGCCCTGACCGACCAGATAACGGAAAACCAGATACCGGAAAAAAACGGGGAGAGACGGATGAGAACGAACCTGGGTGCGGCCCTGCTGGGCACGGCCCTGCTGATCGCCGGCGCCGCCCGGGCGGAGGAGACGCCGCCGCGCGAGATCGTCACCGGCGCCGATTTCCGCGACATCTGCGGCGCCGCCGGCAAGGCGCTGTCCAATCCGCCGGGCGAGGGCAGCCGGGCGGCGGCGCGGCGCTGCAAGGACTACATGAAGAATTTCTTCCAGCTGGAGGCGGCCCGGCCGCTGGTCCCCAACGATCAGGTCATGTGCATCAACGGCAGCCTGAAATGGCAGGAGATCGCGGACACCGTGCTGGACTGGGGCAGCAACCGGGCCGAATTCGACGGCCAGTCGGCGGATGTCCTGATGCGCGCGGCGATGCGCGCCCGCCATCCCTGCCCCGGCGGGACCTGAGCCCATGGCCGGCGCCCTGCTGCCCCTGTCGCAGGTGCCCCTATCACAAGCGGCGGCCGCCGGCATCGTCGATGCCGCGATCGACGATTACATCGCGGGCTGCCGGCGCCGGATCCCCGGCTTCGTCGACCGCCATTTCTCGCTGAAGGGGTCGCTGGCCCTGCACCGCAACGCCATGGGCTGGGATCTGGCCCGGGCGCCCGCCAACCTGCTGCTGGCGGTGCCCCACCTCGGCATCAAGGCGGCCGGCCTCGGTCTCGGCCGGCTGGGGGCGAAGACCGCGGGTGCCCGCCTGTCCGGCCTCGACCTGATCCGCCGGACCCGGGTGGCGGCGGCCGTGGGCGGCCTGATCGAACGCGATCTCCTGCATCTGGCCCCCGACGCGGACGGGGCGGACGGCATGGCCCGGGCGCTGGGCGCCGATCCAATGGTCGATGCCGCCCTGCGCACCCTGGCCCTGGCGCGCGAGCGGCGCCTGCACGATCCCGATTTCCGCGCCGCCCTGGATACGGCCCTGGCCCGCTATGTCGAGACCCGGGTCGCGGCATCGGAAGTGGCGACGGCGCTGGCCAGTCTCGGCATCGGCGCCGTCGCCTTCAAGCAGGTGACGCCCGGCCTCCTCTCCCTCGGGCCGATGCTGGCCGGGGCGCTGGCCCAGTCGGCGGCGATCTCGACCTTTCCGCTCGGCGCCGGCCTTGGCGGCCTGTGGCATTCCTGGTTCCCGGCCAGTGCCGGGCCGGCCCTGGTCGCCGGCGTCACCGGCGGGTTGTTCCTGGGGGTTGCCGTGCTCAGCGCCTTTTCCGGCCTCGTCACCGATCCGGCGCAACGGGCGCTGGGCCTGCACCAGCGCCGCCTGAACAAGCTGGTCGACGGCATCGAGCACGCCCTGCGCCGGGGCGAGGGGCTGGCCTTCAACCCCCGCGACCATTACATCGCCCGCCTGATCGACCTGATCGACATCGCCCGGCTGGCGGCGTCCTGACGGCAATGCCGCCGTCCCCGAAGCCATCGCCCGGGGACTTTCAGCCTCTGCCCGACAGGAACTCCTCCCGGTCGCAGTTTTCGGGATCGGAAAAGCACCGCGGCGTACAGAACCAGAATTTATCCAGATTATTCTGCCCTAGCTGGATCGAGGCGAAAATCGCATAGATCCTTTGATAGATGCGGGTTTCCTCAAAGAAGTAAATTTTGCTGACGGGTATACTCAGTGCTTTAGAATCCTCGCGGTCTAGTCCCCATGCAACGGCGATGAAACTTGCAAAGTAGGTGAATTTCCAATCCTCATCGATATTATTTTCATTCATCGGGAAACAATAAAACATCCTGAACTCTTGGATGAATTTCCGATAAAAGACATTTCCTAAAGCGATGCGCAGCAATTCATCGGCGCGTTCGAGTGTTTCCGGAATTTCATATCCGGTCGGCGACGCTTCATCGACGATCATGGTCACCATGAAGGGGGAATCGAGGGGCCGTATCTGTTCCTGAGTAAGGGGAACGAGACCGCTAAGGTGCTCGGCCTTCGCCGGCGGCACCGCGACGACACGCTCCTCATTGGCGCAAGCCGCCAGGATCAGCAGCAACCCAGCCCACAACCCGGCGGCGCCCCCAAAAAGACGGCTTCGCATTTCTTTCCCCTGGTATCGAAGGGGAAGTTTCTCGCAGGTCGCGAACCCGGGCAAGCCCGGGATGGCGAATTAACGCCCCAGGCGCACCAGCCGGCCCGGCTTCGCCCCGGTCAGCACATCGTGTTCGACCACCGGGATGCCGGCGACCACGGTGGCACGATAGCCGACCGCATCCTGCAACAGGCGCTGGCCGCCTGCCGGCAGGTCGCGCACCATATGGGGCGATTTCAGGGACAGGCGATCGAAATCGATGACGTTGAGATCGGCGCGCTTGCCGACCGCCAGCGTGCCGCGATCGTGGAAACCGCCGTGGGCGGCATTGGCCCCGGTCAGCATATGGACCACCCGTTCGAGCGTCAGGCGTTCGCCCTTCACCCGGTCGCGCGCCCAATAGGACAGCAGGAAGGTCGAGAAACTGGCGTCGCACACCGTGCCGACATGGGCCCCGCCGTCGGACAGGCCGGCCAGGGCCAGGGGGTGGCGCATCATGGTCAGCACATTGTCGAGCGAGAATTCGACGTAATTGGCGAAGGGGAAATAGAGCATCGCCCGGCCGCCGTCGTCGAGCATGGCGTCGTAGATCGCCGAGAGCGGCGGCACGCCCCGCCCCTGCGCCTCGGCATAGAGGGATTTCTCGAAGGGCTGTTCGTAGTCGGGCACGTCGCCGAGCCGGAACAGCATGGTCGAGACGAAATCGACCGCCGCCAGGAACTTGTCCACCATGGGCGGCACCGAGGACCCGTCCGCCGCCAGGCGCTCCGGCGTTTCGGCCAGGATGCGCGCCTTGGTCGCCGGATCGCGCAGCAGGGCAACCCGGTCCGCCAGCGGCAGAGGGGCGATCGCCTTATAGGACGGATGGCCCATGAAGGGATGGAAGGTGCATTGGAAGCCGACCATGACCCCGACCGCGCGGGGCGCCGTCTGCAGGCGGATGGTCAGGCCCTTGTCGCGCGCCTGTTCGGCCCGTTCGATGATGCGGCGCCATTGCCGGGGCTCCAGCGGCCGTTCCATCAGGCTGATCGAGGTCGGGCGCTCGGGCACGGTGGCGGCATAGGCTTCGACGATGTCGAATTCGCGCTCGAATTCGTCCGGCCCCTTTTCCAGGTCGAAATCGGACACCGCCTGGAGAACGCCGTGGTCGAGGCCGCGCAGGGCTTCGGCGATGCCGGTCAGTTCGGCGATGGTCGCCTCGGCGGCCGGGGTGCACAGCCCGTCCGAGGTGCGGTGGGTGTCGCTGCGCCCGGTGGCGAAGCCAAGCGCGCCGGCCGCCATCGCCTCGCGCAGGAGGCGGCGCATCTCGGCGATGTCGTCGGGCCTTGCCGCCTCGCCCCGGACCGCGCGCTCGCCCATGACATAGACGCGCAAGGGATCATGGGGAACCATGGCGGCGAAATCGATCGCATGGGGGAAATCGATCGCGGCCAGATAGTCGGGGAAACTTTCCCAATTCCATTTCAGCCCCTCGGCCAGGGCGACGCCGGGAATATCCTCGACCCCTTCCATCAGGCGGATCAGGCAATCATGGTCGCCGGGGCGGACCGGCGCGAAGCCGACGCCGCAATTGCCCAGCACGGCCGTGGTGACGCCATGGTTGACCGAGGGCCGGAGATCGGCATCCCAGCTCACCTGGCCGTCGTAATGGGTATGCAGGTCGACGAAGCCCGGGGTGACGATGGCGCCCGCCGCATCGATCACCCGCGCCGCCGTCCCCGGACAGGCGCCGAGGGCCACGATACGGCCGCCGCGGATACCGACATCGCCCCGATAGGCCGGTGCCCCCGTGCCGTCCACGATGGTGCCGCCCGTGATCTTCAGGTCATAGTCCATGGTGTTTCCCCGTTCCGCTTCTGGTCGGCGGTTGTGCCTGGATTGGATTTAATCCGAAGTGCAGATCGGGATCATTGATCGCCGCCGCCGGGAAATTGACTTTTCGCGCCAGCGCGCGGCACAATCGGCCATGAGCGGCGGCACGGTCTCCATCCCCTATATCCGCAGCGTGGTCGAGACGGCGGCAAGCCTTGTCCCCGGCCTGACCGCGGCGGCCATTCTGGCCCGGGCCGGTATCGGCGCGGCGCGGCTGGCCCAGGGCGACGGCGCCCTGACCCTGGCCGAGGTCGACCGGGTCTGGGCCGCCGCCGCGGCGCTGACCGGCGATCCCGCCCTTGGCATCGAGATCGGCCGGCGCACCGAATTCGCCAGTTTCGGCCTGGCCGGCCAGGTCATGGCGACGGCGCCGGACCTCGGCGCGGCGCTCCGCGCGGCCATGCGCTTCACGCCCCTGATCGGCGAGGGCAGCCTGATCGGCATCGCCCATGAGCCGGGCCTCGTCCTCGTCACCCACCGGCCGCAAAGCCCGGACTGGCCCTTGAAGGAGATGCGGGTCGATGCCGCGCTGGCGGCGGCCCTGGTGCTGTCGCGCCTGATCACGGGCACGCGCCTGGCCCCGGCCGAGGTCCGCTTCGAACGCGCCGCGCCGCGCGATTCCGGCCCCTGGGCGGCATTCTTCGCGGCGCCCTTGCGCTTCGGGGCGGGGATGAATGCGCTGGCCTGGACTCATGCCCAATTGGCAACGCCGGCCCGTTCGGCCGACGAGGCGCTGCATGCCCTGCTGCTGCGCCATGCCGAAGGGGTGGCGGCGGCGCGGCTGTCCGCCAGCGGCGCGGTCGCCGACCTGCGGCTGTGCCTGCAACGCCTGCTGGCGGCGGGCGAGGCGCCGACCATCGAACGCGCCGCCGCCGTGCTGAACGCCAGCAGCCGCAGCCTGCAACGGGCCCTGGCCGACCAGGGTACCAGCTTCACCGCGGAACGGGATGCGCTGCGCCTGGCGCTGGCCCGCCGGCTGCTGGCGGACGGCGGCCTGGGGGTGGAGGCGGTGGCCCGCCGCCTCGGCTTTGCCGAAGCGGCGGTCTTCGTCCGCGCCTTCCGGCGCTGGACCGGGGAGACGCCGGCGCGCTGGCGCCGGGTCAATGCATCTGGGCCATCGGCCGCATCATCCGGCGCATCAGGCCCGGGAACAGGCCGGCCAGCCTGAGACCGAAGCGGACCGTGGCATTGCCCGGCCAATGGACCTTGTCGCCCGTGACCGCCCGATAGGCGAGATCGGCGATATCTTCCGGGCGATGGTCGATGCCGCCCATCTTCTTCACCGCCGCGCCGGCGGCCGCACTCTGGCCGTGCACCATGTCGGTGGCGACGAAGCCGGGCATGATATCGGTCACCTTGATGCCGAAGGGGGCGAATTCCTGGGCCAGCGCCTCGGTCAGGGCGCGGACGGCGAATTTGGTCGCGGAATAGACCGCAAGCCCCGGCGTCCCGTAAAGCGCGGAGGCGGAACAGAGCGAGACGACGGTCGCCCCCGGCGTCTTCTTCAGGTGGGGCAGGGCGGCATGGAAGCCGTTGACCACGCCCTTCAGGTTGACGTCGATGGTCTTGCCGTGAAAAGCGGGGGCGATGGTCTCGAAGGCGCCGAATTTGGCGATGCCGGCATTGTTGACCAGGACATCCAGCCGCCCGCCCGCGGCTTCGGTGAAATCGCCGAGCACCCGTTCGTAAGCCGCGAAATCGGTGACGTCGAGGGCGGCGTGGAAGCAGCGGTTGGCGCCCAGGTCGGCGGCCAGCCGCGCCACCCCCTCGGCATCGAGATCGACGAGGCCGAGATAATAACCCTCGGCCGCGAAGCGGCGTGCGATGGCGGCGCCGATGCCCCGGGCGGCCCCGGTGATGAACACGGCCTTGCTCATTCTCTCTCCCCTTTTTGTCGTTTTCAGTCGGCCCGGAGCGTCAGCGGCACCTCGAAGGGTTGGTTGACATAGGAGGGGCGCCCCGGCCCCATGGCGGCCAGCGCCTGGTTCAGCCGGCCGTCGAGGCCGAGCAGGCGGTCGGCGATGGCGACGATGCGCCGGTTCGGCTGCGCGATCGCCGATTGCGCGCGGATGGCCCGCGCCGCTTCCGCCTCGCGCCCCGGGTTGTGCAGGGCGAGCGTGATCAGGGCGGTGGCGGTCGAGCGCGAGATGCCGGCAAAGCAATGGATCAGGATCGGCGCCGCCGGATCCCAGCCGTTCAGGAAGCCGATCAATTCGCGGATGTGCCGTTCCTCGGGCACCACGGCGCCGTCCTGCGGCTCGGCGTAATCATGCACGCCCACCCGGTGGTGGCGGTCCGGCGCCACCTCGGGCGGGGTTTCCGGCCAGTCGCCGGGGTCGAGCAGCGACACGAGATGGCTGGGCCGCACCCTTTTGGCGACACGCGGCACTTCGGCCCAGGGGCAGACATGAACGACAGGCATTTCCCGATCCCGACACGCCCTTCGCGGCGTTGCCTGCCCACTCTAAAGTGATAAATTCTCATGAACAAGCGGCCACCAGTGCCGCCAAGGGAAACGGGGAGGGGATAGGTATGGATGCAGCCTTGCCGCTGATCATTGCCGGGTTTGCGGCCGTGGGCCTGATGGCCGCGATCTTTCTCGCCGCGCGGGGCGCCCGGGCGCCGGCGCTGGACGAGGCGCTGGCCCGGCGCCGCCTGGCCGAGGACTGGCAGGATTTCGAGGCAGCCGAGGTCTGGATCGCCGCCGACCGCCGGGCGGCGCTGGCGACCGACCGGCGCGGGCCGCGCCTCGGCCTCGTCTTCGCCTTCGGCGACAAATTGCCGAGCCGGCTGCTTGGCCCCGGCGACATCCGGGCCTGCCGGCTGGAGAACGGCCGGCTGGTGATCGAGACCCGGGATTTCGGCCGCCACCGCTTCACCCTGGTCTCGACCGGGGAGGTCGCGACCCGGCCCTGGGCGGACCGTCTCGCCGGCCTCGCCCGCGCCTGAGGGGAGGGGGCAATGGAACTCCTGCATCTGCTGCAATTCGCCGTGCCCGGCTTCACCGTCCTGATCCTGGCCGAGATCGCCTGGATGAAATGGCGCGGCGGTGTTGCCTACGAAGGGCGTGACAGCGCGGCCAGCCTGGCCATGGGCCTGGGCAATCTGGTCGACGGCGCCCTGATCGCGCTGCTGCTCTATCCCCTGTTCGGCTTTCTCTACCAGCACCGGCTGGTCGACTGGGCGGCGGGCACGCTGGTCGCCTTTCCCCTCGTCCTCGTGGTGCAGGATTTCTGCTTCTACTGGAGCCACCGGCTGAGCCACGAATGGCGCCTGTGGTGGGCGGCCCATGTCACCCATCATTCCTCGCTGCACTATAATCTGACCACGGCGCTGCGCCAGCCGTGGAGCGGGTTCCTGGCCATGTCCTGGGCGCCCTATGCCCTGATGCCCGTGCTCGGCATCCCTATCGAAGCGATCGCGCTCGCCCATGGCGTTTCGCTGGCCTATCAGTTCTGGATCCATACCGAGGCGGTGGGGCGCCTGCCGCGCTGGTTCGAGGCGCTGTTCAACACGCCCTCGCACCACCGGGTCCACCACGCCACCAACCCCCGCTATCTCGACCGCAATTACGCCGGCATCCTGATCGTCTGGGACCGGCTGTTCGGCACCTTCGAGCCGGAAGCGGCGGACGACCCGCCGCGTTACGGCATCGTCAGGAACCTGGGCAGTTTCAATCCGCTGGTGATCGGCTTTCACGAATGGGTCGGGATCTGGCGCGACCTGCGCGCGGCGCGGACCTGGCGCGCCCGGTGCATGGCCCTGTTCGGCCCGCCCGGCTGGCGCGCGGACGGCACCGGCGCCACGTCCGACGTCATTCGCGCGCGGTGGCGGCGCCGGGCGCTGCCGGATCCTGCCGAATGAGGCGCCGCGCCGCCGCCGCCCCGACCAGCGCCAAAGGCAGGAACAGCCAGAATACGAAGGGCCCGGCGGCCAGCGCGGTTGCCGCCGTCGGCCGCGCGCCGAGGCCGAAACTATTGGCGACGATCCCCGCCCCGGCCGCGCCCAGGGCATAGCCGAGCAATTGCACGGTCGGCACCGCGGCGGCGGCGATGCCCTGTTCCCCCGGCCCGGCCGCCTGGACGATGCGCCGGGTCACGAAGGACCAGGCAAGCCCGGCACCCCCGCCCTGGAGCACGGCGAAAAACGCCGCCGCCCCGATCCCCCCGAAGGGCACGCCCCAGCCGAGGCCGGCGATGCCGATGGTGATGACGACGGCCCCGGCCAGGATGGCGCGCCGCTCGGCCCGGCCCCGGCAGCCCGAGACGGCGATGGCCGTCGCGGTCCAGGCCAGGGATTCGGCGGCGATGACATAGCCGACCACGAGCGGCCTGGTGCCATGGATCAGGTCGAGCAGGATCGGGCCGTAGACGGTGAAGGGCATGGTCGCCAGCGACAGCATGGCGATGGTCAGATAGCCGGCGCCGACCGGCCCGGCCCGGAAGGTCGCCCGGGGCAGCACCGCGACCGGCGCCCGCCGGTCCAGCCCAACCGCAACCCCAAGGAGCGCAAGCCCGCCGCCGCCCGCGGCCAGCGCCGCCAGCGGCGCCGCGATCACCCCCGCCGCGGCGATGCCGAGCACGCCGAGGGCAACGATGCCGAGCCGGCCGAACGGCAGCGGCCCCGCCGCCTCGGCCCCAGTTCCGGCCTGCCCGGGCAGGCGCAGCAGGAAGGCGGCCATCAGCAGCAAGCCCTGGCCGGCGAAGGCCCAGAAGGCCCCGCGCCACGACCCCGCCTCGACGAAGGCGCCGCCGATCAGCGGCCCGCACAGGGAGGCGACGCCCCAGATCGCCGAAATACAGGCATAGAGCTTCGGCCATTGCGCGGCCGGGAACAGCCCGGTCAGGGCGACATAGGTCAGGGCGACGATGGCGCCGCCGCCGAACCCCTGGCAGGCCCGGCCCGCCAGCATCACGGCCATGTCCGGCGCCAGGGCGCTGATCGCGCAGCCGAGGCCGTAAAGCCCGGCCGCGGCCGAAAGCGCCGCCCGCATCGAATAGCGCCGCGCCGCCAGCCCGGCCCCCGCCCCGGCGACGATGGAGGCGAGGACATAGACCGCCAAAGTCCAGGCGATATAGGCGCCGCCGCCGATATCGGCGACCACGGCCGGAATCGCCGTCGCGGTCAGCATCGTGTCCGCCGCATGAAGCCAGACCCCGAGGCAGAGCAAGGCGAAGGCGGGAAAATGCCGCTGCCGCAGGATCGCGGCCCAACTGTCTTCCGCCGGGATCGCAGGGGTCATGGGCGCCTCGCCTGATCGTGACGATTGATTCAACGGGCCTTTCGCCTGCCCCGCGGCAATTGTGCCGGCGGCGGGGCATCGGGATCGACGGTCTCGAAGAATTCGCCGATCCCGATCTCCAAGGCGACGGCCAGCGTTTCGAGGACGGCAACGGTGGGATTTTCCATCTCCCGTTCGAGCCGGCTGACATAAGTCCGGTCTATTCCGGCATCCATGGCCAGATTTTCCTGAGAAACGCCCTTCAGCAGCCGCAAGCGGCGCAGATTCCGGGCCACGGTCGCGTTTGCCCTCATGGGGACAGTGCGGCCTATTGCGGCCCATTAAACCACGGACTATAGTCCTATAAATCTAAGAGGGCATTATCTGTTATAATATCCCCTGAAGTCGCATGGGCCGATTTCCCGGCTTTGCATGAGGAACCCGAGGCATGATCCTGCCGGCCCCCTGATCCTTGGCGAATTATTCTGGGTGACGCGCTTCGGCGGCGTCACCTATGAGGGGCAGGATGCAGTGCCACCGGCCACTATGGGAGAAACATAGGGAGCGGACTCTATGGCAACGGACTGGGAGCGTGTCGGCGCCGAGGGTGTCCGCCACCTGGCGACAGACCTTCGAGCCCTGGCGGATTTTCTGCCCACCTTTCGGCAAGCCGACTTCAAGGCCGGAGGATGGGCCGACTACAACCAGACCAAACCCGGCCCGGTTACATTGCCGCCTTATCGCTACGCCCCGGTCGTCGGTGTCTTCTATGAGGCCGCCTCCGGGCATGGCTGGGTGAAAGCCTTTGACTGGTTCGCCTGGGCCGCGTCGGAGGAAGCGAAGTCATTGTGGGAGGACGAAACGGCGATCCGCAGCGCCACGCCGGAGCAGCTTGCAAACTTGCTGACCGTCTGCTTCGAAGCGGACCGCTTTAGCGAAGGCTTTCTGTCGGAGGCATTCGAGTCGGGACGGATCCTGCGCATCCTGGAACGCGCGGCCGTGCTGGCAGGGGAGATGTCGGCCCCGTGAGCCCCAATCCCGGAGAACGTCGCTTCGCATAGTCCCAGCGCATCACCGTCATGCCCCCCTCATCCAAACGATGTTCCTTGGTTCCTCGTCACGTACAAAAATCTGGCGTTCGGGATATGTGCACGATAGGTTACATGTAACCGTTGAAGCGGAGGTGCGAATATGGTCGCGGCATCGAAGTCGAAGCCGGTCCGGGAGAAGGTGCGGGAGCATCGCGCGCGGCTGCGGGCGCAAGGGCTGCGGCCGATCCAGATTTGGGTGCCGGACGTGCGCTCGCCCTCTTTCCAGGAGCAGGCCCGCCGCCAGTCACAGGCGGTCGCCGCCAGCACCCATGCCCATGACGATCAAGCCTTCATCGATGCCGTGTCTGATTGGGGCGATGAATGAGGCGTGGCGAGGTTTGGACTGTCTCCGGGGGGAACGATTACGCGGGCAAGCCGCGCCCTGCCGTCATCGTGCAAGACGATAGTTTCGACGCCACCGACTCCATCACCATTTGCGCCTTCACGTCCGACCCGACCGACGCACCACTGTTCCGCCTTGTCGTCGAGCCGAACGAGCGCAACGGCCTGCGCACGACATGCCGCCTGATGGTGGACAAGATCACCACCGTCCCCAAGGCGAAGATGGGCGCGCCTGTCGGACGCCTCGACGACGAGGACATGGCGCGGCTCAATCAGGCCATGACCGTATTCCTCGGCATGGCGGTGACGCCGAGGGCCGGAAGAGGAAAGCAGCCATGACGCGCCCACGATCCTCAAGGCCTGTTCCGTGACCTCGGCCGATAGGCGGGCCCGGCGGAATAGGCGCAGGGCAGGGCTGCCCTCGCGGCACTTTTCCTGATCGCCCGGCACGGTCATAGTGCGCCGCTGTTCCGAAGGGAGGCGGGAATGGCCGCGACAGAGGTTTGGGTGAAGACGGGCGCTGCCGCCGGCCGTGCGCCGGGCATCGCCGGCGAGGTGCGGGCGCTGCTTGCCACCGGCCTGCCGCTGGCCCTGTCGCAACTGGCGGGCGTCGCCATGCTGACCACGGACACGATCATGCTGGGCCGCGTCGGGCCGGAGGCGCTGGCGGCGGCGGCGCTGGGCTTTTCCGTGATCATGGTGCCCATGCTGTTCCTGATCGGCCTTGCCCAGGGCGCGGTGCCGCTGATGGCCTATGCCGTCGGGGCCAAGACCCGCCACATCCGCGAGGTGCGGCGCACCATCCGCCAGGCCTTCTGGGCAACCGCGCTCGCCTGCGTGCCGGTTCTCGCCGTCCTGTGGAATTTCGGCCCGGTGCTGCGCCTGATCGGGCAGGAGCCGGCGCTGGCCGATGCCACCGTCGATTATATCCGCGCCGTCTCGCCCGTGCTGGTGACCGGCACGTGGTTCGCGCTGCTGCGCAATTTCACCGCCACCTATGGCCGGCAGCGGGCGGCGCTGACGATCGCCCTGCTGCAGGTGCCGCTCAACGGCGTCTTCATCTATGTCCTGATCTTCGGCCACCTGGGGCTGCCGGCGCTCGGCGTCGTCGGGGCCGGGCTCGGCTCCAGCCTGTCGGGACTGCTGGCCCTGGGGGCCTTGGCGCTCTACCTCCGCTTCGACCGGCGGTTCCGGCGCTTCCATCTGCTGGGGCGGTTCTGGCGGGCGGACTGGCCGCGCTTCGGCCAGATCTTCCGCATCGGCGCGCCCATCGGCCTGACCATCGCCTTCGAGGTCATGCTGTTCTCGGTCGCGGCGCAATTCATGGGCCTGATCGGGCCGCTGGTGCTGGCCGCCCACCAGATCGCGATCCAGGTCGCCTCGACCACCTTCATGGTCGCACTCGGCATCGGGCAGGCGGGCAGCATCCGGATCGGCCTCGCCGCCGGCGCCCGCGACGAGGCGGCGATCGCCCGCACCGGCTGGACCGCGCTGGCGCTCGGCTGCGGCTTCATGGGCCTGACCGCGATCGCCATGGTGGTGTGGCGGGCCGATCTGGCCGGCCTGTTCCTGCCCGACGTCACCTCGCCCGCCAACCGCGAGGTCCTGGCGATCGCCGGCGGCTTCATCATGCTGGCGGGCCTGTTCCAGGTGGTGGACGCGGCCCAGGTCGTCGCCGTCAACCTGCTGCGGGGCCTGCGCGATACCCGGGTGCCCATGCTTTATGCCGTGCTCTGCTATTGGCTGATCGGGGTCGGCCTGTCGTGGCTGCTGGCCTTCCCGCTCGGCCTCGGCGGCATCGGGGTGTGGTGGAGCTTCGTCGTCGCCATCGGCGCCTTCGCCCTGCTGCTGGTCCATCGCTTCGCCCGCCGCCGGCATCTTGCCGCCTATCGCCAGCTGCTGGGGGTCGGGGCATGACCAAGGTCCGTCTCGACCAATTGCTGGTCGACCGCGGGCTGGCCGAAAGCCGGACCCGGGCCCAGGCCGTGATCATGGCCGGCCAGGTCTTTTCCGGCACCCGCCGCCTAGACAAGGCGGGCGACAAGGTCGCCGACGACATCGAGATCGAGGTCAAGGGCCAGCCCCACCCCTGGGTCTCGCGCGGGGGGCTGAAGCTCGAAAAGGGCCTGGCCGAATTCGCCGTCGATGCCGCGGGGCTGGTCGCCGTCGATGTCGGCGCCTCGACCGGGGGCTTTACCGACGTGCTGCTGAGCCGGGGCGCCGCCCGGGTCTATGCCGTCGATGTCGGCCACGGCCAATTGGCCTGGAAGCTGCGCAACGATCCCCGGGTGGTGGTGATGGAGCGGACCAACGCCCGCCACCTCGACGCCGCCCTGATCCCGGAGGCGGTCGATCTCGTCGTCTGCGACGCCAGTTTCATCGGCCTCGAAATCGTCCTGCCCGCGGCGCTGGCCCTGACCCGGCCCGGCGCCCGGCTGGTCGCCCTGATCAAGCCCCAGTTCGAGGTCGGCAAGGGCCGGGTCGGCAAGGGCGGCGTGGTGCGCGAGCCGGAATTGCACCAGGAAGTCTGCGAGCGGATTTCCGCCTGGGTCGCCGGCCTGCCCGGCTGGCGCGTGCTCGGGCTCGCCGAAAGCCCGATCAAGGGCCCCGAGGGCAATGTCGAATTCCTGATCGGGGCCGCCCGCGATGCCTGAAGCCTTCGAGACCACCATCACCCGCCTGGGCGCCCAGGGCGACGGCGAGGCCCAGGGGCCGCACGGCATCCTGCATATTCCCTTCGCCCTGCCGGGCGAGACGGTCCGCCTCGCGATCGAGGGCAAGGCGGCGACCCTCGAAGCCGTGCTTGCGCCGGCGCCCGAGCGGGTGGCGCCGGCCTGCACCGTGTTCGGGCGCTGCGGCGGCTGCCAGTTGCAGCATCTCGCCGCCCCGGCCATCGCCGATTTCAAGCGCGGGCTGGTGCGCACCGCCCTGGCCCATCGCGGCTTTGCCGATGCGGTGGTGGAGCCGACCCTGTCCCTGGCGGCGGGCGACCGGCGGCGGGCCAAATTCTCGGTCATGCGGCTCGGCAAGCGGATCCTGTTCGGCTTTCGCGAACGGCGCCAGCACCGGCTGGTCGATGTCGAGACCTGCCCCGCGATCCTGCCCGGCCTGAACCGGCTGATCGCGCCGCTGCGCGCCCTGGCCGCGCGCATCCCGTTCGAGACGGCGATGGTCACCGTGCTGCCCGGCGGCACCGACCTGGTGCTGGAAGGCAAGATCCGCCTCGATCTCGATGCCCGTCTCGACCTTGCGGATTTCGCGCAAAGCGCCGATATCGCCCGCATCACCGCGGACGGCGAAGTGGTGCTGGAACGCCATGCCCCCAGCCTTCGCCTGGGCGACGTGCCGGTGACGCCCGCCCCCGGCGGCTTCCTGCAACCCAGCGAAAGCGGCGAGGCGGCCCTGGTCGGCGCCGTGCTCGCCCGCCTCGGCGAGGGCCACCGCCGCGCGGTCGATCTGTTCGCCGGCTGCGGCACTTTCGCCCTGGCCCTGGCGCGGCACCTGCCAGTCGCCGCCTTCGAGGGCGACGCCCCGGCGGTCGCGGCGCTGGAACGGGCGCTGCGCCAGGCGCGGGGCCTGAAGCCGGTGACGGCGGCGCGCCGCGATCTCTATCGCCGGCCGGTCGAGGCGGTGGAATTCACTGCCGACGATGTCGTCGTCATCGACCCGCCGCGCGACGGGGCGGAAGCCCAGTGCCGGACCCTGGCGGCCTCCGAGGTGCGGCGCATCGTGGCGGTATCCTGCAACCCGGCCAGTTTCGCCCGCGACGCCCGCATCCTGGCGGAGGCCGGCTTTACCCTGGGCCCGGTCCAGCCGGTCGACCAGTTCGCCTGGTCGTCCCACGTCGAACTGGTGACGGTGCTGACCCGCTAACCCCGGCAGTCGGGTGTGGCACAGGGGGCGTCCGCCGGATTATAGGTGCCGCAGGCCGGGCAGCGGACGAGATCGTCCGCCTCGATCTTCGGGGGTGGGGGCGGCGAGGCCGGCTCTACCCGGTCGCCGGGCTTGCGGCTGCCGAGCACGGCACGCTTCACCGTGACGTAGAGCAGCCCGAGCGCCAGCAGGATGGCGAAGGCCTTGACCAGAAGCCCGAGCATCGCGCGCCCCCTACAGGCCGAAGCGGGACCAGAGCCCGCGTTCCTCGAGCCCGGCCAGGGCTGCGCCGGCCAGGCCGTGCCGCCCGGCCAGCCGGGGGCCGAAGGGGAACAGGCGGCGGCGCTGGGCGATGGGCACCAGCCGGACCTTGGGCCCGAATTCCGCGCGCAGCTTCGAGCGGATGTCGCCGACGCCGTCGATCAGGCCCAGTTCGACCGCCTGCCGCCCGGTCCAGACGTCGCCGTTGAAAAGCTCGTCCTCGCCCGCCGCCAGCCGGGCGCCGCGCCGGGCCGCGACCATGGCCTTGAAATCGGCGTGGATGGTCGCCTGCAATTGCTTCAGGCGGGTGACGTCCTCGGCGCTTTCGGGCAGGAAGGGGTCGAGCCGGTGCTTGTTCACCCCGGCGGTATAGACCCGGCGTTCGATCCCGAGCTTGCCGATCGCCTTGTCGAAGCCGAAACCGCCGGAAATCACGCCGATGGAACCGACGATGGACATGGGGTGGGCATAGATCCGGTCCGCCGCCAGCGCCAGCATATAGCCGCCGCTGGCCGCCACATCCTCGCAGAAGGCGAAGACCGGGACTTTCTTTTCATCCGCCAGGGCGCGGATGCGGTCGTGGATCAGGGCCGATTGGGCCGCCGCCCCGCCGGGCGAATTGATCACCAGGGCGACCGCGCTCAGGGGCTTTGCCGCGAAAGCCTTCTCGATCAGGGCGGCGGTGCCGGCGATGGTGAGGCCGGCGCGCAGGCCCCCCATGGCGCCGATCACCCCGTCGAGGCGCAGCACGGTGACGATGGGCGGGCGCCGGCCGCCGAGGGCGGGCGGCAGGAAGCGGCGAAGGGGATCGAGCACGGACATGATGGCAGCAAAGATGGGGCGCCCGGGGCCCGCGCTCAAGGCTTAACCGCGGCCAAACCGAGCAGGGCCTCGCGAACGATGGCGAAAGCGCGGTCCGCCGGCTTGTCCCGGCGCTGTGCCAGCGCCAGCCGCCGGGTCAGGCGCGGGACCAGCGGGCGGACATGCAGCCGGTCGGCGGCGACCCCGCCCACCGCCGCCTCGGCCTGGAGGATGGAATAGCCAAGGCCGGTACCGACGATCGCCTTCACCGCCTCCAGGCTGTCGTAGGTCAGCACCGGGTCGGGCCGCACCCCACCGGCCGCCAGCCAGTCCAGCGCCAGGGTGGTCAGGTTGGAATGCAGGTCTTCCAGCACCAGGGGCCGCCCCGCCAGGTCCCCGGGGCCGAGGTGCGGCGGCGGCGGCTCCCCGGCCTCGACAGGCACGATCGCCACCAGTTCCCGTTCGTCGATCGGCGTCACCTCGATCCCCGGATGGCGGGCGGGCAGGGTGACCACGCCGATGTCGATGCGGTTGGCGGCGATATCCTCGATCATCTGCAAGGTGGTGCCGGTCAGCACCGAGACGTCGATATTCGGGTGCTGGTCGCGCAGGGCACGCAGCACCGGCGGCAGCAGATAGGTGAGGGTGGCGCGCCCGGTGCCGATGCGCACCTTGCCGAGGAAACCGTCCCGGTGCCGGCGCATGGCCGCCAGCGCCGCCTCCCCCGCCGCCAGCAGGGCACGGGCATGATCGGCCAGTTCGAGCCCGGCCGCGGTCGGAAAGGCGCGCTTGCCCAGGCGTTCCAGCAGGCGAAGGCCGAGGCGGCTTTCAAGCTCGCGGATCTGCACGCTCACCGCCGGCTGGCTGAGGTTCAGATGGCGCGCGGCGGCGGAAAAACCGCCGAGATCGACGATGGTCAGGAAGCTGCGCAACTGGTCGAGGCTGAGATCCCGCATCCATAAATTTTGACTATGATTTCAATGAAAACAATAAAATTGTTAAATTTCACCGGCCATGGTCCTCTGACCGTGCCGGCGCTGCCGGGCAGTCTTTTTAATCTTCGCCGTTTCAACCGGCGGACGGGTTTTCCGTCCGGAGGAGGAGTCATGTCGTCGTCGAGCCTCGGCCTTGCATCCCGCCCTGCCCATCCCGCGCTGGTCCTGCGGGCGATCGGTGCGCTCCGGCGCTATTTCGAGACCCGGGGGGCGATCCGCCATCTGCGCGGGCTGGACGATCACCAGTTGCGCGATCTCGGCATCGCCCGGCGCGACATTGCCGCCCTGGTGCGCGGCCGCTAGGCTCGAAGTCATGGAGATCGTGCCCCTGACCGCCGACCCGGAGACGCTGGAGGCCCTGGCCGGGCTGCTGGCGGCGACGGTCGCGGCTGGCGGCTCGGTCGGCTTCATGCACCCGCTGGCGCCCGGGGATGCCCGGGCCTTCTGGGAACAGAGCTTCGCCCGCCCTGCCCGGGTGATTCTCGGCGCCCGGATCGACGGCCGCCTGCGGGCGACCCTGACCCTCGACCTCTGCCCCTGGCCGAACCAGCCGCATCGCGCCGAACTGGCCAAGATGATGACGGCGCCCGCGGCCCGGGGCCAGGGCCTGGCCACCGCCCTGATCGCGGCGGCGGAGGGGGAGGCGCGGCGCCGCGGGCGCTGGCTTCTCACCCTCGACACGGCGGCGGCGGGGGGTGCGGCCGGCCTTTATGAAAAATGCGGCTATATCCCCTGCGGCCGCATCCCGGATTTCGCCCTGAAGCCGCGGGGCGGGCTGACCGATACGCTGCTGTTCTACAAGCGCCTCAACTGAGGCCGGCGCCGTCGCGCAGCACCGCCTGGGCGGCGGGGGTGAAGCCGCCGTCCGCCTCGTGCAGCACCGTGCCCGGATGCAGCACGGCCGGGCTGCGCCGGTCCAGGCTGGCGGCGACCAGCACCCGGCGCGCCGCTTCCCCGGCCCGGGGCCATAGCGGATGGATGACGATGGCGCCGAGGCGCGGCTCGATCAGGCGCAGGATCTCCGGCAGGCGGTCGGCCCGGTGCACGATATGCAGCCGGCCCTTGGGGCGCAGCGCCTTGATCGCCTCGTCCAGCCAGAGGCCGAGATCGGCGCCGCCTTCCATATGGGCGGCGGCGCGGCTGTCGGCCGGGCGGGTGCCCTGGCCCGGGACCAGATAGGGCGGATTGGTCATCACCGCGTCGAAGGCCTGGCGCGGCAAGCCGTCCTCCACCCGCGCCCCGACCAGCGCCACCCGGCCGTCGAGGCCGTTCAGGGCGACACTCTGCCGGGCAAGCCCGAGGGCGCGGGGATCGGCGTCGAGGCCGGTCAGATGCAGGTCCGGCCGCCGCGCGGCCAGGCACAGCGCGGCCGCCCCGGTGCCGCAGCCGAGGTCCAGCACCCGGCCGCCCGTGGGCGCATCGACAAAGGCGGCCAGGAAGACGGCGTCCAGCCCGGCACGATAGCCGTCGGCCGGTTGCAGCAGGCGGATGCGGCCGCCGAGGAAATCGTCGGTCGTCGTTACGCTCATCGGGGTCCCACTCGTGGGGCCGGGCGCAATTCGTGGCCGAGACCGGCCTCGGCCAGCAGGCGGCGGGCGGCGGGCGCATCCTCGCTGTCGACCATGATCCGGCGCGGCAGGAGGCCCAGCGACCCGTCCACCGCGCTGCTGTGCCCGTCGAGCACGACGGCGGCGAAGCCGGCCGCGCGCAGCAGGCTTTCGACATAGGAGATCAGCACGAGATCATTGGTCCGGATCAGTTCCTGCACCCTGTCCCCCACCTTTCCCGACAGCCGCAGGCGGCCCTGCCCGTCTTGCGGCGATGAGCCCGGTTGACCGTGCTTGGACCGGGCACCTATGCTGCGCCTGCATTTTATCGGGCGGGAGCAGCGGTTTGGCAGCGGTCGTATCACTCGATGGCGGGCGGAACAAGGACGGCCAGGGCGGCGCCGTTCCCGCCGCCAATGCGCTCGACACCCTTCTGGCGCTGGTCGGGGCCGATTTCGCCAAGGTCGATACGGAAATCCGCACCCGCATGGTTTCCGATGTCCCCCTGATCCCGGAACTGGCCGGCCATATCATCGCCTCCGGCGGCAAGCGCCTGCGCCCGGTGCTGCTGATCGCCGCCGCCCGATTGTGCGGCTATGAGGGCGAACGCCATATCCGCCTCGCCGCCTGCGTCGAATTCATCCATACCGCCACCCTGCTGCATGACGACGTGGTCGACGAATCGGCGCTGCGCCGGGGCCGGGCCACCGCCAATATCGTCTGGGGCAACCAGGCGAGCGTGCTGGTCGGCGACTTCCTGTTCAGCCGCTCGTTCCAGCTGATGACCCAGGACGGGTCGCTGGCCGTGCTGTCGATCCTGTCGGAAGCCTCGGCCATCATCGCCGAGGGCGAGGTCATGCAATTGACCACCGCCAACAACCTGGGCACCACCGAGGACAATTATCTCCGGGTGATCGCGGCCAAGACCGCCGCCCTCTTCGCCGCCGCCACCCGGGTCGGCGCCGTGGTCGCCGGCCGCGACGCGGCGGACGAGGCGGTGCTGCACGGCTATGGCCGCGATCTCGGCATCGTCTTCCAGCTGATCGACGACGTGCTCGACTATCAGGCCGACGAGGCGACCCTGGGCAAGACCGTGGGCGACGATTTCCGCGAGGGCAAGATCACCCTGCCGGTCATCCTGGCCTATGCCCGGGGCGATTCGGCGGAACAGGCGTTCTGGCGCCGCTGCCTGGAGCAGCGCGACCAGCACGAGGGCGACCTCGCCGCCGCCCTGGCCCTTCTGGCCAAATACGGCACCCTGGCGGAAACCGTCGAACGGGCCCGGCTCTATGGCGAGAAGGCGCGGAAGGCACTCGCCCGCTTCCCCGACAACGACTATCGCCGCGCCCTCGAAGGCATCATCGATTTCTGCATCGAGCGGGCCTATTGAGATTTTTCAACGTCGGGCTTGAACCCTGCGGGGCGCGGTGCTACAAGGCCGGCCTCCCGGTCGGAGTGTAGCTCAGCCTGGTAGAGCACTAGCTTCGGGAGCTAGGGGCCGGAGGTTCGAATCCTCTCACTCCGACCAACCGGGAAACTGGCGGTTGAGTCCCGGTCACCGCCGCGGCACTGGGGCGGGCCCACGTCAAGCGGGCCCGCCGCGCCGCGCCCCTCTTCTTCAGATCAAAGAATTCAGATCAACGAATCGGCAGGCCGCCCGACTCGGCCACCGCCGCGTCGATCACGCCGCGCAGCCAATCGCGGAACAGCCGGGCGGGCGCGGGCAGGCGCCGCCGAGCCGCGCTGACCAGCCAATAGGCATGATCGCCGACCGCGCGCCGGGTCAGGCGCACCAGCCGGCCGCTGCGCCGGTCGTCGAGATCGAGAATCGAATCGCCGAGCGCGATGCCCTGGCCGAGCGCCGCCGCCTCGATCGCCAGATGGGTGTCGTGCAGCATCAGGCCGGCGGGGGGCGGCGCGCCGTCGCCCTCGGTCGCGCGCTGCCAGCGCGCCCACAATTCGCCGTCCTCATGCAGCAGGGTGAAGGCCCGCAGGTCCGCCATCGTGGGTTCCGGCGGCAGGCGCGCGGCCAGGGCCGGGCTCGCCACCGGATAGATCTCGACCGCGACCAGCAGTTCGGCCTCGACCCCCGGCCAGGGCCCGCGACCATAGCGGATGCCGAGATCGACCGTGCCTTCGGTGAAATCGACCAGGCGGTCGGTCGGCTCCAGCACCAGGTCGATCTCGGGATGCAGGGCGCGGAAATCGCCCAGGCGGCGCAGCAGCCAGCGATGGGCGAAGACCGGCTCCACCGTCACCGTCACCCGGCCGGCGCGGGGCCGCTCCGCCTCGACCGCCGCCGCCAGCCCGTCGAGCAGGGGGGTGAGGGCGGCGCCCAGGCGCCGGCCCGCGGCGGTCAGGCGCAGGCCCCGGGGATGGCGCTCGAACAGGGCATGGCCCAGCCAGATCTCGAAATCCCGGACGTGGCGGCTGACCGCGGCCGGCGCGACATGCAGTTCCGCCGCCGCACGGGCGAAGGATTCGTGGCGGGCGGCGGCCTCGAAGGCGCGCATCGCATTGAGGGGTGGCAGGGTCCGAGCCATGGCCAAGGCTAACTTTTTGTGATCCTGCACGCAACGGGACGGCGTTTGTCCGCGACGCCCGCCCCGCCCACCATGGCGCCATCCAGAGACCGGAGGACACCATGTTCCACTTCATCTACCAGACCTTCGCCAGCCTGCTCGGCCTCCTGCTGTTTTCCCGCGACTGGCCACCCGCGCAGGACCGGTTTTGACGCCGATCATGAACCGGACCATGATTCCGGGCTTGCGGCCCGCAGCTGCTTTTGTTAAACGTGCATTTAAATCAGGACCGATAACGCCCCGGGGGAGCGGGCGGCGGTCCAAGCGGTTGGCAACAAAGCGGAATTTCAGGAATCGGCCGGCGACGGATGCGCGGAAGACTGCCGCCGGACGACAGGCGGGCGGGCCCTTGCTCCTCCAAGGGTTCGTCCGCCAATTCTTCGCCCCGATTGGTTTTTGACCCGGTTGGGGCACCGGAACAAGACCCGGCATAAGGGTCGAGACAACTGAGGCCCGGTCCGGGCGGGGAGAGAAACATGGCGGAAGCCTATATCGTCGCGGCGGCGCGAACCGCCGGCGGCCGCAAGGGCGGCCGGGTCTCGGGCTGGCATCCGGCGGATCTCGCCGGCACCGTGCTCGATGCCCTGATCGAGCGCACGGGGGCCGATCCGGCCCTGATCGACGATGTCATCCTCGGCTGCGTCGGCCAGGCGGGCGAACAATCCTTCAACATCGCGCGGAATGCGGTCCTGGCCTCGAAACTGCCGGAAAGCGTGCCCGCGACCTCGGTCGACCGGCAGTGCGGCTCGTCCCAGCAGGCGCTGCAATTCGCCGCCCAGGCGGTGATGTCGGGCACGATGGATATGGTGATCGCCGCCGGCGTCGAAAGCATGAGCCGGGTGCCCATGGGGCTTGCCGCCGTGCTGCCGGCGAAGAACGGCTTCGGCCAGTACAAGAGCCCGGGCATGGAGCGGCGCTATCCCGGCGTCGAGTTCAGCCAGTTCACCGGCGCCGAGCGGATCGCGCAGAAATACGACCTGTCGAAGGAAGACCTCGACCGCTTCGGCTTCGACAGCCACCGGAAGGCCGCCGAGGCGACCAGGGCCGGCGCCTTCGAGGCCGAAATCGTCCCGATCGCGGTGACCCTGCCCGACGGCACCACGGATATCCACAAGGTCGACGAGGGCATCCGCTTCGATGCCAGCCTGGACGGCATCCGGGCCGTGAAGCTGATCAGCGAGGGCGGCCGCATCACCGCCGCCACCTCCAGCCAGATCTGCGACGGCGCGTCGGGCGTCATGGTGGTCAGCGAACGGGGCCTGAAGGCGCTGGGCGTGGCGCCGCTGGCCCGGGTCCATCACATGACCGTGCTCGGCCACGATCCGGTGATCATGCTGGAAGCGCCGATCCCGGCGACCGAAAAGGCCCTGAAGCGCGCCGGCATGGCGATCGGCGACATCGACCTCTTCGAGGTGAACGAGGCTTTCGCGCCCATCCCGCTGGCCTGGGTCAAGGCGCTGGGCGCCGATCCGGCGCGCCTGAACGTCAACGGCGGCGCCATCGCCCTCGGCCATCCCCTGGGCGCCTCGGGCACCAAGCTGATGACGACGCTGGTCCACGCCTTGCAGGCGCGGGGCAAGCGCTACGGCCTGCAAACCATGTGCGAAGGCGGCGGCCTTGCCAATGTCACCATCATCGAGCGGCTGTAAGACCGCAATCAAGGAGAGAACCAGATGAAGCTCGATTCTTCCGTCGCGGCCGTGGTTACCGGCGGCGCCTCCGGTCTTGGCGAGGCGACGGCGCGGGCGCTGGCCGCCCAGGGCGTGAAGGTCGCCATCTTCGACATGAACGAAGCGAAGGGCGAGCAGGTCGCGGCCGAGATCGGCGGCACCTTCTGCAAGGTGAACGTGACCTCGGATGCGGATGTCGACGCCGGCTTCGCCAAGGCCCGCGCCGCCCACGGCCAGGAGCGCATCCTGGTCAACTGCGCCGGCACCGGCAATGCGGTGAAGACCGCCAGCCGCGACAAGGCGACGGGCGAGGTGAAGCACTTCCCGCTCGACAGTTTCGACAAGATCATCCAGATCAACTTGGTCGGCACCTTCCGCTGCATCGCCAAGTCGGCGGCGGGCATGCTGACCCTCGAGGCGCTGGAACACGGCGAACGCGGCGCGATCGTCAACACCGCCTCGGTCGCAGCCGAGGATGGCCAGATGGGGCAGGCGGCCTATTCGGCGTCCAAGGGCGGCGTCGTCGGCATGACCCTGCCGATCGCCCGCGACCTGATGGGCGAGGGCATCCGCGTGAACACCATCCTGCCCGGCATCTTCAACACCCCGCTGCTTCAGGGCGCGCCGGAGAATGTGAAGGCGGCGCTCGCCGCCTCGGTACCCTTCCCCAAGCGCCTGGGCCAGCCGGAAGAATACGCCCAGCTTGCCCTGACCATGATCACCTGCGGCTATTTCAACGGCGAGGACGTCCGCCTCGACGGCGCCATCCGCATGGCGCCGCGCTGAGACCGGCCTTCAAGACCGGCGGCAGCCGGCCTGCATCGCCCCCCTTGGGCCAGTGCTTCGGCACTGGCCCTTTCCTTGTCAGCGCCGCGCCGCCCGGGCGACGCCGGCGATGCGCATCAGGGCGCGGGCCATCAGCACGTCGGCGGGATTGCCCGTGGTCTTGCAGTCGAGCTCGGCCTCGACCAGCAGATCGACGGCATCGGCCAGGCGCTGGGCCGACCAGCGCGGCAATTGCTGCTTGAAGGCACGGTCGCGGGGAAAGCGGATGGGCGGGCGCATGGACAGCAGCGCCCGGTCCAGGGGCAGGCCGCCGTCCATCAGGGCGCGGGCGGCCTGCAGTTGCAGGGTCTGGCGGCTGACGGCGCGAAGAATGGTGATGGCATTCTCGCCCGCCTGGCGGCAGCGCTCCAGGCTGCGCTCCAGGCGCGCCATGTCGCCGCCGAGACAGGCTTCGACCACGTCGTCGATGCCGATCTCGGACGAATCGCCGACCGCGGCGCGGACATCCTCCAGCCCGACCTGCTTCGCCCCCGGCCCCATATAGAGCACGAGCTTGTCCAATTCCCCGCGCGACAGGGCCCGGTCGGCGCCCAGCCGCTCGATCAGCCAGTGCTGGGCCGCCGGTTCGATGGCAAGGCCCGCCGCCTTCAGGACCTGATCGACCAGATCGTCGAGGCTGGCCGCATCGTCGGCATAGCAGGCGATGGCGGCGGCATTGCCCGCCTCCTCGACCAGGGCGCGGAGCGCGCTTCGCTTGTTCGGCAGGTCGCCGGCCTCGGCCACCACCAGGGCATCGCCCGGCGGCTCTTCCAGAAAGCCGGCGATCAGCTTGGCGTGTTTGTCGGCAAGGTCGCGCAGGCGGATCACCCGGCGCCCGCCGATCATCGAGAGCGCCGCCGCCTCGTCGGCCAGGCGGGCCGGGTCGTCGTCGATCTGGGCGCCGGTCAGTTCGGTCACGCGGAAGGGATCGTTCAGGTCCGGCACCACGGTGCGGGCGATCCGCACCGCCCGTTCCCGCACCAGGCCGCCGTCGGGCCCGAAGACCAGGGCGAGGCGCACCGCGGCATCGGGCCGTTGCAGGAAACGGTCGATGCCGGCGCCCGTGAGTTTCACGGCCCCGCCTTAGCCGCGATGGCGGGTTTCGAGGAAGCTGGCGATGCGCGAGCGGATTTCATCGGCCAATTGGCCCGAGGCGCGGCGATGGGCATCCTGCTGCGCCGTGATCGAGGCATATTCCGACAGGGGCACGCTGTAGGAGGTGGTGGCCCGGGCCATTTCGTTCATCACCACGGTGCCGCTGGCGACATCGACCAGCCGGATCTTGCCGCGCATGGTCACCGTATAGCGGGTGATCGAGGCGTCGGTCTGGATCAGGCCGCCCAGTTCCAGGGTTTCCAGTTCGACATCCAGGCGATAGCGCGGGTTCTGCGCCGTGCGCCCGGCCGAGATCTTGTCGATCAGGTCGTTGCGGAGAATCTGGCCGTTGCGGTCGCTGCTGATCGGGGCGACGGCGACGCTGCCGAGCAGGGCCTCCGCCTCGGCCGACGTCGAGCGCGCCCCATACATGGGCTGGAAGCCGCAGGCCGCCGTCAGCAAGCCCGCGGCCAGGACGGCGGCAAGGCCGGAACGGCGCCGGGCGGCACGAGGAAGCGGGGGCAAGCCTGCCATCGGATCAGACCACGATGTTGACGATACGACCGGGCACAACGATGACCTTGCGCACCGGGCGCCCGTCAATCGCTTTCTGCACCGTATCAAGGGCCAGGGCCTGTTCTTCCAGCGCCTTGCCGTCGATGCCGGCGGGCACGATCAGGGTGCCGCGCAGCTTGCCCTGGACCTGGACGGCGATGGTCAGCTCGTCGTCGGCCTGGAGCTTTTCGTCGGCGGCGGGCCAGGGGGTGGCGACCAGCAGGGTGGTCCGGCCCAGCAGGGACCAGAGTTCCTCGGCCAGATGCGGCATCATCGGCGCGACCAGCTGGACGATGGTTTCCAGCGCCTCGCGCGTCGCCGCCGGGCTGGCCCCGGTCTTGCCCAGGGCCGCGTCCTGCACCGCATTGGCATATTCGTAGAGGCGCGCCACCGCCTTGTTGAAATGGAAGGCGTCGATATCGGCGGTGACGCCGGCGATCGCCTTGTGGGTCGCCCGGCGCAGCGCCGCGTCTTCCGCGCCGAACGCGGCATCGCCCGCGGGCCCCAGGCGCGGCAGGCCCTCGGCGACCATGCGCCACAGGCGCTGGGTGAAGCGCCACGCCCCTTCGATGCCGCCCTCGGTCCATTCCAGGTCGCGCTCGGGCGGGCTGTCGGACAGCATGAACCAGCGCGCCGTGTCGGCGCCGTAGCGTTCGATGATGTCGTCCGGGTCCACCACGTTCTTCTTGGACTTGGACATTTTCTCGACCCGGCCGACGGTCACCGCCTCGCCGGTCTCGATGCGCACCAGCGTGCCGTCGGGGCCGTTCTCGACCTCCGCCGGGTTCAGCCAGTCGCCGCCCGCCGCTTTATAGGTGGCGTGGTTGACCATGCCTTGCGTGAACAGGCCGGCAAAGGGTTCGGCGACGCCGATATGGCCGGTCGCCTGCATGGCGCGGGTATAGAAGCGGGAATAGAGCAGGTGCAGGATCGCATGCTCGATGCCGCCGATATACTGGTCGACCGGCAGCCAGTAGTCGACCGCCTCGCGGTCGAAGGGCTGGTCGCTGCGGGGCGAGCAGAAGCGGGCGAAATACCAGGACGAATCGATGAAGGTGTCGAACGTGTCGGTCTCGCGCCGGGCGGGCCGGCCGCAGGCCGGGCAGGCGACATGCTTCCAGGTCGGATGGCGGTCCAGGGGATTGCCCGGCGCATCGAAGGTGACATCTTCCGGCAGGGTGACCGGCAGGTCGGCGGCGGGCACCGGCACGATGCCGCAGGCTTCGCAATGGATGACCGGGATAGGCGCGCCCCAATAGCGCTGGCGCGAGACGCCCCAGTCGCGCAGGCGATAGGTGACCGTGCCCTCGCCCGCGCCCAGGTCCTTGATCCTGGCGATCGCCGCGGCCTTGCCGGCGGCGGTGTCGAGACCGTTCAGGAATTCGGAGTTATAGAGCCTGCCGTCGCCGGTATAGGCTTCGGTCCCGACCTGGAAGGCGGCCGGGTCCTCGCCCGCGGGCAGGACCACCGGGGTGACTTCCAGCCCGTATTTGCGGGCGAAGTCGAGGTCGCGCTGGTCGTGGGCCGGGCAGCCGAAGACGGCGCCGGTGCCGTAATCCATCAGCACGAAATTGGCGACATAGACCGGCAGGGTCTCGTCCGGCTTGAACGGGTGCTGCACTTCGAGGCCGGTATCGAAGCCGAGCTTTTCCGCCTTCTCGATCTCTTCTTCCGAGGTCCCGCCCCGGCGGCATTCGTCGCAGAAGGCGGCGAGCACCGGATCGGCCTTGGCCAGCGCCGCCGCCACCGGATGGTCGGCGGCGATGGCGACGAAGGCGGCGCCGAACAGCGTGTCCGGCCGCGTGGTATAGACTTCGACCGTCTCGGCCGGCGCGCCGCCCTTGAAGCGGAACGACAGGCGCGCGCCCTCAGAGCGGCCGATCCAATTGTCCTGCATCAGCCGGACCTTGCTCGGCCAGCGCTCCAGCGTGTCGAGGCCGGCCAGCAGGTCGTCGGCGAAATGGGTGATCTTCAGGAACCACTGCGACAGCTTGCGCCGCTCGACCAGGGCGCCGGAACGCCAGCCGCGGCCGTCGATCACCTGCTCGTTGGCCAGCACCGTATTGTCCACCGGGTCCCAGTTGACGAAGGATTCCTTGCGGTAGACGAGGCCGGCCTCGAGGAAGTCCAGGAACAGCTTCTGTTCGTGGCGGTAATATTCCGGGTGGCAGGTGGCGATCTCGCGGCTCCAGTCCAGCGACAGGCCCATGGACTTCAACTGGGCGCGCATGGCGGCGATATTCTTGTAGGTCCAGTCGGCGGGATGGACCTTGCGCTCCATCGCGGCGTTTTCCGCCGGCATGCCGAAAGCGTCCCAGCCCATGGGGTGCAGCACGTTGAAGCCCCGCGCCCGCTTGTAGCGCGCGACGACGTCGCCCATGGCGTAATTGCGCACATGGCCCATATGGATGCGCCCCGACGGATAGGGGAACATCTCGAGGACGTAGTATTTCGGGCGGGACCGGTCTTCCCCGGCCTTGAAGGCATCCGCCGCGTCCCAGGCGGCCTGCCATTTCGCTTCGGCGGCGCGCGGGTTGTAACGCTCGTTCGACATGGGAGAACTACTGGCTTTCTTCAGGCTTGGCCGGGTGGCCCGGCAAGCCGCGGTCACTCTTCGCGAAGATTCAGGCGCCCCTCGATCCGGTTGACGCGCTCGATTACGGTGTCGAGACGGGCGGCGATATGCGCCGCATTTTCGGCATCGAGGGCTTGATCCCGGCGGAGGCCGCCGATCATGGATTCGAGGCGCGTCATGCGATGCGCCTGTTCTTGGACATCGTCACGGATGACGTCGACCGTGCGCCGGATGTGACGCAGGTGCTCCAGCACCAGATTGTCGACCGTATCCATGTCCCGTCCCTTGCGGCTGCTGCACAAGATATAAGGTTCCGAAGCCTGCCCTGGCAAGCCGTCCGCCCCCGAGCGGGCCTCGGGAGCCTTACTGCCCGAGGCTCTGCACGCGGAGCTGGCGGGCGCGGGTGAGAATCGCATTCTCGAGCTGGCCCACCGTCTCGGCCGAGACCGGCACGTCGATCCACTGGCGTTCCGGGCCGATCTGCTGGCGGAACAGGGCGACCTTCAGGCCGTCGGCGCGCAGCCGGCGATCGAGGATGTAGACGGTCGCCTTCATGCGCTCGGACGGGCGGTCGGGCGAGGAATACCAGTCGGTGATGATGACGCCGCCGAAGGGATCGGCCGAGGCCAGGGGCATGAACGACAGGGTGTCGAGCGAGGCGCGCCACAGCAGGGCGTTGACGCCGATGCCGCTGGAGCCGGCATCTTCCGCGTTGCGGTCTTTCCCGCCGAAGAGAACGATGCCGTCCGGCCCGAACAGGCCGCCTTCCGGCTGTTCGCTCGGGTCCGGCGCGGGATCGTAGCCACCGTTCGTACGCTGCTGCGGATATTGCTGCGCGGTTTCAGCGGAACCGCAGGCGGCCAGGGCCAGAACGGCCAGGGCCGAGGCGAGCCTGGCACCAGAACGCAGTCCGAACATCAATATCCCTCACGTCTATCGCCCGCGCGTTGGGGGGCCGTCGCCCTTCATTAAGTGAAGGAACGTGGCAAAGCAATGGCACAGCGCCCGCCATGGGCCCGCGGCGGCGCGGTTTTTCGCCGCCGGCAAGTGTTACGCAACTGCAACAGAAGTCCGTCAATGTCCTGTAACATGGAACCCGACGGTCCGTTTTGCTTGACCGGGGCAGGTATCGGAAATTCTATCGAAGGCGTAGAGATCAGGCGGGCCGTTTCGCCTGGTCGTCCGGGTGTCCTTCCCGGCTGCCTCGTACCGAATGAGGGGATGATGAAAAAGATTCTTCTGGGCACCACGGCTCTTGCCACCGCCGTGCTGCTGACCAATGCCGCCCATGCCGCCGATGACGGTCTGAAGCTGACCCTGGGCGGTTTCTTCTCGGGCGTCGTCCTGGCCGGCGATGACGGCAACAACAACAGCCGCGGCATTTCGTTCGATTCCTGGAACAGCGAAATCAGCTTCACCGCCGAAGCCACCGCTGCGAACGGCCTGACCTACGGTTTCCAGATTCAGCTGGAAGGCGCCTCGGTCGCCGACCAGATCGACGAAGCCTATCTGTACCTCTCGGGCGGTTTCGGCCGCATCGAACTCGGCACCCAGGACCCGGTCGCGGCTCAGATGGGCTATGTCGCCCCGTCGCCGGACGCCACGGGCGTTCTGACCGTCAACTCGGGTGACTACTTCATCAATGCGTTCACCTACAATTCCGATGGTGACGCCGGCAAGATCAACTACTTCACCCCGCGCATCGGCGGCTTCCAGCTCGGTCTGTCCTACTCGCCGGACGGCACCCAGGATCCGGCCGACGGCGCCGTTTCCGGCGGCTTCGAGCCGGACAACAACGTCAACGGCGCCGGCCAGCAGTTCACCGCCGGCCTGAACTACAGCAAGGAATTCTCGGGCGTCACCCTCGGCCTGTCGGGCACCTATGCCTGGCTCGAAGTCGAGAGCCCGACCGTCGGCATGGACGACCAGACCTCCTGGGGCCTCGGCGCCAACATCGGCTTCGGCGCCGGTGCCGGCACCGTCACCCTCGGCGGTTCGTACCTGAACATCACCAACTTCAACTTCGCCGACAGCGACGACGTGTCCGCCTATGACGCCGGCGTGCAGTATGCCCAGGGCCCGTTCACGGTCGGCGTGCAGTCGATCTGGTGGGACCAGGACAGCTTCGCCGACACCATCTGGGGCATCTCGGTCGGTGGCGGCTACAAGGTGGCGGCCGGTCTCGACCTCTCGCTCGGCTACATGCACTGGGACAACCAGGGCGGCGGCGGCGGCGCGTTCTCGAACACCAACGCCGATGTCTTCCTGTTCGGCACGACCCTGTCGTTCTGATCCTGGATCATTCGGGAAAAGGGGGCGGAAACGCCCCCTTTTTCATTTTCCGGCCTATGCTTCTGCGGGCGTTGAGGAGAGGGAGGCAGCGAATTGGCGGCTTTGATCTGGTTGGCGTCCTATCCGAAGTCGGGCAATACGTGGCTGCGCACGTTCCTTCACCATCTCCTGATCAATCCGCCGGCACCGCTGCCGCCGGATTCCCTGCACCGCTTCACCCTCGGCGATCACCACCGCATCTGGTTCGACAAGGCCGCGGGCCGCTCCACCGCCGGGTTTTCCCTGGCCGAGATTCTGCAGCTGCGCCCGAAGACCCAGGTCCTGATGACCGGCGCCTCGGCGGATTCCGTCTTCGTGAAGACCCATTCGATGGTCGGCACCTACCAGGGGGTGCCCCTGATCAACATGGAAGTCACCGCCGGGGCCATCTATGTGGTCCGGGACCCGCGGGACGTGGTCATCTCGGCCGCGGATCACTATGGCCTCGGTATCGACGACATGATTACGCGCATGGCCGATCGGGATGCGACGATCGGCGGCCAGCAGAACCAGGTCGAAGTCCGGGTCGGCGATTGGTCCTCGAACGTCGAAAGCTGGACCGGCCAGACCGGCCGGGGCCTGCTCGTCGTCCGCTACGAGGACATGGAACAGAAGCCGCTGAAGACCTTCGGCGCCATTGCCGGCTTCCTCGGGTTGAAGCCGCCGCGGGAACGGCTGGAACGGGCCATCCGCTTTTCCTCCTTCAAGGTTTCGCAGAACCAGGAGGCCCAGCACGGCTTCGCCGAGCGAAGCCAGCATTCCGCCCGCTTCTTCAGGATCGGCAAGTCCGGCCAATGGCCCGGGGTGCTGACGCCCGAACAGGTCGCCCGCATCGAGCACGACCACGGCGCGGTGATGAAAAGATTCGGCTATCTCTGATTCGCCCGATCCGTCGACGTATGCTGCGATGCGAAAAGATTTTGCTCGATCCGTCCCCGGCACTCGCAAACATGTGAATTTCGCAGTAGCGAAATAAAAATGTAAAATTGAGCCGATTCATCCAATAAACTGTGGCGCAAAAATCACAGCAACCCGACGTCACTTTGTTGTCACTTCTTATCGGTTGATGTGAAACAGGCGGTCAGTCTATCCAATCACCCAGGGCACGAACAGATCGCCTGCTTGAGGGGTTTAGACCTATGACCAACAAGATCCTGCTTGGCACCACCGCGCTGGCTGCCATCCTGCTTTCCACCGGCGCCCAGGCTGCCGACGACGGCCTGAAGATGAAGGTCGGCGGTTATTTCGAAGGTTTCGTCCTGTTCGGTGACGTCGGCGGCAACAACGCCCGCAATGGCCTGCGCTCGGTGTCGGTCGACAGCTGGAACAGCGAAGTCTGGTTCATCGCCGAAGCCGAAGCCGCCAACGGCCTGAAGTACGGCTTCCGCATCGAACTCGAAGGCGCCAGCCAGGCCGGCGGCGGCGACACGATCGACGAATCCTTCCTGTGGCTCGAAGGCTCGTTCGGCCGTATCGTGGCCGGCAATGAAGACGGCGTCGGCAACACCCTGTCCTACAAGGCGCCGACCCCCTCGAAGGACGGCGCGATCAAGATCGAAGATCAGGATTACTCGCCCCACGGCAACCTGATCGCGTCGCCCTGGCTGCGCAACTTCGACTCGCCGAACCACTTCTCGGGCGACGCGTCCAAGCTGATCTACATCAGCCCGCGCTTCTCGGGCCTGCAGTTCGGTATCTCCTACGCTCCGGACCTGAGCGAAGATCCGGCGGATCTGGCCGTCTCGGGCGGCTTCGAGCTGGACAATGACGGCGCCGCCGGCAATGCGCTCGAACTCGCGATCAACTACAAGAACAAGTTCGGTGACCTCGGCGTCGAAGCCGCGGTCACCTACTATCAGGACGAAGCCGAACAGCCGAGCACCGGCGCCCTCGGCCAGCCGGCCGACCGTCAGAGCGTCGCCGTCGGCGGTGGCATCACCTACAAGGGCTTCGCCGTCGGCCTGAACTATCAGTACACCGACAACTACGGCCGTCCCGGCTACGCCATCGGCGGCCAGGGCGCGGAAGGCCGCGAGCTGAACCAGTTCATCGGCGGCATCCAGTACGCCACCGGCCCGTGGTCCTTCGGTATCCAGGCCGGCTACGGCAAGGCCGAGCAGGGCGCCCGTGAAGACGAGCTGTTCTCGGGCGTCATCGGCGGCGGCTACAACCTCGCCCCCGGCATCAACGTCGACTTCGGCCTGCAGTACCACGAGTGGGACTCGACCAACAACGCGCTGGACGCGGATGCCACGGTCGGCCTGATCGGTACCCGCCTGTCGTTCTGATCCTCGATCAGTCCGGACATCGGAGGGGCGGCCCATCGGGCCGCCCCTTTCGTTTTTCGGGGAATGGCCATCTCGCGCCGGGCCAAGTCTGTCCGGCGGCCGGTTGCAGGGCGTGCCATACTGCACTTCGTTTGTAACACATCACCTGATAGGGAACGGGCATGCGTGAAGCCACTTTCACGTTCCGGGTCGACGAAACCTTGAAAGCCGAATTTGCCAGCGCCGCCAAGGCCCGCGACCGCAGCGGCGCGCAGTTGCTCCGGGACTTCATGCGCGAGGTCGTCCAGCAGCAACGGGACGCGGCCGAGCACGACGCATGGTTCCGCCGTCAGGTGCAGATCGGCCTGGATTCGGCCAATGCCGGCAACCTGATTCCGGCCGCCGACGTGGAAGCCAGGTTCGCGGCCAAGCGGGCAGCGACACGTCGCCGGCTTGAAACAACCGAATGACGGAACTGTTCTGGACGCCAGAAGCAGAGCAGGACCGCACCGAAATCTACAACTACATTGAGGCCGCCCGGCCTTAGCCGAATTGGCCGTATTGCCGACACCCGCCAGTGGGCACCCCAGGATGCCTGCCCTTTGACTTTCGGCGTACAACTTTCGGTCAGCTTGCGCCGCCAAACCCGGCCTCCCATAATCCGCCCCAATCGATCAGGCGAAATGCGGGAGGAACGAGCATGAGCCAGGACATCTACCCGGTGCCGGCGGGTTTCGCGGCGGGGGCCAGGATTGACGCCTCGGGTTACGAAGCGGCCTATCGCCGCTCGCTCGAAGACCCCGCGGGCTTCTGGGCCGAGGCCGGCAGGCGCCTCGACTGGATCACGCCCTATTCGCCGGGCGCCGTGAAGGACGTCTCCTTCGGCGGCCCCGGCGCGGCTTCGGGCGACGTGCACATCCGCTGGTTCCACGACGGCACCCTCAACGTCGCCGCCAACTGCCTCGACCGCCATCTCGGCCCCCGCGGCGACAAGGTCGCCATCCTCTGGGAAGGCGACAATCCCGCTGACAGCCGCGCCATCACCTATCGCCAGCTTCATGCCGAGGTCTCGCGCTTCGCCAATGCCCTGCTCGACCTCGGCGTCCAGAAGGGCGACCGCGTCACCATCTACCTGCCCATGATCCCGGAAGCCGCCGTCGCCATGCTGGCCTGCGCCCGGATCGGCGCCATCCATTCCATCGTCTTCGGCGGCTTCTCCCCCGACAGCCTCGCCGGACGCATCGTCGACTGCGGCTCGAAGATCGTCATCACCGCCGACGAGGGCCTCCGCGCCGGCAAGACCGTCCCCCTCAAGGCCAATACCGACAAGGCCCTGGACCAGGCCCCGGGGGTCGAGACCGTCGTCGTCGTCCGCCGCACCGGCGGCAGGATCGGCTTCCAGGACGGCCGCGACCATTGGTATCACGACCTGATCGCCAAGGCCGATCCCGTCAACGAGCCCGCGCCCCAGAATGCCGAGGATCCCCTCTTCATCCTCTATACCTCGGGTTCCACCGGCAAGCCCAAGGGCGTGCTGCATACCACCGGCGGCTATCTCGTCTATGCCGCCATGACCCATGAATATGTCTTCGACGTCCGCGACGACGACATCTACTGGTGCACCGCCGACGTCGGCTGGGTCACCGGCCATTCCTATATCGTCTATGGCCCGCTCGCCAACGGCGCCACCACCCTGATGTTCGAGGGCGTGCCCACCTATCCGGACGCCTCGCGCTTCTGGCAGGTGATCGACAAATACGGCGTCACCATCTTCTACACCGCCCCCACCGCCATCCGCAGCCTGATGCGCGAGGGCGAGGCCCTGGTCAAGACCACCTCCCGCGCCTCGCTCCGCCTGCTCGGCTCCGTCGGCGAACCCATCAACCCGGAAGCCTGGGCCTGGTATCACAAGGTCGTCGGCGACGAGCGCTGCCCGATCGTCGACACCTGGTGGCAGACCGAGACCGGCGGCATCCTGATCACGCCGCTGCCCGGCGCCATCGCCCTCAAGCCCGGTTCCGCCACCCTGCCCTTCTTCGGCATCGCGCCCCAGGTGGTCGATGCCGAGGGCAAGGTGCTGGAAGGGGCGACCGAGGGCAATCTCGTCATCGCCGACAGCTGGCCCGGCCAGATGCGCAGCGTCTACGGCGACCACGAGCGCTTCGTGCAGACTTATTTCTCCACCTACCCGGGCAAGTATTTCACCGGCGACGGCTGCCGCCGCGACGAGGACGGCTATTACTGGATCACCGGCCGGGTCGACGACGTGATCAATGTCTCCGGCCACCGCATGGGCACGGCCGAGGTCGAAAGCGCCCTGGTCGCCCACCCCAAGGTGGCCGAGGCCGCCGTGGTCGGCTATCCCCACGACCTCAAGGGCCAGGGCATCTATGCCTATGTCACCCTGAATGCCGGCGAAGACCCGACCGATGCCCTGAAGAAGGACCTCGTCGCCTGGGTCCGGCGCGAGATCGGCCCCATCGCCAGCCCCGACCTGATCCAGTTCGCCCCCGGCCTGCCCAAGACCCGCTCCGGCAAGATCATGCGCCGCATCCTGCGCAAGATCGCCGAGAACGAGTTCGGCGCCCTCGGCGATACCTCCACCCTCGCCGACCCCGGCGTCGTCACCGATCTCATCGAGAACAGACAGAACAGGTAAACATGGGAAAGGGCGCCTGCGGGCGCCCTTTCAGCGTTCGGGCCGGTCTTCCCGGACGCCCGCCAGCAGCCACAGGCCGAGGGCGAGGAAGGGCAGGACCACGGCGATGCCCAGGCGCTGGTCCCGGGTCACCTCGGTGATCACCCCGATCAGGAAGGGGGCGAGGAAGGCCGTCGCCTTACCCGAGAGGGCGTAGAGGCCGAAGAATTCGGTCATCAGCCGGGGCGGCGCCAGCCGGGCCAGCAGGCTGCGGCTGGACGCCTGGGCCGGGCCGAAGGGCAGGCCGAGCACCAGGGTCGAGGCCAGGAAGGCCCATTCCGCCGGACTGTCGAACAGGGCGCGGCCGGGTGCCGGCGGCGTCACCTCGAAGACGAAGAAGATGCGCTCGCCGCTGATCGAGAGAATGCCGATGGTGCCGAGGATCAGCATGACCAGGGAGACCGCGATGGTCGCCTTGGAACCGGCCCGCGCTTCCAGCCAGCCGCCGAGGAAGGAACCGGTCATGGCCAGGACATTCAGCAGGATGCCGAAAATGCCGATGGTCAGCAGGTCCCAGCCGAAGGTGGCGCGGGCATAGATGCCGCCGAAGGCGAAGATGGCGAGCAGGGCATCGCCATAGATCATATGGGCCAGCAGGAAGCGCAGGATATTCCGGTGCCCGGGCAGGTGGCGCAGGGTGGCGCCCAATTGGGCGAGGCCCTGACGCACCGCCGCCCGGCGCGACAGGGTGGTCCGCGGCTGATCCGGCACGAACAGGAACATGGGCAGGATGAAGACCAGCAGCCACAGGGCGGAGAGCGGCCCGGACAGGCGTTCCGCCTCATGGGCCGCCTTGTCCAGGCCGAAGGCCGGCACTTCGGGCAGCACGAACAGCCCGAGCACGAGGCCGAGCGAGATCAGCCCGCCGATATAGCCCACCCCCCAGCCGATGGCGGAGAGCACGCCGATCCGGTGCGGCGGCACCAGGCCCGGCAGCATGGCATTGTTGAAGACGATGGCGAATTCGGCCCCGATTGTCGCCAGGGTGATCGCCGCCAGCGTCAGCAGCAGCATGCCGCCGCCCGCCCCAGGTACCGCGAACCAGAGCAGGGCGCAGCCGGCAAAGGTGCAGGCGGCCAGGACCAGGATCCAGGGCTTGCGCGGCCCTGCCGCATCGGCGACGGCGCCGAGCACGGGCGAGAGCAGGGCGATGGCGATCCCCGCCACGGTCTGGGTATAGCCCCAGAGCGCCTGGCCCGCGACCGCATCCGGCGCGACCGCGGCCACGAAATAGGGCGCGAAGATGAAAGTAGTGACCAGGGTGAAGAAGGGCTGGAACGCCCAGTCGAAGGTGGTCCAGGACGCCTGGGCGAGGCGGGAGGCGGAGGCCCCCGTCCCGCCGTGCGGGGCCGGGGGCGGGACAAGCGGCGGCGGTTCGTCGTCCAATGCGGTCACACCGAGAATTGGCCGCGCAGGTGGCGGCCGGCGAAAGTGAGCTTGGCCAGGCTGGCGCCGCCCTGGCCCAATTCGCCGAGCAGGCCGTGGGTGCGGCGGATGGCCTGGGCATTGGCGGCCAGCCAACCGTCGACGCCGCCCTCCGCCTTGATGGCGGCTGCCGCCAGCAGGCGCTGCTGGGCATAGAGGTCGTCGGCGAGCGCGGTCAGGGCCAGGCGGTCCCAATGGTCGCCCGGCTCGATCGCCGCCGCCGCCTCGCGCAGGGCTTCGAGGCCGATCTCATCGCCCAGGCGGAAATAGGCGCCGCCGATGGCGAGCACATCCCCCGCCCCGGCCGCGGCGACGATGTCGAGGGCGCCGGCCAGAAGGGGCAGGGCGGCGATCGCGCCGGCCAGCGCTTCGGGCACGCCGTCGGCGGTCAGCCGGTCCTTGGCGGCGGTGAAGCGGGCGCTGCTGCGCAGGGGCAGCAGGTCGGGCAGGGCTTCGGCAAGGCCGGCGACGCCGGGCCCGAAACGCCCGACCGCCCCGGCGATGTCGAGCGGCTGCACCTCGTTGTGCAGCAGCCACATGGTCGCCTGCCGGGTGGCATCGCCGGTCGCCAGCAGCATGGCGGTCTGGGTCGCCGCGGGGACCAGGCCGTCGAGGGCATCGATGGCGGCGGCGAGATCGTCGAGGCGGAAGACGATCCGCGCCGCGACGAAGGCACGGGCGACGGCGCCCGCCTCGAAGCCGGTCGATTCCTCGATGCGGGAGACGAAGGTCGGCCCGGTCCAGTTGACGATGGCATTGGCCAATTGGGTGGCGATGATCTCGCGCCGCAGACGGTGGCGCTCGATCTCGGCGCCATAGCGGGCCTGGAGCCGGGCGGGGAAATAACGCGCGACCTCGGCGCCGAGGAAAGCATCCTCCGGCGCGTCGCCTTCGAGCAGGTCTTCCTGCAGGCGCATCTTGGCATAGGCAAGGAGGACGGCGGCTTCCGGCCGGGTCAGGCCCTGGCCGTCGCGGGCGCGGGCGCGCATCTCGTCGTCCCCGGGCAGGTATTCGACGCCGCGGTCGAGGCGACCCTCGGCCTCCAGCATGCGCATCAGGCGGATCTGGTTCTCGACCGTGCTGCGCCCGCGCGCCCGGATCATGCTGATCGCCTGGGTTTGCAGGTAATTGTCGCGCAGCACCAGATCGCCGACCTCGTCCGTCATCTCGCGCAGCAGGGCGTCGCGCTGCTTGCGGGTCAGGTCGCCGTCCGCCATCACGCCGTTCAGCAGGATCTTGATGTTGACCTCGTGATCGGAACAATCGACGCCGGCCGAATTGTCGATGGCATCGGTATTGATGCTGCCCCCGGCCGCGGCATATTCGATGCGGCCGCGCTGGGTGCAGCCGAGATTGGCGCCCTCGCCGACGACGCGGGCGCGAAGCTGGCGGGCATCGATGCGAATGCCGTCGTTGGCCTTGTCGCCGGCCTGGGCATTGGTCTCGCTGGTCGCCTTGATATAGGTGCCGATGCCGCCGAACCACAGCAGGTCGACCGGCGCCTTCAGGATCGCCTGCATCAAGTCCTGGGGCGTCGCCTGGGCGGCCTCGAGCCCGAGCAGGGCCCGGATTTCCGGGCTGAGGGGCACGGCCTTCAGGCTGCGCGGGAACACGCCGCCGCCGGCCGAGATCAGCGCCCGGTCGTAATCGTCCCACGACGAGCGGGCCAGGGCGAAGAGGCGCTGCCGCTCGGCAAAGCCCGCCGCCGCATCCGGGTTGGGATCGATGAAGATATGGCGATGGTCGAAGGCGGCGACGAGGCGGATCCTGTCCGACAGCAGCATGCCGTTGCCGAAGACGTCGCCCGACATGTCGCCGACGCCGGCGACGGTGAAATCCTGGGCCTGGGTATCGTGGCCGAATTCGCGGAAGTGGCGCTTCACCGCTTCCCAGGCGCCGCGGGCGGTGATGCCCATGGCCTTGTGGTCATAGCCGGCCGAGCCGCCGGAGGCGAAGGCATCGCCCAGCCAGAAACCCCGGTCCTCGGCGATGCCGTTGGCGATGTCGGAGAAGGTGGCGGTGCCCTTGTCGGCCGCGACCACCAGATAGGGATCGTCGCCGTCGTGGCGGACGACATCGGCCGGCGGCACCAGGGCGCCCGCGCGGATATTGTCGGTCAGGTCGAGAAGGCCGCCGATGAAGATCTTGTAGCATTCGATCGCTTCGGCCTGGATCGCCTCGCGGCCCGCCGCGGCGCCGGGCAGGCGCTTCGGGTAGAAGCCGCCCTTGGAGCCGGTGGGCACGATCACCGCATTCTTCACCATCTGCGCCTTCACGAGGCCCAGGATCTCGGTGCGGAAATCCTCGCGCCGGTCGGACCAGCGGATGCCGCCGCGGGCGACCTTGCCGCCGCGCAGGTGCACGCCCTCGACCCGGGGGCTGAACACCCAGATCTCGACCAGGGGTTTCGGCAGGGGCATGCCGTCGATGCGGCGGCTGTCCAGCTTGATGGCAAGGCAGGCGCGATGGCCGCCGTCGCCGCCCGCCTGGAACAGGTTGGTGCGCAGCGAACAATCGACGACATTGAGGAAGCGGCGCAGGATGCGGTCCTCGTCCAGCGAGGCGACCTCGTCGAGGGCGGCCAGGATCGCCGCCTCCTGCGCGGCCAACGCGGCCGGCCGGTCGCCGGCGAAGGCCGGATCATGGCGCAGGCGGAAGAGATCGACCAATTGGCGGGCGATGCCGGGCCAACGGGCCAGGGTTTCCTCCATGTAATCCTGGCTATAGGGAATGCCGATCTGGCGGAGATAGCGGGCGATCGCCCTGAGCACCATGACATCGCGCGCCGGCATGGCGGCCAGGACGACGAGGCGGTTGAAGCGGTCGTCCTCGGTCCGCCCGGCCCAGAGCTGGGCGAAGGCATCCTCGATCAGGGGCGCCAGGGTTTCGAGCGCGAGGGGCCGGCCCGCCGGCTCGATCAGGCGGAAGTCGTGCAGCCACATCACCCTGCCGTCGGCGAGGCGAAGAGCATGGGGCACTTCCTCCATCACCTTGAGGCCCAGGTGTTCGATCAGCGGCAGGCAATCGGACAGCGGCACCGGCTGGTCCAGGCGATAGAGCTTGAAGCGCAGCACCGCGCCGTCGTCCTCGAGCAGGCGGTAGACTGCCTGGGAAACGGCGCCGGGCCCCCGGGCCAGCAGGGCCTCGCCCCGGGCGATGTCGAACAGGGCGGCGGCGGGGGCATGGGATTCGCGGTAGGCGCTGGGGAAGGCGCGCAGCCAGCGCCGGGCAAGGCGCAGGCCCTGGTCCTCGCCCTCGGCCCCGATCAGGGCTTCGCGCAGGCGGTCGGTCCAGCCCCGGGCGGCCAGCACGATATCCTTTTCCAGTGCGGCCGGATCGAGCCGGGCGATGCCCTCCGCCGTCGCGCGGACGATCAGGTGGACGCGGGCCAGTTCGGTCTGGCCGACCAGGCTGGTGCGCGACATCACCTCGCCCCCGGCGGCGCGGGTCAGGATGCCCTCGACCGACTGGCGCAGCGCCGTGTCGAATTGCTCGCGCGGGAGATAGACGAGGGCGGAAATCCAGCGCTCAAAACCGTCGACGCGCAGGAACAGGCCGGTCCGCGGCCGCTCTTCCAGGCGCAGGATGCCGAGGGTGGTGGCGGCCAGCTCGTCCTCGGTCACCTGGAACAATTCATCGCGCGGGAATGTCTCGATCGCGTTCAGCAGCGCCTTGCCGTCGTGGCTGTCGGGGGCGAAGCCGGCCCGGGCCAGCACCCGCGCCCCCTTGCCGCGCAGCAGCGGAATGTCGCGCGGGCGGAGCTGATAGGCGGCGGAGGCGAAAAGGCCGTAGAAGCGCCGCTCCCCCGCCGGCCGGCCGTTGGCGTCGAACAGTTTGACGCCGACGAAATCCATGATCGCCCGGCGGTGCACGGTCGATTCCATATTCGCCTTGGTCACCACCAGGGCCGCGTCCTGCGAGCGGAGGTGGTGGACGCCGCCGTCGCCCTGCCGGCCCATGGCATGGACGCGGGCGTCGCGCAGCAGGCCGAGGCCCTCGCCCTGGGCCCCGTCGCGATAGTCGCGGCTGGCCAGCAGGACGAAATTGCCGTCCAGCAGCCAGCGCAGGAAATCGACCATCTCGGTCTCGATGCCGGGCACGGCGGCCAGGCTTTCCGCCGCTTCCGCCAGCCGGTGCAGCATGGGGCGCCAATCGTCGACCGCGGCGCGGACATCGCCCAGCACCCGGTCCAGGGCCGCGGCCAGGGCGGCGCGGGACTCGGCGTCGCCGTCCTCGTCGATCTCGATATGGATCAGCGATTCGGCGATGGCGCCGTCCGCGCCCGGGGCGGCCAGGGCCGTGCGCCGGCCGGCGGCATCGCGGGCGACGTTCAGCACCGGATGGGCGATCAGGTGGACGCCGCGCCCCTCCCGCGCCAGGGCGGCAGTGATCGAATCGACCAGGAAGGGCATGTCGTCGGTCACGGTCTCGACCACCGTATGCGGGCTGTGCCAGCCGTGGCTGTCGAGGCGGGGATTGAAGACGCGGACGAGGTGGCCGCCGGCCGGGCGTTCGGCGGCAAAGCGCCAATGGCCGAGGGCGGCGCCGAACAGGGCCTCGGCGCCATGGGCCAGCAAGTCCTCGGAACCGAGGCGGGCGAAATAATGGCCGGCCATCTCGGCGATTTCATCCGCGCCCGTGGTCAGGCGGGCCTTCGCCTGGCCGATGATGGCTTGCAGCTGGTCTTCTCGCGCCTGGTTCGCTTTGTTCTCGACCATCATGGGTCCCCTGCGTTCGCCTCGGCCTGCCGCCAGCCTAGCCGACCTCGGTTACAGGGCCAAGGCGGGGTTACCGGGCCAAGGCGGGCGGAGTACCTGTCTGGCCGGCGCCGCGGCGGCTACCTAAATCGGCGGACATCGGCTAATGTCGCGCCATGCCGGGAAGCACCATTCCGTCCTTGTACGAACGCGATTTCTACGCCTGGGCCAATGAACAGGCGGCGCTGCTGCGTGCCGGCAAGCTGGCGGCGGCCGACATCGAGCATATCGCCGAGGAAATCGAGAGCATGGGCAAGACCGAAAAACGCGAACTGGTAAGCCGGTTGGCGGTCCTGCTCCTGCATCTGCTGAAATGGCGATACCAGCCGGAATGCCGTTCCGCCTCGTGGGAAGCGACGATCGAGGTGCAGCGGCGGGATCTGGCCGTCCATCTCAAAGACAACCCGAGCCTGAAGGCGAAAGTGCCGGAAGCCGTCGACTATGCCTATGGCAACGCCCGGATCGAGGCCGCCGCCGAAACCGGCCTGCCGAAGCCGACCTTCCCGGAAGAGTGTCCCTGGTCTTTCGATCAGGCGATCAGCGAAGATTTCTGGCCCGACTGAATTCGGCGGCCGGCGCGCTCACTCCCCGGGCGGGACCAGGCGCCAGGCGGGCTGCCGGCCCTTGGCCGCCGCCCGGCGGTCCTGCACCGTCAGCCAGAAGCGGTAGACGGCGAGATCGAAGCGGTCGAACAGGCGGAAGGGCAGGCCGGGCAGGGGGTTGAACGGGTTGGTCCGCGCCATCGACCAGATCTCGAGCCGGCTGGCCGGGCGCAGGCTGGCGTCGCCCCGGCGGTGCAGGCCCCTGGTATCGGCGACGATCAGGGTGTTCTTCCGCACCGCGAAGGCGCGCGGCGGCGGCAGGTCCAGCCCTGCCAGCTCGTCGGGCGAGACGCGGAACGAGCCGCGCGCCGAGAGAATGTCCGGCCCCATCTTTTCGGTGATGCTGCGCCGCCATTCGAATTTCGCCCGCTTCCAGGTCAGCCGGTGCGAGCCGGGAACATAGGTGAAGGGGCCGTTGGTGCCGTCGACATCGTCGAGGAACAGCCAGGCCTTCATGGTCGGCTGGAACGTGTCGGCGTGGATCTTGGTCTGGGGATCGGGCAGGCCGGGCAGGACGCCGGAGCGAATCGTCTGCACCCATTGGCCCGGAATGCGCAGCCGGCCGGCGACATAGCCGAGCAGGCGGCGATAGCGCCGGTCCGCCAGCAGGCGCCGCGCCGCCGGCAGGCGGGCCAGGGTCTCGCCGTCCAGCAGGATGCGGTGGGTGATCGTGTCGCCCTGGTGGCATTCCCGCCCGGGCGCCCGGAAGGCACGGATTTCCGCCTCCAGGGCGGCGAAATCGGCGGCCGGCAGGAAATCCGCCTTCAGGATGAAGCCGTCGCGGCCGAACGCGGCCCGGTCGGCGGCGGAAACGGTCGGCGCAAGCAAAAGTCGGCGAAAAGCCATCACCCGATCTGCGACGAATAGTCGCAGGACATGCAGGCCCAGCCGGTTCAACCAGACGCTGCCGATGACCGGGTTGTCGATAAACGACTTCGCGCCAGTCCCAAGGGACAGGATTTGAAACGGCAGCGCAAGCACGCGCCGGAAAGCCAAGCCCACGGATTTCGGGCGTTGCGGCGGATTCTGGGGAACGCTGGTCATGGCGCGAAGATAAGCCTCCGCGGTCGCAAACGAAACAAGTCTTCATCGCAGCTTGGGACTGAGGGAATCGCCCGGGTTCGCACTACCATTTGGCAATATTACAGTCCTGTGTTAGGAAAACGTGCCGGGGGGCACATTAGTGAAAGATCTCGGTCCCCGCTTGGGCGCAAGGTGTCGGGGCTTAGCGGGTACAAGGAGAATATCGATGCCGTCCAAGGCAAATCCCGTCGACGTTCATGTCGGGGCTCGGGTCAAGCTCCGCCGTCAGCTTCTGGGCTTCAGTCAGACCGAACTGGGCAATGCGCTCGATCTGACTTTCCAGCAGGTGCAGAAGTACGAGAAGGGAACGAATCGCATTTCGGCCTCCAAGCTGCACAAGATGGCCGAAGTGCTGGACGTGCCGATCTCGTTCTTTTTCGACGGTGTCGAAGGCGCCAAGCCCGATTCGGATTCGGGCGACCTCGACATGATGTCCCGGTCGGAGACCATCAGCCTCGTGCGCGCCTATTACGCGATCGAGGACGATGCCGTCCGCCGCAAGGTGATCGAACTGCTGCGCACCCTGGGCAAGGACCCGGCTGCCGCCTGAGTCATCCGGACCCTCAATTCATAGGACCCCGGGCGACGGGGCTTCCGTTCCGACGCGGCCCGCCTTTCTCCGAAGGGCGGGCCTCGTGCGTTCCGTGGCCGTGCGTGCTAATGTCCCACGATGATCACCCCGGCGCATATCCGGCAACCGGACGGCATGACGCGCAAGCGCCTGCTGCTGATCCACTGCGCCCGCATCGGCTATCGGCCTTAGGTCGGCCGCCTCGTTTCATTGCCCCTGCCGTTTTCGCGTTTTCCGACGAGGCCTTGCCATGACCGCTTCTCCCGTCCGCAATTCGACCGCCGCCCTTCAGGCCGCCGACGCCCGCCACCACCTGCACCCCTTCACCGACCATGCCGGCCTGGCCGCCAAGGGCGCCCGGGTCGTCACCCGCGCCGAGGGCGTGCGGCTGTGGGATTCCGAGGGCAAGAGCCTGCTCGACGGCATGTCCGGCCTCTGGTGCGTCAATGTCGGCTATGGCCGCGCCGATCTCGCCGAGGTGGCGAAGCGGCAGCTGCTCGAACTGCCCTATTACAATACGTTCTTCCAGACCACCCATCCGCCGGTGGTGGCCCTGTCCGAGAAACTGGCCTCGATCGCGCCGGCGGGCATGGATCTGGTCACCTTCGCCGGCTCGGGGTCGGAGGCGAATGATTCGATCGCCAAGCTGGTGCGCTATTTCTGGAATCTCCAGGGCAAGCCGCGCAAGAAGACGATCATCAGCCGCAATTACGCCTATCACGGCGTCACCATGCAGGCGGCCTCGCTCTCGGGGCTGACCGCCATGCACCCGCAGTTCGACCTGCCGCTGCCCGGCGTCGTCCATGTCGAGGCGCCCTATTGGTATGCCCATGGCGGCGATCTCTCGCCCGACGAGTTCGGCCTGAAGGCGGCCCGCGCGGTCGAGCGGAAGATCCTGGAACTGGGGCCCGAGACTGTCGGCGCCTTCATCGGCGAGCCGATCCAGGGCGCCGGCGGCGTGATCATCCCGCCCGCCACCTATTGGCCCGAGATCATGCGCATCTGCCGCCAGTACGACGTCCTCGTCATCGCCGACGAAGTGATCTGCGGCTTCGGCCGCACCGGCAATTGGTTCGGCAGCCAGACCTTCGGCATCCAGCCCGATTTCATGACCATGGCCAAGGGCCTGACCTCGGGCTATATCCCCATGGCCGGGATCATGATGGGCGGCCGCGTGGCCGAGACCTTCCGCAGCGCGGGCGAGGAAATCGTCCACGGCTTCACCTATTCCGGCCATCCGGTGGCGGCGGCGGTCGCGGTCCGCAACATCGAGATCATGGAAGAGGAAAGCCTGGTGGCCAAGGCCGGCGGCGAGATCGGCGCCTATTTCCAGGACCAGCTGCGCGGCCTGGCCGATCACCGGCTGGTCGGCGAGGTCCGGGGCGTCGGCATGATCGCCGCCATCGAACTGGTCGAGCACAAGCCGAGCCGGGCCTTCTTCGATCCCAAGCGGAATGTCGGCACCCAGTGCCGCAACCATTGCTTCGCCAATGGCCTCGTCATGCGGGCCTGCCGCGATGTCATGGTGCTGGCCCCGCCGCTGTCGATCTCGAAGACCGAGATCGACGAATTGGTCGGCCTGGCCGCCCAGTGCATCGAACTTACCGCCCGCGACCTCGGGCGGTAAGTCCGGAACTTCAGGCGGCGGCCGTCCCCCAGGCGTCCATGGCCAGGATGCCGTAGGTATAGGAACGGTGGCGGGCAATCACCCGCTCGCCCGGGAAGGCCGCGCCGAGCACGGTGAAGAGGGGCAGGAAATGCTCCTCCGTCGGGTGGTTCTGCGGGCCGAAGGGCGCCTTTTCGCGATAGGCGATCAGGCTGTCGATATCGCCGGCCTCGATGGTCTCGGCCACCCAGTCGGCGAAGGCGACGACCCAGGGTTTCGCCGGCTGTTCCTGCACCGGGCTGCGGAACTCGTAGAGATTATGGGTCAGCGAGCCGGAGCCGAGGATCAGCACCCCCTCGTCGCGCAAGCCGCGCAGCGCCCGGCCGACCTCGAAGGCATGGCGGGGGCCGAGCGGGGTCTGCACCGACAATTGGGTGACCGGGACATCGGCCGCCGGATAGGCCAGCTTCAGCGGCACCCAGGCGCCATGGTCGAGGCCGCGGGCGGGATCGACCACGGTCCCGGGCAGCAGGGCGGCGACCCGCGCCGCCACATCCGGGGCGCCCGGGGCGGGATATTGCATCTCGAACAGCGCGCGGGGGAAGCCGCCGAAGTCATGGATGGTGCGCGGGCGTTCCACCGCCGACACCCGGGGCGCGGCGCTTTCCCAATGGGCCGAGACGACCAGGATCGCCTTCGGCGTTTCGATCTCGCGGCCGAGCCCGACCAGGAAGCGGTGGGCGGGACCGTCGTCCAGGGCCAGCATGGGCGAGCCATGGCTGACGAACAGGGCAGGCAGGCGTGACATGATCGTCTCCTCCGGGAAAAGCGCCGGTCCGGATCAGAGGGCGGCCAGCTTGCCCGGCAGCTTGCGGCCCAGGGCGAAGGCACCGGGGCCGGTCAGGGCCGAGGCGAGCAGCAGCACGGTCCAGGCCGCCGGGAATTCCCAGCCGCCGCCGGCCGCTGAAAAGCTCCAGCCGTTGCCGGCATGCTGCAGGGTCGCGCCGATCAGCACCGGGATCAGGCCGAGGGCGGCCAGGCGCGGCAGAACGCCCAGGATGAGGGCAAGGCCGCCCGCCACTTCGGCGAAGATCACCAGATAGGCGAAGCTGCCGGGATAGCCGATCGATTCGAAATAGCCGGCGGTGCCGGCCGGGGTGAAGGTCAGCACCTTCAGGATGAAGCCATGGGCCAGCGCCAGCACGCCCAGCGTGACGCGCAGCAGGAAGGCACCGAGGCCGGCGGTGGTGGATTCAGTCATGATCGAACTCCGATGCGGGGAAATCTGTCCTGCGCATCAATATGGTCCCCGCCCCGACATTATTGAAATTGATAGTGATGAATATCATTATTCACCGTGATGATATTCGAGAAGCTGGACCTCAACCTGCTGCGCCTGTTCGAGGCGGTGATGCAGACGGGCAATGTCACCCGGGCGGCGCTGCGCCTGGGGCTGACCCAATCCGCCGCCTCCAACGGCCTTGCCCGCCTGCGCGAGGGATTGGGCGATCCCCTGTTCATCCGCCGCCCCGGCGGGGTGGAGGCGACGGCCCGCGCCCGGGACCTGGCCGGCCCGGTGGCGGAAGCCCTGTCCCACCTGCGGCAGGCGCTGGACGGCCAGCGCCTGTTCGATCCCGCGCATGTGGAAACCGAGGTGGTGATCGGCACCTCCGACCATGCGGAACTGGTCCTGGGGCCCCGGCTGGCCACTCACCTGGCCGCGGCGGCCCCCGGGATCGCCCTGACCTTCCGCCATTGCGACCGTTCGGACGCGCTGGCCCTGATCGACGAGGGCGCGGTGCAGCTGGCGCTCGGCCCGCTGCCCGAGCCGCCCAGCCGCATGACCCGGCAATTCCTGACGCGGGAGGGGTTCGCCGTCCTGCTGCGGCCGGGGCATCCGGCGGCGGATGCCCTCGACCTCGACGCCTATATCGCCGGGCGGCACATGCTGGTCTCCGCCATCGCCAGCCGGGACGGGCTGGTCGACCGGCTTCTGGCGGAACGGGGGCTGGGGCGCCGGCTGGGCCCCGTCGCCTCGCATTATCTGGCGGCGGGCGCCATGCTGGCCGGCACCGACGACCTGCTGACCCTGCCGGCCTCGGTCGCCGCCGTGCTCGCCGCCGCCTTCGGCCTGGTCAGCCGGCCGGTGCCGCTCGACATGCCGGCCATGCGCCTGTCCATGATCTGGCACCGCCGCAATGCGGAAGCGCCGCTGCACCGCTGGCTGCGCCGGAGCGTCGCCCTTCTGGCGAAAGCCGGGCCCAGGGGGTAGAGTGCGCGCCGCCATGACCACGCCCGACCCGACCGCCACCGAATTGTCCCTGCTCGGCCACGCCGCCGGCCTGCCCGCCAGCCCGGCCGCGGCGGTGCTGGAGCGGATCGCGAACCCGCATCCGGGCACGGCCTATCTGGTGCGCTTCGTCTGCCCGGAATTCACCTCGCTGTGCCCGGTCACGGGCCAGCCGGATTTCGCCCATCTGGTGATCGACTATGTGCCGGGCGACTGGCTGGTCGAAAGCAAGGCGCTGAAACTCTTCCTCGGCGCGTTCCGCAACCACGGCGCCTTTCACGAAGCCTGCACGGTCGAGATCGGCAAGCGCCTGGTCGACCTGCTGGCGCCGGCATGGCTGCGCATCGGCGGCTATTGGTATCCCCGAGGCGGCATCCCGATCGACGTCTTCTATGCCACCGGCACCCCGCCCGAGGGCCTGTGGCTGCCGGACCAGGGCGTGCCGCCCTATCGCGGACGGGGCTGAACATGCCCCGCCCCGCCGAGCGCAAGGCCCCCGACGCCGCCGAAATCGAAGCCCGCGTGCTATACAAGGACAGTCTCGTCCTGATCATCGACAAGCCGGCGGGCCTGCCCGTGCACCAGGGCCCGGGCGGCGGGCCCAATCTCGAACAATCCTTCATACACCTGCGCTACGGCCTGCCGCGGGCGCCGTCGCTGGCGCATCGCCTGGACCGGGATACCACCGGCTGCCTCGTCCTCGGCCGGCACCCGAAGGCGTTGACCAAACTCGGCAAGATCTTTGCCGGCGGGCGGGCGAAGAAAACCTATTGGGCGGTGGTGCGCGGCCGCCCGGCGGCAGACCAGGGCACGGTCGAGGCGCCGCTGGCCAAGCTGACGCCGAAACGGGGCTGGCGCATGGTGATCGATCCCGCCGGCCAGCCCGCGGTCACCGACTACCGGGTGCTGGGCACCAGCGCCGACGGCGCCCATGCCTGGCTGGAGCTTCATCCCCGGACCGGGCGCACCCACCAGATCCGCGTCCATTGCGCCCATCTCGGCTGCCCCCTGGTGGGCGAGCCGATCTACGGCCGGCCCGAGGACGCCCCGGAGCCGGAAGACGTGCTGCATCTCCTGGCCCGGGCGATCCAACTGCCGCTCTATCCCAGCCGCGAACCGGTCGAGGCGACGGCGCCGCCGCCGGACCATATGCTGCCCCTGCTGCGCGCCTGCGGCTATCGGGATTAGGGACGACGCGACAGGATCCCGGCAGCGCCGCCGATCCCGGCGCGGAAGGCATCGTCGAAGGAAACGCCGGCCAGCGACCAGGGCGCCTGTCCCGCCAGGGTCCAGGTCACGCGCCAGCCCGTCGCCGCCTCGTCCCAGACCAGATCGCCGGTCAGGACGGTATCGGCGGCAAGGCCGGCGGCGACGCTATCCGGGGCGCTGCCGTCCGGCGCCGCCGCCGCGTCCGGCAGGACGAGGGGCAGGCCGAAGCGGGCGGCGGCGGCGTCCAGCGCCTCGACCTGGGCGCCGCGGGTCACCCCCGGGCCGCCGCGGCTGACCAGCCAGTCGCGGCCGTCGCGCCGGCTGACGACGACGACCCCCAGCACCGGCCGGTCCGCCGGCCAGGGCCGGCGGCCGAGGGCGGCGAGCATGCCGTCGATGGCGCCGGGGCTGAAGGTCGGGCGCAGGAAGAAGGGCCGGTCGCGCGTGCCCTGCTCGTCACCAAGTGGTAACCCCTTCATGCGATCTTCATATTCCAGGCTGACGATAGCCTCCGCCGCGCGGGCCTGCAGGGCCGGCAGCCGGGGATCGTCGGCAAGGTCGGGCCGGCCGGCGACCCGGACCAGCACTTCCGCCAGACAGACCCCGAGACCGCGCGCCCGTTCCGCCTCGCCCTGGCCCGTGACCACGGTCTCGCAGGCGGTCAGCCGCTCGACCACCCGCGCCCGGCCGGCATCGGGGACGAGAGCGGCCGCGACGCCGAGGAGAAAGGCCAGGATGCGCATGGCCCCAAGAATATTCCGCCCGTGGCGCCTCTGGAAGCCGTTGAGATGACTTCTCTTTGTAACGGTAACATAGTAAGAGTTGGCCTCAATCCCTGGTAGGCCAAGGGGTCGCCAACACTAAATAGATGAATACCTGCATAGGTCTATCCAAACGTCGCGATGAGTAAGAAACCCCTGACCCGCCAATATGCCGCCCTGCCGCTCGATCTTCGATCGGGAGAGATGGAGCTTGTGCTGGTGACGTCCAGGACCACTGGGCGCTGGATCATTCCGAAGGGCCGGCCGGAGCCGCGCCTGCCGGGCCATGAAGTCGCCCGCCGCGAAGCCTATGAGGAGGCGGGGCTGCTCGGCGTCACCGCGCATCGCGCCCTCGGCAGCTATATGGGGATCAAGGGCCAGGGCAATACGGCGATCCCGGCGCAGATCTATGTCTACCCCATGCGGGTGACCGGGGATCTGGCGGAATTTCCGGAAAAGGGCCAGCGCGAGATCATGCGGGCCAGCCTTCTCGAGGCGCTGATGCTGCTGTCCGACGGCGGCCTGGTCTCGCTGCTGCTGCGCCACGAGCATCAATTGATCGACAGACTGCCGCCGGTCGCCTAAGACCAAAGGCGGCAAGGCAGTCGGGGCAGGCAATCGGGTTCGGGGGTAAGACGATGGCGGAAGGCAGCGGCCGGCGGATGGCGCCCTCGCGGGGGCGGTCGGTGCTGCGGGCGAAATCGGCCCTGACCCGGGACCGCATCGCCGACGTCGCCCTGACCCTGTTCAACGCCCAGGGCTATACCGCCGTCACCACCAACCGCATCGCCGACGACTGCGGCATCTCGCCGGGCAACCTCTACTATCACTTCAGGAACCGGGAAGACATTCTCTGGTACCTGTTCGAAGGGGTGGAGAAGCGCATCCACCGCCTGTTCCTGGACCCCGCCTTCACCGAGACCGGGGTCGACCGGTTGCGGCTCCAGATCATGGGCGCCGCCGAGATCCTGGCCGAATTCCGCTTCTTCTTTCACGACCATATCGCGATCATGCGCCGCGATCCCCGGGTCGAGGCGTCCTACCGCGGTCTTCAGCGCGACGTCACCCGCGCGGTCGCCCGCGACCTTCAGCCCCTGACCGGCGAGGACGGGGAGCAATCCTTCCGCCTCGCCTCGTCACTGTGGATCGTCGCCACCGGCTGGGTGTCCTTCCTCGAAGTCCAGGGCACGGCAGTCGACCCGGTGAGCATTCTCTCCCTGGTCGATGCCGTGCTCGATCTGGTGCGGCCGCGCATCAGGCCGGCGGCGTGACCGCGTCCTCCGCTTCCAGGCGGCGGGCGGCGAGGCGCTTGGCGAAGCGCCGGGCGAAGGCGGCCTGGACATCGTCGACCACGGTGAAGACCACGGGCACATAGACGAGGCTGAGCAGGGTCGAAGTGATCAGCCCGCCGATCACCGCGATCGCCATGGGCGCGCGGAATTCCGTATCGGCGCCGATCCCCACCGCGATCGGCAGCATGCCCGCGCCCATGGCGACCGTGGTCATGATGATCGGCCGGGCGCGCTTGTGGGCGGCCTCGATCAGGGCGTCGCGCCGGCTCATGCCCGCGGCGCGCTGGTAGAGGACATATTCGACCAGCAGGATCGAATTCTTCGCCGCGATCCCCATCAGCATCAGGATGCCGATCAGCGCCGGCATGGACAGCGCCTCGTTAGCGATGAACAACAGGCCGAAGGCGCCGCCGATCGAGAGCGGCAGGGCGGTCAGGATGGTCGCCGGATGGGCGAAGCCCTTGAACAGCAGGACGAGCACGACATACATCAGGAAGACGCCGGTGCCGAGGGCGATCAGGAAGCCGGTCATCAGCTCGGCCAGATTCTCGACGTCGCCGGTGGGCAGCTCGATCACTTCGGGCGGCAGGTGGCTCATGGCCGGCAGGGCATGGACCCGGGCCGCGGCGACGCCGAGCGGGATGCCGATCAGTTCTGCCTCGATTGCGACGCTGGAGCGGCGGTCCAGCCGGTAGATCTGGGCAAGCCCGGTCCGGTGCTCGATATCGGCGACGGCGGCAAGCGGCACCGAGCCGCCGTCGCTGGTCGGCACGCGCAGGGCGGCCAGGGTTTCCGCATCCTTCCGGGCGCTTTCGGGGAAGATCAGGCGGATCGGGATCTGGCGGTCGGCCAGATTGAACTTGGGCAGGATCTGGTCGATGTCGCCAAGGGTGGCGACGCGGACGACGGCGGCCAGGGTCTCGGCCGTGACCCCCAGCGCCGCCGCCTTGTCCGGCTTCGGCACGATGCGGATCTCCGGCCGGGCCAGATTGGCGGTCGAGGCGACATTGGCGATGCCCTCGAGGGTACGCATCTCGCGCTCCACCTGGCGGGCGGTCGCCGCCAGGATCGCCGGATCGTCCGAGACCAGGGCCAGTTGCAGCTTGGCGCCCGACGAGCCGTCGGCGCCGAAGCGGACGCGGGTGCCCGGCACCTGGCGCAGCAGGGCGCCCACTTCGCTTTCGAAATCCTGCTGGTTCAGGGCGCGGTCGCCGCGCGGCACCAGGTTGACCGTGATGGTGGCGCGCCGCACCTCGCCCAGGATCGAGCCGACCGCCCCGGGACTGCCGGTCGCCGTATTGGTCCCGGTCGAGACATAGATCGACTTCACCTCGGGCCGGTCCTTCAGCTTGGCGGTCAGGGCCTGGGCGGCGGCATCGGTCTCGGCCAGCGAGGCGCCGGGCGGCAGTTCGACCGACATGACCGAGCGGCCCCGGTCGCTGACCGGCACGAAATCGTTCGGCAGCAGGGTGGTGAGGCCGAGGGAGCCGACGAAGATCCCGATCCCGGCGATAAGGACCAGGAAGCGCCGGTCCAGGCACCAGCCGAGAAAGCGCAGATAGCCGGGCATCCAGCGCGGCTCGCGGTGGGGATGGCTTTCCTCGCCGCGCAGCATATAGGCGCCCATCAGGGGCGTGAGCATGCGCGCGACCACCAGCGAGAAGGCGACCGAGACGCAGGCGGCAATGGCGAAGGACTGGAAGAACTGGCCGACGATGCCGGGCATGAAGCCGACCGGCATGAAGACGGCGATGATGGTCGCGGTGGTCGCGACCACGGCAAGGCCGATTTCGTCCGCCGCCTCCAGCGCGGCGCGATAGGGCTTCTTGCCGGTCGAGATATGGCGGACGATATTCTCGATCTCGACGATGGCGTCGTCGACCAGGATGCCGACCGTCAGCGACAGCGCCAGCAGGCTGACGATATTGATCGACTGGTCGAGGGCGAGCATGACCGCGAACGTGGGGATCAGGGACAGCGGCATGGCGATCGAGGCGATGAAGGTCGCCCGCCCGTCGCGCAGGAACCAGAACACCACCACGACGGCGAGCGCCGCCCCCAGGATCAGCGCCTCGACCGAGGCATAATAACTCTCCATCACGAAATCGACGGCGGAGGTCACTTCCTCGAACTGCACGTCGTCGCGTTCGGCGTCGAAAGCGGCGATCGCCTGGCGCACCGCCTGGGCGACATGGACCTCGGACGTCCCTTGCGAGCGGGCGACGCTGAAGCCGACCACTTCCTCGCCGTTGAAGCGGGCCCGCGCCCGCGGCTCGGCGAAAGCGTCGCCGACCGTGCCGATGTCGGACAGGCGGATGGCGCGGCCGTCCGGGAGGTCGATCCTGGTCGCCGCCAGGGCTTCGACCGAGGTGGCGCTGCCGACCGTGCGGATGGTCTGTTCGCCGGTGCCGATGGCGACGCGCCCGCCCGGCAGGTTGGTATTGGCCCGGCGCAGCGCCGACGACACCGCCTGGGCCGAGACGCCCAGGGCCGCCATGCGCTCCGGATTCAGCTCGACCCGGATCTCGCGGTCGACGCCGCCCTCGCGCAGGACGGAGGCGACGCCCTTCACCGCCAGCAGGCGCTTGGCGACGTCGTTGTCGATGAACCAGCTGCGCTCCGCCGGGGTCATGTCCGGGGCGCGCACGGCATAGATGAACAGGACGCCCGAGGCATCGACGCGGGAGACGACCGGCTCCTCGGCATCGCCCGGCAGGTCGCCGCGGACGGCGGCGACGGCATTGCGCACATCGTTGGTCATGCGGTCGATATCGACGCCCAGCTGGAACTGGATGCTGGTGACCGAGATGCCGTCGGAGACCGTCGAGGTGATGTGCTTGACCGAGCCGAGCCCGGCCACCGCATCCTCGACCAGGCGGGTGACCTGGGTTTCCAATTCGCTGGGCGCGGCCCCCGGCTGGGCCACGGTGATGGTGACGACCGGAATATCGACATCCGGCGTATTGTTGACGCGGAGCGCGATGAAGCCGATGAGACCGGCCACCGTCAGCACCATGAACAGGACCAGGACCGGGACCGGGTTGCGGATCGACCAGGACGACAGGCCGTTCACGAGCGTGCCTCCACCGTGCCGACCTTGTCGCCTTCTTCGAGGAAGCCGGCGCCCTGCACGGCGATACGGTCGCCCGGCTTCAGGCCCTCGCGGATCTCGACCTCGCCCTTGGGCCGGCTGCCGGTGACCACCGGGGTGAAATGGGCGGTGCCGGCGGCATCCAGGACGAACACCCCCTCAATGCCGTCGCGCCAGACGATGGCAGCGGCAGGCACCATCAGCGCCTCGACCGTGCCGAGATCGATCGCGCCGGTGGCGAACATGCCGGGGCGGAAGCCGGAATCGGCAGGCAGGGCCAGATGCGCGATGCCGAGCCGGGTGCGGCTGTCGACGGTCGGGCTGAGGCTGCGCAGGGTGGCGGCCACCGGCCGGCCGATGCCTTCCGCCGTGACCGTGGCGGCAAGGCCGGGCGTCAGGCCGGCGAAGGTCGCCTCCGGCACTTCGGCCTTCAGTTCCAGTCGGCCGTCGCGGATCAGGCGGAACAATTCCCCGCCCGTGCTCACGACCTGACCGAGATTGGCGCTGCGCCGGCCGATGATGCCCGCGGCCGGGGCCTTGACCACGGTCTGGTCCAGGCGGGCCCGGGTTTCGGCAAGGGCGGCCTCGGCCGCCAGGACCTGGGCGGCGGCGGTGCGCTCGGCGGCGATGCGCTCGTCCAGGCTCTGGCGCGAGACGGTGCCGCGCGGCTGCAGGTCCTGGGCGCGGGCGAGATTGGCCCGCGCCTCGGCCAGCAGGGCGCGGGCGGAGGTGAGGCTGGCCTCCTGCTGGGCCGATTGCGCCTTCAGGACGGCATCGTTCAGGCGCAGCAATATCTGGCCGGCCGAGACCCGTTCGCCTTCCTCGACCGCGACTTCGGTGATGGCAAGGCCCTGGGCCTCGGCGGCGACCACGATTTCCTCCCACGGCAGCACGGTGCCGGAGGCGATGATCTGGCGGGTCAGCGCCGTCGGCGTCACCGGCAGCACGGTGACGGTCAGGGCCGGGCCGCGGGCGCCCTGGGCCGCCTCCGGCCGGTCGCAGGCGGCAAGGCCGAGCACCAGCGCCAGCACGAGCCCCAAGCGCAGCACGGGCCCGCGGCGGGACGGCAGGGCGGGAAACGGGGGATGATGGGCCATGGCTGTACTCGCGACGATCTCTCTCCCTTCAACTAGTATATTGACTAACTCGTCGGTCAATGAAAAATTTAATCCATGACCCAAGAAGTTTTCCTGACGCGGGACGAGCGCCCGCTTTCCGAACCGGCCGAGGCGGCGGGCGTCGGCATCCGCCAGCGCCAGAAGGCGGCGCGACCGGGCCAGATCATCGAGGCGGCTTTCGCCGAATTCGCGGAAAAGGGCTATGCCGCGGCGAGGCTCGAAGACGTCGCCCGCCGCATCGGCATCACCAAGGGCACGATCTATCACTATTTCCCGGGCAAGGAAGACTTGTTCAAGGCCATGGTCATGGCCCATCTGCTGCCGCTGATCGACGGCCTGAAGGCGATCGCGGGGGACGAGGGCACGGGCGGCGTCACCCTGCTGCGCCTGCTGCTGGAGCGGGCCTGGCACGACATGGTGGGCAACGAGAAATCGCGGGAATTCGTCCGCCTGCTAGTGGGCGAGGCGTCACGGGTGCCGGAACTGGCGCAATTTTTCCAGCGCGAACTGACCAGCCGGGCGGAGGAATTGATCGCCGCCGTGATCGAGCGGGGCGTGGCCACCGGCGAATTCCATGCCGAGGCGGCGAAACGCCTGGCCGGCTTTCCCGACGCCATCATGGCCCCGGCGGTGATGGCCTGCTTCCAGGCGGTGCTGATCTCGGGCGCGGGCATGCCCCTGCCCGATATCGTCGCGATGAAGGAGGCGCATCTGCACCTCCTTCTCAACGGGCTGCTGGTCCGGCCCTGATACCCTCGCTCAGCGCTTGACGGTATCGTCCGGGGCGGGCACCACATCAGGCGCCCTGTCCAGCAGGCCGGTCAGATCGCCGCGCTTGGCCGTGCCGGCGCGCATCGCGAGAAAATCCCGGGCCGTCTCCACCGCGCCGATCTTTTGCGCAACCGCGGAAACGATCCATTGATTGAGGGACACGCCGTCCTCCATGGCAAGGCGCATCGCCGTTTCCTTGAGCGATTCCGGCAAATGCAGCGGGTATTTGTAGCGTCGGGCCTGCGTCATGCCTTCAATCTCCTGACGATCTCTCCGGGTGTCGCAACAGCCACGCCCAGCCCGAGCGCCGGCCGGAAATCCCTGACGTTATGGGTCACGATGGCCCCGGCCTCGCCATTCAAGGCAGCCTCCAGCACCATTTCGTCCGCGACATCGGCCAGCATCGGGCGCGTCCGAAACGAAATATCGACACCCTCCGCAATGGCGGCAAGCGTGCCTATCACCGGTCCAGGATGTCAACGCGGGGTAGGCAACCGGCAGCTCAGTCGCGGAACGGGTCGTGCACCAGGATGGTGTCGTCGCGTTCGGGGCTGGTGGACAGCAGGGCGACCGGGGCTTCGATCAATTCCTCGATCCGCTTCACGTATTTGATCGCGGTCGCGGGCAGGTCGGCCCAGCGGCGCGCCCCTTGGGTCGATTCGGACCAGCCTTCGAGCACTTCATAGACCGGCTCGACCGCCGCCTGATCGCCGGCGGAGGCGGGGAAATGGCGGACGACTTCGCCGCGCAGCCGGTAGCCGACGCAGATCTTCAATTCCGCCAGCCCGTCGAGGACGTCGAGCTTGGTCAGGGCGATGCCGTCGATGCCGCCGACCTTCACCGCCTGGCGGACCATGACCGCGTCGAACCAGCCGCAGCGCCGGGGCCGGCCGGTGACGGTGCCGAATTCATGGCCGCGCTCGCCCAGGCGCTTGCCGATCTCGTCGGTCAGTTCGGTCGGGAAGGGGCCGCCGCCGACGCGGGTGGTATAGGCCTTGGTGATGCCGAGGACATAGCCGACCGAGCGCGGCCCGACGCCCGAGCCCGCCGCCGCCTGGCCCGAGACCGTGTTGGACGAGGTGACGAAGGGATAGGTGCCGTGGTCGATGTCGAGCATCGAGCCCTGTGCGCCTTCATAGAGCACGCGCTTGCCGGCCGAACGGATCTCGTCCAGCACCATCCAGACCGGCTTGGCGAAGGGCAGCAGGCGGGGCGCGATGGCGGCCAGCTTCGCCTCCAGCGCCGCGCGGTCGACCGGCGGGGCGCCGAAGCCGGCGCGCAGCGCATCGTGATGGGTGATCAGCGCGTCCAGCCGGCGCGACAGGGTGGCCGGATCGGCAAGGTCGGAGACGCGGACGGCACGGCGGCCCACCTTGTCCTCATAGGCCGGGCCGATACCGCGCCGGGTGGTGCCGATGCCGCCGGTCTTGTTGCCGTCCTCGCGGAAACCGTCGAGTTCGCCGTGGACCGGCAGGATCAGGCAGGCATTGTCGGCGACCACCAGATTGTCCGGGCTGATGGTGACGCCCTGGGCCTGAAGGCGCTCGATCTCGGCGAACAGGGCCCAGGGGTCGATGACCACGCCGTTGCCGATCACCGACAATTTGCCGCCGCGGACGATGCCCGAGGGCAGCAGCGACAATTTATAGGTCTGGTTGCCGATCACCAGCGTGTGGCCGGCATTGTGGCCGCCCTGGAAGCGCACCACGACATCGGCGCGCTCCGACAGCCAGTCGACGATCTTGCCCTTGCCCTCGTCGCCCCATTGGGCGCCGATCACCGCAACATTGGCCATGGTTTCAGTCCTTGGATCTTCGGATCACCGGAGGAAATGGAATAGGGTCAGGCCGCGACCGGAGTCACGGCGCCGGCATGGTAGAGATGGCTGCACCCGAGGCGCCGGGCCTCCGCCGCCGCGTCGTCCACGGGGGCGAGGCCGGCGACGGTGCGATGGCCGGCGGCGCGAAGCGCCCGGGCTTCGGCGGCCGGCGTATCGAAGGGCAGATAGACGAAGACCGGCAGGGCCGGCTTCGGCAGGGAACGCAGCAGCGAATCGACATAGAGGGTGAAGCCGACCGCTTCTTCCGTGCCGCCGTCGGGCCCGACCAGGTCGTAGCGCCCGCCCCGGCCCAATTCGCCCCGGACCCCGGCGGCGAACAGGGTGAAGCCGAAACCGGTGTGATATTCATGGGCGCGATATTCGCCCGGATCGATGGTCAGGGCGATGGCCGGATCGGCCTTGCGGATGGCGGCGACGAGACCGGCCAGTTCCTGGACCTCGCGCCGCGCGGCGGGCGGCAGGGCAAGGCCGGCGAGCGTGTCGAGCGCGCGATCGGCCGGCCCGGCGGCGGCCAGCAGGCCGCGGAAGAGAATGCCGGCCTCGCCCGGGATACCGTCCAACTCAGCCGCATCCTTGCCGTCCAGGGCATCGCGGGCCTTGTCGGCCAGGGCGGCTGGCAGGGCCAGGGCGGCGGCGATCGCCGGCACCAGGGTGGGCAGGGTCAGGTCGACGGTGACCGGCCGGGCATGGCCGCAAGCCTCCAGCGCCTCGACCGCCAGCAGCACGACCTCGGCATCGGCGGCGACCGAGCGCACGCCGATCAGCTCGACCCCGGCCTGGGGGAACTGGCGTTCGGGGCGCAGCTGGGTACCCTTCACCCGCAGCACCTGCCCGGCATAGGACAGGCGCAGCGGCCGCGCCGCCTTTTGCAGGCGGGTGGCGGCGATGCGGGCGACCTGCACCGTCATGTCGGAGCGGACCGCCATCAGGCGCTGGCTGGCGGGATCGACCAGGCGGAACATGCCGGTCCCCTGCGCGGCGCCGGGGCCGGCGGTCAGGCTTTCCTCGAATTCGATCAGGGGCGGCTTGACCCGCTGATAGCCGTGGGCAGCAAAGACCGCGACGAGCCGCGAGACCACCGCGGCCTCGTGTTCGGCGGCGGGGGGCAGTTCGTCGTGCAGACCTTCAGGCAGCAGGGCGCGGGCGGCGTATTCCGTCATGGCGGGCGGAGTTTACTCAAGCCGGCCCCGCCGTCCATGGAAAAGGCGCGGAAAATGCCCATGGCACCCCTGCGCCCAATTCACGCGGGCGCCGGTTCTTTCGCATATGCGCATCGCAGGTGCAAAAACTGCCCCCACTTCCGCCGCGTCCCCACCGAAACGGATCAGACGGGTCTGGTCGTAATGTGAGAAACTGTTATGATCGTAATAATGAAAGTGACCGGATCCCGTCATTTGGGTTGAAGAAAACCCGGTGGATGGGGCAATTCCGGAACGCGGAGGGGGGAAGCGCGCCCCATAGGGCTGACGGGCGATCGCGACAGGCGGTGTCGACGATCCCTGGGCCGGGGCAGCGCCTCAAACGATCCGATTGTATCGAGCGGCATGCTGTATCGAAAGAGATGGCGATCCCGTTCAGTTGCGTTGTTCGACTTGTCGGCCAAGTCTGCGCCTCGTGTGCAGGATTCAAATTGAGGCCGATTCAACATGGCAAGCCGAAAGGCTTGCTGGCGCTGGCGGAAGCGTTCGTCGTTCAAGAGGCTCGACATGTTGGACTATCGAACCCATGGCCCGTCGCAGGAGCAGCTCAGCCTGCTGATCGGGCATATCTACCAGGGCTCCTTCGAGGATGTGTCGTGGAAGGAGTCGCTCGAGCTGCTGCGGGAATATCTCGACGCCCGCTTCGTCACGCTGTCGCTGGTGGCGAAGACCGCCCTGCGCCAGGAGGCGACGATCAATGTCGGCCCCATCGCGCTCGACCAGTTCGTGCAGTATGAGACCGAATACCAGAAGCACCGGCCGAATGTGGAGACCCGCCTGGGGCAGGTCTATACGATCAACGACTGGCTGACCCTGAACCGGTCCGAATTCGGCAAGTTCAACGAATTGCTGGAGGCCGGCGACATCAATCACTACATGGGCTCCTGGGTGTGCAGTCTCGACAATATCGACTGTTTCATCCGGGTGATGCGGGCGCGCGATTCAGACCCCTTCGTCAAGGAAGAGGCCAACCTGATCTCGCTGATCGCGCCCCATTTCGCCCGCGCGCTCGAGATCCGCTCGCGCCTCGCCCAGTCGGAAATCGTCAACCAGATCTATGCCGATGCCATGGACCGGTTGGCGGTGGGCGGCATCGTCATCGACGAGAACGGCAAGATCCTGGTGATGAATGCCATCGCCGCCGAACTGATGAACCGGCGCGACGGCATCACCATGGTGAACGGCACGGTGCGCGCCACCTCGACCCAGGACGACCGCGCCCTACAAAGCCTCGTCCGGGCGGCGCTGGCCGGCGATGCCGGCCATGACGAGGCGGGGCGCCAGATCGCCCAGGCCCTGTCGATCTCGCGGCCCTCGGGGGCGCGGGACCTGGGCGTCGTGGTCAACGGCATCCGTCTCGGCACCAAGGTCGGCGACCGCTGGCGCTCGGGCGCGACCATCTTCATCCGCGATCCGGAATGCGGCGTGCGGGCGGACCCGGCCATCCTGAAGCAATTGTTCGGCTTCACCCAGGCGGAATCGGCCCTCGCCATGCAACTCGCCAAGGGCGAAAGCCTGGAAGAGGCGGCGGCGGAACTGAACATCCGCTACAACACCGCCCGGGCCCACCTGCGCTCGATGTTCGCGAAGACCGGGGTCACCCGCCAGGCCGAACTGGTGCGCATCCTGGTCAACGGCGTGGCCCCGCTCGGCTGTTTCGACAAAGACCGGCTGGACGCGGTGAGATCGGCCTGATCGTTCCCCTTTGGGGAAGGGGTGCCGGGGGTGGGCGGGCAACCGTCCACCCCCGTGCTGTTTCAGAAGCGCAGGCGCCCCTCGGCGATATCGGCATGGATCGCCGGGGTCAGCGGCTTGATGCCGCCGAGATCCGGGTGGCGGATATAGAGGGGATCGGCCACCTGGGCCGGATCGAAGCCTTCCTTCACCAGATCGACCTTGCGATGCTTGAAGGTGCCCGTGATCTCGATTTCCGGCTGCAGGCGCAGGAAATAGGGCTGGGCATAGGCGGGCAGGGCCTTGGCGATATGGGCGTCAAAGGCTTCGAGGTCGAGATCGTCGGCCGCGACGATCGAGGCCATGCCGGCCCGCCCGTCCGTGTTCGGCACCTGGACGCCGTAGACATTCACCTCGCGCACGCCCGGGAACACGGTCAGCGCCTCGGCCACTTCCGCGGTCGAGACATTCTCGCCCTTCCAGCGGAAGGTGTCGCCGATGCGGTCGACGAAATAGAAATAGCCGAGCTGATCGCGGCGCATGAGGTCGCCGGTGCGGAACCACATGTCGCCGGTCTCGAAGACGTCGCGCAGGATCTTCTTCTCGGTCTCGGCCTTGCCCTTGTAGCCCTCGAAGCGGCCGACCGGCTTGTTCGGGTCCTGGGGGATCAGGCCGATGGTCTCGCCCACCTCGTTCGGCGGGCATTCGATGCAGAAGCCCCGGGCGTCGCGCACCGGCTGCTCGGTCTCGATGTCGAAGCGGATGACCTTGGTGTTGAAGACCCGGTCCAGGTACCATGGAATGCGGCCGATCGCGCCGACCTTGCCGTCGGCATTCATCAGGGCGACATTGCCCTCGGTCGCGGCATAGAATTCGACGATGCGGGGGATCTTGAAGCGGTCCTGGAAGGTCGGCCAGATCTCGGGGCGCAGGCCGTTGCCGCAGACGACGCGCAGCTTATGCGCCTGTTCCTTCCGGTGCGGCGGCGTATTCACCAGATAGCGGCACAATTCGCCGATATATTGGAAACAGGTCGCCTCGTAGCGGACGACGTCGTCCCAGAACTGGCTGGCGGAGAAGCGCCGGCGCAGGATCACCGTGCCGCCGACCGCCAGCATGGAACCGACGGCGATGATGCAGCCCGCCGAATGATAGAGCGGCAGCACGCAATACATGCGGTCGTGCCGGGTCGCCCCCATCTGGGCCGCGAAGGCATTGGACGCCTGGAGAAAGCGGTAGTGGCTGATATGGGCGGCCTTGGGATTGCCCGTGGTGCCCGAGGTATAGATGTAGAACAGATTGTCCTTGGCGGTGAGGGCGGGCCGGCGATGGCGCGGCAGTTCTGCCCGCGGCTGGGCCGCCGTCTCGGCATCGAAATCATCCGCCCCCGGGATCGCGCCGGCCGAGGCGAAGACCGGCGGCAGCGCTTCGCACAGGTTGCGCACGGAATCGAGATTGGCCGCATAGTCGGCATCGATGACCAGGGCCTTGGCCGCGGCGACGGTCAGGCTGTGGGCGAGCGGCCCCCCGGTCAGATTGGTGTTGATCAGGGCGATGGTGGCACCCGCCTTGGCCAGGCCGAGCCAGGTGACGACGAATTCCGGCCGGTTGGCCATCATCAGGGCGATGACGTCGCCCTTCTCGATGCCCCGGGCCTGGGCCCAATGGGCGACCTGGTTGGCGCGGGCGTCGAGTTCGGCCCAGGACAGGGTGCGGCCTTCGAAGACGATGGCCGGCGCCTTGACCGAGCGCCGGGCCTGCTGTTCGACCATCTGAACGACGGTATAGGGCCCGTCCAGCTTGATCCCCGCCAGCTTGCGCAGGACCGCGATCATGGTCTCGGCGTATTGGACCTCGTTGGCGGCCCGGCCGACCAGGCCGGTCGGATCGTATTTGGCCGCATATTCCAGAATTCCGTTCAGCATGGCGTCTCCTCTCGCCTTTGGACGCTTTCCTAACCCGATTTGTCGCCATCGGTCCAGCAGCGTCTGACATTTTGTCACTGTAGCGCCGGCCCGATGCACGCCCGGCCGGCCAAGCCTGTACAGGGACGGAACTTCAGGCCCGGGGGGTGGCCGCGGCCTCGATGTAGAAATGGCGCACGCTTGGTTCCGCCGCCTTGACCGCGGCGGTCAGGTCGCGGATCGCGGCCTCGGCGTCGTCGGCGGAAAAGCCGCTGCGGAAATCGAGGGTGACGAGCACGATCAGGTCGTGCGGGCCGAAATGGCCGCTGAGAATCTCGCCGACCGCCGCTATGCGCGGATCGGCCGCCACCTTGGCGCGGATGGCGGCCACCACCTGGGGGTCGGCGCCTTCGCCGATCAGCAGGCCCTTGCCTTCGACGGCGAGAATGACCGCGGTCAGCAGCAGGAGGATGCCGATGACGAGGGCGGCGATGCCGTCGAACACCGGCATCCCCAGCACCTGGCCGAGCACGAGGCCGGCAAGGGCGACGATGAGGCCGGCCATGGCCGCCGCATCTTCAAGGAGCTTGGTGACGAGGCCGGGATCCCCGGTCTCGCGGATGGCGCGGAGCACCGGCCTGGTGCCCCGGCCCTTGCTGAATTCGCCGATCGCCGTGCTGAAGGAATAGGCTTCGAAGACGAGGGCGACCCCGAGCACGACATAGTTGACCAATGGATCGTGCGGTTCCCCCGGGTGCGCCACCGCCTGGATGCCCTCGTAGAGCGACAGGCCGCCGCCCAGCGCGAAGATCAGGATCGCGACCAGGAAGGACCAGAAATAAAGCTCCTTGCCATCGCCGAAGGGATGGCGGCCGTCCGCCGGCCGCGCCGCCCGGCCGAGGCCGTGCAGCAGGGAGAACTGGTTGCCGGCGTCGACCAGCGAATGGATGCCTGCCGACATCATGGCCGACGAGCCGGTCCAGAAGGCGGCCGCGAATTTGGCGGCGGCGATGACCGCATTGCCGGCGGCGGCGATGACGATCGCCTTCTTCGATGATCCTGCCATGTCTTCCCTGACGTCGGAACTCCCCGTCGGGAAGTGTAGGGAAGCGACGCCGGTTTGTGCAGGGGGGACGGGAGGCCCGAAAACGAGGAAAGGGGCGTCGCCGCCCCTTTCGCCGTGCCGGAAGCGGGCGGCTGATGCCGCCCGCCCGGGGTCAGTTGTAGGCGCGTTCGCCGTGTTCGGCGACGTCCAGGCCCTCGCGTTCCGCATCGGGAGCGACGCGCAGGCCGATGGTGAAGTTGATCAGCGCCAGGATGATCGAGGTGCCGATGCCCGAGACGATCAGGGTGATGATCACGCTGAACACCTGGACCCAGAGCTGGGCGCCGAGGCTGGGCTCGTAGCCGACGCCGCCGAGGGCGACATTGGCGGTGAAGGCGGTGCCGATGGCGCCGACGATGCCACCCACGCCGTGGATGCCGAAGACGTCGAAGCTGTCGTCATAGCCGAAGGCGTTCTTGATCGTGGTGCAGAAGAAGAAGCAGACGATCGAGGTCACCGCGCCGAGCAGCATCGCCCCGAGCGGGCCGGCGGTGCCGCAGGCCGGGGTGATGGCGACGAGGCCGGCGACCACGCCCGAGGCGAGGCCGAGCAGGCTGGGCTTGCCCTTGGCGATCCATTCGATCAGGAGCCAGGCGATACCCGCGGCGCCGGTGGCGACGAAGGTGTTGATGGCGGCGAGACCGGCGGTCGCATTGGCCGCGGCGGCCGAGCCGGCGTTGAAGCCGAACCAGCCCACCCACAGCAGGGCGGCGCCGACCATGGTGAAGACCAGCGAGTGCGGGGGCATGGCTTCCTTGCCGAAGCCGATGCGCTTGCCGAAGAAGATGCAGGCGACCAGCGCGGCGATACCCGAGTTCATGTGAACGACGGTGCCGCCGGCGAAGTCGAGCGCGCCGTCGAGGAACAGCATGCCCGTGCCCGCCCAGACCATATGGGCCATCGGGAAGTAGACGAAGGTCACCCAGAGCGCGGCGAAGACCAGCACCGAGATGAACTTCGCGCGTTCCGCGAAGGCGCCGATGATCAGCGCCGGCGTGATGCAGGCGAAGGTCATCTGGAACAGGACGAAGACATATTCGGGGATCGTGCCGCTGATCGATTCAGGCGTGACACCCTTCAGGAAGGCCTTGGAGAAGTCGCCGATATAGGCATTGCCTTCGCCGAAGGTCAGGCTGTAGCCGTAGAACACCCAGAGGATCGAGACAAGGCACAGGATGCCGAGGACCTGGGTCAGGACCGACAGCATGTTCTTCGCACGGGCAAGGCCGCCGTAGAACAGGGCGAGGCCCGGCACGGTCATCAGCAGCACGAGGACCGACGAGATCAACATCCAGGCGGTATCGCCGTCGTTGATGGTCGGAACGACTTCGGCGGCGGCCGGAGCGGCTTCCGCCGCAGGCGCGGCGGCTTCCTGCGCGAGGGCGGCGAACTCGGGGGCCGTCAGGGCCACGCCGGCTGCGCCCAGCAGGAGCGGAAGTTTCCAGTTAAGTTTCATGGGAAGGACCCTCTCGTCGGGACTCAGAGCGAATCCGGGCCGGTTTCGCCGGTGCGGATGCGGATGGACTGCTGAAGGTCGACGACGAACACTTTACCGTCGCCGATCTTGCCCGTATGGGCAGCCTTCTGAATCGCCTCCACGACCTGCTCGACGATCTCGTCGGCGACCGCGGCCTCGATCTTCACCTTAGGCAGGAAGCTCACGGTGTACTCCGCACCGCGGTAGATTTCGGTATGGCCTTTCTGCCGACCGAAACCTTTGACTTCACTTACCGTGAGCCCGGGCACACCAACTGCGGCCAGGGCTTCGCGCACGTCATCGAGCTTGAACGGTTTGATGACGGCAATCACGAGTTTCATGGTTTTCCCCTCACGATTGACCTCAGGGCCGCGCCGGCCCCGACCGAGCCCCTTCAGGCGAAGGCCGGACGCGCCACCCGCCCCATCAGACTCAAGAACCGTGCCAACCGGGCTGAGGTCATGGTTCGGGCCCCGGAAGACGGTCCTTTCGCGTCGCATTGTCGTCGCAATTCCGACAAATTGCTGCACAAAAGACCAGCAATGCACAAAATTTGATCAGGACGCGGTTCAGAAAGGCGACGGCCCCGCGCAATCGGGGATGGCGCGGAACCTCGGGCGCGATTAATTTCCGCCCATCATGACGTCTTCCGATCGCCCCTCGGGCCGCCGGCCGCCCGGCCCGCGCCCGCAGCCTCCCGCCGGTGCGCCCCTGCGCCTCGGCCGCCCCCGCCCGCGCCCGGAGGAGGAGATCGCCATGGCCGTGCTCGACGCCCTGGTCGCGATCGAGAACGGCCGCGCCGCCGACCGCGTGCTGAAGGCCGCCTTCGACCGGCGCAAATGGCTGCCCCCGGCGCGCAGCCGCATCGCCCGCCTGACCCTGGGCGTCTGCCGTCACCGCGCCCAGCTCGACTGGTGGCTGGAACAGGCCGGCTGCCGGTCTGCGCCGCTGGCCCGGCTGGCGGCCGCCCTGGTGCTGATCGAGGGGCTGGACAAGGGCCAGCTGCGCAAGCACCTGCCCCACCTGCCCACGCCGGAAACCCATGCCGCCCAATTCCTGATGGACCATACGCTGGACCATCCTGACCAGCCGGCGGCGGTGCGCAGCAATCTGCCGTCCTGGCTGATGCCCCATCTGAAGGCCCGCTTCGGCGACCGCCTGCTGGCGGAGGCGACGGCGCTGTGCGGCGAGGCCGGCCTCGACATGCGCGCCAATGCGATCAAGGGCGGGCGCGACGCCGCCATGGCGGCCCTGGCCGAGGACGGCATCATCGCCCTGCCCACGCCCTATTCCCCGGTCGGCCTCAGGGTCGAGGGGCGGCCGGCCATCGCCCGCAGCCGGGCCTGGCGCGAAGGCCTGGTCGAGGTGCAGGACGAAGCCTCGCAACTGGCCGCGCTCATCCTTGGGGCAAAGCCGGGCGAACGCGTGCTCGATTTCTGTGCAGGCGCGGGCGGCAAGACCCTGGCCATCGCCGCCGCCATGGCCAACAAGGGCCGGCTGATCGCCACCGACAGCGACGAGCGCCGCCTGACCGAGGCCGTCACCCGCCTGCGCCGGGCCGATGTCCATAATGTCACCCGCCACGTCATCGGGGCGGAGGGCGACAAATGGCTGTCGCGCCAGAAAGGCGCCTTCGACCGGGTATTGGTCGATGCGCCCTGCACCGGCACCGGCACCTTCCGCCGCAACCCGGACGCCAAATGGCGCTCCAGCGCCGAGGAACTGGCCCATCTGACCGCTTTGCAGGCAAAGCTGCTGGACCGCGCCGCCGCCCTGGTGAAGCCGGGCGGCCGGCTGGTCTATGCCACCTGCTCGATCCTGGCGGCGGAGGACGAGGACCAGATCGACGCCTTCCTCGCCCGCCATGCGGGGTTCCGCATCGTGCCGCTGGCCGATGCCTGGGCCGCCGTCGGCAGCGAGGTGCCGGAGCCCGGCGCCGGGCCCCATCTGCTGCTGACCCCCGCCCGCCACGAGACCGACGGTTTCTTCGCCGCCGTGCTCGAACGCCTGCCATGAACTACCGCCACCATTTCCATGCCGGCAATCTGGGCGACGTGCTGAAGCACCTGGTGCTGGCGGCGGTGATCGAGCGCCTGAAAGCCAAGGACGCGCCGATCACCGTGATCGACACCCACGCCGGGGCCGGTCTTTATGAACTGGATTCCCAGGGTGGCGAATGGCAGGGCGGCATCGGCCGGCTGATCCCATCCGAGGCGGCCGGCTGGCCCCCCCTGCTCGCCCCCTATGCCGCGGCGCTGGGGGGCGAGCCCCTGCTTTATCCCGGCTCGCCCCTGGTCGCCCTGCGCCTGCTGCGCGAGCAGGACCGGCTGATCGCCTGCGAGACGGTGGAGGAGGTCGCGGCCGAGCTGCGGCGCCACCTGGCCCATGATCCCCGGGCGGCGGTGCACCGGCGCGACGGCTGGGCGGCCTTGCGCGCCTTCCTGCCGGTGAAGACGGGCCGCACAATGGTGCTGATCGACCCGCCCTTCGAGGCCGGCGAGGATTTCGAGCTGCTGTCGCGCCATATCGCCGAGGCGGCGAAACGGGCGCCCACGGCCATCGTCATCGGCTGGTTCCCGGTCAAGGGGCGGCGCGCGGTCGAGGCGCTGTACCGGCGCCTGGCCGGCAGCGGCCTCGAAAAACTGCTCGCGGTCGAATTCCTGGCCGAACCGGATCATGACGCCGGGCGCTTCGCCGGTTCCGGCCTCGTCATCCTGCGCCCGCCGTTCCAGCTCGATCAGGCGCTGCGGGAAACCCTGCCCGTTCTTCTCGACCGGATGGGATACCGGGCGACCGGCAGCACCAGGGTCGAATGGCTGGCGGGCGAGGCGGCGCGCGGCATCGATCAGGATCTGGCGGGCTGAAGCTCCGTCTCGATGCACTTCCGCCATTCGCGCCGGCCGTTGGCACTGCCCTGAAGATCGGCGCCCTGGGCGAAGCGCGGCAGGTCCGCCGCCGTCACCACCAGATTGGCGCCCTTGGCGAAGGCGTCGAGGAAAGCCTCGGTCGCCGCCGCCGGAATGGCCATCGACAGGGCGTCGCCCGCCTGCTGCGAGCGAGCCGGGCTGAAGCGCGTGCCGTCGATCTCGATCACCGCCTTGCGGTCCACCCGGCCCTCGACCGCGGGCAGGTCCGGGCTGCGCAGGCCGAGGTAGAGATCGCCGGAAACCGCCGCCGGGGTCGCGGCGAGCCAGAAGCGGCGGTCGCCCTCATTCGTCTGCAGCAGGGTGCAGACGGTGAACTGCCGGCCCTGGGCATCGCGCATCTCGCTGGCGCCGACCTGCCAGTTGCCGTGCAGGCGGGTCATCGCATGGGGTTCCTGCGCGCTGGCCGCCGACGGGGCGGAGGCGCAGCCGCCGAGGCCGGGACCGAGCAGCGCCAGCCCGATCAAGGCAAGGGCCGGGGACGGACTGGCGAAGGACCGGGCAATGCGCATATGATTCCTCCCACATGTCCCGCCAGGATCTATGGAAGCGGCGGACATCGGTCAAGGGGGCGGCGACGGAAAGAAACCCGGCATTCGTCGGGTATTTCTATTGAAGGCCACCAAGATTGCGTATAAAAGGCTAATCCTCTCTTCGCGCGCCAGGGCAGGGGAATGGCCGATAAACGTATTCTGCTGGTCGTCGGCGGCGGCATTGCCGCCTATAAGTCGCTGGAACTGATCCGCCGCCTGCGCGAGCGCGGCATTGCCGTGCGCGCCATCCTGACCCGGGCAGCCCAGCACTTCGTCACCCCCCTGTCGGTTTCCGCGCTGACCGGGGACAAGGCTTATGTCGACCTGTTCTCGCTGACGGACGAGGCGGAGATGGGCCATATCCAGCTCAGCCGCGATGCCGATCTCCTGGTGGTCGCGCCGGCGACGGCGGACCTGATGGCCAAGATGGCCAACGGCCATGCCGACGACCTGGCGACCACCGCCCTGCTGGCCACCGACAAGCCGGTGCTGATCGCGCCCGCCATGAATGTCCGCATGTGGAACCACCTGGCGACGAGGCGCAACCACGCCCGGCTGATCGCCGACGGCGTCACCGTGATCGGGCCGAACGACGGCGACATGGCCTGCGGCGAATACGGCCCCGGCCGCATGGCCGAACCCCATGAGATCCTGGCCGGGATCGAAGCCTTCTACCAGTCGCGGGGCGACCGGCCGCTGCTCGGCAAGCGGATCGTCGTCACCTCGGGCCCGACCCACGAGCCGATCGACCCCGTCCGCTATATCGCCAACCGCTCGTCCGGCCAGCAGGGCCATGCCCTGGCCGCCGCCCTGGCCAAGCTGGGCGCCCAGGTCACCCTGATCTCGGGCCCGGTGACCCTGGCCGATCCGGCCGGCGTCGAGACCCGCCACGTCGAGACCGCGCGCCAGATGGCGGCGGCGGTCGATGCCGCGCTGCCCGCCGATATCGCCGTCTGCGCCGCCGCCGTCGCCGACTGGCGCGTCGCCGGCGAGGCCGACCAGAAGATCAAGAAGGACGGCAGCGGCAGGGTGCCCGCCCTGTCCTTCGTCGAGAATCCGGACATCCTGGCCACCATCTCGCGGCCCGGCCCGCGCCGCCCGGCCCTGGTGGTCGGCTTCGCCGCCGAGACGGAAAAGGTCGTCGACCACGCGAAGGCCAAGCTGGCGCGCAAGGGCTGCGACTGGATCATCGCCAACGACGTCGGCAGCGGCCCGGACGGCGGCGTGATGGGCGCCGCCGACAATACAATCCACATCGTTACCGCCGAGGGCACGGAATCCTGGCCCCGGCTTCCCAAGACCGAAGTGGCGAGCCGGCTTGCCGCCCGCATCGCCCAGACCGTGAAGGAACGGAACATCTGATGCTACGCCTCTCGCGCAAGATGCTGTTTGCCCTCGAAGCGGTCGTCGACATCGCCTATAACGCCCGGCCCGAACCGGTGCAGTCGAAGGAAATCACGAGGCGCCAGGGGATCCCCCAGCGTTACCTGGAACAGGTGATGCAGCAATTGGTCCATGCCGGCGTCCTGAAGGGCGTGCGCGGGCCGAAGGGCGGCTATCGCCTGGCGCGGGAACGCCGCCGCATCACGGTGGGCGAGATCATCCGCGTCGTCGGCGCCATCGAAACCGGCGAGGAGGAGGATCTGGGCGAGGGCACGCCGATGTCGTCCGAACTGGGCAAGAAGGTGGTGCAGCCGCTGTGGACGGAGTTGCACGATACGATCATGGCCAAGCTCGATTCGATCAGCGTCGAGGAATTGTGCCGGCGGGCGGAAACCGCCGGCGTCCATTCCGAGGGCCGCGAACGCATGGACTTCTCGATCTGACCGGTCGCAACAGGAGAACGATAATGACCAAGGAAACCAAGCCCGGGCGCGGCCGGATCTACGACAATATCACCGAGACCATCGGCTCGACGCCTTTGGTGCGCCTGCACCGCCTGGCCGAGCAGGCCGGCGCCCGGGCCGAAGTCCTGGCCAAGCTGGAATTCTTCAATCCCCTGTCGAGCGTGAAGGACCGGATCGGCGTCGCCATGATCGAGGCGCTGGAGGCCGAGGGCAAGCTGAAGCCCGGCGCCACCCTGATCGAGCCGACCTCGGGCAATACCGGCATCGCGCTTGCCTTCGTCGCCGCCGCCAAGGGCTATCGCCTGATCCTCTGTATGCCGGAATCGATGTCGATGGAACGGCGCAAGATGCTGCTGATCCTGGGCGCCGAACTGGAACTCACCCCGCCCGAGAAGGGCATGCGCGGCGCCATCAACCGGGCCGAGGAACTGGTGAAGGAAATCCCCGGCGCGGTGATCCCCCAGCAATTCGCCAATCCGGCCAACCCGGCCATCCACCGCGTCACCACCGCGGAGGAAATCTGGAACGACACCGCGGGCAAGGTCGATGCGGTGGTCGCCGGCGTCGGCACCGGCGGCACCATCACCGGCATCGGCACGGTCCTGAAGAAGCTGAAGCCCTCGGTGCAGATGATCGCGGTCGAGCCCGAGGACAGCCCGGTGCTGTCCGGCGGCCAGCCCGGCCCGCACAAGATCCAGGGCATCGGCGCCGGCTTCGTGCCGCCCATCCTGGACCGCGCCCTGATCGACGAAGTCATCACCATCGGCAACGAGACCGCCTTCGAAACCTCGCGCCAGGCGGCCAAGCTCGAAGGCATCGCCTGCGGCATTTCCTCGGGCGCCGCGCTGTCGGCCGCGCTCGAAGTCGCGGCCCGGCCCGAGATGGACGGCAAGAGCATCGTCGTCATCATCCCGAGCTTCGCCGAGCGCTATCTCTCGACCGCGCTGTTCGACGGGCTGTGACCGGTCCGCCGCGCCGGGGGCCCCGGCGCGGCGTCACGAATGTGGCCTAGCGCGTCCGCCCGTGCTAAAGGGGCGCGATCAGCTTTTGTCGAGGAACCCCATGCGGACCGCCACGATCGCCCGCAAGACCAAGGAGACCGAAATCTCCATCGCCATCAACCTGGACGGCACCGGCAAATACGACGTGTCGACCGGGGTGGGCTTCCTCGACCATATGCTGGAGCAGCTTTCCCGCCATTCCCTGATCGACCTCGAGGTCCGGGCCAAGGGCGATATCCACATCGACTTCCACCATGTGACGGAAGATACCGGCATCGCCATCGGCGAGGCTTTCACCAAGGCGCTGGGCGATCGCAAGGGCATCCGGCGCTATGGCGACGCCCTGATCCCCATGGACGAGACCCTGACCCGGGTGGCGCTGGATTGTTCCAACCGGCCCTATCTGATCTGGAAAGTGGGCTTCACCCGCGACAAGCTGGGCGAAATGGACACGGAATTGTTCAAGGAATGGTTCCAGGCCTTCGCCCAGGCCGGCGGCATCACCCTTCACGTCGAGAACCTCTACGGCGAGAACAACCACCATATCGTCGAGAGCTGCTTCAAGGCCCTGGCCCGGGCATTGCGCGCCGCGATCGAGATCGATCCGCGCCAGGCCGGCGCCATCCCCTCGACCAAGGGCGTGCTGGGCGGCACCCTCTGATGCGCCCGAACGCCTATACGGTGCATCAGGGGCCGGCGGGCATCGCCCTGGTGTCGGAGCGGTTCTCGCTCTTCGCCGCCGTGCTCGGGCCGCTGTGGCTGCTGTTCCGCGGCGCCTTCGTCGAACTGGCCGTCTGGGTCCTGGCGGTGGGCACGGCGGGGGTGGTGAATTTCCACTTTCTCGCCGACCGGCCCCTGCTGCCGGTGACCGTGCTGGCCGCCCAGCTGCTGATCGGTTTCGAGGCGGGCGACATCCGCCGCCGGGCCCTGGTCCGGCGCGGCCGGCCGGTGATCGGCGTCGTCACCGGCGATACGCTGGCCGATGCCGAGGATAGCGTCGTTCTGAGGGCCAGGGCATGAGCGGCACCATTCCCGCCGTCGCCATCATCGATTACGGCGCCGGCAATCTCCGTTCCGCGGCCAAGGCCTTCGAGCGCATGGGCGCCGAGGTCGGGCTGCGCCCCGAACAGGTGGTGGTCACCGACAGGCCGGAGGTCATCGCCCGGGCCGAGCGCGTGGTGCTGCCGGGCGACGGCGCCTTCGCCGACTGCAAGACCTCGATCGCCGCCATTCCCGGCCTTCTCGACGTGCTGCACGAACAGGTGGTGGCGAAGGCGCGGCCCTTCTTCGGCATCTGCATCGGCATGCAGCTGATGGCGACCGAGGGGCGGGAGCACGGCCACCATGCCGGCTTCGGCTGGGTGCCCGGCGTGGTCGACCGCCTGACCCCGGCCGATCCCAAGCTGAAGATCCCGCACATGGGCTGGAACGACCTGCACATCCACCACCACCATCCGGTGCTGGGCAAGGCGCGGTCGGGCGTTCATGCCTATTTCGTCCATTCCTATGCCCTGCAGGTCGAACGCGACGCGGATCTGGTGGCGAGCGCCGATTATGCCGGCCCGGTCACCGCCATCGTCGCCCGCGACAATATGTTCGGCACCCAGTTCCACCCGGAGAAGAGCCAGGATTTCGGCCTGTCGCTCATCGCCGGCTTCTTGAGGTGGCGCCCGTGATCCTTTACCCCGCGATCGACCTCAAGGGCGGCGAATGCGTCCGCCTCGCCCAGGGCGACATGGCCCGCGCCACCGTCTACAACCAGGATCCGGGCGCCCAGGCCGCTGCCTTCAAGGCCCAGGGCTTCGAATGGCTGCATGTCGTCGATCTCGACGGCGCCTTCGCCGGCAATGCGGTGAACGGCCCGGCGGTCGAAGCCATCCTGAAGGCGACCGACGTCCCGGTGCAATTGGGCGGCGGCATCCGCAGCCTGGAGATGATCGAGGGCTGGCTGGCCCGCGGCCTGACGCGGGTGATCCTGGGCACGGTCGCGCTGCGCAACCCGGACCTGGTGATCGAGGCCTGCCGCCTGTTCCCGGGCCGGATCGCGGTCGGGATCGACGCCCGCGACGGCAGGGTGGCAGTGGAAGGCTGGGCCGAAACCTCGGAAATCACCGCGATCGAGCTTGCCCGGCGCTTCGAGGATGCGGGCGTCGCCGCCGTCATCTTCACCGACATCGCCCGCGACGGGCTGCTGACCGGCGTCAATGTCGCCGCCACCGCGGCCCTGGCCGATGCGGTGGCGATCCCGGTCATCGCCTCCGGCGGGTTGGCGGGCATTGCCGATATCGAGGCCCTGATGGCGGTGGCGGGCACGCCCATCGCCGGCGCCATTTCCGGCCGCGCGCTTTACGACGGGCGCCTGGACCCGGCGGCGGCGCTGGCCCTGACCCGGCGAAAGGCGGCGTGATGCTGAAGGCCCGGGTCATCCCCTGCCTCGACGTGCACAACGGCCGCGTGGTCAAGGGGGTCAATTTCGTCGATCTCCGCGATGCCGGCGATCCGGTCGAACAGGCGCGGATCTACGACGCCGCCGGCGCCGATGAACTGACCTTCCTCGACATCACGGCGTCCAGCGACGACCGCGCCATCATGCTGGACGTGGTGCGCCATACCGCCGAACAAGTGTTCATGCCCCTGACCGTGGGCGGCGGCGTCCGCACCCTCGACGATGTGCGGCAATTGCTGCTTGCCGGGGCCGACAAAGTCTCGATCAATTCCGCCGCCGTCAGCCGCCCGGATTTCGTCCGCGAGGCGGCGGAAAAGGTGGGCAGCCAGTCGATCGTCGTCGCCATCGACGCCAAGGCGGACGGCCAGGGCCGCTGGCACGTCCATACCCACGGCGGGCGGCGCAACACCGGGCTCGACGCCATCGAGTGGGCGCAGCGCATGGTCTCGCTCGGCGCGGGCGAGATCCTGCTCACCTCCATGGACCGGGACGGCACCAAATCGGGTTTCGACCTCGGCCTGACGCGGGCGGTTTCCGATGCCGTCACCGTGCCGGTGATCGCGTCCGGCGGTGTCGGCACCCTGGACCATCTGGCGGACGGCATCGTCGAGGGCCATGCCTCGGCGGTGCTGGCGGCCTCCATCTTCCATTTCGGCACCTTCTCGATCCGCGAGGCCAAGGAACACATGGCGGCGCGCGGCGTGCCCATGCGGCTGTGACGGAGACGGCAATGGGCGATCCCGCGATCCTGGACCGGGTCTATCAGGTCATCCTGTCGCGGAAGGGCAGCGAGGCGGCTAACAGCCATGTCGCCCGCCTGTTCGCCAAGGGCCGCAGCAAGATCGCCCAGAAGGTGGGCGAGGAAGGCGTCGAGGCCGCCCTGGCCGGGGTTGCCGGCAGCGACAAGGAACTGGTCGGCGAAGCGGCCGACCTGATTTTCCACCTGTTCATCCTGCTGGCCGAGCGGGGCATCGAACCCGCCGCCGTCTGGGCCGAACTCGAAGCCCGCGAAGGCAAGTCCGGCGTCGAGGAAAAGGCCGGCCGACCGAAGGAATAGTCCGATGGCCTATGATCCGAACAATATCTTCGCCAGGATCCTGCGCGGCGAGATCCCGGCGAAACTGGTGCATGAAACCGCGCACAGCATCGCCTTCAACGACATCCGCCCCCAGGCCCCGGTGCATATCCTGGTGATCCCCCGGGGCGCCTATGTCTCGTGGGACGATTTCTCGCAGCAGGCATCGGATGCCGAGATCGCCGATTTCGTGCGCGCGGTGGGCGACGTCGCCCGGGCCGCCGGGGTCGATGCCGGCGGCTATCGCCTGTTCGCCAACCATGGCGCGCACAGCCACCAGGAAGTGCCGCATCTCCACGTCCACATCACCGGCGGCCGGCCCTTGGGCCCCCTGCTGATGCCGGTCGATTAAACCAGCGCCAGCCCGATCCGCGAGCGTTCGATCCGTCACCGTTGCGTTTCGACCATGACCCATGTGCCGTCGATCTTGCGGATGGACAGGGGAAAGCTGTCCTTCCGGCCGGTCTTCTTGACCCTCAACACGATGTCGGCCGTGAAAGTGGCGCCATCCGAGGAACGGATGTTGTCCACGGACACGATCTCGATCTGCGACAGATCCTTGGCTTCGGCCGGGGATGCCCCGAGCATTATCAGATGATCTTCGAGTAATTCGCGCGTCGCCACCTCGGCGAAGTCGTCCGTGCCGGCGCCGGAGGCGCCGCAGGCCGACAGCACTGCCGCCAGCACCCCGACCAGAACGAACTTCCGCAAGGCGGAAAGACCAAAGCCGTGCCGCATCGACCCCAAGCTCCCTTTCGGCCCGCGTCCCGCTGCGCCGGCCCATCGCGGCCTTGTCTATTCCCTATGCGCGCAGCCCACAATTGCGCCCCCTTGCGTGGCATTGCGCAGACACGGGAAAATGCGCTAGGCCAGTTTCAGCACCACCCGCCCGACCGCCTTGCGGCCGGCGACGGCGGTGAAGGCGCGGGCGAAATCCGCGAAGGGCACGATCTCGCCGGGCAGGGATTTCAGCCGGCCGCCGGCCAGCCAGTCGAACAGCAGCGCCGCATTGGCCCGGGCCTTTTCCAGCTGGTGGATATTGCCGAAGCGGGCGAAATCCACCCCGACCAGTTCCGCCCCCTTCAACAGCGCCAGATTATAGGGCAGGGCCGGAATCCGCCCGGCGGCAAAGCCCACCACCAGGTGCCGCCCGCCCCAGCCGAGCGTGCGGAACGCCGGTTCGGCATAATCGCCGCCCACCGTATCGAAGACGAGGTCGAGGCCGCGGGGCCCGGCCTTGGCCTTCAGGTCGTCGCGCCAGCCGGGCGCCGTGTAATCGACCACGTCGTCGGCGCCGAGATGCAGGGCGAACTCGCGCTTCTCCGGGCTCGAGGCCGCGGCGATCACCCGGAGGCCCAGCGCCTTGCCGACCTGGACCGCCGCCGCGCCCACGGCACCGGCCGCGCCCAGGACCAGCAGGGTCTCGCCCGCCACCGCCCGGCCGCGATCGACCAGCCCGTGATAGGCGGTGCCGTAATTGATGCGGAAGCCCGCCGCATCCTCGAAGGACAGGCTGTCGGGCAGGGGGGTGAGGCCGGCCGCGGCGACCGCGGCATAATCGGCATAGGCCCCGGTGAAGCCCCAGCCGATCACCCGCTGGCCCAGGTGATGGCCCTCCACCCCCGGGCCGATGGCGACGATCTCGCCCGCCAGTTCCGAACCGGGCGCGAAGGGCAGGGGCGGCTTCACCTGATAGCGCCCGCCGGCGATGAGCAGGTCGACGAAGCCGACCGCCGCGGCATGGACCCTGACCAGGACCTCGCCCAGGGCGGGCACGGGGCGCGGCACCGTGGCAATCGACAGGCCCGCCGGATCCTGATATTCGGTGCACCAGATGGCGCGCATGGTGGTTTCGCTCATGCCCCCGTTCCCCCTGTTCCGGCTTTTCTCGCTCCAGGCTTTTCTTGCTCCCGGCCGTCCATGTAACCGATACGGTTTTCGGCGCTCGGGGCCGGGGTGGATAGTACGCGCATTTAAAACAGTGTATAGTGGTGTTCTTTCCCTTCACGGACAGCCCCTTGGCACAAGAAAAGACCAGTCTCCGGCACCAGCAGCAGGACGGCGCGACCCCCGATACCGCCCAGCAACTGCTGGCCGCCGCCGCCGCCCTGATGACCGAACGGAACACGATCGACGTGCCGGTGGCCGATGTGGCGGCGCGGGCGGGGCTGAACGCCGCCCTGGTGAATTACTATTTCCGCACCAAGACCGGGCTGCACATGGCCCTGGTCCGGCGCGACGCCGCCCAGGCGGTCGCGGACATGAAGAAGCTGCTGGCCTCCGGCATGCCGGCGCCGGACAAGATGCGCCGGCACCTGGCCGCCATGATCCGCACCTTCTTTCGCTATCCCTATCTCTACCGCCTGCTGCGCGCCTTGCTGCGCAATGCGGATTCCAAGGCGGCGCGGGAACTGACCCAATTCTTCAGCCAGCCGGTGGTGGAAACCCAGGCCGCGATCCTGGCCGAAGGCGTCGCCAGCGGCGATTTCCGCGCCATGGACCCGATGATGTTCCACCTCTGCGTCACCGGCGCCTGCGACCACCTGTTCGCGGAATCGAGCACGCTGCGCTACACCTTCGGCGTCAAGCAGATCGACGAGGACCTGTGCAACCGCTATGCCGAGGCGGTGGTCGATCTCCTGATGAACGGCGTCGTCGACCACCGCCGCGCCTGACCTCCTTCTCTGCCAAGCCCCTTTTCCGCCGCCGCTTCGCGCCTTGTTTTAGATCAATGTTTTAAATATATAAATAAGAGCGGCCGCCAGAGCCGGACGAGGGAGAGAAGACGATGAAACTGGACGACCTGATGTATCGCCCTGGCCTTTTGGCCGGCCAGCGCATCCTGGTGACCGGGGGCGGTACCGGCCTCGGCCGGGTGATGGCCGAGGCGTTCCTGCTGCTGGGCGCCACGGTCTATATCTGCGGGCGGCGCGGCAGCGTCCTCGAGGAAACGGCGGCGGAACTGACGGCGGCTCACGGCGGCCGCGTGGTGCCGGTCGCCTGCGACATCCGCGACGCGGAGGCGATCGCGGCCATGGTCGCATTCATCTGGGCCGACGGCGGGCCGCTGACCGGCCTCGTCAACAATGCCGCCGGCAATTTCATCAGCCGGACCGAAGACCTCTCGTCCCGCGGCTTCGACGCCATCGCCAATATCGTGTTCCGGGGCTCGTTCCTGACCACGCTCGAATGCGGCAAGCGCTGGCTGGCGGCGGGGGACCGGGCCTCGGTCCTGTCGATCCTGGTGACCTGGGTCCACAACGGCTCGCCCTTCACCGTGCCGTCCGCCATGTCGAAGGCGGGGATCCATGCCATGACCCAGTCCCTGGCGGTCGAATGGGCGGGCCGGGGCGTGCGCTTCAACGCGATCGCCCCCGGCCCCTTCCCGACCGAGGGCATGTCGAAGCGCCTGACCCCGACCGACGACGGCAGCGCCTTCATGAACCTGGCGCGGAATCCCACGGGCCGGGTCGGCGCCATGGCCGAACTGGCCAATCTCGCCGTCTTCCTGATGGCGCCGGGCGCCGATTATGTGAACGGCCAGACCATCGCCATCGACGGCGGCGATTTCCTGGCGACCGGGGCCAATTTCAACGACCTGCGCCAATGGTCCGACGACGACTGGAGCCGCGCCCGCGCCGCCATCCAGGCGACCACGGCGGCGGACAAGGCGAAGCGCAGCGTCTGAGATGCCGCAAGGCCACGGGTTTGCTATGCTGCCGGCCCCGCCGCCGAAAGGAAACCCGTGGTCCTGCCCCTCGCCGATGGCCTGCCGACCCGGCGCAAGCCCGTCGTCAACAATGCGCTGATGATCGCCTGCATCGCCGTCTTTCTCTGGCAGTTGATCACCGGCCACCGCGAAGTGGATTCGATCCGCTACGGCTTCGTGCCCTATTTCCTGTTCCAGGGCCTGCCCGGGGATATCGATATCGGCGGGGCCGGGCCGCTGGCCACAATGGTCACCTATGCCTTTCTGCACGGCGATTTCTGGCACCTGGCGGGCAATATCCTGTTCCTCTGGATCTTCGGCAACAATGTCGAGGATGCGCTCGGCCATGGGCTCTACCTGCTGTTCTATCTCTTCTGCGCCGTGGCCGCGGCCCTGGGCGAGGGGTTGGTCGACCCCCTGTCGCAGGCGCCGCTGATCGGCGCCTCGGGCGCCATTTCCGGCGTGCTCGGCGCCTATGTCATGCTTTATCCCCGGCAGCCGGTCATCGTGCTGGTCGGCTTCGTGCCGCTGCCGGTGCCGGCCTTTCTCACCATCGGCATCTGGTTCGTGTTCCAGCTCCTCGACGGCGTGACCGGGGCCGCCTCGGCCGAAAGCATCGCCTGGATCGCCCATGTCGGCGGCTTCATCGTCGGCGCCGCCCTGATCCGGCCGTTCCGGCACCAGCTGCGGCCGCAAGGATAATTTTTCTATCTCTTAAGCCGGAAGAAAATTTTAGTTTAACTTAAAAATCTCGGCGCTATGCTGGCGGCCATGAAATTGACGGCATGGCTGGCCCAGGCAGGGCTGACACGAACCGAACTGGCGCGCCGCATCGGCGTCTCGCCGGCCGCCGTCACCCAATTGTGCAATAACGAGACGCCCTGGCTGTCGCGGGAAACCGCGGAAATCCTGCTGCGGGTCACGGATGGCGCCGTGACTCCCAATGATTTCATCGGCCTGCCGGCGCAGAAGGAGAATGCCGTGACCAAAGCCGTGACCGAGGCCGTGGCGGCCCTTGCCCGGGGCGAGATCATCATCGTCACCGACGACGACGACCGGGAGAACGAAGGCGACCTGATCTGCGCCGCCTCGCTGTGCACGCCGGAGAAGATGGCCTTCATCATCCGCCATACCTGCGGCATCGTCTGCGCGCCCCTGACCGCGGCCGAGGCGCGGCGCCTGCGCCTCGATCCCATGGTGAACGGCAACGACGCCCCGCTCGGCACCAATTTCACCGTGACGGTGGATGTCCGCCACGGCCTGACCACCGGCATTTCGGCCGAGCAGCGCTCGAACACCGTGCGCGCCCTTGCCAACAACAATATGGGGCCGGCGGATTTCGTCCGGCCGGGCCATGTCTTCCCCCTGATCGCCCGGGACGGCGGCGTCCTTATGCGCTCCGGCCATACCGAAGCCGCGGTCGATCTCTGCGCCCTGGCCGGCCTGCCGCCGGTCGGCGTCATCTGCGAACTGGCCAATGACGACGGCACGGTGATGAAGGGCGCCCAGATCGAAGCCTTCGCCGACCAGCACGGCCTGAAGCGGATTTCCGTCGCCGACATCATCGCCCACCGCCAGATGCGCGAGAAACTGGTCGAGCGGGTCTCGACCTTCCAGGTCGAGACCGAGGCCGGCGTGCTGACCGGGCACGCCTATGTCACGCCGTTCGACAGCGTGCAGCATTTCGCCTTCACCCTCGGCGATATCGGCGACGGCACGAATGTGCCCACCCGCCTGCACCGGGCCAATGTCATCGCCGATGTCTTCGGCGGCGCACCCCTGATCCACAAGGCCCTGTCGCGGATGGCGGCGGAGGGGCGCGGCGTGCTGCTCTATCTCCGCGACGGCACCGCCGGCGTGCCGGCCACGGTAACCGGCGAGGACGACAGTTCGGAAGCCCAGCGCACCCGGCAATGGCGCGAGATCGGCCTCGGCGCCCAGATCCTGCGCGACCTGGGCGTGGTCTCCATCCGCCATCTGGTGTCCAAGGCCTCGTCGACCTCGGGCCTGTCCTATGTCGGGGTATCCGGTTTCGGCATCGAGATCGCCGAAACCGTCACCCTTGGTTCTTAAGGCAGAAGTACCGTCGAGCCTGCGGTTTCCCGCGCCTCCAGCGCCCGGTGGGCTTCGGCGGCATCGGCCAGGGCATAGCGCTGGCGGACATTGGTCCGGATCACGCCCCGGGCGACCAGGTCGAACATTTCGGCCGCCGCCCGGTCCCGCTCCGCCTTGTCGGCGATATAGTGGAACAGGGTCGGCCGGGTGAGGTAGAGCGAGCCCTTGGGCCCCAGGATCCCGGGCGAGACCGGGGCGACCGGCCCGCTGGCATTGCCGAAGCTGACCATCAGGCCGCGGGGGGCGAGACTGTCGAGCGACGCTTCCCACGTATCCTTGCCGACCGAATCATAGACCACGGGCACGCCCTTGCCCCCGGTCAGCTCGCGCACCCGTTTCGCCACATCCTCGGTCCGGTAGAGAATGACCTCGGCCGCGCCATGGGCGAGCGCCAGCTCGGCCTTGTCCCGGCTGCCGGCAGTGCCGATCAGGCGCACGCCCAGATGCTTCGCCCATTGGCAGGCGATCAGGCCGACACCGCCCGCCGCCGCGTGGAACAGCACCGTCTCCCCCGCCGTCACCGGATAGGTGCGGAACAGCAGGTACCAGGCGGTCAGCCCCTGCAGCATGAGGGAGGCGGCCTGTTCGTCCTCCACCCCCGCCGGCACCTTGACCAGGAGGTCGGCCGGGTAATTGCGGTGGCTGGCATAGGCGCCGATCGGCGTCAGGCAATAGGCGACCCGGTCGCCGACCGCAAGCCCGGCCACGCCCGGCCCCAGGTCCTCGACCACGCCCGCGGCCTCGAGACCGATGCCGCTCGGCAGCGGCAGGGGATAGAGGCCGTTGCGGTGATAGCAGTCGATGAAATTCAGCCCGACGGCGGTCTGGCGCAGGCGGACCTCGCCCGGGCCCGGCGGGGCCAGGGTCGCGGTCTCGTAGGACAGAACCTCGGGCCCGCCGGTCTGGTGGAAGCGGACGACTTGCGCCTCGGTCATCTTAGGACTCCTCAGCCGAGATGGGCCGCGAAGAAATCCAGGGTCCGCCGGTTGGCGAGATCGGCGGAGGCCTGGTCGTAATGCGCCCCGCCGATGCGGGCGAAGGCATGGTCCTGGCCGAGATAGGTGTGGATCGTCACCAGGGGATTGCCGCCAAGGCCGTCGGCGATCTTCGCCTGGGCTTCGGGGGGCACGAAGCCGTCCTTTTCCGCGACATGCAGCATCAGGGGCTTCCTGATGCCGGGGGCGAGGTGCAGCACGTCGTTGATGCCGACGCCGTAATAGCCGACCGTGGCATCGACCGCGGTTTCCGCCGCCGTCCGATAGGCCATGTGCCCGCCCAGGCAATAGCCGACCGCGCCCACCTTGCCATTGGTGCCGGGCAGGGTGGCCGCGACCGCGCGGGTGGCGTCGATATCGATGATGCCCTTGTCACGGTCGAAGGCGCCGAACAGCTGGAAGGCCCGGTCCCATTCGGCCTTGGACTGATCGGTTATGTCGATGCCCGGCTCGATACGCCAGAAGAGATCGGGGACGATGGCGACATAGCCTTCGCCTGCCAGCCAGTCGGCGACGCCGCGCATCACCGCATTCACGCCGAAGATTTCCTGGATGACCACGATCGCCGGCGCCGGCGCGCCGCCCGCGGGCCGCGCCAGATAGGCCGAAAAGCTGCCGCCATCCTTGGCCGCGATGGTGATGGACGAACCGCTCATGAAATCCTCCCACGGGAATTTGGCGGGAGGGATGCTAGCGCCCCACGGCGGCATTGTCATGGCACTCAACCCGGCACTTCGATTCCCTCATGGCTCAGAAGCCAGCGCTTCACCGTTTCCGAACCGCCATAGCCGCCGAGCTTCGGCCCCGCCGCCAGCACCCGGTGGCAGGGCACGAGCAGGCCGACCGGATTGCGGCCGCAAGCCTGGCCCACCGCCTGGGCCGCCACCCCGCCCAGCGTGCGAGCAAGGCTGCCGTAGGTCTCGAAGGCGCCGAAGGGGATCGCGGCGATGCGGCGCCAGACCTTCCGCTGAAAGGGCGTGCCGTGGGGGGCGATGGGCAGGTCGAACTGGCGGCGCCGGCCGGCGAAATAATCCTCGACCTGGCCGAGCGCGAGGGCGAGCAGCATGTCGTCGCCATCACCAGATGCCGCGTCGCCGCTGGGCGCCCAGCCGGCCGCGACCACCGCATCGGCGCGGACGGTGACGTGGAACCTGCCGATCGGCGTTTCGACCCTGGCTTCCGCCATGCTGCCTCCCCATATCACCCGCAGGGCATTCTTGCGCCCGAGGGCCGCTGAATTACACTCATATTGCCACCGGATGATCCGGTCATGCCTGAGAGGACGCCATGAAAATCAACGTCGAATTCGACATCACCCCGGAAGAAGCACGCCGCGTCCTTGGCCTGCCCGATCTCGAACCCATGCAGCAGCGCATCCTGGCCGAAGTCGAAGGCAAGATGATGCAGTATCTCCATGTCATCGATCCCGAGACCATCATCAAGCAATGGGTGCCCATGGGCATCCAGGGCAGTTTGCAGGGCTTCGAGAAGTTGCAGGATTTCCTGTGGTCCGCCGCCTCGACCGTGCGCGGCGGCAAGCGCAAGGCCGACACCAAGGAAGAGACGAAGTGAGTGATCGGCAGCGGCCCGGCGACCCCGCGCCCTATTACGAAGCCCATGTCTTTGCCTGCGTGAACGAGCGTCCCGATGTCCACCCCCGCGGCTCCTGCAAGGCGCGGGGCGGGGTGCCCTTGCGCAATTACATGAAGGTGCGGGCGGATGAACTCGGCATCGGGAATATCCGCATCAATCAGGCCGGCTGCCTCGACCGCTGCGAATTGGGCCCGGTCCTGGTGATCTATCCCGAAGGGATCTGGTATGCGCCCCGCACCCCGGCGGATATCGACGAGATCCTGGACGTCCACCTGAAGCAGGGCAGGCGGGTGGAGCGGCTGATGCTTCCGCCCGAACAGAAACTGCCGGCCGCCGAATAAGGTGGGCGAGACCATCTTCGCCCTGGCCAGCGGCCGGGGCCGGGCCGGGGTGGCGGTGCTGCGCCTCTCCGGCCCCCGGGCCGGCGGTGCCGTCGCCGCCCTGGCCGGCGGGCTGCCCGCCCCGCGCCTTGCCCGGCTGGCCGCCCTGCGCGATCCGGGCGACGGCACGGTGATCGACCGGGCCCTGGTCCTGTGGTTTCCGGCCCCGGCCAGTTTCACCGGCGAGGATGTGGCCGAATTCCACGTCCATGGCGGCCGGGCGATCCTGAACCGGCTGACCGTCATCCTTGGCGCCCTCGGGCTGCGCCCGGCCGGGCCGGGCGAATTCACCCGCCGCGCCTTCGAGAACGGCAAGCTCGACCTCTCCCAGGCCGAAGCCATCGCCGATCTGGTCGATGCCGAGACCGAGGCCCAGCGCCGGCAGGCCCTGCGCCAGCTCGACGGGGCCATGGGCCGACTCTATGAAGCGTGGCGCGACCGGCTGAAAGTGCTGCTGGCCCGGCTCGAAGCCCTGATCGACTTTCCCGACGAGGGTCTCGACGAGGCCATCGAGGGCGAGGTCCTGGCCGGCACCGCCCGCCTGCGCGACGAGCTCGCCCGCCATCTGGCCGACGGGCACCGGGGCGAACGGCTGCGGGACGGTTTCGAGATCGCCATCACCGGCGCCCCCAATGTCGGCAAATCCAGCCTGCTGAACCGCTTGGCCGCCGCCGAGGTCGCCATCGTTTCCGAGATTCCGGGCACGACGCGCGACGTGATCGAGGTCGCCCTCGACCTCGGCGGCTATCGGGTGGTGCTGATCGATACCGCGGGCCTGCGCGAGACCGACGATCCGATCGAGCGGGAAGGGGTGCGGCGCGCCCGCCAGCGCGCGGCGACGGCAGACCTGCGCCTGCATGTCGTCGGTCCCGGCGACCCCGCGCCGGGGCTGAAAGCCGGGCCCGAGACCATCACCGTCGCCAACAAGGCGGACCTGGGGCCGGGGCCGGCGGATGCCGTGCCCGTCTCCGCCCGCACCGGGGCCGGCATCGACCGGCTTCTCGCCCTCATCACCGCCCGGGTGGCCGAGCGGCTGGAGCCGGGCGAGGCGCCGGCGATCACAAGGGCCCGCCATCGCCTGGCGGTGGAGGAAGCCGTCGCCGCCCTGGAGCGGGCCCTCTCGCCCCTGCCGCTGCCCGCCGAATTGCGCGCCGAGGACCTGCGCCTCGCCCTGCGCGCTTTGGGCCGGGTGGTTGGGGCGGTCGATGTCGAGGACCTGCTCGACGTCATCTTCTTCGAGTTCTGCATCGGCAAGTGATGTTTCACGTGAAACAATGCCGGCCATGCGCCGCCGGAATGTTTCACGTGAAACAGGATCGCCACCTGTCACAACTCGTCATTTGACTGCCGTCGCCATATCCCTAAAGTGCCGGCATGAAGACATTCGATGTGATCGTGATCGGCGGCGGCCATGCCGGTTGCGAAGCGGCCGCGGCAGCCGCGCGTTACGGCGCGCATACCCTGCTGCTTACCCATAAGGCCGAAACCATCGGCGAAATGTCGTGCAACCCTGCCATCGGCGGCCTGGCCAAGGGCCATCTCGTGCGCGAGATCGATGCCCTGGACGGGATCATGGGCCGGGCCATCGACCGCGGCGGCATCCAGTTCCGCATCCTCAATCAATCCAAGGGCCCGGCAGTCCGGGGCCCGCGGGCCCAGGCTGACCGCAAGCTCTATCGCCGGGCAGTGCAGGCCCTGCTGGCGGAACAGGACAATCTGACCATCCTGTCGGCCGCCGCCGAAGACCTGATCCTGAGCGACGGCCGCGTGGCCGGTGTGGTCCTGGCCGACGGCAGCGCGATCGCCGCGCGGGCCGTGGTCCTGACCACCGGCACTTTCCTGCGCGGCCTGATCCATATCGGCGAGGACAAGATCCCCGCCGGCCGGGTGGGAGAGGCGCCGTCCCTCGGCCTGTCCGCGACCCTGGCCCGGATCGGTTTCACCCTCGGCCGGTTGAAGACCGGCACGCCGCCCCGCCTCGACGGCCGCACCATCGATTGGGCCGGCCTCGAATCCCAGGCCGGCGACGACCCGCCCCAGCCCTTCTCCTTCCTGACGGAACGGATCGAGACGCCCCAGATCGCCTGCGGCATCACCTATACCAGCGCGGCCAGCCACGCCCTGATCCGGGCCAACCTGCATCGCGCGCCCATGTATTCCGGCCAGATCGAAGGTACCGGCCCGCGCTATTGCCCCTCGGTCGAGGACAAGGTGGTGCGCTTCGCCGAGAAGGAGCGCCACCAGATTTTCCTGGAGCCGGAAGGCCTGGACGATGACACCGTCTATCCCAACGGCATTTCCACCTCCCTGCCGCGCGATGTCCAGGCCGACCTGCTGAAGACCATTCCCGGCCTCGAGCACGCCGTCATGCTGCGTCCCGGTTATGCCATCGAATATGATTTCATCGATCCCCGGGAACTGACCCATCACCTGGAAACGCGGCGCTGTCCCGGCCTTTATCTGGCCGGGCAGATCAACGGCACCACCGGCTATGAGGAGGCGGCGGCCCAGGGCTTGATGGCCGGCCTCAATGCCGCCCGGGCCGCCGGGGGCGGGCAGGGGGTCATCCTCGACCGGGCCGATGCCTATATCGGCGTGCTCATCGACGATCTGGTGACCAAGGGCACGCGGGAGCCTTACCGCATGTTCACCAGCCGGGCCGAATACCGGCTGGTGCTGCGCGCCGACAATGCGGACCGCCGGCTGACCGCCAAGGGTAGCGCCTGGGGCTGTGTCGGCAGTGCCCGGGCCGCGGCCTTTGCGGCCAAAAGCACCGCCGTCGAGGCCGCCCTGACCTATGCCCGGGAAACGAAGATCACCCCGAACGAGGCGGCAAGCCGGGGCCTGCCGGTCAACCAGGACGGCCAGCGCCGTTCCCTTCTCGATCTCCTGCGCCTGCCGGGCGTGACCCTGGAGCTTGTCGCCGCGCTCTGGCCCGGGCTTCAGGGGCTACGCGCCGATGTCGCCGAACAGGTGGAGATCGAGGCGCTCTATGCCGGCTATCTCGATCGGGTGGAGGCCGATATCCGCGCCTTCCGCCGGGATGAGAACCTGGACCTGCCGGCCGATCTCGACTATGGCCAGATCGGCGGCCTGTCGGCGGAGATCCGCCTGAAACTGTCCGCCGGCCGGCCGCCGACCCTGGGGGCCGCCGCGCGGATTTCCGGCGTCACCCCGGCCGCGCTGACCGCCCTGCTGGCCCACGTCAAGAAACGAGTCGCGTAATGGCCTTGGACAAGCCGATGACCGCCGAGGGCTTCGCCGCGGCGGCCAATGTTTCACGTGAAACACTGGACCGCCTGCGGCTCTATGCCGACCTGCTGGTCAAATGGCAGGCCAAGATCAATCTCGTCGGCCCGGCCACGATCCCCGACCTGTGGCGCCGCCATTTCCTCGATTCGGCCCAGCTTTTTCCCCTGTTGCCGGAGAAGCCGGCGGGCCGGGAGCGCCGGCTGGTCGATCTCGGCAGCGGTGCCGGCTTTCCCGGGCTGGTCCTGGCGATCATGGGCGCCGGCGATGTTCACCTGGTCGAAAGCGACCAGCGCAAATGCGCCTTCCTGCGCGAAGCGGCGCGAATCACCGACACCAGGGTGACGATCCACGCCCTTCGCATCGAGACCCTGGCGCCGCTGGATGCGGATGTGATTACCGCCCGCGCCCTGGCCTCCCTGGAAAAACTGCTGGATTGGGCGGCGCCGCACCGATCTGCCCACACAATCCACATTATCCCCAAGGGCAAGGAGGCCGAGGCGGAATTGACCGAGGCGGCGCGGCGTTCCACACTGGAGTCCACGCGCCACCGGAGTCTGACCGACCCGGCAGCCACCATCTTCCGCATCAGAGTGACCGACCATGACTGACGTTAGCCCTGCGGATGTGCGTATCATCGCCGTAGCCAACCAGAAGGGGGGCGTGGGCAAGACCACGACGGCGATCAACCTGGGCACGGCCCTTGCCGCCGTCGGGCGCCGGGTGCTGATCCTGGACCTCGACCCCCAAGGCAATGCCTCGACCGGGGTCGGGATCGACCGCTCGTCCCGCGCGATCACATCCTATGACGCGCTGATGGGCGAGGCGACCCTGGCCGAAGCCCTGGTCGAAACCGCGATCCCCAACCTGTCGCTGGTGCCGTCCACCGTCGATCTGTCGGGCGCCGAACTGGAACTGGTCGATCAGGAGCGCCGGGCCCACCGCCTGAAGGATGCGCTTTCGGCCCCGGAGATCACCCGTGCCTTCGATTACGTGCTGATCGATTGCCCGCCGTCCCTGAACCTGCTGACCCTGAATGCCATGGTCGCGGCCGATTCGGTGCTGGTGCCCCTGCAATGCGAATTCTTCGCCCTGGAAGGCTTGAGCCTGCTGCTGCGGACCATCGACCAGGTACGCGGCAGCCTGAACCCGGGCCTGGAGATCCAGGGCATCGTCCTGACCATGTACGACAACCGCAACAACCTGTCGGATCAGGTCGCGGCGGACGTGCGGGGGTTCCTGGGCAACAAGGTCTACAACACGGTCATCCCCCGCAATGTCCGCATTTCGGAGGCGCCCAGCCATGGCCAGCCGGCCCTGGTCTATGACCACCGCTGCGCCGGCAGCCAGGCCTATATCCGCCTCGCCGGCGAATTGCTGCGCCGGGAAGAGCCCCGCGCCGCCTGACGTTTTGAAGGATCACGAGTTCAATGGCTGACGATACCCGGAAGAAGGGTCTGGGCCGGGGCCTTTCGGCCCTGATGGGCGAGGTGCGCGACGCGGTCAATCCGCCCCCGGGCGCCGCCCCCGGTGAAAAACCCAAGGGCCTGCGCGAACTGCCGATCGAGCAGATCCAGCCCAATCCGAAACAGCCGCGCAAGCGCTTCACCCCGGAAGCGCTGGACGACCTCGTCGCCTCGATCAAGTCCCACGGCATCCTTCAGCCCCTGCTGGTGCGGAAACTGGGCCAGGACCGCTACGAGATCATCGCCGGCGAGCGGCGCTGGCGCGCAGCCCAGGCCGCCCGCCTGCACCAGGTGCCGGTGGTGGTCAAGGAATTCACCGACGCCGAGGTGATGGAAGTCGCCCTGGTCGAGAATATCCAGCGCGCCGACCTGACCCCGATCGAAGAGGCGGCCGGCTATCAGCGCCTGATCGACGATTTCGGCCATACCCAGGAAGCGATCGCCCAGATCGTCGGCAAGTCGCGCAGCCATATCGCCAATACCCTGCGCCTGATGAGCCTGCCGGCGCCGGTGAAGGACCTGGTCGACCAGGGCCAATTGTCCGCCGGCCATGCCCGCGCCCTGATCGGCCTGCCCGATGCCGCGGCCCTGGCAAAGCGCGCGGTCGACCAGGGCCTGACCGTGCGCCAGATCGAAGACCTGGCCAAGAAAGCCAAGACTCCGGCACCAGTAAGCGGCGGGCAGGGCAACGGCGCCGCGGCCAAGGACCCGGACACGATCGAGCTTGAGGGCAATCTGTCGGCCGCCATCGGCCTGCCGGTCTCGATCGCCCACAAGGGCGATGCCGGCGGTTCCATCACCATCCGCTACCAGACCCTGGACGAGCTGGACGGCATCTGCGGCAAGCTCAGCCGCATGGACGACTGATCGTCCTCAATCGTAGAAGGCGGGCGCCAGCCGCAAGGCATGAACGTGGTCGGCATCGTGGAACAGCACGATATCGGCGACGCGCGCCGCCGCCAGCGCCTTGATCCGCCGGATCGAGGCCAGCGCGGTCTCGACCCCGGCCAGGCATTCGCCGGGAGCGATTTCCTCGGCGAAATTTTCCGCCAGATCGCCGGCATCGACGACCAGGATCTTGGTCGCGCCCGACGGCAGGCTGACGACCAGGGACTGATGGCCCGGCGTATGCCCCGGGGTCGAGATCGCCTCGATCCCCGGCGCCCATTGCCAATCGCCGTCATGAAGCTGCCAGTCGAGGCCGGGCAGGTCGAAATCGATATTGAAGACGGCGTAATTGCCATGGTCACCCATGGCGTAATCATATTCGCGGCGCTGGATATGGACCCGGGCATGGGCGAAATGCTTCAGGTTGCCCGCGTGGTCGCAATGGGTATGGCTGAGGATGACGTCGCCGATGTCGCGGGGCGAGACGCCGATCTTCGCCAGCTGCGGCAACAGATCGTGTTCCGGCAGCACGACCGAAGGCGCCAGCCACAGGGGATAGGGGTAATAGCGCTGGCGCAATGTATCGTCGGTCAGCAGGTCCCGGTTCAGCCCGGCATCGAACAGGACATAGCCCCGCTCGGTCTCGATCAGATAGGCGCAGACCGGCTCGGCGAGAATGCGGTCGGCACCCCGGTTCAGGGTGGAGACGGACTTCGGCAGAACCTCGTAGCCGACGAGAAAGACATAGAGCTTTCTGACCGTGGTCGCCGTCATCCGATCCCCCGAATGCGAAAGGGGGCCGAACACCGGCCCCCTTCAGTCTTTACGAATTCATCGAGTCGAAGAATTCGCCGTTGGTCTTGGTGTGCTTCAGCTTGTCGAGCAGGAACTCGATGGCATCGACCGGGCCCATGGGCATCAGGATGCGGCGCAGCACCCACATCTTGGACAGGGTGCCCTTGTCGACCAGCAGTTCTTCCTTGCGGGTGCCGGACTTGGTGATGTCGATCGCGGGGAAGGTGCGCTTGTCGGCGATCTTGCGGTCCAGGATGATTTCCGAGTTACCGGTGCCCTTGAACTCTTCGAAGATCACTTCGTCCATGCGGCTGCCGGTATCGATCAGGGCGGTCGCGATGATGGTCAGCGAACCACCTTCCTCGATATTGCGGGCGGCGCCGAAGAAGCGCTTCGGCCGCTGCAGGGCATTGGCATCGACACCGCCGGTCAGCACCTTGCCCGACGAGGGGACGACGGTGTTATAGGCCCGGGCGAGGCGGGTGATCGAATCGAGCAGGATGACGACGTCGCGCTTGTGTTCGACCAGGCGCTTGGCCTTCTCGATCACCATTTCCGCGACCTGGACGTGGCGCACCGCCGGTTCGTCGAAGGTGGACGAAATGACTTCGCCCTTCACCGACCGGCTCATGTCCGTCACTTCTTCCGGCCGTTCGTCGATCAGAAGGACGATCAGATAGACTTCCGGATGGTTGGCGGTGATGGCATGGGCGACATTCTGGAGAAGAACCGTCTTGCCCGTGCGCGGCGGCGCCACGATCAGGGCGCGCTGGCCCTTGCCCAGCGGCGAGATCAGGTCGATCACCCGGGCCGAGCGATCCTTGATCGTCGGATCGTTGGGCTCGAGGTTCAGGCGCTTGTTCGGGTAGAGCGGGGTCAGATTGTCGAAATGGACCTTGTGGCGGATCGCCTCCGGGTCCTCGAAATTGATGGTGTTGACCTTGAGCAGAGCGAAGTAACGCTCGCCGTCCTTGGGCGCCCGGATCTGGCCGTCCACCGTGTCGCCGGTGCGAAGACCGAAGCGGCGGATCTGGCTGGGGCTGACATAGATGTCGTCCGGACCCGGCAGGTAGTTCGCCTCGGGCGAACGCAGGAAGCCGAAACCGTCCTGCAGGATTTCGAGCACGCCGCCGCCGGTGATCTCGATATCCTTCTCGGCCAATTGCTTGAGGATCGCGAACATCATGTCCTGCTTGCGCAGGGTCGAGGCATTCTCGACTTCAAGCTCCTCGGCATAGGCGAGAAGTTCGGTCGGCGATTTTTCCTTAAGCTCCTGAAGATTCATGGGTACTACCAATGTCGGTCGCTGGGGGGAATGCCCGTTCCGTCGCCAAGCCGCCGGGGCGAATGCCCGAAAGACGGGGCCCAGGGGGCCAAATACCGGGACTGGAAGCGGTGAGATGGGATAGGTCCGAAGAGTACCCGGCGGCCGGCTGTCGCAGCGCACTGGATCAAGGCCAAAGGCCAAGGCCCGGACCATCGGCCTGTCCGGACGGGGGCACCTTGCGCTTCACGGTGCCCCCTGTCAACCCGCTTCAGAACGGCTTCAGCACCACGAGCGGCACGATCGCGAGAAACAGCACGGTCGGCACTTCGTTGAGGATGCGGTAATAGCGGGCGGAATGCGGCCGCTCGTCCCGGCCGAAGCGCCGGACCTGGCCGACCAGCACGCCATGGACCGCGCTCATCAGAAGGACGAGGGTGAGCTTGGCATGGAACCAGCCGCCCGCCTGGAGGGCATTGGTCGCCACCATCAGCGACAGGCCCATGATCCAGGTGACGACCATCGAAGGATTGATGATCGCCTTCAGCAGGCGGCGTTCCATCACCTTGAAGGTCTCGGATGCGTCCGATCCCACCGGCTTGTCGGCATGATAGACGAAAAGCCGGGGCAGGTAGAACATGCCCGCCATCCAGGTGGTGAAGGCAATGATATGCAGCACCTTCAGCGTGTCGTAATGCTGGACTAGGAAATCCATCGTAATTCGTCCTTGGCGCCGATATGGCTGACCACCAGCCGGGCCAGGCCGGCGATGAAGGCGGGTTCGGTGCCGACCGCCGGCACCCGGTGATAGTCGGGCACGCCGCTGTGCCCGGCCAGTTCGCGGTATTCGATGTCGAGCTCGACCAGGGTTTCCGAATGTTCGGAAACGAAGGCGATGGGCACGACGATCAGGCCGGTGTTCTCCGCCCCGGCCCGGCGGATCTCGTCCTCGGTATAGGGCTTGATCCATTCGAGGGGGCCGACCCGGCTCTGATACGAGACCCGCCAATCCAGCCCGGGGCGGTTCAGGGCCCGGACCACGGCTTCCGCCGTCTCCTGCACCTGGGCCTGATAGGGATCGCCGGCATCGACCACTTTCTGCGGCAGGCCATGGGCCGAGAACAGCACGCGATAGCGCCCCCCCGCCGGCAGCCGGTCCAGCACCCCGGAAATCAGCAGCGCCTGGGCCTGGATCCAGCCCGGCTCGGTCGGGTAATCCTCGATGGTCGCGGTCCGTGCCGTGAGCCCCGCCTTCGCTGCCGCCGCCCGCCATTCCTTGACCGAGGATGCGGTCGTCGTGGTCGAGAACTGGGGATAGAGCGGCAGCAGCACCACCTCGTCCGGGGCGAAGGCCGCCACCGCCTGCGCCGTCTCGGCCGCGCGCGGGTGCCAATAGCGCATGGCGATGAAGACCCTGGTCTCATAGCCGGGATCGAGACCGTCGATCGCCTGGGCCAGGGCTTCCGCCTGCTGCTCGGTCAGGGGCAGGATGGGGGAACGGCCGCCCAACCGGGCATAGATTTCCGCTGCCGCCGCCGCCCGCCGGCCCGAGATCAGCTTCGCCACCAGATAGCGGAACGGCTGGGGCAGGCGGATGATCGCCGGATCGTTGAACAGGTTGAACAGGAAAGGCTTCACCGCGGCCGGCGAATCCGGCCCGCCGAGGTTGAACAGGACGACGGCGAGGCGCTTGCTCAAGGGCGCCACTCCCGGATCTGCCTGGCCAGGGCCGCGACATGCTCCGGCGGGGTTTCCGGCACCACGCCGTGGCCGAGATTGAAGACGAAACGGTCCGGCCCCAGGGTGCGCAGGGTCTCCTCGATCCGGTCATGCATGGCCTTGCCGCCGGCGACCACCAGCAGGGGATCCATATTGCCCTGCACGGTCGCCGTCGGCTGGACATGGTCGCGCACGAAGGCCAGCGGCACCCCGGCATCGACCCCCACCGCCTCCACCCCCGTGGCGGCCGCCAGGCGGGGCAGGGCGGGCCCTATGCCCTTGGCGAAGCCGATCACCGGGACATGGGGGAAACGGGCTCTGAGCGCCGCCCTGATGCGCGCAATCGGGGCAAAGACCCAGCGCGCCAGTTCATGCTCCGGCAGGGAGCCGGCCCAGGTGTCGAAAATCTGCAGGGCTTCCGCCCCGGCCTCGACCTGGGCGGCGAGATAGTCGATGGTCGCCTCGGTCACGAGATCGATCAGGCGCTGGAACCCCTCCGGATCCCGGTAAGCCCAGAGCCGGGCCGCCTTCTGCTCGTTGCCGCCCTGGCCCGCCACCATATAGGTGGCGACCGTCCAGGGCGCCCCGGCAAAGCCGATCAGGGCGACATCCTCCGGCAAGCGCTTGGCCAGCAGGCGGACGGTTTCATAGACCGCGCTCACCCGCGCGTCGAAGCCATCCCGAGTCAATCGGGCGAGACCGCCGGCATCGGTGACGGGATCGAGGCGCGGACCCTCGCCCTCGACGAAGCGCACGTTCTGGCCGAGGCCATGGGGCACGATCAGGATGTCGGAAAAGAGGATCGCCGCATCCATGCCGTAACGCTCGATCGGCTGGAGGGTGACGGCGCAGGCTTTCTCGCTGTCCAGGCAGAAGGAGACGAAATTCTTCGTCGTCGCCCTGACCGCGCGATATTCGGGCAGGTAGCGGCCGGCCTGGCGCATGATCCAGAACGGCGGACGGTCCACCGCCTCGCCCTTCAAAGCCTTCAGGAAGCGCTTCCGTGTTACCGACAGGGGCTCGACCACTTTCAATACCTATATATAAAAAGGTTGTTGTTGTTTGTTGATGCCTGTGGACAACGGGGTTTCACCGGCTGCCCCCGGTTTGTCCACAGCAAGGCGGGCAAGACCCGTCATCCATTCCTTCACTAGTGGCTAAATCGCGGCAAGTCGAGGTTTTGGCACCGGTTGGCGAATGGGGATCGCGGGGATAAGTTGGACGTTCGATGCCTGATCGGCAAGGGCCGGTTCCCCTGTCCACAGGGTGGCGACAATTTGCCCCTCAAGGGAGTTTCATGGTGATGACCGAGCCGGTTGAATCCGCCGATGCCGAAGCCTGCGGCGAAAAGCCCGAGTCTTCCCCTCTCTCCCCGTTATTCACAGGCGAGGGGACGCGGCGCCTGCATCTCTATCTGGTCTCGGATGCGACCGGCGAAACCCTATCCTCGGTGGCCAAGGCGGCTTTGTCGCAATTTCCGGACGTGGCCGCGGTCCAGCACGTCAGCTTCATGGCCCGCAGCCGGAACCAGATCGAACGCGCCCTGGACATGGCGGCCTCGACCGGCGGCCTGATCCTGTTCACCCTGGTGAACATCGAATTGCGCAACGCCATGGAGGAAGGCGCCCTTGCCCGCCATGTCCCGGTGATCAACGTCCTCGACCCGATCATCCAGAACCTGGCCGCTTATCTCGGCACGCCGGCCCGGCCCATGCCCGGGCGCCAGCATGCCCTGGACGCCGATTACTTCCGCCGTATCGAGGCGATGAATTTCACCCTGGCCCAGGACGACGGCCAGAATCCCCAGGGCCTGATGGAAGCGGATGTCATCCTGCTCGGCGTGTCGCGGACCTCGAAGACGCCGACCGCGGTCTATCTCGCCAATCGCGGCATCAAGACCGCCAATGTGCCGGTGGTGCCGGGCCTGCCCCTGCCGGAAATCCTGTTCGAGCTGACCGGGCCCCTGATCGTCGGCCTCACCACCTCGCCGGAACGGCTGGTGCAGATCCGCCGCCACCGCATGCTGCTGCTCGGCCAGAACGAGACGACGGATTATATCGATCTCGAGGCGATCAACCGGGAATTGACCGAAGCCCGCCGTCTCTTCGTCAAGCAGGGCTGGCCGGTGATCGACGTCTCGCGCCGCTCGATCGAGGAAACGTCGGCGGCGATCCTCAACCTCTATTACGACCGCCTCAACCTGATGTGAGCGGGCTGCGGCGCCTTGCCCAGGTGATGGGCAATTCCTCGGGCAGGGCGTCCAGGTGGCCGCGGTCGAGGTCGAACAGCGTATCGAGCGCATCGTCCAGATTGTCCTGGTCGACGGTCGGGACCTTGACCACCCATTCGCGGGCGATCTCCAGCCAGGGCTGGCGCAGCAGGCGGTCGGCATCGCTGCGGCCGCGGCCGCGGGCGGGCGCCGCCCGGACGAAATCGACCCGATAGATGACGATGGCCGAACCGCGCTCGTCGGTCGCCAGGGTATAGGCGCCGAGATCCTCGACGCCGGCGGCGGCGGCCGCCTGGTGCAATTGTTCCTCGCCCTCCCGATCCAGGCGCATCACCATGTATTGGGTGATCGTCTCGCCCTCGTCGAGGATGGTGATGCGGCAATCGTCCTGGTTGGCCAGCAGCACGGTAAAGCGCATGCCGGTCTTGCCCAGCATCTGGGCGGCCATGGCCGCCGCCGACTTCCGGCCCGAGGCATTGCCGGGAAAGCCGTAGTATTCGTAATATTTGGCTTCCAGCGCGTCGGCGTAATCCTCGCCGCGCTCGAACAGGCGGCGCTCGATATAGCCAAGCTCGGCCGCCAGTTCCCGGATCGCATTGTCGGTCAGGCGCTCGATCTTCACATGGACGTGGGACAGGGTGATCGGGCCTTGCGCCGCCTGCGGTTCCGCCAGCACGGCATAGTCGATCGGCATCAGCCGGCGCAGCAGGGCCTTGCTGTCGGGTTCGGACGGCCTCAGCGTCAGGGGATCGAAATTGTCCGCCGTCACCCCGGGGCACAGGCCGGCCAGGTTCTGCGGCGTCACCCGGTTCGATTTCCGCACCCGGAAATGGCGGATCAAGGCGCGCGGCAGCGGCTGTTCCAGCAGGATGACGAAGGCGGTGCGCTGGTGGCGGTGCTCGGTCCGGGGCAGGGCGGTGCCCGGCACGATATTGGCCTTGGCGATGAAGGGATAGGCCTTGCGGGCCAGCATGAAGGCGTAATAGCTCTCGGTCAGGGAATAGCCGAGCAGGAATTTCGTCAGTTGCCGGCGCGCCTGGGTAAAATCGTCCGGCGGCCTGATGAACATGGTGATCGCTTCGGCGAGTGCCGCCCCGTTGCAAGGTCGATTGAAACTGGCCATAGAGATAGCATGTCGACTCCAGCCTCCCCAAGTCCCGAAACCGCCGCCGCGCCGGTCCTGCCCGCCGGGCGGGCGATCGTGCTCGCCTCCGGCAGCCTGACCCGGCGCCGCATGTTCGAGGCCGCGGGCATCCCGGTCGCCATCGATCCCCCCAATGTCGACGAGGCGGAGCTGAAGCGGTCGATGCTGGCCGAACGCGTCGCCCCGCGCGACATGGCCGATTTCCTGGCCGAATTGAAGGCGATGAAAGTCTCGCAGCGCTGGCGCGGCGCTCTCGTCATCGGTGCCGACCAGATCCTGGTCCAGAACGGCGTGGTCTTCGACAAGCCGGCGGACATGGCCCATGCCCGGGCCCATCTCCAGGCTTTCCGCGGGCGCGCCCATGAATTGATCTCGGCCGTGGTGATCTGCGAGAACGGCGCCCCGGTCTGGCGCCACATCGCCAGCGCCACCCTGGAGATGCGGCCCTATACGGACGACTTCATCGACGCCTATCTCGCCGCGGCGGGGGAGGTCGTGCTGTCCTCGGTCGGCGCCTATCAGGTCGAGGGGCTGGGGCTGCAACTCTTCAACCGCATCGCCGGCGATCATTTCACCATCCAGGGCCTGCCCCTGCTGGCGGTTCTCGATTATCTGCGCATCAGGGGCGCGCTCGGCACATGATGATTTCCGGCAAGGCGAGGCTGGCGGGCGTGATGGGCTGGCCGGTCGGCCATTCCCGCTCGCCCCGGCTGCATGGCTATTGGCTCGAGAAGCACGGCATCGACGGCGCCTATCTGCCCCTGGCCGTCCGCCCGGATGACTTGCAGGACGCGCTGCGCGCCCTGCCCAAGCTGGGCTTTCGCGGCTGCAACCTGACCGTGCCCCACAAGGAGGCGGCGATGCGGATCGTCGACCGGGTGGATGAAACGGCGCGGCGCATCGGCGCCATCAACACCGTGATCGTCGAGGACGACGGCACGCTGAGCGGGCGCAACACCGATGCGCCCGGCTTCATCGCCAACCTGCTCCAGGGCGCGCCGGGCCTTGCCCTGGACGGGGCGAGCGCCTTCGTGCTCGGTGCCGGCGGTGCCGCGCGGGGGGTCATCGCCGGGCTGATCGAGGCCGGCGTGGTCGAGATCAAGCTGGCCAACCGCAGCCCGGACAAGACCAATGCCCTGGTCCGCGCCTTCGAGCCCTATGTCGTGCCCGTGCCCTGGGACGAGCGGGCCGACCGGCTGGACGACATCGATCTCCTGGTCAATACCACCAGCCTCGGCATGCAGGGCCAGCCGGCCCTGGACCTGCCGCTGGACGGCCTGGCGGAGGCGGCGGTGGTCACCGATATCGTCTATGCCCCCCTCGAGACCGATCTCCTGGCCCGGGCGAAGGCCCGGGGCAACCGGACGGTCGATGGCCTCGGCATGTTGCTGCATCAGGCCGTGCCGGGCTTTGCCGCTTGGTTCGGGCTGGTGCCCGAAGTGACGGAGGAATTGCGCCGCCATGTCCTCGCCCGTTGAACCCGGCCGGGGCCGGCCGCTCATCCTCGCCCTTACCGGCTCGATCGGCATGGGCAAGAGCGAGACATCGAAGATGTTCCGCGACCTGGGCATCCCGGTCTATGACGCCGATGCCGCGGTGCATGGTCTTTATGCCGCGGGCGGCCGGGCGGTCGGGCCGATCGGCGAGATCTTTCCCGCGGTGGTGCGCGACGGCGCCGTCGACCGCGCCTTGCTATCGCGCGAAATCGCCGGCGACCCGGGGGCATGGAAAAAGCTGGAAGCGGTGATCCATCCCCTGGTCGCCCAGGTGCAGCGCGATTTTCTGGTGGCGGAAATCGACCGGGGCACGGCCCTCGTGGTGCTCGACATTCCCCTGCTGTTCGAAACCGGCGGCCAGCACCGGGCGGATTATGTCGCCGTGGTCTCGGCCCCGGCCGAGGTGCAGCGCCGGCGGGTGCTGGAGCGGCCGGGCATGAGTGCCGAAAAACTCGACGAGATCCTGTCGCGCCAGGTGCCGGACGGCGACAAGCGAGCGCAGGCCGATTTCGTCATCCCGACCGACCAGGGGCTGGAGGTCGCGCGCGGCCATGTCCGGCGCGTGGTCGAGACCCTGCTGGGCGACCCCCCGCCAAAGCGCGACGAAAGGCTGGCCTGATGCGGGAAATCGTTCTCGACACCGAAACCACGGGCTTCGAGTTCAACAATGGCGACCGCATCGTCGAAATCGGCTGCGTCGAATTGATGAACCATGTCCCGACCGGGCGGACCTATCAGGTCTATGTCAACCCGGAACGGGAAATGTCGGAAGGGGCGCGCAACGTCACCGGCCTGACCGACGAATTCCTGGCCGACAAGCCGCTGTTCGCCGCCGTCGCCGATGATTTCCTGGCCTTCATCGGCGATGCCCCCTTCGTCATCCATAATGCCGCCTTCGACATCGGCTTCCTGAATGCCGAACTGGCCCGCCTGGGGCGCGAAGGTTTCCCGATGGAACGGGCGACCGATACGGTGCTGATCGCCCGCCGCAAGTTCCCCGGCGCGCCGGCCAGCCTGGATGCGCTGTGCAAGCGCTTCGACGTCGACCTGTCGAAGCGCGGCAAGCACGGCGCCCTGCTCGACTGCGAATTGCTGGCGGCGGTCTATCTCGAACTGGTGGGCGGCCGTCAGCAGGGTTTCTCGCTCACCCGCAGCAGCCTGGCCCGGGCCGGGGCGCGCGAACGCGAGATCCGCCCGCCCCGCCCGCACGAGCCGACGGCCGAGGAAGCGGCCGCCCATGCCGCCATGATCGGCGAAATCAAGAACGCCCTCTGGACCGCGGATTGATCAGGCGAGCAATTCGCCGAGCAGGGTATTGAGCACGGCCCGGCCCGCGGCCGTGGCGCTCAGGCGGCCGTCGGCCAGGGTCAGGAAGCCGCCGGCGGCCAGCCGTTCCAGCCGCGCCGGCGCGATCAGCCGGGCGAAGGGCGCGTTTCCCAGCCGTTCCAGCCGGTCGACCGGCACGCCTTCGGTCAGGCGCAGGCCCATCATCACCGCTTCGTCGACCCGGGCGGCAGTATCGAGGTCGTGGCGGAATTCGGTGCCGTCGCCGGTTTCGCGCACGTGGTCCGCCCAGGTTTCGGGCTTTCGCCAGGCGCTGGTCGCGATCGCCCGGCCATCGTCCAGGGTCAGGCGGCCGTGGGCGCCCGGGCCGATGCCGGCATAATCGCCATAGCGCCAATAGGTCAGGTTGTGCCGGCTTTCGTTGCCCGGCCTGGCGTGGTTCGAGATTTCATAGGCCGGCAGGCCGGCGTCGTTCAGCAGGGCCTGGGTCTGTTCGAACAAGGCGGCCTGGGCCTCTTCGTCGAGGGGGGCCCAGTCGCCGCGGCGGACGGCGGCGTGGAAGGCCGTGCCCTCCTCGATGGTCAGTTGATAGAGCGAGAGGTGGTCGGGCCCGAAATCGAGGGCGCGGCGCAATTCCTCGCCCCAGCGTGCCGGCGTCTGGCCGGGCCGGGCATAGATCAGGTCGAAGGAGACCCGGGGGAAGATCGCCCGCGCGGTGGCGACGGCCTGAAGCGCCTCCGCCGCCGAATGCTGCCGGCCCAGGAAGCGGAGATCGCCCTCCGCCAGCGACTGCACGCCGAGGCTGGCCCGGTTAACCCCGGCGGCGCGGAAATCGCCGAGGCGCCCGGCCTCGACCGAGGTCGGATTGGCTTCGAGCGTGATCTCGATATCGGCGGCGAAGCGCCAGGCCCTGGCCGCCGCCGCGATCACCGCCGCGACCGTCGCCGGGTCCATCAGGGACGGTGTGCCGCCGCCGAAGAAGATCGAGGTCAGCACCCGCCCGGGGGCGAGGGCGGCGACCCGCGCCACTTCCGCCGTCAGGGCCGCCGCCCAGGCACCATGGTCGACGCTGTCGCGGACATGGCTGTTGAAGTCGCAGTAGGGACACTTCGACTTGCAGAATGGCCAATGGACGTAAAGCGCCATTGTGCCGGGATCGCCGGCACGGATCGTTTCGCTCATCCCCGCCTATTGGACTGCCGGGGCCGGCACGTCAATGGGGGTTGAGACGGGGGCTTCGGATGCGCCGTCAAAGGCGACGGCATAGCATTCGACGATCGTATCGAGATTGCGGTCCGGCCCCTTGAACTGAAGGGCCAGGGTGGTCTCGGCATTATGGGGCCCGAGGCGGACGAGGGCCGCCCGGCAGGGATGGATCTCCTCGGTCGCGAGGTAGAAATAGCCATGGACCGCAAGCCCGGCGAGGACCAGCAGCGAAAGAAGGAAATTCACCAGTCTGCCCATAGCCCGCCCCCCAGCGGTATCGTTGTCGGACCAGGGTAGGGGGACGGGCGGGCGGTTTCAATCCTTCAGGCTGTCGACCAATTGGCGGAAGGCGATGGCGCGATGGCTGATCGCGTGTTTCGCCGCCGGCTCCATCTCGCCGAAGGTGATCTCCGCGCCCTCGGCCTGGAACACCGGGTCGTAACCGAAGCCGTTACGGCCGCGCGGCGGCCAGACCAGGGTACCGTGAACCTCGCCGACGAAAGTGGTGCAGCGGCCGTCCGGCTGCGCCAGCGCCAGGGCGCAGGTGAACCAGGCCCGGCGCTGCGCCGGCAGCAGCGCAGCCTTTTCCCGCAGCAGGGTTTCGATCCGGTCCATGGCGACGGCGAAATCCTTGCCCGGGCCGGCCCAGCGCGCGGAATAGATCCCGGGATCGCCGCCCAGCGCCTCGACCGAAAGGCCCGAATCGTCGGCCAGCGCCGGCAGGCCGGCGGCAAGGGCTGCGGCCCGCGCCTTCAGTTCGGCATTGCCGGCGAAGGTGGTTTCGGTTTCTTCCGGCTCGGGCAGGTTCAGGCTGCCGGCGGAGACCGGGGTGATGCCGAAGGGGGCGAGGAGATCGCCGATCTCCCGCACCTTGCCCTCATTGTGGCTGGCGACCACCAGCCGGCCCGAGAGTTTCATCAGAACAGCCCGAGCGCCGTGCGCTGATAGGCGGTCAGGCGGGCGATGCCGCCCTGGGCGAGGGCGAAGAGATTGGCGAATTCCTCGGCGCTGAAGGGGGCGCCTTCCGCCGTGCCCTGGATCTCGACGATCTGGCCGGTGCCGGTCAGGACGAAATTGGCGTCCGCCCCGGCCGAACTGTCCTCGGTGTAATCGAGGTCGAGCAGGGCCTCGCCCTTGACGATGCCGCAGGAAACCGCCGCGACCTCGGTCCGGATCGGGTTTTCCTTGAGCGTGCCCTTGTTCATCAGCCCTTCGATCGCCTGGTAGAGTGCCACATAGGCCCCGGTGACCGAGGCCGTGCGGGTGCCGCCGTCGGCCTGGATCACGTCGCAGTCGATCTTGATCGAGACTTCGCCCAGTTTTTCGAGGTCGATGGCGGCGCGGAGCGCGCGGCCGATCAGGCGCTGGATTTCCTGGGTGCGGCCGGTCTGCTTGCCCTTGGCCGCCTCGCGGTCGTTCCGGCTGTGGGTGGCGCGGGGCAGCATGCCGTATTCGGCGGTCACCCAGCCCCGGCCCTGGCCGCGCAGCCAGGACGGCACCTTCTCGTCGATCGAGGCGGTGCAGAGCACATGAGTGTCGCCGAAACGCACGAAGCACGAGCCTTCGGCGTGTTTGGAAAAACCGGGCTCGAGGCTGATGGGCCGCAGCTGGTCGGCCTGGCGGCCATGGGCGCGCATGAGAATTCCCCTTTGAGAATGGTTCCGGCCGCCCTTTTAAAGCCAATCGCCGGATTTATGAAAAGGCAAATCGCGCCGGCCGGAATGACAGTCCGGGCGAAATTCGCTAGGCTTCGGGCCGGAGACAGCGATGACCGGAAAGTCCCGCCTTTACGAAGAGGATTTCTACGCCTGGGCCAACGAACAGGCGGCGCTGCTGCGCGCCGGCCGGCTGGCGGCGGCCGATATCGAGCATATCGCCGAGGAAATCGAAAGCATGGGCAAGGCCGAAAAGCGCGAATTGATCAGCCGCCTGGCGGTCCTTCTCCTGCATCTCCTGAAATGGCGCTTCCAGCCGGCCTTGCAGGGCGCGTCGTGGCGGACGACGATCCTCAATCAGCGCGACGATCTCGCCGACCTTCTGGCGGATAATCCGAGCCTCAGGGCGCAGGTCGACGACAGCCTGCAGCGGGCCTACAGGAAGGCGCGGCGCACTGCCGGCCTGGAGACCGGCCTTGCGGAAGAAAGTTTTCCGCCCGCCTGCCCGTGGTCGTTCGATCAGATCATCGATCCGGCGTTCTGGCCGGCGGGCGATTGAGCCTTTCTCTTACTTGATCAGGCCGGCCTTGCGGTAGAAGGCTTCGGCGCCCGGGTGCAGCGGCACCGTGAGGCCGAGAAGGGCGGTTTCCGGGCGGATCGCCCGGGCCTGGGCGTGGCCGGCGTCGAGCACGGCGCGGGCCTGATCGGACCAGAGCGCCTCCGTCAGCCGCTCGATCAATTCGGCCGGCTGGTCTTCCCCGGTCAGCCACAGGGCGCGGACGGCCACCGTCTCCACCGCGTCGAGCCGGGGATAGGTGTTCACCGGAATGCGCGCCGGGGTGAAGAAGGCATTGTCCGCCAGCAGCCGGTTCACCCCCGGCCCGGCGATCGGGGCCAGGGCGATCTCGCCCAGCTTGCGGCCGGCCAGCATGGCGATCGCCTCGCTCGGGAAGCCGCCGACGAAGAAGAAACCGTCCAGCTGCCCGTCGCCCACCAGCTGGGCGGCGAGGTCGGGCTTGTAATATTCGGCGACGAAGTCGCGCTCGTTGAAGCCATGGGCGTCCAGGATCAGGCGGACGTCGGCCAGCGTGCCCGAGCCCGGCTCGTCGATCGAGACATGCTTGCCGCGCAGCGTGTCGATGCCGGTGATGCCGCTGTCACGGCGCACGACGAGGTGGACCGTCTCCGGGTAAAGGGCGGCGATGGCGCGCAGGCCCGGGCGCGGCCCCCTGGCGTCATAGGCGCCGGTGCCGGTGATCGCCCAATGGGCGACATCCGCCTGGACGAGGCCCGATTCGACCGTGCCGTTGCTGATCGCCTCGACATTGGCGACGGAACCGTTCGAGGCGATGGCGGAAACGACGAGGTCCGGCGGCCGGCTGGCGGCGGCGGCCAGCGCATGGCCGACCGGAAAATAAGTCCCGGTCTCGCCGGCGGTGGCGATCCGGAAATATTGCGTTTCCGCTGCGGCCGGCGCCGCTGCCGCCAGCAGCAGGCCGGTAACGAGACCGATCAATCCGCGCATGCCGTTCCCCCTCGGCGCCATTCCCCGCCCCGATGGTCGCAGGCCCCGGGGCGGGGATCAACAGCGCTCCGCAGCTTCAGGACGGGCGGCCCCGAAGGTCGGCGATTTCGCCGCGCAGAACGTCGATTTCCGCCTGCTGGCGGGCGTTTTCCTGGCGCAGCGCGGCGATGGTGCGGCCGGCATCGGCCAGCACGGGGGTGGCGCGGCCGCCGCCGGCGCGGCGCAGGATCGGGCTCAGCGCCCGGGCCTTCGCTTCGTTGGATCGCTGGCGGGCCAGCAGGCTCCAATAATCCATGGCGTTCTCCTTTCACTCTTGTCGTTGTGGAGAGGTCAGCCCCGTTTTATTGGGCGCCCGTTCCGCCGGCTTGTCCACCCTCGAGGGCCGGGCACCCTCAAGGCGAGCGATTGACGGGCCGCGGCAGGCTTCCTACATTGCACCTGCGTAAAGCATCAGGAATGACGGCATGATCCAGGAGTTGAACGAGCGTTCACGCCAGATCTTCCGCACCATCGTCGAGTCCTATCTCGAGACGGGGGAGCCGGTCGGTTCGCGCACCTTGTCGCAGCGCCTCGGCATCACCCTGTCGCCGGCCTCGATCCGCAACGTGATGCAGGATCTCGAACAGGCCGGCCTGCTCTATTCCCCCCATGCCTCGGCCGGGCGGATGCCGACCCAGGCGGGCCTGCGCATCTTCGTCGACAGTTTTCTCGAACTGGGCAACCTGACCGAGGACGAGCGCCGCTCGATCGAAGCCCATGGCGCCGCCGCCGGCCGCTCGGTCGAAGACCTGCTGACCGAGGCGACCAAGCAATTGTCCGGCCTGTCGCAATGCGCCGGCCTCGTCATCGTGCCGAAGTCGGACCGTTCGCTGTCCCATGTCGAATTCGTCCACCTCGGCCCGGGGCGGGCGCTGGCCGTCCTCGTCGGCCAGGACGGCTCGGTCGAGAACCGGATCGTCGACGTGCCGGCGGGCCTGACGCCCTCGGCCTTGCAGGCGGCGTCGAACTATATGTCGGCGCGCCTCGGCGGCCGCACCATGGCCGAGGGGCGGACGCGCATCCTGCACGAGATCGAGGACCGCAAGGCGGAACTGGACCTGCTTGCCGCCAAGGTGGTCGAAGCCGGGCTCGCCACCTGGTCGGGCGAGGACGAGCGCAACATGCTGATCGTTTCCGGCCGCGCCCGCCTGCTCGACGATCTCACGGTGCTTGCGGATCTCGAGCGGGTCAGGCAATTGTTCGACGACCTTGAAAGCAAGCGTGACGTTCTCCAACTGTTGGAACTGGCGCAGGACGCCGATGGGGTGCGCATCTTCATCGGCTCGGAGAACAAGCTGTTCAGCCTGTCCGGCTCGTCCCTGATCGTGGCGCCCTTCAAGCGCCAGGAGGAACGGATCGTGGGCATGATCGGCGTGATCGCGCCGACAAGGGTGAATTACGGGCGGGTCGTGCCCATGGTGGATTACACCGCCAGGATGCTCGGCCGCCTGATCAGTTGACGTTAAGTGGACCCGAAATGACCGAGACCGAACATCCCGAAACCGTCGTGACCGAAACCGCCGCCGAGGCGCCGGCCGCCCCGGAAGCCGGCCCCACGGTCGAAACCCTCCAGGCGGAGGTCGCCGACCTGAAGGACCGCCTGCTGCGCGCCTTCGCCGAGACCGAGAACCTGCGCCGCCGCACCGAGCGCGAGCGCGAGGATACGGCGAAATACGCCGTGACCAAGCTCGCCCGCGACCTGACCGGCGTCGCCGACAACCTGCGCCGCGCGATCGAGGCGGTGCCGGGCGACGCCCGCGCCGAGGGCGGGGCCCTGGCCGGCCTGCTCGACGGCATCGGCATGACCGAGCGCGAATTGCTCGCCGCCTTCGAAAAGGCCGGCATCACCCGCATCGCCCCGGCGCTGGGCGAGAAGGCCGATCCCAACAAGCACGAGGTGCTGTTCGAGGCGCCGGGCACCGGCCAGCCGGGCGGCGCCATCATCCAGGTCATCCAGACCGGCTACCAGATCCACGACCGCCTGCTGCGCGCGGCCAAGGTCGGCGTCGCCAAGGCCGAATCTGTCGCACCCGTGGTCGATCAGACCGCTTGACCTGAACGGTTCCGATCCGCAAAAGCTGGATCGATCGCGCGGAAAGCGCGGCGGTCCGGCAGGCGGTCTCGACGATCGTCCGTGCCGGCAGGGCAGGGGCGGCAATGACCATCGGGATGCGGACAGGACGGTTGCGCCGGCGCGCTTCGCGCCGCACTTCCCTGTCCGGCACGATCCTCGCCTTTCTTGCCGTTCTCGCCCTTGTCCTGCTGCCGTCGGTGCAGGCGGCGGCCATGGCCCGCCATGGCGGCACGACGCCACCCCCGACGGCGGCGCCGGTCGCCGGGGCCGACCAGATCTCGGTCGTGATCTGCACCCTCTATGGCTACAAGGTTGTCAGCCTTGCCGATCTTCTGGCCGGGGAGAAGGGCTCCCCCGGCCGGGACGAGGGCGGCAAGCCGCAGGCGCCGGCGGCCGACCGTTCCTGCGCCCTGTGCCCGGCCATGCCGCACCAGGCCCTGGCCGCGCCGCCCGAACCCCTGTTCCAGCCGCCGGTGCCGGTCGCGGTCGCCGCCGGCCCCTGGCTGGCGATCGCCGGCCGCATCGTGCCCGCCGGCCCGCCCGAGCGCCGGCAAGCCCGCGCCCCGCCCGTCCTCCTGGCCTGACGTCACCCGTTTCCCCGTGACTGCGCGGGCCGGCGTGCCGGCCTGCGCCCTGCCAGGACGATACTCATGACCCTTTCTGCTGCCGATCGGGCCGCGGGCGCCATGCCCCGCGCCCGCCTCGGGACTTTCTACCGCGCCGTCTGGCGCTGGCACTTCTATGCCGGGCTGTTCGCCCTGCCGTTTCTGATCGCGCTGGCGCTGACCGGCGGCCTCTACCTGTTCAAGGACGAGATCGAGCTTGCCCGCCACCGCGACCTGCTCGTGGTCGCGCCGCCGGCCTGGGCGCTGCCCGCCGACCGATTGATCGCCGCCGCCGTCGAAGCCGTTCCCGGCCGGGCGGTGAAGCTGGTCGCCCCGGCCGCGTCCGACCGCAGCATCGATATCGTGGTCGACGACGAGGCCGGGGTCCGCCGCTCGGTCTATGTCGATCCGGGCACAGGCAAGGTGCTGGGCAGCATTCCCCAGGACGAGAAACTGGCCCAGGTGCTGCGCCGGATCCATTCCCTGGCCATTCTCGGCGACGGGCCCAACCGGGTGATCGAGATCGTCGCCGGCTGGGCGGTGATCCTGGTCGTCACCGGCATCTACCTGTGGTGGCCGCGCGGCCGGCGGGGCGGTGTCGTCACCATCCGCGAAACCCCGGGCAAGCGGGTGTTCTGGCGCGACCTCCATGCCGTCACCGGCATCGTCGCCGGCGGCTTCGTGCTGTTCCTGGCGGTGACCGGCCTGCCCTGGTCGGGCTTTCTCGGCGACCGGCTGAATGCGGAGATCAATGCCCGGGGTGCCGGCTATCCGGCCTATCTCTGGGACGCGGCACCGGAATCGAGCATTCCCCTCGGTGCGGTCACCGAAGCGGGCTGGACCCTCGAAGGCAGCCCGGTGCCGTCCTCCGCCGTCTCCGGCCATCCGGCGCTTTCGGTCGAACGGGCGCTGGAGGCGGTCCGGGCCACCGGCATCGCCCCGGGCTTCACCCTGGCCCTGCCGCAAGGGGCGGTCGGGGTCTATACCGCCTCGGTCTTCCCCGACGACATCACCCGCCAGCGCGCGGTCCATGTCGATCAATATTCGGGCCTGGTGCTGGCCGATGTCGGCTTCGCCGATTACGGCGCCGGGGCGAAGGCGATCGAATGGGGCATCAATGTCCATCTCGGCCAGGAATTCGGGCCGCTGAACCAGATGCTGATGCTGCTCGCCTGCATCGCCATCGTGGTCATGAGCCTGGCCGCCGCCGTCATGTGGTGGAAGCGCCGGCCGGCCCGGTCCTTCGGCGTGCCGCCGGTCCCGGGCAACGGGGTGATGGCGGGGGCCAGCGCCCTCATCCTCGTCCTCTCTCTTCTGTTTCCGCTGACGGCCGCGAGCCTGCTCGCCGTCGCCGCCCTCGAATTCATCGTGCGCCTGCTGCGCCGCGGCACTGCCCGCGCCTGATGAAAGGCCATCCCATGCCGAAGATCCGTTTCGCCCTCGTCTCCCTGCCGGCCCTGCTCGCCGCCCTGCCGGCGGCGGCCCAGGACGTCCTGCCCACCGTCTCGGTTTCCGCCGGGGCCGTCTCCCTGACCGCGCCCGATGCGGCGGCGGCGGCCGGGATCATCGCCCGCACCCCCGGCGCCGCCGCGGTCGTTCCGGCCGAAGACTATGCCGATACGCCGGCCGCCACCCTGAAGGATATCTTCGATTACGAGCCGGGCGTTTTCGTCCAGCCGAAATGGGGCGGCGATGCCCGCTTCTCGATCCGGGGCAGCGGCCTGTCGCGCAATTTCCACCTGCGCGGCATCCAGCTGTTCCAGGACGGCATCCCCATGATCTTCGCCGACGGCAGCGGCGACGCCCAGGAAATCGACCCCACCGCCTATGATCATGTCGAGGTCTGGAAGGGCGGCAACGGCCTGCGCTACGGCGCCAATTCGACCGGCGGCGCGGTCAATTTCGTCACCCCGAGCGGCCATGACGCCAGCCTTATCTCCGGCCGGGCGGTGATCGGCAGCGACGGTTTCCGCCAGCTGCAACTGGCCAGCGGCACGGCCAGCGGCGCGGTCGACGTCCATGCCACCGGCTCCTGGCTGCAGGACGACGGTTTTCGCGACCATGCGGACGGCGAGTCCTTCCGCGGCTCGGCCAACCTCGGCTGGCGCCTCTCGCCCCGGGCCGAGACCCGCTTCTATGTGAACGCCAGCGACATCGAGCAATATATCCCGGGTTCGGTCGGCAAGGCGGCGGCGCTGAACCGCCCGAGGACCGCGGCCGCCGGCAACCTGACCCAGGATTACCAGCGCAATATCGAAGCGCTGCGCTTCGCCAACAAGACGACCGTGATCCTGGGCGAAACCAGCCTCGAGGTGGGCTTCTATGCTTCGGAAAAGCAGCTCGTCCACCCGATCTACCAGTATCTGGACTATAAATACCGGGATCAGGGCCTTTTCGCCCGGGTGGAGAACGAGGGCCGGATCTTCGGCCACGACAACCGCCTGACGCTCGGCCTCAGCGTCGCCGGCGGCCGCCTGGACAATGCCCAGTACCAGAACCTGCCGGGCGCCCGTCAGGGCGCGCTGCTGTCGAAGGCCAAGGACAAGGCCGAGACCACCAGCCTCTATGTCGAAAACGCCTTCGACGTGGTGCCCGGGCTCGCCCTCGTCATCGGCGGCCAATACATCAGGGCCTCGCGCGAGCGGGAGGCGATCTTCAACACCGCCGGCGGCGATATCGACCTCGACGCCTTCAACCCGAAGCTCGGCCTGCTCTTCGATATCTCGGCCGGGTGGCAGGTCTTCGCCAATGTGACCAAAGCGACCGAAATGCCGAGCTTCGGCGAATTGAATTTCGCCCAGGCCGCGCTTTCGAACACCAGGCCGCAGACCGCGCTGACCTATGAGATCGGTACCAGGGGCGCCACCGCCGACCACGAATGGGATATCACCCTCTATCACAGCCGGCTGCGCCGCGAATTCCTGTTCGAGGACCTGGGCGGCGGCCTCGTCGCCGTCGCCAATGCCGACCGCACCCTCCACCAGGGCCTGGAGGCGGGCTTCGGCCTGACGGTGGCGAAGGCCCTTTTCGTCGAGGGCGATCAGGCGGACCGGGTCTGGCTGCGGGGCGCCTATACGTTCAGCGACTTCCGCTTCGACGGCGACCGCGTGTTCGGCGACAATGAATTGCCGGGCGCGCCCCGGCACATGCTGCGGGCCGAACTGCTGTACCGGAACCCGGCGGGCTATGCCTTCGGGCCGAATGTCGAATGGGTGCCGGAAGCCTATTACGTCGACAATGCCAACCGGACGGAAACCGCATCCTATGCCCTGCTCGGCTTCAGCGCCGGCTATGACCTGTCGCGGCATGTCTCCCTCTTCTTCGAGGGCCGGAACCTTCTGGACGAGGCCTATATCGCCAGCGCCAGCACCGGCAATACGGCGACCGACGCCTCGGCCGTGTTCGAGCCGGGCAGCGGCCGCGCCCTCTTCCTCGGCGCCCATTTCAACTGGTAGGCGGGGCCTGGGGAACCGCCCCCGGGCAACCGGCCCCGGGGGCGGATTTTTTTGCCGGCAGGGGATTAGACCCCCTCACGGGCCGTTGCGGCGCGCAAATCAGGGCCCTATATAAGCCACAGCGCGCGAGGGGGCATTGCCGGTCCCCCGCGCCCCGTTTCAGAACCCAGGGGGTGTCGCCGGTGCCGTTCGGGCCGCCGACGCCTGCCGCAAAGGAGAGTACGATGGGCAAGGTTATCGGTATCGACCTCGGGACCACCAATTCCTGCATCGCCATCATGGACGGCCCCAAGCCGAAAGTGATCGAGAATGCCGAAGGTGCCCGCACCACGCCGTCGATGGTCGGCTTCACCGCCGACGAGCGTCTGGTCGGCCAGGCCGCCAAGCGCCAGGCGGTCACCAATCCGGAAGGCACGCTGTTCGCGATCAAGCGCCTGATCGGCCGCTCCTTCGCCGATCCGATGACCCAGAAGGACAAGGGCATGGTGCCCTACAACATCGTCAGGGCGGACAATGGCGACGCCTGGGTCGATGTGCGCGGCACCAAGTACAGCCCCAGCCAGGTTTCCGCCTTCATCCTGCAGAAGATGAAGGAAACCGCCGAATCGTTCCTGGGCGAGACCGTCACCCAGGCGGTGATCACCGTTCCCGCCTATTTCAACGACGCCCAGCGCCAGGCGACCAAGGACGCCGGCCGCATCGCCGGCCTCGAAGTGCTGCGCATCATCAACGAGCCGACGGCGGCGGCGCTCGCCTATGGCCTCGACAAGCAGGACGGCAAGACCATCGCGGTCTATGACCTCGGCGGCGGCACCTTCGACGTGTCGGTGCTCGAGATCGGCGACGGCGTCTTCGAGGTGAAGTCGACCAACGGCGACACTTTCCTCGGCGGCGAGGACTTCGACCTCCGCCTCGTCGACTATCTGGCCGACGAATTCAAGCGCGAGAACGGCGGCATCGACCTGCGCAAGGACAAGCTCGCCCTGCAGCGCCTGAAGGAAGCGGCGGAAAAGGCCAAGATCGAGCTGTCGTCGGCGATGCAGACCGAAGTGAACCTGCCCTTCATCACGGCCGACGCCACGGGCCCGAAGCACCTGACCCTGCGCCTCACCCGCGCCAAGTTCGAAAGCCTGGTCGACGATCTGGTGCAGCGCACGATCGAGCCCTGCCAGAAGGCGCTGAAGGATGCCGGTCTCTCGGCCGGCCAGATCGATGAAGTGGTGCTCGTCGGCGGCATGACCCGCATGCCGAAGATCCAGGAGATCGTGAAGACCTTCTTCGGCAAGGAACCGCACAAGGGCGTGAACCCGGACGAAGTGGTGGCCATGGGCGCCGCCATCCAGGCCGGCGTGCTCCAGGGCGACGTCCGCGACGTGCTGCTGCTCGATGTCACCCCGCTGTCGCTGGGCATCGAGACCCTGGGCGGCGTCTTTACCCGCCTGATCGAGCGCAACACCACGATCCCGACCAAGAAGAGCCAGGTCTTCTCCACCGCCGACGACAACCAGAACGCGGTGACCATCCGGGTCTTCCAGGGCGAGCGCGAGATGGCGGCGGATAACAAGCTGCTCGGCCAGTTCGATCTCGTCGGCATTCCGCCGGCGCCGCGCGGCGTGCCGCAGATCGAGGTGACCTTCGACATCGACGCCAACGGCATCGTCCAGGTCTCGGCCAAGGACAAGGGCACGGGCAAGGAACAGCAGATCCGCATCCAGGCGTCCGGCGGTCTTTCGGATGCCGACATCGAGAAGATGGTGAAGGATGCCGAAGCCCATGCCGCCGACGACAAGAAGCGCAAGGAACTGGTCGAGGCGCGGAACCACGCCGAGGGCCTGATCCATTCGACCGAGCGCAACCTCGCCGAACATGCCGACAAGATCGCCGCCGGCGACAAGGCGGCGGTCGAGGCGGCGGTCGCCGACCTGCGCACGGCCCTGTCGGCCGAGGATGCCGAGGCGATCAAGGAAAAGACCGAGGCGCTGGCCAACGCCGCCATGAAGGTGGGCGAGGCGATCTACAAGGCCGAGGCGGAAAAGGCGCAAGGCGCCCAGGGCGGTGCCGGTGCCGCCGGGGCCCAGCCGGGCGCCGAGGATGTGGTCGACGCCGACTTCGAGGAAGTGGACGACAAGAAGAAGTCCAACTGATCCGCAGCGTGACAGGACGTGGCGTGCCGGCCGTTGCCCCTCCGGGGGACGGCCGGCACGGCCGGTGATAGGAGTCCGCCATGGCGAAGGCCGATTATTACGAACTTCTGGGCGTCGCGCGCGGGGCTTCTGCCGACGAGATCAAGAAGGCATTCCGCAAGCTGGCGATGAAGTGGCACCCGGACAAGAACCCGGGCGACGCCGAAGCGGAACAGAAATTCAAGGAAATCAACGAAGCCTATTCGGTCCTCTCGGACGACGACAAGCGCGCCGCCTATGACCGCTACGGCCATGCCGCCTTCGAGGGCGGCGGCCCGGGCGCCGGCGCGGGCGCGCGGGGCTTCGACTTCGGCTCGTCCTTCGCCGATGTCTTCGACGACCTGTTCGGCGAATTCATGGGCCGGGGCGGCCAGCGCGGCGCCGGCGGCAGCGGCGCGACGCGCGGTTCCGACCTTCGCTACAATATGGAGATCACGCTCGAGGAAGCCTTCAAGGGCAAGAAGACGCAGATCCGCGTCCCCTCGACCGTGTCCTGCGAGGCTTGCGAGGGCTCGGGTGCCGCCCCCGGCTCGAAGCCCACCACCTGCCCGTCCTGCCAGGGCGCCGGCAAGGTGCGCGCCCAGCAGGGTTTCTTCACCGTGGAGCGGACCTGCCCGACCTGCCAGGGCGCCGGCCGGATCATCAAGGACCCGTGCAAGGTCTGCGGCGGCCATGGCCGGGTCTCGAAGGAAAAGACCCTGTCGGTCAACATCCCGCAAGGGGTGGAGGACGGCACCCGCATCCGCCTGGCCGGCGAGGGCGAGGCGGGCTTGCGCGGCGGCACGCCGGGCGATCTCTATATCTTCCTGACCGTGGTGCCCCATGCGCTGTTCCGGCGTGACGGCGCCAACCTGTTCTGCCGCGTGCCGATTCCCATGGTGACCGCGGCCCTCGGCGGCAATATCGAAGTCCCGACCATCGACGGCAGCCGGGCCCGGGTCGCGATCCCGGCCGGCACCCAGACCGGGCGCCAGTTCCGCCTGAAGGGCAAGGGCATGCCGGCGCTGCGCGGCGGCGCCCTTGGCGATCTCTACATCAATGCGGTGGTCGAGACGCCGATGAACCTGACCGCCAAGCAGAAAGATCTCCTCAAGGAGTTCGAAAAGGCCGGCGGCAAGGGCACCAGCCCGGAATCCGAGGGGTTCTTCGCCAAGGTGAAGGAACTCTGGAACGACCTGACCGAATAGCGAGGCCGCCCCTCGTCCCGCCGGCGGGGCGGGGGGCACGGGTCTTCAGACCGACAAGGATATGGCCATGACCACGATCGGCATTCTCGGCTGCGCGGGGCGCATGGGCCGCAGCCTGATCAACGCCGCCCTCAATGCCGGCGCCACCCTGGCCGGCGGCACGGAACGGCCGGGGTCCGAATTCGTCGGCGCCGATCTCGGCACGCTGGTCGGCCGGGCGCCGCTCGGCGTCGCCGTGACCGACAGCGCGGAAGACCTGTTCGCCCGCGCCGATGTGATCATCGATTTCACCGCCCCCGTGGCAGCACCCCTCCATGCCGGCCTCGCGGGCAGGACGGGCCGGGCGCTGGTGATCGGCACCACCGGCCTGTCCGCCGAACAGCAGGCGGCGGTGGTTGCCGCGGCCACGGCCGCGCCGGTGGTCCAGGCCGCCAATTTCAGCCTGGGGGTCAATCTCCTGGCCGCGCTGACCCGCAAGGTCGCAACCATCCTCGGGCCCGAGGAGTGGGATATCGAAATCGTCGAGATGCACCACCGCCACAAGGTCGACGCCCCCTCGGGCACCGCCCTGGCCCTGGGGCGCGAGGCGGCGGCGGGGCGCGGCGTCGCGCTCGACGCGGTTTCGGACCGGGTGCGCGACGGTCATACCGGGGCCCGGGTGAAGGGCCATATCGGCTTCGCCACCCTGCGGGGCGGCGATGTCGTCGGCGAGCATTCGGTGGTTTTCGCCGCCGACGGCGAACGGGTGGAACTGACCCACAAGGCGACGGACCGGGGCATTTTCTCGCGCGGTGCCGTCCATGCCGCGCTCTGGGCCGCCGGCAAGCCCGCCGGCCTTTACGACATGGCGGATGTCCTCGATCTCGGCTGAGGCCGGCAGCCGATCGGAAATCGGTCTCGGCCCCGGCGGGGAACCGCCGGCTGCCGGAAGGGTTACTCTTCTCGTGATCGATCATTCTTCACAATGAGAACGAGGACTTCCATGAAGACGACCGCTATTGCCCTGGCGCTGCTGGCCTCCCTTGGCCTTGCCGCCTGCGACGACGGCGCCAAGACCGGCTCGTCCGAACAGCCCGCGGCGGGTGCCGGCAGCACCTCTGCCCCGGCCCCGGTGACCCCCGCGCCGGCGACCCCGGCTCCCGCTGCCCCGGCCACCCCGGCTCCGGCGGCGCCCGCCCCAGTAACGCCGGCTCCGGTAACGCCGGCCCCGGATTCGCAAAGCTCGGCCCCGACCCCGGGCCCGGCGGAGCAATTGGGCCAGGACGCCGGCAAGGCCCTGGATGACGCGGCCAAGGCGACCGACAAGGCGGTCGACGATGCCGCCAAGGCGACCGGCGAAGCGCTGGATGCCGCCGGCAAGGCGATCAGCGACACCGCCGCCGAAGCCGAGAAGAAGGTCGACGAGGTTATCGGCGGCCAGCCCGCCGATCCGGCGACCGCGCCCCAGCCCGGCAAGCCCGCGCAGTAAGTCTCAAGTCCGCGCGGCAAGTCTCAGGCGGCGGCGTCCCTCAGGGCGCCGCCGTCGTCATATTGGTCCGGCGGGCGGCCAGCGCCGTGCGCAGGCCCGCGGCCAGGTCGAGACGTTCCGCCGGCGACAGGCAGGCGGCGAAGACGAAGCGTCGGCCATGGCTGGCGATGGCGATTTCATTGTCGTCCTCGTCCCGCACTTCGATCTCGATGCGGGCCCAGCTCGGCTCGAAGCGATAGCGGCGGCGGATGCCCTTGCGGTCCACCCGCTCGATCGTGAGGTCGCGGTCGGAAAGGCGGATGCGCTCGAAGGCGCGGGCGGCCCGGTAATTGGCCCTGAAGGCGAACCAGATCAGGGCGACGTCCAGGCCGAAAAAGCCGAATACCGGCCAGGCCCCCAGCATCAGGAACATGACGCCCGAGGCAAAGCTGACCAGCGCGATCGCCAGCATCAGCGCCGTGAAGGCGCGCGGCCCCAGCGAGCGATGCGGGCTGACCACCGCATCGAACCAAAGGCGATCGAGCAAGTGGCGATCAAGGTCTGGGGTTGCAGGGTGCATTCCGGTTTCAATAAGACGACCAATGCCGAAACCACTCGGCAAGTTGTAATTCTTCCAGCCGGCCGGCGGCAAGCGCAAGGATGGTCTCGACCACATCCTTCTCGCTGGCACGCAGCCGCATGCCGTTGAGGGCCAAAAGTGTTGCCGCCACCACGAAGGCGGTCCGCTTGTTGCCGTCGACGAAAGGGTGATTGCGCGCAATGCCGAAGGCATAGGCCGCTGCCAGGGCCGGCAAGTCCGGGTCGCCGTAAGCGACGAGATTCAGTGCCCGTGCCAATGCGGATGCCAGCAAGCCAAGGTCGCGGACACCTTCCCCGCCGCCGTGTTCCACGATCTGGGCGGCGTGCATGGCCAGAACTGCGCGTTCCGATAGCCAGCGCGGGGTCATTTGGCCAATTCCTTGAGGGCATTCCGGTAGCTGCGCATGACGCCTTCGGCGGCGGCCATTTCCTCGGCAAAGCCGGGGTCATAAGCGGTAAGCTCATAGCCGTTCGGCGTTTCAATGAGGTGGACCATGTCCCCCTTTTCAAGTTTCAGCCTGCCGAGAACTTCCCGCGGCAGAATGATCCCCGTCGAATTGCCGATGGTCGTCACCTTCAGTTGGATCATCTTCGCCTCCATTGTTATAACAAACGTTATAACACAAATGTAAGCGGTACCCAATGATGCGCAAGGCGGACATCGTCACCTTCTTCGAGCGGCTGCGGGCCCAGCGGCCCGACCCGCGGGGTGAATTGGAGCATGAGAATCCCTATCAGCTGCTGGTCGCCGTGGTGCTGTCGGCCCAGGCGACGGATGCCGGGGTGAACAAGGCGACCCGCCCCCTGTTCGCCCGGGTGAAGACGCCGGAGCAGATGCTGGCGCTTGGCCTCGAGGGGGTGACGGAGGCGATCAAGACCATCGGCCTCTTCCGCAACAAGGCGAAGAATGTGATCGAATTGTCGCGCCTGCTGATCGAACGGCACGGCGGCGCGGTGCCCGGCGACCGCGAGGCGCTGGAAGCCCTGCCCGGGGTCGGGCGGAAGACGGCCAATGTGGTGCTGAACATCGCCTTCGGCGTGCCCACCATCGCGGTCGATACCCATGTCTTCCGCGTCTCCAACCGCACCGGCCTTGCCCCGGGCAAGACGGTGGAGGCGGTGGAGGCCAGGCTGGAAAAAGTGGTGCCGGCGGCTTTCCGCCTGCATGCCCACCATTGGCTGATCCTGCACGGGCGCTATGTCTGCAAGGCGCGGAAGCCGGATTGTCCGTCCTGCATCGTCGCCGATCTCTGCGGCTCGACGGAAAAGACCGGGGAAAAGACCGGCGCCTGACGGCGCTCAGCCGCCGGCGGCATTGGCGCGGGCGGCGGCCCGCTGGGCCCCGATCGCCCGGGCGCAGCCGGCGACATCGGCCGGCCGGCGGCGGCGGTCGCGGGCTTCGGCATGGCGGATCACCGGCCGGCCCTGGTCGAGATAGAGGAACAGGTAGAGCAGGCACTCCGGCGCCGCATATTGCCAGATTTCCGCCGCGCCCTCGTGCCGGCGCAGGGACGGCGGCCCCAGGTACTGGGGCAATTCGCTGCCGGCCATGCCGACGAGGCCGGACGGCGGCAGGGGTTGCAGGACGGCCGTTTCCGGCGGCGGCACGGCGGCGCAGGCGCCCAGCGCCAAAAGGGCGGCACCGAAAGATGCCGCCCTCGATGGCGAAACCGGCGACCGGCCGGTCAAGCGCGGATCAGGCTCTGCTTGGCTCAGACCAGGGTGCTCTCCGGCGGCGGGGCCGAGAAGGTGACCTGGACCGGCGCGGCGGGCGGCGCGACCGGGGTCGGCGTCAGGCTCAGGGCCGGCGCCTCGGCCGGCTTGGTGGCCTGGCCCTGGACCGTGTTGATGTCGCCGACCAGTTCGCCGCCGCATTCGATCTCGAGCTGGCCATAGCGGATCTCGCCCTTCACCTTGCCGGTGGAGCGGATCAGCAGGCGGCCGCGGCAGATCAGCGTGCCTTCGAAGACGCCACCGATCAGCGCCTCGTCGATCTCGGCGGCACCCTTGAAGACGCCGGTCGAGGTGATCTCGATCACCCGGCTCTCGGTCAGGGTGGCGTCGACCCGGCCTTCGACCACCAGCTTGTCGCAGGCGGTGATCTGGCCCGACAGCACGATGTTGCGGCCGACGATCAGCTTCTTGTCGTCGGACGACGGCGGCGGGGCCGAGGGGGCCGCCGGGGCGATGATCGGCCGGGTCATGCCCGGCAGTTCCGTCGGGCGACGGGCGATTTCGGGACGGAAGCTGGTGGGATCACTATCGGCCATGGCGGTCGTGCCTTGCTGCGAGGGGGTGGGAGTGGGGTTAAGGGGCCGGACCGGCGCCGTCCCGAATACGGTTGCCGGTTTCGGCTGGGCGGGCGGGCTCGGGGGTGGTTCCGGCGGGCCGCTGCGCTTTCCGAACATCGCTCTCTCCGTCTCTTGCGTCCTGGCCTCGGCCAGACAGGTACTTTGCCGGGAAGACCGGCATCATCACGTTTCGGATCGCCGGCCTCGCGGCCGGACGTTTCGGATTACCGGCCTTGCGGCCGGGTCGGTCCTCGTTTCCGGGTCTCAGGCGCCCGGTACCTTACCCCCTGAATTCAAACCTAGCCCTGGGCCTTCCGGCCGAGCCGCACCCCGCGTTCGAGATGGACCATGGCCGCCACCGTCACCAGGGGCGCGATCAGGTTGACCACGGGTACCACCATCAGCCCGGTGCCCAGCACCCCGGCGCCAAAGGCAAGCCCCCGATTCGCCCGCCGGCGCCGCGCCGCTTCCGGCGCCGAAGCATAGCGCATCGCCACCTGTTCGAAATATTCGCGACCGACAAGATAGCCGTTGAGGACCAGAAACAACAAGATATTGACGACAGGCAGGAAGAGCCCGACCAATTGCAGGGGCAGGGCGAGAATGTTCAGCATCACCGCCAGGCCGAGGAAGCGGAGCCCGGAGGCCAGCCCCTCGGCAAAGCCGACCTCGCGCCCGGGCGGATCGGCGGGATAATCCCGGGCCGTGACCTTGGCCGCCGCCTCGTCCAGGAACAGGGATTGCAGCGTGGTCATGACCACGGGGAAGAAGAAGGCGAGGCCGATCGCGGCAAGGATCCCGCCGGCGATGCGGATGATCTCGTCGGCCCAGCCCCAGCCGGTCGAGGGCGCATAGCCGAGCGCCTGATAGGCCCCGGCGATCAGCAGCGCGGACAGAACGAGGCCCAGCCCCAGCACGCGCCAGAGGATGGCGCGCAAAGGCGGGGACAGCGCATCCTCCAGGCCCTTCAGAAAGGCGGCGGCCAGGGATATCGGGGGGGACATCGGCGGGGCCATCGGGACATGTTCCTTCCGGAAAACGGCAGGTCGGGCCGGAAAACGGCGGGGCAGGCCGGCGGAACTGGACGCCGACCGCCCTATCCATATACTGCAGCGGTCAAAATTTCAGGGGTTATCATGGGCGTAGCGCGTTTCGATGTCCTGGGGATCGGCAATGCCATCGTCGATGTTCTGGCCCCGGCGGACGAAGCCTTCCTCGACCGCGAAGGGCTGGTCAAAGGCTCCATGACCCTGATCGACGCCGCCCAGGCCGAAGGTCTTTATGGCCGGATGCAGGCCGGCGTCGAGGCGTCGGGCGGGTCCGCCGCCAATACGATGGCGGGCCTCGCCATGCTGGGCGGGTCGGCGGCCTTCATCGGCCGGGTGCGGGACGATGGACTGGGCCAGGTGTTCAGCCACGACATCCGCGCCGTCGGCGTCGATTTCGCCACCCCGGTCGCGGCCGACGGCCCCGGCACCGCCCGCTGCCTCGTCCTGGTGACGCCGGATGCCCAGCGCACCATGGCGACCTATCTCGGCGCCTGCGTCGGCCTCGGGCCGGACGATGTCGATCCCGCCCAGGTGGCGGATGCCAAGATCACCTATCTCGAAGGCTATCTCTGGGATCCGGCGAACGGCAAGGCCGCGTTCAGGAAGGCGATCCAGGCCGCCCATGACGCCGGCCGCCGTGTCGCCCTGTCCCTGTCGGACGCGTTCTGCGTGCACCGCTGGCGCGCCGAATTCCTCGATCTCGTGACCAACGGCGGCGTCGATATTCTCTTCGCCAACGAAAGCGAAATCGCCGCCCTGTTCGAGACCGGCGATTTCGATGCCGCCCTGCAGGCGACCCGCGGCCTCGGCATCACCGCGGCGCTGACCCGGTCGGACAAGGGCTCGGTCATCCTGGGCGGCGACGAGGTTCACGTCATCGATGCGGTGGCGCCCGAAAGACTGGTCGATTCGACCGGCGCCGGCGATCTCTATGCCGCCGGCTTCCTCTACGGCCTCACCCGCAGCCTGGGGCTGGCCCGGGCCGGGCGCCTCGGCTCGCTCTGCGCGGCCGAAGTGCTGGGCCATTACGGGCCCCGGCCCCAGGTCAATCTCGCGGGTTTCGTCGACGGGCGCTACTGACGCCGGTCGGGCGGGCTCGGACGGGCGGGGCCCGATTCGCGTCAGGCCCCGCCCGTCCGGTCGACGTAGAAGCTGAGCTTGTTGCCCGCGGGGTCGCGGGCATAGGCGACGTAGAAATCCGGGCCATAGGCTTCCCGCGTGCCGGGGCCGCCCTCGTCGCTGCCGCCCCGGGCCAGGGCGAGGGCGTGAATGCGATCGACCGCCGCCTCATCGGCACAGCGAAAGCCCAGCATCACGCCGTTGCCGGCGCTGGGCGGCTGGCCGTCGAAAGGCTGGCAGATCATGAGGCGGGCGCCGGCGCCGCTCCAACTCGCCCAGCCGGTCTCGGGCGCCGAGAATTCCCGGGCCAGGCCGAGCGGGACCAGCACCGCATCGTAGAACTCGAGGCTGCGGGCGAAATCCCGCGCCCCCAGGGTGACATAGCCGAGCATTCCGCTTCCTCCCCGCGATATGGAACATATCATGAACATAATCGCCCGGGCCGGGCAATCCTTTTTCTTGAGATCGTGATCGGCCTCGGTTATTGCTTGGGCGTCATTGGGGAGTAGCCGCCCGCGGTTTCAGCGGGGGATGCGTCAACAGACTTGGGGGAAGGCTCGAAGCCTTCCGCCATGGCGTATCCGGCAGCAGCTTGGCGAGACCTTTGGCAGGTCCGCGTCCGTCCTTGCAGGGTCGGGCATGCGGCTTGCCATCGGTTGTTCGCCCGACCCTGCGCCCGTATGCCCATGGAAGCCTTTCTCATCTCGACCGGCGTTGTCGCCATCGCCGAAATCGGCGACAAGACGCAATTGCTGGCCATTCTCCTGGCCAGCCGGTTCCGCCGGCCCTGGGCCATCGTCGCCGGCATCTTCGCCGCGACGGTCGCCAATCACCTGCTGGCGGCGACCGTCGGCACCCTGGTCGCCAATTGGCTGGGGGGCGAGACGCTGCGCTGGATTCTGGGCCTGTCCTTCATCGCCATGGGGCTTTGGGCGCTGGTCCCCGACAAGATGGACGAAGGCGGGGCCGAGGCCGGCAAGGCCGGCCGCTTCGGCGCTTTCGTCGCCACCCTGGTCGCCTTCTTCCTGGTCGAGATGGGCGACAAGACGCAGATCGCCACCGTCGGCCTGGCGGCCCGCTTCGACAATCTGACCATGGTTACGCTCGGCACCACCCTCGGCATGATGCTGGCCAATGTGCCGGCGGTGTTCCTGGGCGAGGCGGCGACCAAGGTGGTGCCGCTGAAATTCGTCCGGGCTGCCGCCGCCGCGATTTTCGTCGCGGTCGGCGTCGTCACCCTGTTGTGGTGATCAGGCGGTATAGGCCTTCACCTTGTCGAGGCTGCGGCGATAGGGGCCGCAGCCGAGCCACAGCACCAGCGCCGAGATCGGCAGCGCGATGCCGCCGATCAGGGCCAGCGAATAGCCGACCATGTTCTCGTCCATGAAGATGAAATCGGTGGCCAGCGCCACCGCGGTCGGGCCGAGGCCGAGGCCGATCAGATTGACGATGAACAGATAGACGGCCGAAGCCTGGCCGCGCATCTGGTTCGGCATGATTTCGGCGATCGCGGCCGGCGCCGCGCCGAAGCACATGGTGAAGAACAGGGTCGAGCCGATGGACAGGGCGAGGGCGAGATTGCCGTCCTCGACCATGGGCATGCCGACGGCGAAGGGCACGCCCAGGACGGCCGCCATCATGCCGACGCGCAGGCGCCCGTCGGCATGGCCGCGGGCCTTCAGCACGTCGCCCAGCCAGCCGCCGCCGATCACGCCGATGACGCCGGCGGTAAGCTGGACGATGCCGAAGGCGAAGCCGATTTCGGCCGGGGTCCAGCCATGGACGCGGATGAAGAAGCTGGGCAGCCAGGTGGCGACGCCATAGCCGACCAGGGCGAGCAGGGCGAAGCCGATATTGTGGCAGAGCACGGCCGAGGCATTGGCGCCGATATAGCGGATGACCTCGCCGATCGGCACGTCTTCTGCCTTCATCGTGCCGTCGGCCTGGCGCACGGCCTTGAGGCCGCGGCGGATCGGCTCGCGCACGGTGAACATCAGCAAGGCGACCAGGATGCCGGGCAGGCCGACGACGAAGAACACCACCTGCCAGGCGAAGACCTCGCCCACCACCGGCAGCACCATATGCTCGGTGCCCGAGACCATGCCGATGACGAGGCCGCCGAAGATATAGGCCAGCCCCGAGCCGACGAAGATGCCCATGTTGTAGACACCCATGGCCGTGCCCATGCGGTTGGGCGGGAAATAGTCGGCGACCAGGGAATAGGCGGCGGGCGACAGCGCCGCCTCGCCGACACCGACGCCGACCCGGGCGAGGAACAGGTGCCAGAACTTGGTGGCGAGGCCGCAGGCGGCGGTAAACAGGCTCCACACCACGATGCCGACGGCGATGATGGTGCGCCGGCTGCGCTTGTCCACCATGCGGCCGATGGGCAGGCCCAGGAACGTATAGAACAGGGCGAAGGCAAGCCCGGCCAGCAGGCTCATCTCCGTATCGGAAATGCCGAGGTCGCGTTTGATCGGCCCGACCAGCAGGTTCAGGATCTGGCGGTCGATGAAGGAAATCGTATAGGCCAGCATCAGGACGCCGACCACATACCAGGCATAGCCGGCACCGGGATAGGGTGCGGCATCGTCGGCAACCGCCGGATTCTGCTCTGTCGTATCGGGTTTGGACGCAGGGTTGCGCGCAACGGATTCGGAACGAACCGACATTTCCCCTCCCTTATTATTTTGTGACCACCGTCATCGCGTGTGGTTGGGCGGTATCGTAATCGCCGGGCAGGGGCTTGTCGCGCGCCAATATCGCGGGCAGCCTGCGGTCCAGGCAGTCATGAGGGGGAACATGAACCGGTCGACATCATCCTGGCGCCTTGCGCTCATCGGCCTCGGCCTTGTCGCCGGGGCGGTCCCGGCCCCGGCGGCGGAAGCCCGCGACAAGGCCATCCTGGTGCTCGACGCCTCGGGCAGCATGTGGGGACAGATCGAGGGCAAGGCGAAATGGGAGATCGCCAAGGAGGCGGTGGCCCAGCTCGTCACCGGCTGGGACCCGAAGATCGACCTCGGCCTCACGGTCTACGGCCACCGCACCAAGGGCGACTGCAACGACATCGAGGATGTCTTCGCCCCCGCCCCGGCCGATGCCGGCAAGATCAAGGCGATCACCGGCGGGTTGAGCCCCAAGGGCAAGACGCCGCTGAGCGCCGCCGTCCGCCACGCCGCCGAAAAGCTGAGATATACCGAGGACAAGGCGACGGTCATCCTCGTCTCCGACGGGGAGGAGACCTGCAACCTCGACCCCTGCGCCGTCGCGGCGGAACTGGAGGCGGCGGGGGTCGGCTTCACCGCCCATGTCATCGGCTTCGACATCCGCAACGATGCCGCGCGCCAGCAGCTGCAATGCATCGCCGCCAATACCGGCGGCACCTATGTCCAGGCCAATGACGCCGCCAGCCTGAACGCGGCCCTGGCCGAAGTGGCGGCGGCGACCGCGGCCCCGGCCCCGGCACCCGCCGCCGAACCGCGCCCGGCCGCCCAGCCGCGCGCGGCGGCCACCTTCAAGCCCTTCCTGGCCGAAGGCGTGCCGCTGACCGGGACCCCGGTCTATTGGAGCCTGCACCCGGATGCGGCGGGCAGCGAGGACCTGGCGGATGCGATCGCCAGCGACTACCGCAACGCCTGGACCCCCGATGCCCCGGTCGCCCCCGGCACCTATGCGGTGCAGGTCCAGGTCGACGGCCTGAAGGTGCAGCAGACGGTTACGATCACGGGCCAGAAGCAGGAGGTGCCGGTCGTCATCGGCGCCGGCATCCTGACCGCGACCGCGGTCGAGCAGGCGGGCGGCGCCGCCCTGACCGGCGATCTCACCTGGCGCCTGTTCGATACCGAGGGAAATATCATCGGTTACAATTACGAACCCGAGGCGGTCTTCACCCTGAAGCCCGGCGACTACCGGGTGGAAGTCGCCCGGGGCGAGGCCAAGGCCGGCGCCGCGGTGACGGTGAAGGCCGGCGAGCGGCCGGCGGTCGAGATCGTGCTTTCGGCCGGCAGCCTCGAACTCGAGGTGAAGCCGAGCGAGGCGGAACCCCCGGCGAGCCAGGGCGTAACCTGGAAGATCTTCCGCGAAGGCACCGAGGACCAGGTCGCCTATTCCTACGACGGCAAGGCGGTCTTCACCCTGCCGCCCGGGCGTTACACGGTGCAGGTCTGGATCGGCGAGGCGACGGCCAGCGCCGTGGTCGAGGTGAAGCCGAAGGAGACCACGCGGACGACCCTGGTCCTCGGCGCGGGCGACGTGAAACCCCGGGCGATCTTCGCCCCCGGCGCGCCCAAGCCGACCCGCGACCTGTCGTGGAAAGTCTTCCTGATCGACCCGAAGGCGGACGACCGCAAGGGCGCCCAGGTCACCTATAGTTTCGACCTGGAGCCGGTCTTCCACCTGAACGCCGGCCGCTACCTGCTGGAAGTAACGAGCGGCGTTGCCGTGGTCGCGGCCGAGATCGAGGTCAAGGCGGGCGAGCAGGCGAGGCCCGAGCTGAACCTCAATGCCGGTGCCGTGCTCGGCAAGACCAATGCGGCCGACGTCTCCTGGCGGCTCTACAAGGTGGTGACCGCCATGACCGGGATGGAGAAGGAACAGGTCGCCTATGCCTTCGACCCGGCGCCGGTCTGGATCGTGCCCGCGGGCGATTACATCCTGGAAGCCACGGCCGGCGACAAGGTGGCCGAAGTCCCGGTCACGGTGATCGCCGGCAAGCCCACCCAGGCCCAGGTGACCCTGCCGTAGGCGGCGGGCGCCCCTCCGGCCGGCACAGTTCACTGCCGGCCGGACCCCCGCCCCGGCGGCGGGCGCCTCAGCGCAGCGGCATGACCTCGCGCACGGGGCGCGCCGCCTTCCGCACCAATATCCAGGCGATACTCGCCCCGATCAGGAGCAGGGTGCCGAAGGCGCCGAAGATCACGGCGACCAGATAGCGGGTGAAGAAGCCGCCGTAAACCGCGTCGGCCGGATCGTCCGGGTCGTAGGAAACCTCGACGCTTTCGCCCACGTCGTAGACGGCGGGGGACGAGCAGAAGCCCCGGTCCAGTTCGATCCGCTGGCCGGTCGCCGTGGTGAAGGCGACGATCGGGCAATAAAGCGTGGAACGCGCCCGGGTATTGCCCGAATTGCTGTAGCTCGTCTCCAGCCGGATCACGGTGCCGGTCGCCTTGGCGGTCAGGCCGATTCCCGAACTCAGCCAGACCGCAAGGCCGGCGACGGCGAGGAACAGCGCCGCCAAGGCGAAGAAAATGCGCGGGATCCAGATCATGACGCCCCCCCGGATAAGTCCCTGTTCGCTACCGACGCTTTTCGTTGTGCCTTTCGATCGTGTGCAGGCTTTCGACCGGGGCGAAATCGTCGGTCAGGATGGTCGGCTCGCCCACCCGGCCGACCTCGTCCCGGGCCTTGACCAGTTCGCGCAGGTCGTAGGGCAGGCGGTCGCGGGCCTGGACGGCGGCGGCCTGGGCGGCCAGCTGCTCGTCCGTCAGCCGCGGCCCGGCATAGCCGACGAGAACGATATTGCCGCCCGCCTCGATCATGTCGACCTGGTCGAAGACCGATTTCATGGTGGCATAGGCACTGTCGAAGAACATGGTGGTCGGTTCCACGTTCTGGGCGACGATGCCGCCGGGGGCCAGCCGTTCCTGCACCAGGCGGTAGAATTCCTGGGTGGTCAGGTGAAAGGGCACGAAGGGCCCGCGATAGGCATCGAGCAGGATGAGGTCGAAGCGTTCCCGCGTCCGCTGCAGGAAGACGCGGCCGTCGGCGGTGTGGATCTTCAGGCGCTCGGTCGGGCCGGCGCCGAAATAGCGGGCGGCGACATCGACCACGGCGCCGTCGAGTTCCGCCACGTCGGCGCTGGCGCCGGGCAGGCTGTCGATCAGGTAGTTGATGGTCCGCCCGCCGCCGAGGCCGACCAGGGCGATCCGGGTCACCGGCTGCGGATGGAAGGCCAGGGCCGCGGTCATATAGCGGGTATAGGCGACGGCCAGCGCCTTGGGATGGTGCAGGTCGATCACCGATTCCGTGTAGCGGTTGCGGCGATAGCCGAAGAACAGGCCGATCTGGCTGCCCCGCTTCTCGACGAAGATCGTGTTGTATTCGGAATCGATCCGCTCCAGTTCGCCGTCCGGCAGGGCCAGCAGCACGGCGATCTCGGCCGCCCGCGCCGGGGCCGGCGGCGCCAGGGCGGCGATCCCGGCCACCACCGCGGCGACGGCGGCGGCCCCGGTCGCCCGGCCGCGCGCGACGATCAGCAGGAACAGCAGCACCGACAGCAGCAGCGTCGTCCCCGCCAGCACGAAATAGATCGAGCGCATGCCGAAGCCCGGAATGAAATAGAAACTGGTGCCGAGCGTGCCGACGATGCTGCCCGCGGTCGACAGGGCCGAGAGCCGCCCCGACACCGTGCCCGAATGATCCTGGCGGTCCAGCAGCAGGCGCAGGCAGAAGGGGCTGACCGCGGCCAGCAGGGCGGCCGGCACCGCCGCCAGCAGGATCGAGGCGAGCAGGGCGGCATAGCGCAGGTCCTCGACGTGATCGAGGATCAGGTTGATGATCGCCTCGCCCTGGAACGGCACGAAGAGGACGGCGAAGGTCGAGAGGAAGAACAGCACCGGCACGATGCGACCGTGGGGATGGCGGTCGGCCATGCGCCCGCCGACGACATAGCCGACGGTCATGCCGATCAGGAACACGGCGATCAGCGCGCCCCAGGTATAGATGGTGCCGCCGAAATAGGGGATGAAGCTGCGCCCGATCATCATTTCCAGCGCCATGGTGATGAAGCCGGAAAAGAACGCCGCCCCGTGCAGGGCGAGGTCGCGCAGCAGAAATCCCGGTTTGACCTCGGTCATCGATTACTCCCGCCCCTCGACCGCGAAACGCTGGATGACGCCGTCCAGCCGGGGGTTGCTGTTGTCCCTGGTCATGGTGACGTAGAGGCTTCGCCGGTCCGGGGCAATGGCCATGTTGGTGACGAAGCGCAGATCCACCGGCACGATGCCGAGCAAGTCGCCCCGGGCGGAGAGATGGATCAGCCGGCCGTTGCCGTAATTGGCGACCAGGATCTCGCCGTCGGCGAAGGCGGCGATGCCGTCCGGCCCGCCCAGGTCATAGGGCCGCATCACCGGCGGCAGGCCGGCGAAATCGAAGAAGACGACGGGCGGCCCCACCCGGTCGGGCCCGAGCAGGGGAAAGGCCAGCACCCGCCCGCCCAGATGTTCGGAAACGAGGACCCGGCCCGCCGCCGCCTGCACCAGAACGCCGTTGGCATAGCGGATGCCCCCGGCCAGGACCTGGGCCCGGTTGTCGGCGGCGGCGATCCGGATCAGGCGCCCGGTGGCCGGGGCGCGGTCGTCGAACAGGCCGGACGACGAGAGGAAGAGATTGCCGCCGGCATCGACCGAGGCATCGTTCGGCCAGGTGATGCGGCTGCCGTCGTCGGCGGCCGCGACGGTGGCGATGGTGGTGAAATCCTCGCCCAGGCGGACGACGTGATGGCCGAGGTGGCACAGCACCCAATAGCCGCCCTGGGGTAGGCGCTTCACCGAGGTCGGGCCGCAGCCCGGCTCGGACCAGACGGCGGCGGTGCCGGCGGGCGCGCTGCGCACCACCCGGTCCCGGGGCATTTCGGACGACAGCAGGCTGCCGTCCGCCAGCAGTTGCGGCCCCTCCGGATAGCGGGCGTCGGGGTTCAGCACCTGGGCCGGGGTGAAATGCCGGGCGCCGCCGCCGGCGGCGGGCCCCGCCGCCAGCACGGCCACGGCGAGGGCGGCGGCCCGCCAAGCCCGGCGCGCAAGCACGGACACTTTATTTCGACCGCTCCGCCTCGAAGATGCCGCTGGTGTCGTTCAGGCTCCAGCGGCCGTTCATGCTGCGGCCGTCGCGGCTGATCCGGGCTTCGTAATAGACCGTGTGGCTGACGCCGCCGCGGCCGTCATAGGTCTTGCTGAAGGTCAGGGTGTCGCCGTTGCGGCGGCCCTTGACGGCGGCGGTCAGGAATTCGCTGCCGCCGTTGCCGAAGGTCGCGGGCTCGACCGTGTCGCCGGTGATGCGGCCCTTGTCGTCCTCGAGGTTCAGGGTGAAGGAAACGGCCGGCCGGTCCCCGTAATAATATTTGCCGGTCCAGGTGCCGCCGATGCCCTGGCGGTCGACGATCCGGCCGGGGCTGGCCGGGCTTTTCGAGCCGGGGGCTTCGGCCGCCGCCGGCAAGGCCAGGCCGAGAACGAGGGCAAGGGCGGTGACGGCCAGGCGCATGATGCGGCGATCCTTCGGCGATTGAGGGGACAGATTACAGGGGCTTGCGTTCCGATGCCTTGATCAGGCCGATCACCGCCTTGACCAGGACATAGATGAAGGTGCCGAACAGGATGAACAGGCCGACGAAGATCACCGAGGTCAGGATGCCGATGACCGAAAGCACGAAGCCGATCCAGAACGTCCTGATGACCGACGCGAAGTGGCTTTCGTAGGGCGTGCCGGCGGCCTCCGCCCGTTTCACATAGGCGATGATGACGGCGATGAAGAAAGTGATGCCGTTGAGGAAACTCGCCGCCATGCAGCCGTGGGCGATCATCGCCAGGGTGCGCAGGTCTTCCTCGCGCTGGTCGGGCAGGGCCGGGGGCAGGGTGGTCATGGCGGTCTCCGTCGCGGTCTGGGCCCGATTGTAATCGTCGAAACGGCAAAAAGTACAAGCCGGCGAAAGCGTGCGCGCCGTCACAGATCTTTCGGCGCCCGGTGCTATCTTAGGCTCATCAAGTGTCGCGCAACGGAATGCGGCGGGACACGAAGCGGGGGACCGGCCCCGCCGCCCGCCAGGGCAATCGGATGCCGGTACTGACGACAGGCGATGGCCTGAGGGGGAAGTTATGGCTCTCTATATGAAATTCGGTGCGGTGAAGGGTGACGTTACGGAAAAGGGTCACGAGCAGTGGCTGCTGATCGAGTCGATCTCGCTCGGCTTCAGCCGCTACCTGACCTCGGCGGTCGGCGCCGGCCAGAACCGTGAAGGTTCGACCCCCGACTTCCAGGACATCCACATCACCCGCATGACCGACCGTTCGACGCCGGAACTGATGAAGGAAGCCCTTCACGGCGGCAAGGGCGTGGAAGTCACCTTCGACTTCACGACCTCGGACAAGGACCCGTTCGTGTACTACCAGGTGAAGCTGTTCGACGTGCTGATCGGTTCGTACCAGCAGTCGGGCTCGGGCGGCGGCGCGGGCAACCGTCCGGTCGACTCGATCTCGCTGAACTTCCGCAAGTTCGAAGCGAAGTATGTTCAGAAGAAGATCGACGGCACCCCGGGCGAATCCAAGCTCGCCGGCTACGACCTCTCGAAGGCCGTCGCGCACCTCTGATACGGAAACCGGCGCTGGCCGGCGCCGGCAGGATTGGGGGCATGGGGCCGCGGATCATTCCGCGGCCCCTTTGCCATTCAGGCGCCGGGGCGATAGGTCGACAGGACGTGGCCGACGGCATCGATCAGGCTCAGCCGGCCGTCCTCGATCCGATAGGCGGCGACATTCTCGAGGCTGGCCAGGTAATCCAGTTCGATCGTGACATTGAGGCAGGCCATCCGGGTCGAGGCCATCTGGGTGAAGCTCAGTTTGTCGCCGGCGATGGTGGTGCCGCCCATATAGCGGTTGCAGCCGGCAAAGCCCGAGACCCGGCCGTCCTCGGCGATCGCCAGCGTCGGGATATTGTCGGCCGGGACCGGCTGCCCGCCCAGGGTTTCCAATTGCCATGTCGTGCCGGACAGGCCGGGACCGCCCGCAGCCGGCAGGCTTTCGCAGGCCGCGGTCAGGATCATGGTGGCCGCCAGGGCCACGAATTTTCGTTGCATATGCCTATCCTCCGCCGGTGGCAGGACAGGATAGTCCTGGTTCATGGCAAGGGTGTGGCTCATAAACACACATAAAATATGTTTTCTGAACCGTTGACGTTCATATCAGTGTGTTTTTCAAATGGAAGCAGGGATTTCATGTAAATAACATCGACTGGACGCAGAACCATGACCAGCACCATCACTCGCCAGGGCCGCATCACCCGGCGCCATGTCCTTGCCGGGGGCACCGCCCTCGCCGCCGGCCTTGCGGCCGGCCTGCCGCGCGGGGCCCGCGCCGCCGACAAGGTCATCCGCATCGGCTATCAGAAATACGGCTCGCTCGTGCTCCTGAAGGGCAAGGGTGCGCTGGAGCCGGCCTTGAAGGACCTCGGCTTCTCGGTCACCTGGACCGAATTCGCCGCCGGTCCCCAGCTGCTGGAAGCGCTGAACGTCGGCGCCATCGATTTCGGCACGGTGGGCGAAGCGCCGCCGATCTTCGCCCAGGCGGCCGGCGCGCCCCTGCTCTATGTCGCCAACGAGCCGCCGGCGCCCGAGGGCGAGGCGATCCTGGTGCCGAAGGACAGCCCGCTGAAGACCGTGGCCGACCTGAAGGGCAAGCGCGTCGCCTTCAACAAGGGCTCGAACGTGCAGTTCCTGGTGGTGAAGGCCCTGCGCGCCAACGGCCTCGACTATAAGGATATCGAGCCGGTCTACCTGCCGCCGGCGGATGCCCGCGCCGCCTTCGAGAAGGGCGCGATCGATGCCTGGGCGATCTGGGACCCGTTCCAGGCCGCGGCCGAGGCGGCGATCGGCGCCCGCACCCTGGTGAACGGCGTCGGCCTCGTCGCCAACCATCAGTTCTATCTGGCGGAGCAGAAATTCACCGACGCCAATCCCCAGGTCGTCGACGCGGTGCTGAAGGGTCTTTACGACATCGGCGAGGAAGTCCGCGCCGATCCGGAAGCGGCGGCGAAGAAACTGTCGCCCAACGTCGGCATCCCGGCGCCGGTGCTGGCCATCGCCATCCGCCGCCAGGCCTTCGGCCTGAAGCCGCTGACGCCCGAGGTGGTCGAGGCGCAGCAGGCGATCGCGGACACATTCTTCGAGCTTGGCCTGCTGCCCAAGGCGATCAAGGTCGCCGACGTCGTGCGCAAGGCCGCCTCGTGAGTACCCGGCGGCGACTGACGGGCCTCGGCGGCGCCCTGGCCGCCTGGGCCGTGCCGGTGCTGGCCCTGGTGGTCTGGGAGGCGGCGGCCCGCGCCGGCTGGATCGAATCCCGCACCCTGCCGGCGCCCAGCGCGGTCGCCGCCGCCTTCTGGAGCAGCATCGAGGACGGCAGCCTGTTCACCCATGCCGCGATCTCGACCGAGCGGGCCCTCAAGGGGCTCGCCATCGGCGGCGGCATCGGGCTCTTGCTCGGGATCATCAACGGCGCCTTCCCGGTGGCCGAGAAATTCCTCGATTCCTCGGTGCAGATGCTGCGCAACGTGCCGCATCTCGCCATCATTCCCATGGTCATCCTGTGGTTCGGCATCGACGAGGAGGCGAAGATCTTCCTGGTCTCGATCGGGGTCATGTTCCCGATCTACCTGAACACGTTCCACGGCATCCGCACGGTGGACCGCGGCCTGGTCGAAATGGGGCGGGTCTACGGCCTGTCCCGTTTCGAACTGTACTGGCGGATCATCCTGCCCGGGGCGCTGCCCTCGATCCTGGTCGGGCTGCGTTACGCCCTCGGCATCATGTGGCTGACCCTGATCGTGGCCGAGACCATCTCCGCGACCTCGGGCATCGGCTATATGACCATGAACGCCCGCGAATTCCTGCAGACCGACGTCGTCGTCCTCGGCGTCATCGTCTATGCCCTGCTCGGCAAGCTGGCGGATGTCGCCACCCGCCTGCTCGAACATTGGGCGCTCGCCTGGCATCCCGCCTATGTCCGCGTGAAGGAGCCCGCCTGATGAATGCCGTCCTCAGCCGTCTCGAGCGCAGCGTGGTCGGCGACCTGCCCGCCCGGCAGCCCGCCGCCCGCCAGGCGGCCGCCCCGGTGGCCCGGGACCGCGGTCTCTCCGTCACCCTGACCGGGGTGCGCAAATCCTTCGGCGCGCACGAGGTCCTGCACGGCCTGGACCTGCATGTGCCGGCCGGCCAGTTCCTGGCCGTGGTCGGCCGCTCGGGCGGCGGCAAGACCACGCTGATGCGGCTGATCGCCGGTCTCGACGCGCCGACCGCGGGGCATCTCCGCCTCGACGAGCGCGAGGTCACCGGCCTTCAGCCCGATGTCCGCCTGATGTTCCAGGATGCCCGCCTCGTGCCCTGGAAACGGGTGATCGACAATGTCGGCATCGCCCGCGGCCTCAACTGGCGCACCCATGCCGAGGCGGCGCTGGCCGACGTCGGCCTCGCCACCAGGGCGCGGGACTGGCCGGCGGTGCTGTCCGGCGGCCAGCGCCAGCGCGTGGCGCTGGCCCGGGCCCTGGTCTCGCACCCGGGGGTCCTGCTGCTGGACGAACCCTTCGGCGCCCTCGACGCCATGACCCGGGCGGAAATGCATACCCTGCTGCTGCGCATCCGGGCCGCCCGCGGTTTCACCGCCTTGCTGATCACCCATGACGTCGCCGAGGCGGTGGCCCTGGCGGACCGGGTCATCGTGCTGCGCCAGGGCGGCATTTCCCTCGACGTCGATATCCCGCAGGATCGCCCGCGCCGCCACGGCGATCCGGCGCTCGCCGCAATCGAGGAGCGAATTCTCGCGGCGGTGTGATCGGAAAATAACGGCCGTCCGCCAGAAGAATTGACGCCAGTACTGGGGCAAACTGTGATGCGGCCTACAATTACTTCAAGTTCAGCGGCATGTGGCCAGATTTCACTGGCCGGCCAGGTCTTCCGATGATGGTATAGCGCCGGCCCGATCGGTTTCCCCGGTCGGGATTCCACCTGTCGGGGGCGGGTGGCGCCAGCCGCCGCCCGTCCGGCTTTCGTTTGGGGGTTCAGCGAAAGGGCACACCCATGGAATGGTACATTGCGGTCCTGAAGAAATATGTCGACTTCAACGGCCGGGCGCGCCGCGCCGAATATTGGTGGTTCGTGCTCTTCACCGTCATCGTCAGCCTCGTTCTCGGGGCGATCGATGCACTGATCTTCGGCACCAGCCTGCTCGGGCCGCTCTATTCGCTGGCCGTGCTGCTGCCGTCGCTGGGCGTTCTCGTCCGCCGTTTGCACGACACCAACCGTTCGGGCTGGTGGATCCTGATCTCCTTCGTGCCGCTGGTCGGCTTCATCGTGCTGCTGGTGTTCCTGGTGGCCGAGGGCACCAAGGGCCCGAATAATTTCGGCAACGATCCGAAGGAAGCCTGATCCTGCCGCGGCAGCATCCCGCGCGTCCGCGGGATGCTGCCATGCCGTCCCCGGCCTTGCCTTCGCGGGCCGGGACGGACACCCTGCCCCGATCAGCGAAACCGATGGGGGCATGATGCATTTCCTTCATTCGATGGTCCGGGTGCGCGATCTCGACGCGGCGCTCGCCTTCTTCACCACCCACCTCGGCCTGGCCGAGACCCGGCGCATGGAAGCCCCGGCCGGGCGCTTCACCCTGGTCTATCTGGCGGCGCCGAAGGATGTCGAGACCATGGGCGCCGCCGCGCCCGAAGTCGAACTGACCTACAATTGGGATCCGGAGGATTACGGCAGCGCCCGTAACTTCGGCCATCTCGCCTTCGAGGTCGACGACATCTATGCGACCTGCGCCCGCTTGCAGGCGGCGGGGATCACCATCAACCGGCCGCCGCGCGACGGCCGCATGGCTTTCGTCCGCTCGCCCGACCTGATCTCGGTCGAACTGCTGCAGAAGGGCGGCGCCCTGCCGCCGGCGGAACCCTGGGCGTCCATGGGCAATACCGGCGTCTGGTAGGGCGCGGGCTCAGGTCCCGCAAAAGGTGCGCAGCACGCGTTCGTCCGCCTCGGGCGGGGCGGCATAGGCGGCGGCTTCCGGCCGGTCCTCGAAGGGCCGGGCGAGGATCAGGTGCAGCGCCTCGAAGGGGCCGAAGTCGCCGGCCATGGCGGCGTCGATCGCCTGCTGCACCCGGTGATTGCGGGGAATATAGGCGGGATTGACCGCGTCCATGGCGGCGGCGGTCGCCGCCGGGTCGCGGCCCTGGACCGCCAGCCGGGCCAGCCAGCGGTCGAGCCAGGCATCGATCCCCGCCATGCCGACGAAGAGACCGCGGACATCCTCGCGTCCCGCCGGTGCGGCGGCGGCGCGGCCGAGGGCGCGGAAGCCATTGGTGTAATCGGCCTCGCCCGTCTTCATGGTTTCCAGCAGGTCCTGGATCAGGGGCGCGTCCGCCTCGGCCGTCTCGGCGAGGCCGATCTTGTGCGCCATGCCGTCCAGCCAGTGGCGGCGGAACAGGGGGGCGAAGCCGGCCAGCACCTCACTCGCCTTGTCGATCGCCCGCGTCTGGTCCGCATCGATCAGGTCGAGCAGGGTTTCGGCGAAACGCGCCAGATTCCAATGGGCCATGACCGGCTGGTTGGCATAGGCATAGCGCCCCTGCTGGTCGATCGAGGAATAGACCGTCGCCGGATCATAGGCATCCATGAAGGCGCAGGGGCCGTAGTCGATGGTCTCGCCCGCGATCGAGCAATTGTCCGTATTCATCACGCCGTGGATGAAGCCGACCTGAAGCCAGCGCGCGACCAGCGCCGCCTGGCGCGCCATCACCGCCGCCAGCAGGGCGAGGGCGGGATTTTCCGCCGCGCCCGCCTCGGGGTAATGGCGGGCGACGACATGGGCGACGAGAAGCTCCAAGGCGTCGCGGTCGCCGCGGGCGGCGAAATACTGGAAGGTGCCGACCCGGATATGGCTGGCGGCGATCCGGGTGAGGATGGCGCCGGGCAGCACGGTTTCGCGCAGCACCGGCAGGCCGGTGGTAACGGCGGCCAGCGCCCGGGTGGTCGGGATGCCGAGGGCGGCCATGGCTTCGCTGACCAGATATTCGCGCAGCACCGGGCCGAGCGCCGCCCGCCCGTCGCCCCGGCGGGAGAAGGGGGTCTGCCCCGCCCCCTTCAATTGCAGGTCCAGGCGCCGGCCGTCGCGGGCGATCACCTCGCCCAGCAGCAGGGCGCGGCCGTCGCCCAACTGCGGCGAGAAGCCGCCGAACTGATGGCCGGCATAGGCCTGGGCCAGGGGGTCGGCACCTTCGGGCAGGCGGTTGCCGGCAAAGACCCCGGCGAGTTGGTCGTCGCTGACGGCGGGGTCGAGGCCGATCGCCCCGGCAAGGCCCCGATTCAGGCGAATCAGCCGAGGTTCCGCCACGGGTACCGGATTCTGCCTTGCATAAAAGCGTTCGGGCAGGCGGCCATAGGAATTGTCGAAGGAAAGCCCGAGCGGGATGGAAGGAACATTGGTCATCATGATGGCCGGCGGCGGTGATCGGGTCCCGATCATCACCACCTTTGCCTCGAAAGGCCAGCCTGCTGCCTATTGGATCACCAGCCGCGGGCTGCCGCATACGAGATCGACACTGCCACATCCGCCGTGCCGACCTGAATGCCGAGCACTTTCAGCAGCAGGTCGACGATCAGGTCGAGCAGCGGGCCGAGGACCATGCCGATCAGGAAGTCGCCGACGATATAGGTCACGGCATCGATCAGGGGTTGCAGTAAATAGGTTCCAAGAAACCCGCCGAGCTGAAGCCCGAGCGCGGTGCGGAGATTCTTGCCGAGGGTGGTGATGATCTGGGTCGTGCCGACGCTGACCCCGCTCGGGAAATCCTCATTGTCGGGCCGATGGCCTGCCTGGTCGAAAAGGGCGGCGATATCGGGGAACTTGGCCGCATCCAGCAGGGCCTCGCCTTTCAGGTCGACATGGGCGGTGGGTGCCGCGATCGGCAGGTTTACCCCGAGATCGACCGTCAGGATATCCAGCGGCGGATTGATCAGACCCCAGAGATTGTAGGAAAGGCCGAGCACCCGGAACGGGTCGGCATGGGCTGCCGCATTGTTCGACAGGAAGTCGTCGCGGTCGATCTGGCCGACATGGGCCGAGGCGAGACCGGTGTCGATGGCCATCGAGACATAGCGGTCCGCCGTGTTCTCGGGCTCGCAGCCGAGCGCGTTGACCCGCACCTGCGCGGGCGCGACGGCGACCCCGATGCTCAGGTTGTCGTTGGCGTGGGGACCGTAGGTCGGCAACAGGTCGGCATCGAGGCCGAGGACCTGAAGAATGTCCAGCAGGCCGTTCACGACGTAAAGAATGCCGGTAAGGGGGCCCTGCCAATCGACGCGCAGCAGCAGGCGGATCTGGGCCGTGCGCAGGATATTGTCGCCGTTGCGGATATCTTCCTCCGAAATTACCCGGTACCCGGTGGGCGGCTGCGGCATTTCCACCACGGAAACATCGAGGGAGGCGCCGAGGAAAGTGCCGAGCGAGACGGAGATCGGGTGCTGGCCGGTGGCGTTCGAGCCGGTCGAGGCGACGAGGATCGAGGCGGTGACGAGATCGAACAGATTGACCGGAATGGCAAGGCCGCTGTCGACGGCGCCGATGCCGACGCCGAGCAGGTCGCCCAGCTTGATGTTCACGTCCTTGATGTTCAGCAGCATCAGCTTGCTGAGGCCCGGGAAGGCGTCGCCGAGCCCGAGGCCGAGCCCGAGCGCCTTGGGGTCGCCGTTGGCGGCATTATGGGCGACATCGGCAATGACGCCGAGCACGCCGAGCACGGAGACATCGGCGCTGAGCAGCCCGTCGTAGTCGCCGGCACTGAGCCCGACCCGGATCGCATATTCGTCGAGAAAGGACAGAAGCTCGACATTGGCGCCGAGCAGGCCGTTGTAGTCGAGGACCGAGAGATTGACGTTGCCGCCGAGCAGGGCGCCGAGCAGGGCGTTGAGCAACCCGCCGCTCAGCTTGGCGAGGCCGCTGCCGATCTTCACCGTGGCATAGCGCCCGGTGGTCATGGCGACCGAGGTCGCGGCGACGCCCAGATTGTCGGCCGCGAGAACGCGCGAGAAGAAGCGCGGCGATTCCGCCGCCCCCACCAGTTCGACCGCGTTCGGCGACCGGCTCTGGCTGGCTTCCGGGTGGAACCGGCTGCCGATCGGCCGGCCGCGGCTGTAGGAGCCGAACTTCAGGGTCGCGATGTCGGTGGCGGAAAAGCCGTTCTTTTCCATGACCGCATAGGCGGCGGCGCGGGCGGCGCCGCGCTCCTCGGCCGCGCCGTCCAGCTCGCGGGCCGCGGCGATGGCGGCCAGGTCGAGCGCATCCTGGAGGCGCTGCTTCGAGTAGTAGCCGTAGCCGAAATCGACCACGAACGCGATCATCATGATCAGAAGGGGCAGCGTCACGGCAAAGAGAAGCGCCGCGGCGCCGCGTTCTCTCGATGGTGGTGCTGGCAGGTCGCGTGGCATGGCGAAGGTCCCGGACATCAATCCGCATCGGTTGCAGGTCGCGGCCACCATAGGCCAGGCGGGCCGGACAAATAACACCGAAATGGATCCATTTTGATCTGTTTTAGGCGCATAAAAAACCAAAGAGGGTTTTACCGAGTACCTCGTCAACTGACAATGCTGTTCGCTGCCGCACCCCGGCGACAACCCGGTGCTGCACCTGCTCAAAGCGGCACCACCGACGACAGAATGTGCAAAAAAATCGGGAATTTCCGCCTGAAGCCGGGGCTTTTTCCGAATCTCGACTGTTGCAATGCAGCATTATTGAGTCACCATTGGAGCGGGTTCCAAGGGCAGAATGCGGCGCGAAAACAGCGGCCTTATTAACACTATTTTGGATACATCTGTTTATTCCTGCGGTTGGGAAGTCTTCATAGTCCGGTGATGCAGGAGCGGTGAACGGCCGCGGCATCGACGGGCAGGGGCCATCTGCCGCAAGGCAGGTGTGTCCGGGGCAGGTGTGTCCGGGTCGGGCGCCTACGCGGCTGCGGGATCAAATTCGGGCATGGATCGAGTCGGGCATGGGAGTTCAGGCGATGAACACGATCGAGCGATTTGACAGCCAGATGGAAGCCGAGGCGGCGCTGCGGCTGATTCCCCTGTCGATCGCGCAGCGCGGCCTCTGGATCGCCCATAAGATCGCGCCGCCGGATGCGGTGGTGAATATCGCCGAATGCCTGGAAATCCACGGTGCGGTCGACGAGGGCCTGTTCATGCAGGCCATGTACCAACTGGCCGCCGAGGCCGAGACCGCCCGCGTCTCGATCGTCGAGAAGGACGGCATGCCCTGGCAGGCGATCGCCGCCACCTTCGACCGCGACCTGCCCTTCGTCGATGTCTCCGCCGCCGCCGATCCGCGGACGGCGGCCTTCGACTGGATGATGGCCGAACTCACCCGCCCGGTCGATCTCGCCCGCGATCCGCTGTGGATGGTCGCCCTGGTGAAGGCCGGCCCGGAAAAATATTTCTGGATGCACCGCTGCCATCACATCGTGCTCGACGGCTTCAGCGGCGGCCTGATCGCGCGGCGCATCGCCGAGCTTTATTCCGCCCTGGTCGAGGACCGCGAGCCGTCGCCCTGCGACTTCGGCGCCTTCGCCGCGATCAACGAGCATGAAGCCAACTACCGCGCCTCGCCCCGCTATCAGCGCGACCGCCAGTATTGGACCGAACACCTGGCGGGCCTGCCGGAGCCGATCACCCTGTCGCGCCGCCGCGGCCAGGCGACCGGCGGCCTGCGCCGCGCCACCGGTTACATCTCGGCCGAACTGACCGCCCGCCTGCACGAGCTTGCGCGCGAACGCTCGATCAGCCTGCCGCAGACCCTGATCTCCCTGCTCGCCGCCTATATCTACCGGGCGACCGGGTCCGAGGACCTGGTCATGGGCATGCCGGTGACGGCGCGCACCAATGCCCTGCTGCGCCGGATCCCGGGGCTGATGGCCAATGCCGTAACCATCCGCCTCGCCATGTCGCAGGCCCAGACCCTGAACGAATTGGTGCAGCAGGTCTCGAAGACCGTGCTGCACGCGCTCCGCCACCAGCAGTATCGTTTCGAGGACGTCCGCCGCGACCTGGGCCTGACCAGCAACAACCAGCAGATCTCCTGGACCGCGATCAATATCGAGCCGTTCCACTACGACCTGCGCTTCGGCACCCTGGCCTCGACGCCGCATAACCTGTGCAACGGCTCGATCGAAGACATCACCATCTTCATCTACGACCGCAACGACGGCAACGGCCTGCGCATCGACATCGACGCCAACCCCGGCCTCTACACGCCCGAGGAACTGGAAACCCATCTCGCCCGCCTCAACCGCCTGGTCGAGGCGGTGGTCGCGGACCCGGACCGGCCGATCGCCGCGGTCGACATTCTCGATCCCGCCGAACGCGCCCTGATCGAGGGCCCGTGGAACGCCACCGCGCATGACGTGCCGGACGCCCCCTGGATCGACCTGTTCGAGGCCCGGGTGCAGGCGGCCCCGGCGGCGCCCGCCGTGATCTCGGGCGATTACACCCTCAGCTATGCCGATCTCGATGCCGCGGCCAACCGCCTGGCGCATGCCCTGAAGGCGGAGGGCGTGGGGCCGGGCCGGCTCGTCGCCGTCGCCCTGCCGCGCGACGAGATGCTGCCGGTCGCCCTTCTTGCCGTGCACAAGGCGGGCGGCGCCTATCTGCCCCTCGACATCGGCGCGCCGGCGGCCCGGCTCGCCATGACCCTCGAGGACGGGGCGCCCGCCCTGGTCCTGACCATCAGCGAACTGACCCCCATCCTTCCGGCCGCGGGACAGCGTCTGTTCCTTCTCGACAAGGTCCCGACCGCGGCGCAGCCGGCGACGGCGCCCGCGCGCGCCGATCTCGGGGCCGGCGATACCGCCTATGTCATCTTCACCTCGGGCTCGACCGGGCGGCCCAAGGGCGTGGTCATCTCGCACCGCGCGCTGACCAACTGCCTGCTGACCTTCGCCGATTTCACCGGCCTGACCCCGGCGGACCGGCTGATGGCGGTGACCACCATCGCCTTCGACATCGCCGCCCTGGAATTGTTCATGCCGCTGGCGACCGGCGCCTCGGTGGTGATCACCCCGCGCGACGTGGTGCGCGATCCCCGTGCCCTCGCCCTGGCCATCCGCAACCAGGGCGCCACGGTGATGCAGGCGACGCCGTCGCTGTGGCAGGCCCTGCTGGCCGATCACCTGGACGCCCTGAAGGGCCTGAAGCCCCTGGTCGGCGGCGAGGCGCTGCCGGGCGCCCTGGCCCGGCAGATGCGCCGGCTCGGCCACAAGGTCGTCAACCTCTACGGCCCGACCGAGACCACGATCTGGTCGACCGCCACGGCGCTCGACGGCGACGATCTCGACAATCCGCCGATCGGCCGCCCGGTCTGGAACACCACGGTTCACGTCCTCGACAAGTCGCTCCAGCGCGTGCCGGTGGGTGTGCCGGGCGATCTCTACATCGGCGGCCTCGGCATCGCCGACGGTTACCTCGGCCGGCCGGAACTGACGGCGGAACGCTTCATCGCCAATCCTTACGGCGCGGGGCGGATCTACCAGACCGGCGACATCGCCCGCTGGCGCGAGGACGGCGTGCTCGAATATCTCGGGCGCAGCGACTTCCAGATCAAGATCCGCGGCTTCCGCGTCGAGGCGGGCGAGGTCGAGGCGGCCCTGCTGGCCGTGCCGGGCATCGAGCGCGCGGTGGTGGTGCTGCGCGAGGAGGCGGGCAAGGGCAGGATGCTGGTCGGCTATCTGGTCGGCCGGGTGCCGGAACAGGCGGAACTGCGCCGCCTGCTGGCGGAACGCCTGCCGGACTACATGATCCCCGGCGCCTTCGTGACCCTGGATGCCCTGCCGCTCAACGTGAACGGCAAGATCGACCGCGCCGCCCTGCCGGCGCCGGAATGGCAGGATCGCAGCGGTTACACCGCGCCCCGCACCCCGACCGAGGAAATGCTCGCCAGCCTGTGGGCCGAGATCTTCGGCCTGGAGAAGGTCGGGGTCTACGACAATCTCTTCGATCTCGGCGGCGATTCGATCGCGGCCGCGCGCATGATCTCGACCTTGCAGGCGCGTTTCGCGGTCGAGATTCCGCTCGGCGCCGTCTTCACCAAGCCGACCATCGCTGGCCTCGCGGAAGAGATCGAAAAGGCCGCCGACCACGATCCGTTCAAGCCGGTGCTGACCTTGCAGGCGGCGGGCCATCTCGCGCCGCTGTTCTGCATCCACCCGGTGGTCGGCCTCGGCTGGAGCTATGCGACCTTGCTGCGCCATGTGAAGGACCGGCCGGTGCATGTGCTGCAGGTCCCCGGCCTGTCCAGCCCGGCGCCGCTGTTCGACGGCATTCCGGCCATGGCCCGGTCCTATCTGGCCGCGATCCGGGCGATCCGGCCGCAGGGGCCCTATCACCTGCTCGGCTGGTCGTTCGGCGGGCTGGTGGCCCAGGAAATCACCCGCCTGCTCCAGGCCGAGGGCGAGACCGTCGCCTTCCTCTGCATGCTGGACAGCTATCCTTACGTCCAGGGCAAGATCCGCACCGAGGCGGAGGATGTGCGCGCCGCCCTCTCCTATGTCGGCCACGACATCGACAACCCGCCCGAGACGCTGGAAGCCCTGGCCGATCTGGTCTGCGACCAGTACGACGTCTATTCGATCCCGCTGGTGCAGAGCATGGGGCAGAAGAATCCGGCGCTGTTCGACAATATGCGCGCCGCGATCGCCAACAACCTGAAGATCGCCCGGGATTTCGTGCCCCAGGCGGCGGCGCAGTCGGCGCTGCTGTTCCGCGCCACCCGCGGCAAGGGCGAGGCGATGGACGAGATCATCCACCACCAGCCGGAAGCCTGGAACGCCTATCTGACCGAAACCGTGGTCCTGCCGGTCGACTGCCACCATCACGAGATGATGGACCCGCAGGTCATGACCGACATCGGCCCGCAGATCGCGGAACGGCTGGCGGCCCTCGGCTGAGGGCCGTTCCCGGTTACTCCGTGATGTAACGCATGGGGACCGGGGTGTTGCCCTGCACGGTCACGGCGCCGGTCGCGGCATCGTAGAGCACGATGCCGTCGACGGTGAAGGCGCCGCCGCCGGCCGCGCGGCAGCGGTCGAAGGCGAGCGCGTCGCCGGTCAATGTCCAGTGACAGGTGCCGCGCGTGCTGTTGCCGAGCCCGGGCCCGGTGACGAAGGACAGGGTATCGTCCCTGAACACCAGGATCATCACGCCCTTCTGCTGCTCGAGGGTGGCGCGGCTGTCGGGCTTTGCCGCGTCGGCGGCGACCAGGGCCTGATAGGTGCCCTCGACATCGATGACATAGCGCCCCTCGGGCCCGTTGCCGCCGGGCGCGGCCAGGGCGGGCAGGGCGGTCAGCAGCAGGGCGGCGGCGATCAGGCGCATGGCGGGATTCCTCGGGAACGCGGAGGGGATCAGTCGATGACGAGGTCGACGGCCGGGGCGTCGTCCAGCAGGGCCCGGTCCTCGGGTGCCGTCTGGCCCTGGACCAGGACCAGGCAATGGTGCTGGTGGGCGCGGGCGACCAGCTTGCGCAGGCGGTCCGGCTCGCGCTGAAGGGCGGCGGCGAGGTCCGGCGTCCAGCGCAGCAGGACGGCGGTCGGGCGATAATCCTCATAGGCGATCATGCTGTCGTCGATCCCTTCGAGGGCGATGCCGACGCGCCGGCAGAAGGGCGCCAGGCGCAGGGCGATATCGGTCAGGCGCTGGCGCGGCGTATCCTTCGGCAATTCGGTGATGGTCAGGATCAACTGGCGCCGCGCCGCCGGCGGCAGGGGCCGGGCCAGGGCCAGGAATTGCTCCATGCCCGGCTTTTCGTCCAGCAGGGGCCAGGGCACGGGGACCAGGAACAGGGGGGTCGCCTCGGCGCCGTCGAGGGCGCGGTAGACCTGCTCGATCCCGAGGGCGAGCGGCAGCAGGCCGGTTTCCGGATGGGTGCGGGGAAACACCCCGGCCCGGCGCAGCGCGCCCTGCGCCTCGCGCGAAGGGCCATCCAGGTCGACCAGCATCAGGCCCGACGGCGCCCCGCCCCGGCGCATCGCCGGACGCAGCGCCACCCGGCCGTTGCGCAGGAACTCGTCGATCGCCATGGCGAGCCGGCTTTCATAGCCGGCCCGGCTGGTGGCGATGCGGGCTTCGAGGCCGGCGGGCGGCGGGTTCGCCGGCGCTTCCGGCAGCGGCTCGGCCGAGCCCTTGACCATGAAGCTATTGGCGGTTTCCGCATCGCCCAGAAGGTGCTGGAGAATATCGGTGGCGATCGCCCGGGCGCGGGCCGCTGCCTCTTCCAGGTTGGCGTTGCCGAAGGCAATGACGAAGCTGGTGTCGGCGATGCGGGCATAGCTTTCGCCCTGGCGCAGGCGCTGGCCGATCATGGTCGAGGCGATGGTCATCACCTTTTCCGACAAGAACCGCCAGCGCGGGCCCAGGCGCTGCTTCACCGCCTCGACCATCACCACTTCGATCTGGCCCGACACGCCGCCGGTCGCGACGCGGCCGCCGCCCGGGCGCAGGGCGGTGAGCACGCGGCGCTCGAAATCGTTCAGGATCACCGGCGCCTTGGGGCTTGCGCTCACATGCAGGATGACGATGCGGGTATATCTGCCGTCGTCGCGTTCGACCGGCAGGATCACGGCCTCGCAGGGCTGGCGCCCGGCCTCGGTGATCAGGGGGATCCCGGTGGCGAGAAGGCGGGTGGTGCGGGCCTCCTCAGCCGTCCAGCCGAGCAGGCTGTCGGCCGGGCGGCCGGCCACGGCGGCGGCATCGAGACCGGCGCAGGCGGCCAGGTGATCGTTGATCGAGGCGATCCGGCCCGCATCGTCGATGATCGCAATCCCGTCATGGACATGGCGCACGATGCCGGACAGCGCGGTGGCCAATGCCTCGCGCCGCCGGTCCAGCCGGGCCAGCTCCTCGGGGGTCGGGGGCAGGGGCGCCATGTCTCTTCTTTCTCCTCGACGGTTCAGCCTAGCGGGGTCTGGTTAACGCCCTGTTATCCGCCCGCCCGCCTTGACGCTGCATCGCCGCCTTGGGATCATGTTGTTGAATTATATAACATTTCCGACCATGTGATTTCGGCGTAGGGCGCCCCGCGACGCGCGGGACAGGGAGAGCGGGATGCGGATTGCCATCATCGGGGCGGGTTTCACGGGCGCCCAGCTCACCCTGGAATTGCTGCGCCGGGCCCCGCGCGGCACCACCATCCTGCTGTTCGAGCGTTCGGGCATCTTCGGGCCCGGCCTTGCCTATTCGACGGTGCATGCCGATCACCTGCTGAACGTCCGCGCCGCCAACATGAGCGCTTTCGAGGACGACCCGTCGCATTTCCTGCGCTGGCTGTGGGCGCGGAACGAGCCGGCGGCGCCGGCGGCGGAGATCCCGCCCTCCGGCCATGCCTTCGTGCCGCGCGGGATCTACGGCGCCTATCTCGCCGCCACCCTGGCCGAGGCGGAGGCGACGGCCCACCCCCGCGTGGTGGTGGAACGCCTGGCCCAGGCGGTCGAGGCCGTGGATGAAACCGGGGATGGGGTGTTCCTGCGCCTTGCCGGCGGGGCCGAAATCGCCGCCGACCTCGCGGTGGTCGCGGCCGGCAATAATCCGCCGCTCTGGCCCCATCCGGTCGGGATCGAGGATGTGCCGGCCGACCGCCTGATCGGCGACCCGTGGGACGATGCCACCCTTGGCCGCATCGGGCCGGACGATGCGGTGATCGTGCTCGGCACCGGGCTGACCACGGTCGATGTCGTCACCGTGCTGGGCCGGCGGGGCCACCGCGGGCGGATCACGGCGATTTCCCGCCGGGGCCGCCTGTCCCGGGTGCACGACCAGACCAGAAGCTGGCCGCCCTTCCTGGCCCCGGAGTCGGTGGAGCCGCGGATCGCCGCCTATGTCCGCCGGGTGCGCGGGGAAATCGCCCGCGCGGCGGCGGAGGGGATCGACTGGCGCAGCGTGATCGATGCCATCCGGCCCCACACCCAGGGCCTGTGGCGCGCCCTGCCCGAGGCCGAGCGGCGGCGCTTCCTGCGCCATGTCCGGCCGTGGTGGGAAATCCACCGTCACCGCATGGCGCCCCAGGTCGCGGCCGGGATCGAGCGGCTGATCGCCGCCGGCACGCTGACCATCGCCGCCGGGCGCATCGCCGGCTGGGGCCGGGCGCCGGACGGCGTGGCCCTGCGCCTGGCACCCCGGGGCGGTGGGGCGGAAATCACGCTGGCCGCCGCCTATGTGGTCAATTGTACCGGGGCGTCCGTCGATTATCGCCACCTGACCGCGCCCCTGATCCGCACCCTGCTGGACCAGGGCCTTGCCCGGCCCGATCCCCTGGGCCTCGGGCTCGACGTCAACGACCGGCTGCAACTGGTCGGGGCGGACGGCAAGGCGCGGCCGCGCATCTTCGCCCTCGGCCCGCCCACCAAGTCGATGTTCTGGGAAATCACCGCCGTGCCCGACATCCGCAAGCAGGGCCGGGCCTTCGCCCTCAGGCTCTTTCCGAACCCGGTTTGAAGCGCAGCGCTGCCGAATTGATGCAGAAGCGCAGGCCGGTCGGCCGCGGCCCGTCGTCGAAGACATGGCCGAGGTGGGAGTCGCAGCGCGCGCACAGCACTTCCACCCGCTGCATGCCGTGGCTGTGGTCCGCCTCGGCCGCCACCGCCTCCCGCGTCACGGGGGCATAGAAGCTGGGCCAGCCGCAGCCGGCGTCGAACTTCGTGTCCGAATCGAACAATTCCTGGCCGCAGGCGACGCAGGCATAGGTGCCGGGGTCCCAGGTCTGCTCGTAATCGCCGGTGAAGGGACGCTCGGTCGCCTTCTCCCGGGTGACGGCATATTGCAGCGGGGTCAATTGTTCCCGCCATTCGGCGTCGGTCTTGGTCACCTTGTCGCTCATGGCCGTATCCCCTCCGCACGGTCAATCCAGGGTGATCAGCGACTCCATGAAGCCGCCGAAGCTGCGCCGCCGGTCGACGAAATGGATTTCCAGAATCCAATGCTGCCGCTGGCCGAGCGCGTCCGGCGCGTCGAGACACGCCGTGTTCTCAGGACTGATATAGAAACTCTTTGCGTCGCCCGGTAGATGTTTATGCGGGAATTCTCCGACGATATGGCCGGCGATGGTGCCACCGAAAGTCCAATCGCGCCGTTCCGCCAGTCCCTGGACGTAACGATAGAATTCGCGCCCGGTCAGGCCCGGGTTTTCCCGGAAGTGACGGCGGCCGTCCTCGAAGGCTTCGGCCATGTCGCCGAGCAGGCGGTGCTTGGCCGGATCGTCGCCGAGGACGAAGCTGCGCCCGATATCCGCCTCCCAGCCGTCGAAGACCGGGCCGATGTCGATGAAGACGACGTCGTCCGCCGCGATCACCCGGTCGGGCGGGTTCTCGTCGTAGACGCAGAGCGTGTTGGGCCCGCTGCGCACGATCCGCTTGTGCCAATGTTTGGTGGCGCCGAAGCGTTCGGCGGCAAGATCGCGGATCTCGGCTTCCAGCGCCTTCTCGCCGATGCCGGGGCGAAGCAGTTCGGCGCCGATCGCGTCGAGCAGGGCAAAGCCCTGCATCTCGGCCGCGCGCAGGGCGGCGGTGCGGTCCGCCTCGGGCCGGGCGGCGAAGTCGAACTTCATCCTCTCACGCCTTCCATTCGATCACGGTCGGTACCCGGCGCGTCGCGGCCGCCGCCAGTGCCGCCTTGAGGGCGGCCGGGCTGTCGACCTCCTCCGCATGACAGCCGAAACCCCGGGCGACCGCAACAAGATCCGGCACCACGAGATCGACCGCGACCGGGGTGATCCCCCGCGCCTTCATATAGGTCCTGATCTCGCCGTAGCCGCCGTTGTTCCAAAGAAGGACGACGACCGGCACCGCCGCCTCGACCGCCGCCGCCAGTTCGGCGACGGTGAAGAGAAAGCCGCCGTCCCCGGCCAGGACCACGACCGGCGCCGATCCGGCGCCCAGCTTCGCCCCGATCCCCGCCGGTAGGCCGTAGCCGAGGGTGCCGTAGCCGGTCGAGGCGTTGAAGAAACGCCGGACGTCGCGGGGGTGGAAGAATTGGTTGGCGCCGTAGACCATCTCGGTCGAATCGCCGACGATGACCGCATCGGGCAGGACCTCGTCGATCGCGGCCAGCGCCTTCCGGTGGCGGCGCGCATAGTCCGGCAGCTGGGCCAGCAGGGCTGCGCGGAGCGCGGCGGCGCGCGGCTTGCCGCCCAGCCTGGGCATGGTGTGGTCGAGACGGGCGATCAGCGCTTCCGCCGCCAGCCGGGCGTCGGCGACCAGCGGCACCGCGGCCACGGGCCCGCGCATCAATTGCTCCGGGTCGAGGTCGATGCGGATCAGGCTGCCGGGGATGGCGATCTCGACCGGGCCCGGATAATGCTCGGTCTCGCCGAATTCGGTGCCGACGGCGAGCACGACGTCGGCCGCCGCCAATTCGTCGCGCAGGGGCGTGGCGGCCATGTTCTCGCCCGCCAGCAGGTCGTGGTCCGGCGGCAGCATGCCCTTGCCGTTGATCGTGGTGATCACCGGGATCGAGAGATGCTCGGCAAGCCAGCGCAAGGGCGCCCTGGCCCCGACGGCGCCGCCGCCGACCACCATCAGGGGCCGGGTCGCCTGGTCCAGCAGGGCCGCCGCCTCGCCGATCGCATCGGCGGAAGGGCCGGGCCGGGCCGGCAGCGGCCGGGGCGCGAGATCGAGACCGGCGCCGTCCTCCGCGATGATGTCGACCGGGATTTCCAGATAGACCGGGCGCGGCCGGCTGCCGGCGAATACCGCCATGGCCCGGGCCAGGGCTTCCGGCAATTGGCGCTTGTGGTGGATGGTCTGGGCGAAGGCGGTTACGCCGGCGGCCAGGGCGCGCTGCGACGGCAGTTCGTGCAGCCGCCCCTCGCCGGTGCCCAGTTCGGCGGTGGCATTGACCGAGGCGATGACCAGCATGGGCACGGAATCGGCGTAAGCCTGGCCCATGGCGGTCAGGATATTGGTCAGGCCCGGGCCGGTGATGGTGAAGCAGACCCCCGGCCGCCCGGTCACCCGGGCATAGCCGTCGGCCATGAAGCCGGCGCCCTGCTCGTGGCGCGGGGTGACATGGCGGATGGGCGAGGCGGCGAGGCCGCGGTAAAGCTCGATATTGTGAACCCCGGGAATGCCGAAGATTACTTCGGTGCCATAGGCTTCGAGCAGCCGGACCAGATTTTCGCCGACAGTGGCCATGATATCCTCCGCGTCAATCGGCCAGCGCCAGGGGGGCGAGCGTGCCCCAGGCGTCGACCGGATCGGGATTGCCGGGGCAGCCGGCGCCCTTGAAATGGCGGACGACGCCGGCGACCGCGTTCAGGGCGGTGGTGACCGCACCCTCGGCCCAGCCGGCGGTCCAGGAAATGTCGTCGCCGGCCAGGAACAGGCCCTGCTGTTCCGGCGCCGCCGGCCGTTCGGCGAAATGGGCGAAGAGACGGCGCTGGTAACGGTAGTGGCCGGGCAGGTTGGCCTTGAAGGCGCCCATGAAATTCGGGTCCTGTTCCCAGCTCACCGTGATCGGCTGGCCGACGATGTGGCGGCGGATGTCGACGCCCGGGTAGATCTGGGCCAGGCTGTGCAGCATCAGGCGCACCCGTTCCTCGACCGGCAGGGACAGCCATTTCAAGGCATCGTCGTTCCAGGTGTAGGACAGGCAGATCACGCCCGGCCGGCCCTCGCCCTGGTCGATCAGATAGGTGCCGCGGGTCAGGCGGTCGGACAGAGTCATGCTCAGGGTGTCGCGGCCGGTAACCGGATCGATATCTTTCCAGAACGGCCGGTCGACCATGACGAAAGTCTTGGACGCCTGCATGTAATGGGTCCGTTCCATCGCCATCCACAGGGGGGCGGAGAACAGCCGTTCCTCGCAATCGATGCGCGCCGACAGCAGCCAGACCTGGCAGGTGACCACGCAGGCGTCGAATTCGTCGGCATTGCCCCAGCGGTCGGTGATGGCGATGCCGCCGTGGCGCCCGCGCGCGATGCGGGCGACCCCTGAACGCGGATGGCCGCCGTGCAGCCCGGCCAGCGACGTCCCGGGCGGCCAATGGGCGATCTCCGCCGGGGCATGGGCGAAGAGGCGGCGGGGCAATTGCTCGATGCCGCCGACCACGCTCTGGTGGTCCTCGTCCGCATTGGTGTAGATGACGCGTAGGATCTCCAGCATGGAGTTCGGGAAGTCGGTGTCCCAGCCGCCGGTGCCGAAGCCGACCTGGCCGAAGATTTCCCGGTGCCGCCACGACAGTCGCGAGAAGGCGTCCGAGCGGCAGATGAAGCCGTAGAAACTGTCCTCGTCGAAGAGGGGAACCAGGGGGTTCCACAGCGCCTTGATGCGGGCGACGTCGCGGCTGCGGATCGCCGCCTGCATGGCGGTGAAATCGGCGCCGTCGTCCAGCGCGCGGCGCCAGGCCGCCGCCACTTCGGCGAAGATGGGCGGCAGGTCGGCCAGTGTCGTCGCATAGTGGCGCTCGCCGCCCAGTTCGATCACGGTCGACGGGCTTGCGGGCGACAGCGGGTTGGGGAAGGGCGCGGTCTTCAGCCCCATGGCTTCGAGGTAATGGAACAGGGCGCGCGACGAGGGCGGGAAGCGCATGGCGCCCAGTTCGGCGAAGGTGCCGTCGCCCCCGGCGAAGGCTTCGGAGCGCAGCCGCCCGCCGATCCGGTCCGCCTCGTAGATCACGGGGCGAAGGCCCAGCTTCATCAGTTCATAGGCGGCGACGATGCCCGAAATGCCCCCGCCGACGATGGCGACCCGGCTGCCCCGCGCCGCTTCCGGCACCCGGCCGAGGCCGGCCGGATGCTTCAGGAAATCGTCATAGGCGAAGGGAAAATCCGGCCCGAACATGGTCACCGGCGCGATATCCCGCGCCGCGGGGGCGTGGGCGGCGGTCATCGGTAGAGCCGGGGCCGGCGGTCGGCCAGATAGGGGTTGGCGGCCCGGGCCGCCGCCGCCGCGCCGGGATCGATATCGGCCAGCAGCAATTCTTCGCCCCGGCCGGCGCGGGCGCGGTCGACCCCGTCCGGCGCCGCCACGACCGAGAGGCCGGCATAGGTGAGGTCGCCCTCGGTGCCGATGCGGTTGGCATAGGCGATGAAGACCTGATTCTCGAAGGCGCGGGTCGGCACCATCTTTTCCGGGATGAAGTCGAAGGGCAGCATCAGGGCGGTCGGCACCAGCACCAGGTCGACGCCCTGCAAGGCATAGCTGCGCACCGCTTCCGGGAATTCGACGTCGTAGCAGATGAGGATGCCGCAGCGCAGCCCCTCGATCTCGAAGATCGGGGCGAGATCCTCGCCGGGGGCGAAGGCGGCGCGGTCGAGATCCCCGAACAGATGGCATTTGCGGTGGCTGACCAGCCGGGTGCCGCCGCTGTCGATCGCTTGCGCCGCGTTATAGACGGCGCCGGTCGCGGGGTCGCGCTCGGCGTAACCATAGGCGACGGCGATCCGGTGTTCGCGGGCGGCGGCGGCAAGGCGGGCGGCGGCGGGGCCGTCCGCCGTCTCGGCCGCGGCGGCGACGCCGGCGGGGCCGATGTTGTAACCGCCGACGATCATCTCGGGCGCGACCAGCAGGCGGGCGCCGGCCGCCGCCGCCTCGGCCATGCGGCGTTCCAAGAGGTCGAGGACGGCAGCCTTGCCGGGGGCGCCCGGCGGGCCCTGGTAGATGGCGATGCGCATGGCGCCCCCCGGCCTCAGGCCTGTTGCTTGCGCTTCAGGTTGATCACCTGAAGGCACAGGATTTCGAACATGATCTGGGCGCCCAATTGGGCCGTGTTGGTGGTGGCGTCATATTGCGGGGCGATCTCGACCACGTCGCCGCCGATCACATCGATGCCGGCGATGCCGCGCAGGATGGCCATGACTTCCCGGCTGGTCATGCCGCCGATCTCGGGCGTGCCGGTGCCGGGGGCGAAGACCGGGTCCAGGCAGTCGACGTCGAGGGAAATATAGGTCGGGCCGCCGCCCGTCACCTTCTTCACCGTCTCGATGATGGCGTCGGTGCCGATGCGGCTGACCTCTTCCGCATGGATCACGGTCATGCCGCTGTCGTAGGAGAAATCCCACAGATATTCGGCGGCGCCGCGGATGCCGATCTGCACCGTGCGCTCCGGGTCCAGGTGGCCGGCCAGCACCGCCTCGCGGAAGGGGCCGCCGTGCTGGAACTTGCTGCCCTCGTAGGGACCGGAGGTGTCGCAATGGGCATCGAAATGGACGAGGCCGACCGGCCCGTGGGTCTTGGCGACGCCGGCCAGGATCGACTGCGAGATCGAATGGTCGCCGCCGACCGCCAGGGGAACGATCCCGGCGGCGTATAGCTTGGTGAAGAAGGCTTCGATATCCTGGTGGCAGCTCTCGAGGCTGAAGCGGCTGCGGAAGGGGACGTCGCCGATATCGGCGACCTTGGCCTCGGCCAGGGGCACGACCTTCAGGACATGTTCGTAGGGCCCGACCCGTTCGATCGTGCGCACGGCGCGCGGCCCGAAGCGCGAGCCGGCGCGATTGGTGACGCCGAGATCCATGGGCACGCCGACCAGCGCGATGTCGATGCCGCCGAAATCCGCCAGGTCGGCGGCATCGGGCCGGTATTCCGCGTCGAGAAAGGTGGAGACGCCGGCGAAGGGCATCAGGCGCCGGCCCCCGGCGGAGAACTGCACGGCGGCGACGCGCCGGGATTCCTCGCTGAACATGACCTCGCCGCCGGCATTGCCGTATTTGGCCCGGAGCGCTTCCAGCTTCTTGGCATCGAACATCGCGGTTCTCCTGATATGACGCTTGTTACTCGTCCTTGGGCGACCAGGCGCCCAGGAGCCGGGGCAGATCGCCGAAGCGGGCGATCAGCCCGAACACCAGCGCGGCGATCAAGACGAAGAGCACGGTCACCGCCGCCATGGTCGGGGTGTAGCCGTAGCGAAGGGCGTTGAAGATCTTGATCGGCAGGGTCTCGACCGTGAAACCGACGACCATATAGGCGACGATATATTCGTTCAGCGAGAGAACGAAGGCGAAGGCCAGGCCCGAGATGACATAGGGCCGGATCAGGGGAAAGACGATGGTGCGCAGCACCGCGCGGTCGTCCGCGCCCATGGTCGAGGCGGCCTCGACCAGAGTCGGATCGATCGCGTCGAAGCCGAGGGTCAGCGTCACCAGGGGCAATGTAACGAAGAAGATCCCATGGCTGATGACCACGGTCCAGGCCTCGCCGTAGAGCCCGAGTTCGGACCAGAAGGCGAGGAAGCCAAGCGCGGTGATCACCGGCGGCAGGATGAAGGGCGCAAGGCCCAGGACCTGGACGATGCGGACGAAAGGCGCATGCCAGCGCCACAGGAACCAGGCGATGGGCAGGGCGATCAGCACCGACAGGGCGGAGGCCGAGGCGGCGACCCCGATCGAGGCCAGCAGGGCCGAGAACCATTCCGGATTGCCGAAGATCTCGCCGAACCAGGCGAGCGAAAAGCCTTCGGGCGGGAAGGTCAGGGATTTCTTCTCGTTGACCGCGACCCCGGCGACCACGGCGAGGGGCGCCGCCAGGAAGAGGCCGAAGCAGCCGAAGGCGAGACGGGTGGCGATCCTGCTCATTGCGCATTCTCCCGCCGGCCGGCCAGCAGCGACAGGCCGACCAGCCCGAGGCTGACCAGCACCAGGAACACGGCCATCGCCGAGGCGAAGGGCATGTTCGATTGATAGATCGCCTGATCGGTGATCAGGACCGACAAGGTCCATTGCTGCGGCCGGCCGAGCAATTGCGGCAGCAGGTAGGAGCCGAGCGCGAAGACGAAGACCATGATCAGGGTGGCGACGATCGTGTTGCGCAGGCCCGGCACGATGACGTTGAAGAAGGCGCGCAGCGGCGAGGCGCCCAGCGTCCGCGCGGCTTCGACCAAGGTGGGATCGAGGCGCGACAGGGCGGGATAGAGGACCAGCACCGTATAGGGAAAGGCCTGATAGACCATGCCGGTCAGGACCGCCCCGAAGGACGGCGACAGCGACACCGCCTGGTCCATGAGGCCGAGGGCGGCGAAGAGATTGGTGATCCCCGCGGTCTTCGAGAACAGGGTCGACCAGGCAAAGCCGATGATCACCTCGGACAGCGAAAGCACGGAGAGGAGGAAGACCAGCCAGACCACCTGCACCCGGCGCGGCCGGCGCACCAGCAACCAGGTGAAAGGGAAGGCCAGGGTTACGGAAAGGGCGGCGACCAGCCCCGACAGCAGCAGGGAAAAGCCGAGCACGCCGCCGAAGAAGGCGGTGAGGAAGCGCTCGTAGTTCGCCGTCTCGAAGGCCGGCTCGTAAAAGCCGCCCTGCACCCGGTGATAGAAGGAAATGGCGATCATGATGCCGAAGGGCACCACGAAGAACAGCAGCAGCATGGCCGCGGGGAAGGCGATGGGGGCGTAATCCCGCAGGCGCCGGGGCACGGATTTCATCATGACGCCAGCACCACCGCCGCTTCCGCCGGGAAGCGGACATGGACCGCGTCGCCCGCCTGCACCATGGGCCGGTCCTGCGGCGCCGTCACCGCCACGATCTCCTGCCCCGCGACGTCGAGGCGGATCTCGACCGTGGCGCCCAGGTCGCGCAGGAAGGTCACCGTGCCGGGCAGGAGGTTCGGGGCGTCGTCGCCGACGCGGACCGCGACGTCCTCCGGCCGGACGGAAAGGACGACCTCCCCCGCCGCCGGGGTCGGATCGGTAACCGCAAGCGTGCCGCCGGCGACCGCCACCCGGCCGGGGCCGGCGACCTTGCCCTTCAGGAGGTTGGTCATGCCGATGAAATCGGCGACGAAGGCGTCGGCCGGCCGGCGGTAGACCTCGACCGGCGGGGCGGCCTGATGGATGCGCCCGGCGGACATGACGACGACCAGATCGGCCATGGTCATGGCTTCGCGCTGGTCGTGGGTGACGACGATGGTGGTGATGCCCAGGCGCTGCTGCAATTGCTTCAATTCGATCTGCATCGCCTCGCGCAGCTTGGCGTCGAGGGCGGAGAGCGGCTCGTCGAGCAGGAACAGGCGGGGCGACAGGGCGAGCGCGCGGGCGATGGCGACGCGCTGGCGCTGCCCGCCCGAGAGTTTGGCAACCGGCCGGTCGGCGGCGCCGGGCAGGCGCACCAGGGCGAGCAGGCGTTCCGCCTCGGCCCGCTGTTCCGCCCTGGACTTGCCCCGGATGCGCAGGGGATAGGCGATGTTCTCGCCCACCGTCAGGTGCGGGAACAGGGCGAGCGACTGGAACACCATGCCGAAATCGCGCTGATGCGCGGGTTTTGCGGTGATGTCCTCGCCGTCGAGGCGGATGGCGCCGGCGCTCGGCGCCTCCAGCCCCGCGATCATGCGCAGCAAGGTGGTCTTGCCGCAGCCCGACGGCCCGAGCAGGCAGACGAAACGGCCGTGGGGGATGGTCAGCTCGGCGTCATGCACGGCCGTGAACGGACCGTAGCGCTTCACCAGATGGTCAAGGACAAGACCGGACATGACGGGCTCCTGGTGTCAAGGGGGGCCGCCCGCGCGGGGCGGGCGGCTGGGGGGCGTCAGCCGACGATCAGCTCGGTCCACTTCTGGCTCAGCCAGTCGGCCTTGGACTGGTAGAGGTCGTAGCGCGGCACGATCGGCGTGATCTCGGACGAGACGGCGGCGAATTCCGCATCCGTCAGGTCGGTCAGCTTGCGGTCGATGGTGGGCGCGGTGCCGACCTTCCGCGACAGCAGGGCCTGGATCGCGGGCTGGCACATGTATTCGATGAAGACCTCGGCCAGGTCGACCGCCTTCGAGGCCTTGGACACGGCCCAGGAGCCGCTGTCGTTGATGCCGCCTTCCTTGGGGAAGGTGGAGCGCACCGGGTGGCCGTCGGCGACCGCAAGGCCGGTGACGTCGTGGTAATATTCGCCCATGGGCACTTCGCCCGACTTCAGCGCCTGTTCGAACTGGGCCTCGTCGCGGTACCACAGCTTCACGTTGGGCTTCAGCTCGGCCAGCTTCTCCATCACCTTCAGGATGCCGTCCTCGGTATCCATGATCGCGGTGCCGCCGAAGAAGGTGGCGGCGGTCACTTCCAGCAGGAAACTGTTGGAGACCAGGGCCATCAGGCCCAATTGGTCCTTGTGCTTCGCGTCCCAAAGCTCGGCCCAGGAGGTCGGGGCCTCCGGGTAGGTCTTGGTGTTGGTGACCAGGGTGATGTACCAGGAAACCGCGCCCACGCCCGTCAGGCGGCCATCGGCATAGCGGTTCTGCAGGTGGGCGTGGACCGTCTTCGCGCCCGGGATGCGGGCCTCGTCCAGGGGCGCCCAAAGCTCGACCGCGGCGCCTTTGAGCATCGCCACTTGGGACATCATCGAAACATCGGCCGGGGCCTGTTTCGCGCGGGCCGCCTGTTCCAGCTGCACCAGCCAGGCTTCGCCCGTCGGCTCGGCCACGGAATCGATGGCGATGCCGGTGGCCTTAGTGAATTCGGGGAAGATGTGCTTGTCGAAACTGTCCTTGAAATAGCCGCCGTAGACGCCGACTTTCAGGCGCTTGTCGGCGGCGCGGACGATCCCGGGAAAGCCCAGGCCGATGGCGGCGGCACCGGCGATGCCGCCGGCGAGAAGGGCGCGGCGGCTGGGCGCCGCGAGGGGGGTCTTCGGCATGATCGGATCTCCGGATGGCATCTTCTGCGATCAGAACAACAGTGACGCTCTTGTGAAAAAATGACGAAGGATCGAAACTCACTTCGATCGGGATCGAAGTTACGCGACCATGGCACTGGATACGGTTGACCTCAGATTGTTGCGCGTCTTCGTCGCCATCGTCGAGTCGGGCGGTTTCGCGGCGGCGCAGGCCAAGCTCAATCTCTCGCTCTCGACGATCTCGAGCCATATCGCCGGGCTGGAGACGCGCCTCGGCGTGACGCTGTGCCGGCGCGGGCGCAGCGGCTTTTCGCTGACGCCGGAAGGCCAGGCGGCCTATGCCGAGATCCAGCGCCTGCTGGGCGCCACCAGCCAGTTCGACAACCGCATGCGCTCGCTCCGCGACAAGCTGCACGGCACGCTGGCGATCGGCCTCGTCGACAATACGATCACCGATCCGAAGGCACCGCTGGAGCGGGTCTTCGCCCGCTTCGTCGCCGCGGCCCCCGAAGTCCGGCTGAATATCTCGACACGGGCGCCGGACGACCTGCTGCGCGAGGTCATCGCCGGCAATCTCCATGTCGCGATCGCCAGCTTTCCCCGGGTCGTGCTCGGCCTTGCCTATGAAGACCTCTACCGCGAGGCGCAGCGCTTCTATTGCGGCAAGGACCATCCGCTCTACGCTGTCCCGGACGGCGAGATCGACGTCGACCTGGTGCGCCGGCACCGCATCGTCGGGCGCGACTATTGGGGCGGGCGCGATCTCAAGATCTTCGCCATCGCCGGCGCCCATGCCATCGTCTCGGACATGGAATCCGAGGCCCGCCTGATCCTGTCCGGCGCCTTTCTCGGCTATCTGCCGGAACATTTCGCGGCGCCTTTCGTCGCTGCCGGGCGCCTGCGCTCGCTGAAGCCGGCGCTGTTCGCCCGCGAGCAATTGTTCCAACTCGCCCATGATCCGAACCGGGCGGAAAGCGCCGCCCTCGATCTCTTCCGCACGATCGTGGTCGAGGAACTGGGGCCGCCGAAAAAGCCGTGATCACCAGATCGTATGACCGGCCTCGGTGATCCTTGCCTAGAAAAGGACCGCCAGAACCGGAGCGACCGCGATCATGGATGCCACCCGCCGCCTTGCCCTCGGCGCCCTTGCCGGGCTTCTCGCGGCGCCCATGGCGCGGGCGCAGCAGCCGGCCAGCCCCCATGACCGGGCCAGCGAACCGGCCGAGATCATCGAGCACGAGCGCATCCGCCGCTTCGACTTCGGCCTGCCGGGCGGCGCGGCGCCCTGGCACATCCAGGTCGGCCTGCCGGCGGGAAACAGGCCCGAGGCGGGCTGGCCCGTGCTCTACCTCCTCGACGGGGGCGGCATGTTTCCCGGGGCGTGGCGGCACCAGGAAAAGGGTGTGGGCCCGGGGGCCGTGCTGGTCGGCATCGGCCATCCGGGGGCGGGGCGGCTCGACATGGCCCGCCGCACCTTCGATTTCACCCCGGCGACCGCCAAGGAATACCTGCGCGGCCGGGACGACACCGCCACCGGCGGGCGCGAGGCGCTGCTCGCCTTCATCGCCGATCACCTGATGCCCCGGATCCAGGCGGAACTCACCGTCGATCCGGCGCGGCAAAGCCTGTTCGGCCATTCCCTGGGCGGCCTTTTCGCCCTGTTCGCGCTTTTCACCCGGCCCGACCTCTTTTCCACCTGGGTGGCGGCCGATCCGTCGCTGTGGTGGAACAACGGTTCCCAGGTGGCGGAGGCCCAGGCCTTCCTCGGCGGCGTCCGCGCGGCGGGCGGGCGGCTGGCGCGGCCGGCGCGGCTGCTGGTCGAGAATTCGTCCGGCCAGGGGCGGGGCGGGGCCGCGCATCGCGATCCGGCGCGGGGCAGCAGCATCCCCGCCGGCCAGGACTTGGCGAAGGCCCTGGCCGGGGTCGGGGATTTCGCCGTTTACTACCGCCGCTTCGCCGACCTCGGCCATGGCGGCATCATCGATCCGGGCCTTGCCGATACGCTCGCCTTCATCGCCGGCACGGTGCCGGACGGGGTGGCCCGGGCCGGCTGATATTTCCCAGGCCTGGCGGGTACAAAGGCTTTCTGGCATAAAGCGCCGTCTTTCACGGGCGGACCGTCATCATTCCGGCACTCGGTTTCGATTTCTTCGCGCTGTTCGGCCTCTCGCCGGCCGATCTCGCCTTCTTTGCCGCGACCATCGTCGCGGCGGCGGTGCTGCGCGCCTTTTCCGGCTTCGGCTTCGCGCTGGCGGCCATGCCCTTGCTGGTGCTGGTGATCGAGCCGGCCCGCGCCGTGGTGCTCTGCGCCCTGCTGTCCCTGGTCGCGGGCTTGCGCACCCTGCGGCGCTCGGTCGCCGAAAGCGACCGCGGGCTGTTGAAGCCGCTGCTGATCGGCAGCCTGATCGGCACGCCGGTCGGGGTCGCCCTGCTCGATCTCCTGCCGGCGGATGCGACCAAATTGCTGATCGGGGTGGGCGTGCTCGGGTCCGCCCTTCTGCTGTGGCGGACCGGGGTGATGGCGGGGGCGGGCCGCGGGCTGGCCCTGCCGGTCGGCCTGTCGGCCGGGCTGATGGGCGGGGCACTGGCGATTCCGGGGCCGCCGATCGTGGTCTTCCTGCTCGGCACTGAACCCGATGCGCGCCGGGCCCGGGCGACCTTGATGGCCTTCTTCAACCTGACGTCGGTGATGTCGCTGGCCGGCTATACGGTCACCGGCAAGATCGACGAAATCTCGCCGGCGCAATTCGCCCTGGCGCTGCCCTGCCTGCTGTTCGGCGACTGGCTGGGCTTTCGCCTGTTCGAGCGTTTCGGTTCCGCCCACCACCGCGCGATCTCGCTGCTGGTGCTGGCGCTGATCGGGGTGACGGCGACGGTCAATGCCGTGATCTGAGGGTTGCGATGATCCCGGCCGCCCGCCCGAAGGGGGAGGCACCGGCAGCATCGGCGATCAAGGCCGCGGCATCGCGCAGGCCCTGCTTGCCGAATTCGTCGCGCACGGTTTCCGCCAGCCAGGCGGCGCCCTGCTCGGCGCGCTGGGCCTTGCCGTTGCCGTCCTCGGCCAGATGGGCGGCATGGGCGTCGAGGGCGTGCAGCAACTTGTCCAGCCCGTCCCCCTTGGTCGAGGAGACGAGGGCGACCGGTACTTTCCAGCCGGTCACATCCTCCGCCAGCGACAGGGCGCCGGCAAGATCGGCCCGGGCCCTGGTGGCGGGCGCGCCCAGGTCCGCCTTGGTGACGACCGCGACATGGGGAATCTCGACGATGCCCGCCTTCATGAATTGCAGCGAATCGCCCGAGGCGGGCTGCACGCAGAAGACCACCGTATCCGCCACCTGGGTGACATCGGTTTCCGACTGGCCGACGCCCACGGTCTCGATCAGCACCCGGTCGTAAGCCGCGCGCATCAGCACCATGGCCGGGAAGGTGAGGGCGGCAAGGCCGCCCAGCCGGTCCCGCGCCGCCATGGAGCGGACGAAGATCCCCTGGTCCTCGGCATCGATGACCAGCCGGGTGCGGTCGCCGAGCAGGGCGCCGCCGGTGCGCCGGGACGAAGGATCGACCGCGATCACCCCGACCGTCAGCCCCTGGCGCCGCCAATGGTTGATCAGGGCCGAGGTCAGGGTGGATTTGCCCACCCCGGGCGGCCCGGTCAGGCCGACGACATGGGCGCGCGGGTCGGTCCAGGCGGCGTCCAGCAGGGCGATGGTCTCGGCGCCATGGGGGTCGCGCTCGATCCGGGCCAGCGCCCGGGCCATGGCGCCCTTGCCGCCGCTGCGCAGCTGGTCGAGGCTCATGCGCGGGTCGCCAGGTGGTGCCGCAGCAGGGGGATGCGGTCGTTGCCCCAGATCACCTTGCCGTCGACCAGGAAGCTGGGCACCCCGAAGGCGCCCCTTGCCGCCGCCTCGTCCTGGATGGCGGCGACCGCGGCCTGGGTTTCCGGCGCCGCCAGCTGGGTTTCGAAGCGTTCCCCGTCGAGGCCGGCCGCGGCCGCCGCCGCGATCAGGTCGGCGCGGCCGACGGGGCTGTCGTTGTCGTCGGCGAAGATGCGGCGGGCGAGACGGCGGGCATAGGGCTCGACCGCGCCCAGAAGCCCGGCGGCGACGCAGCCGAGGTTCAGTTCGACCGCGTCGTATTTCAGCCGGCCGTGGGGCTCGTTGAAGGGAATGCCGTAGAGGGAGGCCCAGGCTTCCGCATCCTGGCGGCGCCATTTGAAATCATACTGCATGGCCGGCGGTGCCCCGTCGAAGGGGGTGGAACCGCCGCCCCGCGCCTGGCGCACCAGGGCGATGGTCGTCACCGGCCGCCAGCGGAAGGTGACGCCGAATTCGGCCGCCAGCGCCGGCAGCTGGCTGGCGGCAAGATAGGAATAGCGGCTGGAAACGCCGAAGACGAAATCGATCGTGGTCACGGTTCCGCCCCTTCCCGCCGCCTCGCTTAACGCCGCAGCGCCGCCTGGGCCGCCGCAAGGCGGGCGATCGGCACGCGATAGGGCGAGCAGGAGACATAGTCGAGGCCGGTCTTCTCGCAGAAGGCGATGGAGGCCGGATCGCCGCCATGCTCGCCGCAGATGCCGAGCTTGAGGTTCGGCCGGACCGCCCGCCCGCGTTCCGAGGCGAGGCGGACCAGTTCGCCCACGCCGTCCTCGTCGATCGAGACGAAGGGATCCTTCTGGAAGATGCCGGCGCGGATATAATCGTCCAGGAAATGGGCGGCGTCGTCGCGCGAGATGCCGAAGGTGGTCTGGGTCAGGTCGTTGGTGCCGAAGGAGAAGAATTCCGCCGCTTCCGCGATCTCGCCGCCGCGGAGTGCTGCGCGCGGCAATTCGATCATAGTGCCGATCAGATAGGGGATGTCCTTGCCCTTCTCGGCGGCGACGGCCTTGGCGATGCCGGCGATCTTGCCCTTCAGGATGTCGAGTTCGGCCTTGGTCGCGACCAGCGGGATCATGATCTCCGGGGTCACGGTGGCGCCGGCCTTGGCGCCGACCTCGATCGCCGCCTCGAAGATCGCCCGGGCCTGCATCTCGTAGATCTCGGGATAGGTGATGCCCAGGCGGCAGCCGCGATGGCCCAGCATGGGGTTGGCTTCCGCAAGATCGTGGGCGCGGGTCTTGATCACGCTGACCGGCACGCCGGCGGCGGCGGCCACCTCGGCCAGTTCCGCTTCGGTATGGGGCAGGAATTCGTGCAGCGGCGGATCGAGCAGGCGGATCGTCACCGGCAGGCCGGCCATGATCTCGAACAGTTTCACGAAATCGCCGCGCTGCACCGGCAGCAGCTTGGCCAGCGCCGTCTCGCGCCCCTTCTTGTCGCTGGCGAGGATCATCTCGCGCACCGCCAGGATGCGGTCGGCATCGAAGAACATATGTTCGGTCCGGCACAGGCCGATGCCCTCGGCGCCGAAGCGCCGGGCGGTTTCCGCATCCAGCGGGGTTTCCGCATTGGTGCGCACCTTCAGGCGGCGCACCGCATCGGCCCAGCCCATGAGGGTGGAGAAATCGCCCGACAGTTCGGGCTGCACGGTCGGCACCTCGCCCAGCATCACTTCGCCGGTCGAGCCGTCGATGGTGAGCACGTCGCCGCGCTTCAGCACTTTGCCCAGTACGGTCAGGGTCTGGTTGGCGGCATCGATCTTCAGGGCGCCGGCGCCGGACACGCAGGGCCGGCCCATGCCGCGGGCGACCACGGCGGCATGGCTGGTCATGCCGCCGCGGGACGTCAGGATGCCTTGGGCGGCATGCATGCCGTGGATGTCTTCCGGGCTGGTCTCGGCGCGGACCAGGATCACTTTCCGGCCTTCGCCGGCCAGTTTCTCCGTGTCGTCGGCGGTGAAGCTGATGATGCCGCTGGCGGCGCCGGGCGAGGCCGGCAGGCCCCGGGTCAGCACGTCGCGCGCGGCCTTCGGGTCCAGCGTCGGATGCAGGAGCTGGTCCAGCATCTGGGGTTCCACGCGCAGGATCGCGGTTTCCCGGTCGATCAGGCCCTCGTTGCAGAGTTCGACCGCGATCTTCAGGGCTGCCTTGGCGGTGCGCTTGCCGGAGCGGGTCTGCAGCATCCACAGCTTGCTGCGCTGGACGGTGAATTCGATGTCCTGCATGTCGCGGTAGTGGCGTTCCAGCTTGTGGAACACTTCGACCAGCTGGACATAGACCTCCGGCAGGCTTTCCTCCATAGAGGGCTTGGTATCGCCGGCGGCGACGCGGGCGGCCTTGGACAGATATTGCGGCGTGCGGATGCCGGCGACCACATCCTCGCCCTGGGCGTTGATCAGGTATTCGCCGTAGATCTCGGCGGTGCCGGTCGAGGGGTTGCGGGTGAAGGCGACGCCGGTGGCCGAGGTCTCGCCCATATTGCCGAAGACCATGGCCTGGACGTTGACCGCCGTGCCCCAGGATTCCGGAATGTCGTTCAGGCGGCGATAGGTCTCGGCGCGGGCGTTCCGCCACGAGCCGAAGACGGCGCCGATGGCGCCCCACAGCTGTTCGTTCACATCCGCCGGGAAGGGCCGGCCGAGTTCCGCCTCGACCGTCTTCTTGTATTCGGCGATCAGCGCCTTCAGGTCGGCGGGGGTCAGCTGGGTGTCCAGCGTGTAACCCTTCTCTTCCTTATGGATTTCGAGGATTTCCTCGAAATGATGATGGCCGACGTCGAGGACGACATCGGAATACATCTGGATGAAGCGGCGATAGCTGTCATAGGCGAAACGCTCGTCGCCCGCCTGCCGGGCGAGGCCGAGCACGGTCTCGTCGTTCAGGCCGAGGTTGAGCACCGTGTCCATCATGCCCGGCATGGAGGCGCGGGCGCCGGAGCGGACCGAGACCAGCAGGGGATTGTCCTTGTCGCCGAAGATCGCGCCGACCTTGGCGCCGACATCGGCGACGGCGGCGCGGACATCGCCGGTCAGCGTGTCGGGATAGGTCCGGCCATGGTCGTAATAATAGGTGCAGACATCCGTCGTGATGGTGAAGCCCGGGGGCACGGGCAGGCCGAGATGGCTCATCTCCGCCAGGTTGGCGCCCTTGCCGCCCAGAAGGTTCTTCATCTCGGCGCGGCCGTCGGCCTTGCCGTCACCGAAGGTATACACCCACTTGCTCATGACCTTATCCCTCGATCCGCGAGAAGTCGGCGATCTCGTCGAGCGCGCCCCTGATCTCGGCCAGAAGTTTCAGACGATTGGCCCGCAAGGCCGGATCGTCCGCATTGACAGTCACCTTCTCGAAGAAGGCATCCACAGGTTCGCGGAGCAGGGCGAGCGCCTGCATGCAGGCCGCGAAATCCTCCTGCGCCAGGGCCGCGCGCGCCTTCGGCATGGCCGCATCCAGCCGCGCGCCGAGCGCGCTCTCCTCATCGGCGGCGAATTGGGCGCGGTCGGCGGGCCCGGCATAGGACTTGCCGTCCTTCTTCTCTTCGATGCGCAGGATGTTCGACGCTCGGCGATAGGCGGCGAGCATGTTCTTGCCGTCTTCCGTCTCCAGGAAGGATTTCAACGCCGCCACCTTCCGCACCAGGCGGGTGAGGTCGTCCTCCCCCCCCGATTCTGGGGCACCGGTGCCGAGGACCGCGTTGATCAGATCATGGGCGACGCCCTGATCCTTCAGCGAGACTTTCAGACGATCATGGAAGAATTCGAGCAGGCTGTCCGCCGTTGCCCCGAACAGGGGCTTCAGCGGCAGGCGCAGGCCGTTCTCGACGATGAGGCGGATGACGCCGAGGGCGGCGCGGCGCAGCGCGAAGGGGTCCTTCGAGCCCGTGGGCTTTTCGTCGATGGCGAAGAAGCCGGCCAGGGTGTCGATCTTATCGGCCAGCGCCACCGCGACCGAGACCGGCGCGGACGGGCATTGGTCGGACGGGCCCTGGGGCTTCCAGTGTTCGGCGATGGCGTCGGCCACGGCCGCATCCTCGCCGTCCTTCCGGGCGTAGTAACGGCCCATGATACCCTGGACTTCCGGGAATTCGCCGACGACGCCGGAGACGAGATCGGCCTTGGCCAGCAGGGCGGCGCGATCGGCCAGGGCCGCATCGGCCCCGATCGTCCCGGCGATCCGCGCCGCCAGCGCCCGCACGCGGGCAACCTTGGCGCCCACGGTGCCGAGTTTCGCATGGAAGACGATGGCATCGAGCGCCGGCACCCGGTCGGCCAGGGTCGTCTTCAGGTCCTGGTCCCAGAAGAATTTGGCGTCCGACAGGCGGGCGCGCAGCACGCGCTCGTTGCCCGCCGCGATGGAAGCGCCGCCATCCTTGGCGACGAGGTTGGCGACGGTCAGGAAGCGCGGCGCCATCCTGCCCGTCGCGGGATCGCGAAGGGCGAAATACTTCTGGTTGGCGCGCATGGTCGAGGTCAGCACCTCGGCCGGGACGGCCATGAATTCATCGTCGATCCGGCCCATCAGGGGGACCGGCCATTCGACGAGGCCGGCCACCTCGTCCAGCAGGTCCGGGTCCGGGGTCACTTCAAGCCCGGCGTCCGCCGCCAGTTTCTGCGCGCCGGCCCAGATGATGGCCTTCCGTTCCTCGACATCGAGGATGACATGGGCCGCGCGCAGCTTCGCCCGGTAGTCGGCGAAATCCGCGACTTCGATCGCGCCCCTGGCCATGAAGCGATGGCCGTGGGTGAGATTGCCGGCGGTGATGCCATGACCCGCATCCTCGCCCCGGGCGATCGCGAAGGGCACCACCTGCCCGCCGAAGAGGACGATGACGGAACGGATCGGCCGCACCCAGTTGAGCTTGGACGAGACGCCGTCCGGCCCCGCACCCCAGCGCATGGATTTCGGCCAGGGGAAATTCCACAGGGTATTCGCCATCAATTCGGCGATCACTTCGGCGGTCGGGCGGCCCCGGCGCTCGATATGGGCGATGTAGAAATTGCCCTTGGGGGTTTCCTGGACCTGCAATGTCTCGCGCGAAACCCCGGCGGCGGTACAGAAACCGTCGATCGCCTGGTCCGGCGCGCCGACCCGGGGGCCGCGCCGCTCCTCGCGCAGGTCGGCCTGGGCGGCGTCGAGGTCGTCCACCACCAGGGTCAGGCGGCGGGGCGTGGCGTAAGCCTTGGCGGTGCCATGCTTCAGGCCGACCGCCTTGAACCCGTCCAGGATCAGGCGCTGCAGGTCGTCCGCCGCGCGGGGCTGCATGCGGGCGGGGATTTCTTCCGAATGAATCTCGATCAGCAGCTGGGGCATTATTTTGCCTCCCCTTGCGAGGCGACCCAGGCTTCGCAGCAGCCCTTGGCCAGCGCGCGGACGCGGCCGATATAGGCCGCGCGCTCGGTCACCGAGATCACGCCGCGGGCATCCAGCAGGTTGAACAGGTGGCTCGCCTTCATGCATTGGTCATAGGCGGGCAGGGCTTTGGCGACGCCCAGCAGGGCGTTGCATTCCGCCTCGGCATCCTTGAAGTGCTGGAACAGCACGTCCGTATTGGCATGCTCGAAATTATAGGCGGAAAATTCCTTCTCGGCCTGGAGGTAGACGTCGCCATAGGTGACGCCGCGGCCGTTCCAGTCGAGGTCGTAGACCCGTTCCACGCCCTGGACATACATGGCGAGGCGCTCGAGGCCATAGGTGATCTCGCCCGCCACCGGATCGACGTCGAGACCGCCGACCTGCTGGAAATAGGTGAACTGGGTGACTTCCATGCCGTCGCACCAGACTTCCCAGCCCAGGCCCCAGGCGCCCAGGGTCGGGCTTTCCCAATCGTCCTCGACGAAGCGGATGTCGTGGTTGTCGACATCGATGCCGAGCGCCTTCAGGCTGCCGAGGTAAAGGTCGATGATATCGTCCGGGCTCGGCTTCAGGATGACCTGGAACTGGTAGTAATGCTGGAGCCGGTTCGGATTCTCGCCATAGCGCCCGTCCTTCGGCCGGCGCGAGGGCTGGACATAGGCGCTGTTCCAGGGCTTCCGCCCGAGGGAGCGCAGCGTCGTCGCCGGGTGGAAGGTCCCGGCGCCCACTTCCATGTCGTAGGGCTGCATGAGCACGCAGCCCTGGCGGGCCCAATAGGTCTGAAGGGTCAGGATAAGGTCCTGGAAGGGCGGGGCTTTAGCCGCCAGCGGCGCCGACATGGATGGGACTGCCCGAGCGAGGTCAAAAGATGCGGCACGTTAATGAGCCGCCCCCCCGCCGGTCAACCCTTCCCCGCAGCGGGGAAGGGTTTCCCATATGGCGTGATCAGGCCTTGCGCACCACCACGGTCTGCACATTGGTATATTCGAGCAGGCCGTCGACGCCGTTCTCGGTGCCGACGCCCGATTGCTTGTGGCCGCCGAAGGGGGCAAGCGGGGTCAGGTGCTGGGTCTCGTTGATCCAGACCGTGCCGGTTTCCAGCTGTTCGCCGATGGCGAGCGCCTTGTCCGGATCCGCGGACCAGACCGAACCGCCGAGGCCGTAGTCGCTGGCATTGGCCCGCGCCACCGCTTCCTCGACGCTGTCGACCTTGAGCAGGGGCAGGATCGGGCCGAACTGTTCCTCGCGCACGATGCGCGATTCTTCCGGCGGATTGTCCAGGATGGTGACGGGCACGAAATAGCCCGGCCCCTCCAGGGCGTCGCCGCCGAGCAGGAACTTGTGGCCGCTCTGCTTCGAATCCTCGATCAGCTCGAGAACGCGGCGGTACTGCTGCTGGTTCTGCACCGGGCCGATCTGGGTGCCCTGTTCCGAACCGTCGCCCACCTTCACCGTCTTCGCATAGTCGACGATGGCCTCCTTCAGGGGCTCGTAGACATCCTTATGGATATACATGCGCTTCGAGGCGATGCAGATCTGGCCGTTGTTGCGGAAGGCCGCCCAGAACAGGTCCGGCGCCACCTTGTTCACGTCGACGTCCGGCAGCACGATGGCGGCGTCATTGCCGCCAAGCTCCAGCGTCACCCGCTTCAGGTTGCCGGCCGCACTCTGCATCACCCGCTTGCCGGTGGCGGTCGAGCCGGTGAAGCTCACCTTGTCGATGCCGGGGTGTTCGGTGATCCAGGGGCCGAGCTGGTCCCCGCCCGAGACGATGTTGAGCACCCCCGGCGGCAGCACGTCGCGCAGCAGCTCGCCGATCTTCAAGGTGGTCAGCGGCGTGAAGGGCGAGGGCTTCAGGATCACCGTATTGCCCGCCAGCAGCGCCGGCCCGACCTTGAAGAAAGCCAGGATCACCGGGAAATTCCACGGCGAGATCGCGCCGACGACGCCGATCGGGACATGGCGGGTGATGCTGCGCCGTTCGGCCGAATCCTCGTTCACGGTTTCGGGAATGGTCAGGGTGGCGGTGCCCTGGACGAACATGCCCGCGCCGCCGACCTCGAATTCCGCATCGCCGAAGGGCTTGCCCTGTTCGAGGGTCAGCAGGCGCTTCAGCCCGTCCAGATTCTCGAACAGGCGGGCGGAAATGGCGTGCAGATACTGGCGGCGCTCGTCGACCGGCCTGGCCCTCCAGGCCGGGAAGGCGGCCCGCGCCGCCGCCACCGCCTCGTCCAGCTGCCCGCGCGAACAATCTGGGGCCTGGGCGATCACCGCCTCGGTCGCCGGGTTCACCACCGGGAAGGTGGTGGCGCCTGCCACCCCCAAGCCGCCGATGGTCATGGTGAAATCGCGTTCGAACTCCATCTTCCTCTCCCTGTGCGGCCTCGCGGCCTTGGTATCCCTCCGGGGTGCCCGGTTGCGGCGGGCTTTTTTGCGGCACTTGTTTCCGTGCTTCTCCTTATATATTTAAAACAGCACATTAAATACAACAACAAGACACGGCCTGCTGAAGGGCCGGTCGAAGGGGAGGGAAACCGACATGCATCCGTCGATTCACGCCGCCAGCCATCCGGACAAGCCCGCCTGCATCATGGCCGGCAGCGGCGCGGTGACCACGTTCCGCCAGCTCGACGAGGGCTCGAATCGCGGCGCCCACCTGTTCCGCGCCCTCGGCCTGAAGCCGGGCGATGGTATTGCCGCCTTCCTGGACAACACCACCCGCTATTTCGAGGTGGCCTGGGCGGCACAGCGCGCCGGCCTCTATTTCACCTGCATCTCGTCGAAGCTGACGGCGGGCGAGGTCGAATATATCGTCCGCGACAGCGGGGCCAAGGTGCTGGTCTCGACCGGGGCCCTGGCGCCGGTATGCGACGAGGTGGCGGCCCGCCTGCCGGACCTCGCCTTCTTCGGCTTCGAGGGGGCGACCGCCCCTTACCGGGATTGGGACGAGGCCTGCGCCGCCCTGCCGGCGACGCCGATCGCGGACGAGACCGCGGGTTCGGACATGCTTTATTCATCGGGCACCACGGGCCGGCCCAAGGGGATCCGGATCCCGCTCTCCGGCCTGCCCATCGATGCGCCCAATCCGCTCAGCCTGCTGGCGCAGCATGTTTTCGGCCTGGGCGCCGAGACGGTCTATCTCTCGCCGGCGCCGCTCTACCATGCCGCGCCGCTGCGCTGGTGCATGACGGTGCAGAAACTGGGCGGCACGGTGGTGGTGATGGAGAAATTCGATGCCGAGGAGGCGCTCGCCCTGATCGGGCGCCACCGCATCGATGCGGCGCAATTCGTGCCGACCCATTTCGTGCGCATGCTGAAACTGCCCGAGGCGGTGCGGGCGGCCTACGACGTCTCCAGCCTGCGCATGGCGGTCCATGCCGCCGCCCCCTGCCCGGTGCCGGTGAAGGAACAGATGATGGAATGGTGGGGCCCCGTCATTCATGAATATTATGCCGGGACCGAGGGCAACGGCCTGACCACCATCGGCCCGCAGGACTGGCTGGCGCACAAAGGCTCGGTCGGGCGCGCCGTCATCGGCCGGCTGCGCATCTGCGACGACGCCGGCAACGTGCTGCCGCCGCGCCGGGAGGGCATGGTGTTCTTCGAGGGCGGGCCCGAATTCTCCTACCACAACGACCCGCAGAAGACGGCGGAGGCCCGCAACGCCCACGGCTGGACCGCGATCGGCGACGTCGGCTGGGTGGACGAGGACGGTTTCCTCTATCTGACCGACCGCAAGAGCTTCATGATCATCTCGGGCGGCGTGAACATCTATCCGCAGGAAATCGAAAACCTGCTGGTCACCCACCCCAAGGTGGCGGATGCGGCGGTGGTCGGCGCCCCGGACGAGGATTTCGGCGAAAAGGTCGTCGCCGTCATCCAGCCCGCCGACCCGCGCGACGCCGGTCCCGAGCTTGCCGCCGAACTGGCCGCCTTCGCCCGGCAGCATCTCTCCGGCCTCAAGGTGCCGCGCCAGATCGATTTCCTCGACGAACTGCCGCGCCACCCCACCGGCAAGCTCTACAAGCGCCTGCTGCGCGACCGCTACTGGGGCAAGGCCGGCACCACCATCGTGTAAGGGAGTGTCACATAGATTGCGAACTTCAGTATCATCAACTTGAGACTGGATAACCTGGATGTCTCCGGAGCCGGGGCTTACTTATCCCCGCGTCTTCGGCGTGTAACGCGCACCACGCCCTTTGCCGACCGCTATCAGATATTCCTGATCGGCCAGTTTCTTCAAATGAGCCTTAATGGTGTTGCGGTTGGCTTGGGTGGCGTCCTCGATCTCGCGGACGGTGATTTCGCTGCGCGCGGTGGCGAGTTCCAGAATCGCGCGTGACAGGGCGGGCAACGACTCCCTGAGCGCACGTTCCTCTTTGATCTTTCGTGAAAGATTGTCCTTCTGCTTTACCATCGCTTTGAGGAAGAACGCCACCCATGGCTCCCAATTCTGATGGTCGGTGCGAATGGTTTGCTGGGTGCGTCGCAGGGCAAGGTAATACCCTTCCTTATTCGCTTCGATCACGCTTTCCATCGAGCTATACGGCACATAGGCGTAGCCCGCGCGCAGCAGCAGCAGCGTCGTCAGGATGCGTGAAAGCCTGCCGTTGCCGTCCCGGAAGGGGTGAATGGCGAGGAACACGTTGATGAACACCGCGATCAGCAGCAAAGGGTGCTGGATTTCCTCACGGGCCTGCCCGTTGTACCAGTCCACCAGCGCTTTCATCATGAGCGGCGTCTCGAAGGGGGTGGCCGTCTGAAAGACGATGCCAAGACTCTTGCCATCCGCGTCGAACGCTTCGACGTGGTTGGTGATCGTCTTGTAGGCACCGCGATGCTCTTCATCCTTGCTGCTGTATTTCAGCAAGACGCCGTGCAATTGCCTGATGTGATTTTCGGTCAGGGTGATCGCCGCATGGCTTTCAAAGACCATATCCATGGCATCGGCGTAACCAGCCACTTCCTGTTCGTCGCGGGTGGTGAAGGATTTTTGCTCCAGCTTGGAAAGCAGCTTCTCCACTTCCCCATCGGTCAGCCTTGCCCCCTCGATTCGGGTGGAGGACCCGACACTCTCGATCGTGGCGATGCGTTTCAGGCTCACCAGGCGGTCAGGGGCTAAATCCTGTGTGGCCTGCCACTTACCCTTGAATTCATCAATCTCGCTGATGGCCTTGAGGATTGCAGGGGTGATGGCGATGTTTGCGATTTCGAGCATTGGGCCTGCTTGGGAATATCCATTTATATACAATAATATCCATTCCTGTCGGATCGGCAAGCAAATATCCATTTATGCCCGATTATATCCATTTTCTAACCATTCGGATTTGCCTCGGCGCCTTTCATGCATGGTTCTCCCTCTTCATGGGGGCCTGCCTGTGCGCATCTTTGGGCCGGGGCTTTTGTCTTCGACCTTCGTCGCATTGCAGCATATGCATGGCCCTGATGCGCGATGACGATTTGTCAGTGCTGAATTTTGGCCTAGCCTATTTTCATATGCCGCCTGCGGGGTTCGGGGTCGACGATTCCGGCCGTCTGTGACGAGTGAACAATCGTCATAATTTTTTACGCAAATCCGCGGAAAGCCGCGGATTCCGGTCGGAATCGCCTGACAGTGTGTGAACAATCACAAAAATATTTACAGAAACCGCATTTTGCCCTTGCAGTGAATAAATTCTGAGTTATTTATTGTTCATCGTTCAGCGGTGATGGCCCAAGGGGGCAGGCCGGGACGAGAACCGAGGAGGATGGACATGACGACCATCGCGAACATCGCCAACGGCCTGACCTTCGGCCGGATCACGACCCTGGTGGTGCTGGCCTATAGCGCCGCCGCCCTGGTGCAGATGACCAGCAACGTGCTGGCGATCTGACGCCGACCACGCCTTACCGACGGAGACCGCTCATGAACAAGCTGGCCTTCAATACGATCTTCGGACGCTTCCTCTCGATCGCCGTGCTGGCCTATGCCGCCGCGCTGGTCGTCGAAAACGTCAGCCACATCGCCGCCATCGCCTGATCGGCGGCACCGCACCAACCCAGGGACAGGCGCCGCCGGGCAAGAGAACCGGCCGGCAGCCCCTTCAAAGAGGACCAAAGACATGACCCGCTTCTTCACCTTCGACCGCATCCTGCTCGCCACCGTCGCCGCCTATGCGGTCGCCCTGGCGCTTCAGACGGCCCAGAACGTCGGCATCGCCTGAGGCGGCCGGCCCCTTCCGATCCAACCGGCGCGCCGGGCCTGCCCGGCCGCAGCCCAACCACAAGGACCACGACCATGACCCGCTTCTTCAGCTTCGACCGCGTCCTGCTCGCGACCGTCGCCGCCTATGCCGTCGCGCTGGCGTTGCAGACCGCGCAGAACGTCGGCCTCGCCTGAACGGCAGCCCCGCTTTTCCCCGGAGGGCCTCCCCGGCCCTCCACCCCGTGGCCCATCCCGCAACGATGGGCTGCCTGCCCTAGACCCGGTCCGGACCCTGTCCCGACCGGGTTCTTTTTTGCCCCGGCCCGCCGAGCCCCTTGCCCTGACCGACGGCGTGCCTATCCTTGGCGTCGATGAAACGCTGGGAGTTCGGTCAGATGACATTCGGTCGGCTTGTGCTCGGGGCGCTCGGCCTCGCGGTCGCCGTGGCGGCGCCCGCCCTTGCCCGCGACAAGGTGGTCTTCGGCACCAACTGGCTGGCCCAGGCCGAACACGGCGGCTTCTACCAGGCGCTCGCCGACGGCACTTACGAGAAATACGGGCTGGACGTCGAGATCCGCATGGGCGGGCCGCAGGTGAACCATGCCCTGCTGCTGGCGGCCGGCCGCGTCGACTTCAACATGGGCGGCGAGGGCTATGGCGCCCTCAACTACGTCCAGAACGCCATCCCCGTCCGCGCCGTCGCCTCCGTGTTCCAGAAGGAGCCGCGGGTGATGATCGCCCATCCCGAGACCGGGGTGACCGACCTCGCCTCGCTGAAGGGGCGGCCCATCCTGCTGTCCAAGGATGCGCTCACCACCTATTGGCTGTGGATGAAGCGGACCCAGGGCCTGACCGACGACCAGGTGCGGCCCTATAATTTCTCGCCCGCCCCGTTCCTGGCCGACAAGACGATGATCCTCCAGGGCTATCTCTCGTCCGAACCCTATACGGTGGCGCAGGCGGGGGTGAAGCCGGTGATCCTGCTCCTGGCCGACTACGGCTACGACACTTATTCGACCACGATCGAGGCCCGGCAGGAGACGATCGACAAGAACCCCGACCTGGTGCAGCGCTTCGTCGATGCCACCGTCATCGGCTGGAAGACCTACCTGACCGGCGACCCCGCCAAGGCCAATGCCATGATCAAGGCGGCCAACCCGGAAATGACCGACGACCAGCTCGCCTATGCCGTCAAGGTGCTGAACGAGCACGGCATCGTGCAGTCGGGCGATGCCCTGACGCTGGGCATCGGCGCCATGACCGACGCGCGCTGGCAATCCTTCTTCGAGGGCACGGTGGCGGCCGGGATCTATCCCGCCGATCTCGACGTGAAAAAAGCCTATACGCTGCAATTCGTGAACAAGGGTGTCGGCCTGCCTTGAGCCTGCTCAAGGTCCGGGACGTCGCCCGGCGCTTCTCCTCCGGCACCCTGGCGCTTCAGGGTGTCGATCTCGCGGTCGAGCGGGGGGAATTCCTCTCCCTGCTCGGGCCGTCCGGCTGCGGCAAGTCCACGCTGCTGCGCCTGATCATGGGGCTGGAGGCGCCGGATGCGGGCGCGGTCGAATGGGGCCGGCTGCGGCCGCGGATCGGCGTCGTCTTCCAGGAACCCACCCTGATGCCCTGGGCCAGCGTGCTCGACAATGTCGCCCTGCCGCTGCGTCTTCAGGGCCAGGGCCGGGACGAGCGCCAGCGGGCCGCCCGGGCGGCGATCGATCTGGTCGGCCTCGGCGGCTTCGAGCGGGCGGTGCCGCGCGAATTGTCGGGCGGGATGCGCATGCGGGTCTCGATCGCCCGGGCCTTCGCCGGCAAGCCGGAACTGCTGCTGATGGACGAACCCTTCGCCGCCCTCGACGAGATCACCCGGCTGCGCCTCGACGATGAATTGCAGGCGCTCGCCCGCGACCAGGGGCTGACCGTGCTCTTCGTCACCCACAGCGTGTTCGAGAGCGTCTATCTCTCCACCCGGATCGCGGTGATGAGCCCGCGCCCGGGCCGGATCACCGCCTCCCTGCCGATCGAGCGGACGGCGACCGGGGCGGCCTTCCGCGCCTCCGCCGATTATGCCCGGCAATGCGGCGCGGTGTCCGCCATCCTCGCCGAAGCCATGGCGGGGGCGGCATGACCGCGCGCCTGCTGTCGAGGGCGGCGCCGGCCGCCGTCGCCCTGCTGGTCCTCGGCGGCTGGGAGGCGCTGGTCCGCTTCGAAGACCTGCCGGCCTATATCCTGCCCGCCCCCAGCCGGATCGCGGCGACCCTGTGGACCGACCGGGCGATCCTGGCCGTTTCCCTGCTGGTCACCCTGAAGACGACCTTCGCCGCCCTGGTCACGGCGGCGGCGGCCAGCCTGCTGCTGGCGGTCCTGTTCCGGCAGAGCCGCTGGATCGAGCGCAGCCTCTATCCCTATGCCGTCATCCTGCAGGTGACGCCCATCGTCGCCATCGCGCCCCTGATCCTGATCTATGTCGAGGATCCCTTCGCGGTCATGCTGGTCTGCGCCACCATCGTCGCCTTCTTCCCGATCCTGGCCAATACCATGCTGGGCCTGCGCGCCGTCGATCCCGGGCTCGAGGACCTGTTCCGGCTTCAGGGCGCCGGGCGCTGGCGCACCCTGTGGCTGCTGCACCTGCCCTCGGCGCTGCCCTATTTCCTGGCGGGCCTGCGCATCGCCGGGGGGCTGGCGCTGATCGGCGCCGTGGTCGCCGAATTCGTCTCCTCGACCACGGCGGGCGGGGCGACGGGCCTCGCCTGGCGCATCATCGAGGCCGGGCAGCGCCTGAACGTGCCGCGCATGTTCGCGGCGCTGGCCCTGATCGCCGGCGCGGGGATTGCCATTTTCGCCGCACTCACGGCACTCTCGCAATTCGTGCTGCGCCGCTGGCACGACAGCGCGCGACAAGGGCAGGGAGGAAACTGAGACCATGGCCGCCCGGCTTCTGGAAATCCGCCGCATCGCCCTGCCGGTCCGTCCCTTCGATCTCGGTAAGGCCAGTTTCGACGGGGGCAATTTCGACGGGGGCAGGGAATTGCGCCTGTCGCTCGGCATCGGTTCCGGCCTGTCGCGCCGGTTCGGCGACCCGCCGGGCCGGCTCTATGCCATCACCGACCGGGGCCCCAATATCCCCTGCGACGAGGCGTCGGCCATCCTCGGCCTTGGCGCCGACATCCTGTGCGCCGGCGACGGCGAAGCCAAGATCTTCCCCCAGCCGGCCTTCCAGCCCTCGATCGTGACCATCGAAATCGCGGCGACCCGGGTGCGCCTGGCCGCCCGCCTGCCGCTGCGCGATGCCAAGGGCCTGCCCCTGAGCGGCCTGCCCAACCCGCGCGAGGGCGAGGCGGCACCGGGCATCGAACAGGCCTTCGACACCAGGGGCGCGCCGCTCGACCCCGATCCCGGCGGCGTCGACACCGAATCGGTGGCGGCAGCGGCGGACGGCACCTTCTGGGCGGGCGAGGAATATGGCCCCAGCCTGCTCCACATCGCCGCCGACGGCACGGTGATGGAGCGGATCGTGCCCAAGGGGGTGGGCCGCTTCTACAAGAAGGCGCCCTATCCGGTGCGCGAACGCCTGCCCGAGGTCTTCGCCCGGCGCCGCCTGAACCGGGGCTTCGAGGGCCTGACCCTGTCGCCCGACGGCCGCCACCTGCATTTCATGACCCAGAGCGCGCTGGCCCACCCGGATGCCGGGGTCACGGACTGGTCGCGCAATATCCGCCTCGTCACCTTCGACGTGAAGAAGCGCGAGGTCGAATGCGAGCATCTCTACCGCCTGGAACGGCCCGACGCTTATCGCGGCGACAAGGGTGCCCGGCGCAAGGACGTGAAGATCGGCGACATGTGCTCTTTCGGCCCCTACGACCTCCTGGTGGTCGAGCGGGTGGAGAATGCCTCCAAGATCTTCCACATCCGCCTGACCGCGGACCAGCGCCTCGCCCCCGAATGGCTGGACCTCGACCGCCGCCCGACCCTGGAGGAAACCGACGGCAGGGCGCTGCGGAAGGCCCAGATCCCGGTGCTGGAAAAGCGCCTGATCCTCGATTCCGACCGGGACAAGGGCCTGCCGCCCAAGATCGAGGGCTTGAGCTGGTTCGACGAGCGCACCCTGGTGGTCATCGACGACGACGACTTCGGCATCAAGGGCGCGCGCAGCGCCGTCCATGTCCTTCGCTTCGACGAACCCCTGATCTGAGCGCCGTCTCCGGGGGGCATATTTGATCGAGAACAAGTCCCCGGTCACATCCCCCTGCTAGGCTGGCGCCCTGACGCAGGGGATGGGTGATGGCGGACGATTGGCACGCGCAACCGGTGACCGAAGTATACGGCGGCCTCGCCACCGGGCCCGAGGGATTGAGCGGACAGGAGGCGGCGGAACGCCTGCTGACCCATGGGCCCAACAGCCTGCCGCCGGCGCGCGGCGTGCATCCGGTGCTGCGCTTCCTCAACCAGTTCAATTCGGCCCTGATCTATTTCCTGCTGGCGTCGGCGCTGGCGGCAACGGTTCTCGGCCACTACGTCGATGCCGGGGTGATCGTCGCGGTCACGATCCTGAACGCCATCGTCGGCTTTCTTCAGGAAGGCAAGGCGGAACGGGCGCTGGCCGCCATCGCCGCCATGATCAGCCCCAGCGCCCAGGTGCTGCGCGACGGCCGCCGCCGGGGGGTGGCGGTGGCCGACCTCGTGCCCGGCGACCTCGTCCTGATCGAAGCGGGCGACCGGGTGCCCGCCGACCTCCGCCTGACCCGGGCCAGCCAATTGCTGATCGACGAGGCGATCCTGACCGGCGAATCGGTCGCCGCCGCCAAGGCGGAACAGCCCGCCGCCCCCGCCGCGGCGCTGGGCGAGCGCCAGTCCATGGCCTTTTCCGGCACGCTGGTCGCCGCCGGCCAGGGCAGCGGCATCGTCACCGCCACCGGCCTGCGCACCGAGATCGGCCGCATCAGCAGCCTGATCGGCGCCGTGCCGACCCTGACCACGCCCCTGCTGCGCCAGATCGACCGCTTCGGCCGGCGCCTGACGGTGATGATCGGCCTCGCCGCGCTGGCGCTGTTCCTCTATGCCGTCCTGCTCGGCGGCCACCCCTGGGCGGAAGCGCTGATCGCTGTCGTCGCCCTGGCCGTCGGCGTGGTCCCGGAAGGCCTGCCGGCGGTGATGACCATCACCCTCGCCATCGGCGTGCAGCGCATGGCGGCCCGCCACGCGGTGGTGCGCCGCCTGCCGGCGGTCGAGACCATCGGCGCCACTTCGGTCATCTGCACCGACAAGACGGGGACGCTGACCCGGAACGAGATGACCGCGCGCCATGTCGTCACCGCCGGCGGCGGGCTGGCGGCCGGGGGCGCCGGCTATGCCCCGGAGGGCGGGGTGGAGGATGCGGCGGGCGTCGACGATGCCCAGGCGCTGGCCGCCGCCCTGCCGCTGATCCGCGCCGGGCTGCTGTGCAACGATGCCGTGCTGCGCTATGTCTCGGGCCATTGGCGCGTCGAGGGCGATCCCATGGAAGGCGCCCTGGTCACCCTGGCCGCCAAGGCCGGGCTCGAGGCCGATCATATCCGCCGCGAATGGCCGCGGCTGGCCGAACTGCCCTTCGATGCCCGCCACCGTTTCATGGCGACGGTGAACCGGGGCCCGGGCGGGGAGCATCGCCTGCTGGTCAAGGGCGCGCCCGAACAATTGCTGGACCTCTGCCTTGAAGAGGCCGGGCCGGACGGGGCGCCGCGGCCGATCGACCGCGCCTTCTGGCAGGCCGAGATCGAGCGCCGCGCGGCCGAGGGCGAACGGGTGCTCGGCTTCTGCGCCGGCCCCGCCGATGCGGCGAAAGCCCTGACGGTCGACGGCATCGGGCCGGGCCTGCGCTTCCTCGGCCTGGTCGGCTTCATCGATCCGCCCCGGCCGGAGGCGGTCGCCGCCATCGCCGAATGCCGCTCGGCCGGGATCGCGGTCAAGATGATCACCGGCGACCATGCCGCCACCGCGGGCGCCATCGCCCGCCAGCTGGGCCTCGACAGCGCCGGCCGGGTGATGACCGGCGCCGAGCTGGACGCCATCCCGGACGCGGCCCTGGCGGAAGCGGTCGCCCCGGTCGCGGTCTTCGCCCGCACCAGCCCGGAACACAAGCTGCGCATCGTCCGCGCCTTGCAGGCCCAAGGCGCCATCGTCGCCATGACCGGCGACGGGGTGAACGATGCGCCGTCGCTGAAACAGGCCGATGTCGGCATCGCCATGGGGCACAAGGGCACCGAGGCGGCGAAGGAAGCGGCGCAGATCGTCCTGCTCGACGACAATTTCGCCTCCATCGTCGCGGCGGTGCACGAGGGGCGGACGGTCTACGACAATATCCGCAAGGTCATCGCCTGGACCTTGCCGACCAACGGCGGCGAGGCCCTGGCCGTGATCGCCGCCATCCTGCTCGGCTTCACCATGCCGATGAGCGCGGTGCAGATCCTGTGGATCAACCTGGCGACCACGGTGACCCTCGGCCTGGTGCTGGCCTTCGAGCCGCCGGAACCGGGGGTGATGGCGCGCCGCCCGCGCGATCCGGCGGCCGGGCTGCTGTCCGCCTTCATGCTGTGGCGGGTGGTGTTCGTTTCCGTGCTGTTCCTGGCCGGCAGCCTCGGGGTCTTTTTCGCGGCGCTGGCCTGGGACGGCGACCTCGCCCTGGCGCGGACCCTGGTGGTCAACCTGATCGTGGTGTTCGAGGTCTTCTACCTCTTCAACATCCGCTATCTGCACGGCGGCTCGATCACTCTGCGCGGCCTGTTCGGCACGCCGGCGGTGCTGGCCGGGCTCGGCGGCGTGATCCTGGCCCAGGCCGGGTTCACCTATCTGCCGGTGATGCAGGACCTGTTCGGCACCAGGCCGGTCGGCCTCGTCGACGGGCTGATGGTGATCGGCGCCGGTGTCGCGCTGATGCTGGTGCTCGAGGTCGAGAAATACGTGCTGCGCCGCTACCGCCTGTTCGGCCAGGGGTAGCGGCGCGCCGGTCTCAGAACACCATGCCGCCCGGGTTGAAGGTGATTTCCATGTCCTTCCAGGCGTCGTATTTCGCGATCGGCAGGCCCTTCAGCGGGTTGCACTTGAAGAAGGCGCGATAGGTCGAGTTGACATAGGCGTTGCTCGTCGTCGCCGTCTTCTTCACCAGCTGGGGCTCGCCGATCAGGGCGCCGTTCTGGTCGAACTGCGCCCGCCAGGTGACCGACATGCTGTCATAGCCGGCTATCCCTGAATCGGTGAACCAGCAGGCCATGAGCTGGCCGCGTATCGCATCCTTTTCCGACGCGCTGAGCGGCCGGCTGGGGTTGTTGCGGTTGGTCGTCTCGCGGTTTGGCTTCGGCGCCTCGCGGGCGTCGGGCGGCGGCGGCGAGCCGGGCTTCTGCGGGTCCTTGTCGTTCAGCAGGGCATCGAGATCGTCGAGGTCGAGCGGCTTCGCCTCCGGCTTCTCCGGCTTCGGCTTGCCCGGCTTCGGTTTCTCGGGTTTCGGCTTTTCCGGCTTTTCGGGTTTCGGCTTCTCCGGTTCCTTGGGCTTTTCGGGCTCCTTGGGTTTTTCCGGTTTCGGCTTTTCCGGCTCCTTCGGTTTCTCGGGCGGCTTCTCGGGCGGCTTCTCGACCGGTTTCACCGGCTCGGGGTCCGGCACTTCGCTTTTCACCGGGTCGGGCGGGCGGACTTCGGCCACTTCCTTGGGCGGCTCGGGCTTCGGCTGGGGGGCCGGGGTCGGCGGTGTCGGCGCGGGCGGGGGCGGGGTGCCGGCGGCGGCGGGCGGCGGCGGCACTTCCTTCAAGGTATCTGCCGGCGGCAGCGGCTTCGAGGCGGGCGAAGGCGGGATCGGCGTCTTCACCCGCTCCGGGGGCGCCGGATTGGCCTGGTCCGAGATGACGTCCAGGACTTCGACCGAGAAGGGTTCGGGCTCGGGCAGCGGGCGGGCGAACTGCGGCAGGCCGAACACCATGATGGCGATCAGCAGCAGATGCACGATGCCGGAGGCGATGGCGCCCTTACGCATGATACGGAACCGAACCTTCCTTGTAGCTATCCGTCCGTCACTTCGCGGGCGGCAGGGCGATGAGGGCGACCTTGGTGAAACCCGCGGCCTTGATCTTGCCCATGGTCTCCATCACCTTGCCGTAATTGATCGCCTGGTCGCCGCGGACGTAGATCCGGGTTTCCGGGCCCTTCTTCGCCGCTGCCTGAAGATCGGCGACCAGCGTATCGACCGAGGACGGCGTATCGCCGATAAAGACCTTGCCCTCGGCATCGACCGAGACGATCACCGGCTTGTCGTCCTGGGGCATGGTGTCGGCCTGGGTGGTCGGCAGGTCCACGGGCACGCCCACGGTCATCAGGGGCGCTGCCACCATGAAGACGATCAGCAGGACCAGCATGACGTCGACCAGCGGCGTCACATTGATCTCGCCCATGGGGGCGCGGCCGCGCCGGCCGCCCCGCCTGCCCCCGCCGCCGCCGAGCGAAGCGCCCATGGCTCAGCTCCTCCGCTCGTCGATCTGGCGCGACAGGATCGCCGAGAATTCGTCGGCGAAGCCTTCCAGCCGGCCCTGGAACCGGCCGACGTCGGACGACAGCTTGTTGTAGGCGATGACCGCCGGAATGGCGGCGACAAGGCCGAGGGCGGTGGCGAACAGCGCTTCCGCGATACCGGGCGCGACCACGGCGAGCGAGGTGTTCTTGGACACCGCGATCGACGAGAAGGAATTCATGATGCCCCAGACCGTGCCGAACAGGCCGACGAAGGGCGCGGTCGAGCCGACGGTGGCGAGGAAGCCGAGATAGCGTTCCAGCCCGTCCAGTTCCCGGTTCAGGGCGACGCGCATCACCTTGGCGATCCGTTCCTGCAGGCCGGCGGCGACCACGGCGCCCGGCACCGCCAGGCGGTCGGTGGCGCGGCGCCATTCGCGCATGGCGGCGACGAAGACCAGGGCGAGCGGATGATCCGGGCGGCCGTTGATGCGGTCATAGAGATCGTCGATCGAATTGCCCGACCAGAAGGCTTCCTCGAACTGGTCGGCCTGGGCCTGGACCCGGCGCAGGCGGCGCAGCTTGTCGATGATGATGGCCCACGACCAGAAGGAGGCGAGCAGCAGCAGGATCACGACCGTCTTCACCACCCAGTCGGCCTGCATGAACAGGCCGAGGATCGACATGTCGGGGGCATGGGCCCCGCCGAGCCCGGTGGCCGCGATATCGCCGACCGGGGCAGTCAGGGCGCCGGGGGCAGTTTCTGGATTCATTTCGGGTTCCCGCTGGACATGGGTTGGTCTTGAATCTCGAAGGGGGCAAAAGCAAGGCGAACCGCATCCGGAAAGCGTCGCGGCCGGCCATTTCGGTCGAGACAGGCGATTCTGACCGTCGCCTGTGTCATGATTTCCTCACCCCGGCGCACGATCTGGCGCGATTCCATGCTGGCGCCCTTCAGCACCTGCAGCCGGGTCTCGACCACCAGGGCATCGTCCAGCTTGGCCGGGCGGGCATAATCGATGTCGATGCGCTTGACGACGAAGGCGAGGGGATCGTCGCCCTCCATCATGGCATTCTGGTCGATGCCGATCAGGCGGGCGAAATCGCTGCGGGCGCGCTCCATGAACTTCAGGTAATTGGCGTGATAGACGATGCCGCCCGCATCCGTATCCTCGAAGAAGACGCGGACGGGCAGCCAATGCGCCCCCTCGGCCAAGGTCCCGTGCTGGGGGGCTAGGCTCGACCAGTCAGGCATCGTCATCCTCGGCAAGCAGGGGCAGTTGGGCGATGTCGCCGCGCTCGGGCACGGCCAGCCCCAGGTGGCGGAACGCGGCCTGGGTCAACATGCGCCCTCTTGGTGTGCGCTGCAACAATCCCTGCTGGATCAGATAGGGCTCGATGATTTCCTCGATCGCGTCGCGCGGTTCCGACAGGGCGGCGGCCATGGTCTCGACCCCGACCGGCCCGCCGCCGTAATCCCGGGCGATCGCGGAGAGATAGCGGTGGTCCATGGCGTCCAGCCCCCGGCTGTCCACCTCGAGGCGGGTCAGGGCCATGTCGGCGACCTCGGCATCGACGGCCTCGGCACGGGCGACCAGGGCGAAATCGCGCACCCGGCGCAGCAGGCGGCCGGCGATGCGCGGCGTGCCGCGGGCCCGGCGGGCGATCTCGCGGGCGCCGTCCGGCGTCATCTCCACGTTCAGGATATGGGCGCCGCGCCGGACGATCAGCTCCAGTTCCGCGACCTCGTAGAAATTGAGCCGGATGGGAATGCCGAAACGGTCGCGCAGGGGCGTGGTCAGCAGGCCCGAGCGGGTGGTGGCGCCGACCAGGGTGAAGGGCGGCAGGTCGATCTTCACCGAGCGCGCCGCCGGTCCCTCGCCGATCATCAGGTCGAGCTGGTAATCCTCCATCGCCGGATAGAGCACTTCCTCCACCGCCGGGTTCAGGCGGTGGATCTCGTCGATGAAGAGGACGTCGCGCGGTTCGAGATTGGTCAGCAGGGCGGCGAGGTCGCCGGCCCGGGCGATCACCGGGCCCGAGGTCGACTTGAAGCCGACCCCCAGTTCGCGCGCCATGATCTGGGCCAGCGTGGTCTTGCCAAGACCGGGCGGGCCGAAGAACAGCACATGGTCGAGGGCGTCGCCCCTTGCGCGGGCGGCCTCGATGAAGACCTTCAGGTTCTCGCGCGCCTTGGCCTGGCCGATGAATTCGTCCAGCCGGGCGGGGCGCAGGCTGGCTTCGAGGATATCCTCCTCGCGCCGCACGCCGGATACCACCCGCTGCTCGCCGGTCATTTCGCCAGTTCCTTAAGGCCGCCGCGGATCAGGGCGCCAAGCTCGGGCGCCGGGCCCAGCTTCGACAGGGCGGCGGTCACCGCCACCGACGCCTCCACCGGCTTGTAACCGAGATTGACCAGGGCGGAAACCGCTTCCGCCACCGGACCGGTGCCACCGGCCGGTTTGGCATCGGAAGGCGCGGGCCCGGCGGCGACGAAGCCGGTGCCCGCGCCCGCGGGCACCCGGTCCTTCAATTCGGTGACGAGGCGCAGCGCCAGCTTCGGCCCGACGCCGGAGGCGCGGCCGAGCGCCGCCTTGTCGCCCAGGGTCACGGCGCGGGTCAATTCGTCGGGCGCCAGCGTGTCGAGGATGGCCAGCGCCACCTTGGCCCCCACCCCCTGCACGGTTTGGAGGACGCGGAACCAATCCCGTTCCGCCTTGTCGAGAAAGCCGAACAGGCGGATCGAATCCTCGCGCATCACGGTCTCGACCACCAGGGCGACGGCCTCGCCCGGGGCGGGCAGGCGGCGCAGGGTGCGGGCGGAACAGGTGGCGACATAGCCGACGCCGCCGCAATCGACCATGGCCCAGTCCTCGCCCGTCTCGTCCAGCCGGCCGGACAGCTTGCCGATCATCGGGGTCCCCCGGCGGCAAGGGTGGCGCGGGCCAGGCTCCGCTCGCTCTGGGCGTGGTGGGCGTGGCAGATGGCGACGGCCAGCGCATCGGCCGCGTCGGGCCCGGTCACGGTGACGGTCGGCAGCAGGACCTTCACCATGTGGTGGATCTGCGCCTTGTCGGCATGGCCGGCGCCGACCACCGATTTCTTGATGTGGTTCGGGGTATATTCGGCAACCGGAATCCCGGCCAGCGCCGGGGCCAGCAGGACGACGCCGCGCACCTGACCCAGTTTCAGGGTCGAGGTCGGGTTCTTGTTGACGAAGGTTTCCTCGACCGCCGCCGCATCCGGGGCATAGCGGGCGATGATCTCCTGCACGCCCTCGAAGATCTGGCGCAGGCGGGTGGCGAGGTCGTCGCCGGCATCCGAGGTCACGGTGCCGTTGGCGACCGGGGTCAGGCGGGAGCCGACGGCCTCGATCACGCCCCAGCCGGTGCGCTGAAGTCCGGGATCGAGGCCGATCAGTCTCATCGCCGCATCAGGCCGACAGTTTCGCCATGATCTCGTCCGACACCTCGAAGTTCGAATAGACGTTCTGCACGTCGTCATTGTCGTCGAGGGCGTCGATCATCTTCAGCAGGCTGCGGGCGGTGTCCTCGTCCACGGCCGAGGTCACGCCCGGCTTGAACACCAGCTTGGCGCCCGAGGCGGCGCCGAACTTCTCTTCCAGCGCATCGCGGACGGCGCCCAGGTCGTCGATCGAGGTGGTGATCTCGTGGCCGTCCTCGGTGGAGATGCAATCCTCGGCGCCGGCCTCGATCGCCGCTTCCAGCATGGCGTCGGCGCCCGCCGCCTCGGCCGGATAGGTGATCTGGCCGATGCGGTTGAACATATGGGCGACCGAACCGGTCGAGCCCAGGTTGCCGCCGAACTTGGTGAAGATCGAGCGCACTTCCGATGCGGTGCGGTTGCGGTTGTCGGTCAGGCCCTCGACCACCACGGCGATGCCGGCGGGGCCATAGCCCTCGTAGCGGACTTCCTCGTAATTGTCGCCGTCGCCGCCGGCCGCCTTCTTGATCGCGCGGTCGATATTGTCCTTCGGCATGTTTTCCGCCCGCGCCGCCAGGATGGCCGCCCGCAGGCGCGGGTTCATGTTGGGGTCGGGCAGGCCCATCTTGGCCGCCACGGTGATTTCGCGCGCGAGTTTCGAGAAGATCTTCGACCGCTTGGCGTCCTGCGCGCCCTTGCGGTGCATGATGTTCTTGAACTGTGAATGACCTGCCATGTTCCCTACTCCAGGGGCCGGCGAAACCGTAGCCCTGACCTGATTTGCGAAAGCGTCGGGGTGATGAATACCATATCTGGTGGCGGACGTCAGTCCGGAGGCCCCTCAGTCCGGAGGCCACTGGGGTTTGAGGCGCCCGCCGACGCGGATCGGCTCGATCCTGAGCGCAAGGCCGGTGCGGTCGTCGGTCTCGACCAGCAGGCCGCAGACCGTGGCTTCGCCCGCCGCCGGCTCGAAGCGGCCGCCCGGCAGTTTCCGGACGAAGCGGTTGACCGGCTCCGCCTTCTGCATGCCGATGACGCTGTCGTAGTCGCCGCACATGCCGGCATCGGTCTGATAGGCGGTGCCGCCGGGCAGGACCTGGGCATCCGCGGTCGGGATATGGGAATGGGTGCCGACGACCAGCGACACGCGGCCGTCGCAGAAATGGCCCATGGCCATTTTCTCCGACGTCGCCTCGGCATGGACGTCGATGATGGCGGCGGCGATGGTGGCGCCCAGGCGCACCTTGTTCAATTCCGCCTCGACCGCGGCGAAGGGATCGTCCAGGGGATCCATGAAGATCCGGCCCATGACGTTGACCACCAGCACCTTCTTGCCCGTCCGGGTCTCGAACACGCCGGCGCCCCGGCCCGGCGTGGTCGGGGGATAGTTGCGCGGGCGCAGCAGGCGGGGGTCGCTGCCGATATAGGACAGGGTTTCCTTCTGGTCGAAGGCATGGTTTCCGGTCGAGATGACGTCGACGCCAAGGGCGTAGAATTCCTTGGCGATCTGCGCGGTGATGCCGAAGCCGCCGGCGGCGTTCTCGCCGTTGACGACGACGAAGTCCGGCTTCAGCCGTGCGCCGATTTCCGGCAGGTGGCGGGCCAGCCCGTCGCGCCCGGCCCGGCCGACGACATCACCGAAGAACAGCAGCCTCATGCATGGATTCCGATCGTTTCCCGCTCGGTCACGATCCAGTCGAGGTCTGCATCATTGGCCGCGCGCGGCACGGATGCCACTTCCTGGACCGAAAAAGCAAGCCCGATGGTGAAAAGATCCGGTTTTGCCGCCCGCAGCAGGGGCAGGGTGCGGTCGTAGAAGCCGCCGCCCTGGCCAAGCCGGCCGCCCCGGCGGTCGAAGCCGACCAGGGGCACCAGCACCACGTCCGGCAACAGTTCGGCGCCGCCCGCCGGCACCGGAATGTCGAATTCCCCGGCTTCCAGCGCCAGCCCCTCGGCCCAGCCGCGGAACACCAGGGGGCGCCCGGGGGCGACCACCACCGGCAGGCACAGGTCGTGGCCCCGGGCCGCCAGCCGGCGCAGGCCGGGCAGGGGGTCGATCTCGCTGCCATGGGCGACATAGCCGGCGATCCACGCCGCGGTGGGCAGGGGCAGGCGTTCGAGCCGGTCCGCCAGCCGCTGGGCGGCTTCCGGCCCGGCCGCCGCCTGGGCAGCCTTGCGGCGCTCGCGCAGGGTCTTGCGCAGGCGGGCCTTCTCGTCGTCGATGTCCATGAGCCCGTCGTCTTGTCGTTCAGGGTATTGGCGCAGGGCGATAGGCGTGGCGGGACCACCGAAGCCGCTGGCGTTCCGATCCTCTGTGGCCTGCGTCAGCAGGTGGGCGCCATGTTTCCGGACCACGGTCCGGAAAGGGACAGCTCCCAAGAGTTCGGGTATTGGCCCCAGGGATTGCAGTGCCTGGCGCACCCAGCAGTACCCGCCACAATTCCTATGTAGGGTGTCGATGGCCGCTTGTCCAAGGATTCATGCGGCTGGCGCCGGGGCCGCGACGTGCTAGCCTGCACGAAAAGGTGAAAACCATGGGGGCAAGACCGGGGAGGAGGCGCGCATGCGGCAGTCCTTGAACATTGTCCGACCCTTGAACATTGTCCAACTGGCGGTGGCAGCCCTCGTCCTGGGGGCGGTGCCGGCCCGGGCGGGCGATCTCTATCGCATCCAGCCGGGCACCACGACCATCGCCTTCGCCGTCGATGCCATGGGCCTGTTCGAGACCACGGGCGAATTCGAGGCCTTCGAGGGCAATCTCCTGCTCGACCTCAAGGAGCCGGAGCGCAGCCGGGTCGAGGTCCGGGTCGACACGACCTCGGTCGCGACCGATTCCAGCTATGCCGGCGAGCGCCTGCGCTCGGCCGATTATTTCGACGTCGAGCGCTATCCGGTGATGCGCTTCCGGGCCAATGCGGTCACCCCGCTCGATGCCGGCCGGGTGGCGATCACCGGCGACCTGACCATCCGCGACGTCACCCGGCCGCAGACCCTGGAAGCCAGCCTGACCGACCGGCGCTTCGATCCCGCCGCCGGGGCCGAAGTCGCCAATTTCACCGTGACCGGCAAGGTCGACCGCGCCGCCTTCGGCATGGTCGCGGACCAGGGGCTGGTCTCGGACGACGTCGCCCTTTCCATCCGCGCCCATATCCGCCTGGCGCAATAGTCCCGCTCAGGCGCCCGGGCCGTCGTAGAAGCTGAAGTCGACGAAGCCCAGCCGCTCGCGCAGGGCGGCGGGGGCATCGGTCGCCTTTTCCACGAAATTGCGGAAAGTGCGGCCGTTCATCACCTGGAGGCAGCGGTTCAGCGCCTGGATCGTATACCAGCCGCCGGTTTTCTTGGCCTGGGGCTTGCCCCAGCCGATGGGGGCGCGGTTGACGATGCCATCGACCGTCAGCGGGCCCAGGCTGCGCTGGTTGGCCACGCTCTGGAACGCCTTGATCCAGTCCGATGTGCGCGAGGTGAACTTGCCGTCGACGGGATAGATCCCGTCCCCGCCCTTGCCGCCCGCGGTCGGCCCGATCAGGACCGAGCCGCCGATCGGATTGGGGTTGCTGCCCATCCAGCATGGGCCCGTGCTCACGCAGATCGTGAACAGCATGTATTGCACCAGCATCACGTCCGTATCGACGTTGGGCTTGCCCGGCCCGACGGCATATTGGACGTTGTAGAAAGGCGCGATTGCGATGGCCATCATGTTCCCCCGGGGGGCGCCGCCTTCAACCCGCCGAAGGCACCAGGCCGCCCGCCTTCCAGGAAACACCGAAGTACCGCCGCCGCACAGGGGCGGCGGTCACAAATCGGGCGGAAAACCGGGGATCAGGCCGGCTCGAAGCGGGCGACCAGCTGCTCGACGCGGGCGGCGGCCTTTTCCAGACCCTGGGCGGCGCGCAATTCGACATGGGCGGCCCGGCTGCCGGCTTCGGCATGGAGGCGGGACACTTCGGCGCGCAGCTGTTCGAGTTCGGCGTGCATCGCCTCCATCTCGTTCAGCCGGTCCGACAGGTCGTCGGCGGCCAGCAGGCCGACCAGCAGCAGCACCTGGGCCTCGGGCACCGAGGCGTTCGGCGGCAGGTTCAGGCTGTCGGCCTTGGCCTGCAGGTATTCGGCGAGTTCGGCGATCTTGTCCTCGTCACCGGCCTGACAGGCGACGCGGTAGTCGCGCCCGTTCACCCGGACCGTGGTCTGGCGCATGGCGGGCCTCACTCAGCGATGGCGCGGTCGAGGCGGCCGATGGTCTGGTCCAGGCGCTTGGCCGCCGCGTCCTGGGCGTTTTCCAGGCGGAACAGGTCGGCCTGGCGCTGCGCGCTCTGCTGTTCGGCTTGGGCGAGGGCCTGGCGCAACTGGGCCATTTCCTTCCGCGCCGTGTCGAGTTCGCTCAGGGCTTCGTCGGCGAAAGCCTCGGCATCGGCGAGGCGGCGCTCGAGGTCGGGCGCGGCCGCGGCCGGGGTCTCGCGCAGCACCGCATTCTCGGCGGCAAGCTCGGCGATCCGGTTTTCCAGCTGGCGGTTGTCGGTGCGGACATCCTCCAGCGCCTGCGACAATTCGTCGACGTCGCGGTTCAGGCGATCGTATTCGTCGACCAATGTGGCATGCACGGTCTGATCGACCCCGCCGCCGAAGGGCAGGGCGTCCAGGCGGTCGAGGGCGGCGGCGAGCCGGATTTCAGCGGCGGCGAGACGGTCCATGGGCGGCCCCAGATCAGATGTGCGGCATCTATATGTGCGGCATGGCCGCGCGAATCATCCAACAGAATGTGCCTGCGGGCTTTCGCGGTCAATCGCCGCCAGCGGATTTCCGGGATCTTGCGGCCATGTTTCCGGCGCCGCGGGCCGGGGGCGCCGGCGCCGGCCATCGTCCGCGAAATGACTGCACCGCGGCCATGGCAGTTGACATGCACAGGACGGTCTGCAATGCAACGCCCGCAAAGGCCGCGGCGAGTTCCCGCCGCCGGCTTCCCCTGGCGTATACCGCTTAGCACCGGGCGATTTCCATGACCGAGACGACCTCCCCCCTCGCGACGACGGCGCCGGCCGCTCGGGATCTGGCCAATGCCATTCGCGCCCTGGCGATGGATGCGGTCGAGGCCGCGAAGTCGGGGCATCCCGGCATGCCCATGGGCATGGCCGATGCCGCCACCGCACTCTTTACCGAGCATCTGCGCTACGATCCGGCCAATCCGGCCTGGCCCGACCGGGACCGTTTCATCCTGTCCGCCGGCCACGGCTCGATGCTGCTCTATGCGCTGCTCTATCTGACCGGCTATCCGGACATCGATCTCGACGAGATCAAGAAGTTCCGCCAGCTCGGCGCCCGCACCGCCGGCCACCCGGAATACGGCCATGCCGCTGGCATCGAGACGACGACCGGGCCCCTCGGCCAGGGTATTTCCAACGCGGTCGGCTTTGCCATGGCGGAGGCGCATCTCCGCGCCCGCTTCGGCGAGGCGCTGGTCAACCATTTCACCTATGTGATCGCCGGCGACGGCTGCCTGATGGAAGGCGTCAGCCAGGAAGCGATCACGCTCGCCGGGCACCTGAAGCTGAACAAGCTGATCGTGCTCTGGGACGACAACCGGATCACCATCGACGGCGCCACCGATCTTTCCACCTCGGAAGACGTGGGCCTGCGCTTCACGGCCGCCGGCTGGGCGGTCGATGCGGTCGACGGCCATGACGCGGCGGCGGTTTCGGCCGCGATCGCCCGCGCCAGGCTCGCCACCGACAGGCCGACCCTGATCGCCTGCCGCACCACCATCGGCTTCGGCGCGCCGACCAAGGCCGGCAAGTCGTCGGCCCACGGCAGCCCGCTCGGCGCCGCCGAGATCGAAGGCGCCCGCAAGGCGCTGGGCTGGCCCTACGGCCCGTTCGAGATCCCGGAGGCGATCCTCGACGCCTGGCGCGCCGCCGCCAAGGCCCGCGCCGCCGAGGGCAAGGCCTGGGGCGAGCGCTTCCTGGCCGCGCCCAAGGAATTGCAGGAAGAGTTCGAGAATGCCTTCTCGGGCTTCATCCCGGCCAAGCTGATCGCCGAGATCAATGCCTTCAAGGCGAAGATCTCGGCCGACAAACCCTCGGTCGCCACCCGCAAATCGTCGGAACTGGCGCTCGAAGTGATCAACAAGGCGGTGCCGACCACCATCGGCGGCTCGGCCGACCTGACCGGTTCGAACAATACCCTGACCAAGGGTCTCGGCACCTTCGCCCCCGGCTCCTACGAGGGCCGCTATGTCTATTGGGGCGTGCGCGAGCACGGCATGGCGGCGGCGATGAACGGCATGGCGCTGCATGGCGGCGTCATCCCCTATGGCGGCACCTTCCTCGCCTTTGCCGATTATTGCCGGCCCTCGATCCGCCTGGCCGCCCTGATGGGCATCCGCTCGATCTTCGTCATGACCCATGACTCGATCGGCCTCGGCGAGGACGGTCCCACCCACCAGCCGGTGGAACAGATCGCCTCGCTGCGCGCCATTCCGGGCCTCAACGTCTTCCGTCCCTGCGATACGGTCGAGACCGCGGAAGCCTGGGCGGTCGCGGTCGCTTCGCAGACCACGCCGTCGGTTCTCGCCCTGTCGCGGCAGAACCTGCCGACCCTGCGCGATGCCCATACGGACGTGAACCTGACCGCCAAGGGCGCCTACGAACTGCTGCCGGCCGCGGGCGGCCTGGCCGAGGTCAGCCTCTTCGCCTCGGGGTCCGAGGTCGAAATCACCGTGAAGGCCCGCGACATACTGGCGCACGACGGCATCCGCGCCCGTGTCGTCTCGGTGCCCTGCATGGAGCTGTTCGCCGCGCAGGAGCAGGCCTATCAGGAGACCGTGGTGGGCAATGCGCCCTGCGTCGGCGTCGAGGCGGGCATCGCCATGGGCTGGGAACCGATCCTGGGGGTGCCGACTTATTTCGTCGGCATGGACGGGTTCGGCGCCTCCGCGCCCGCGCCCGAGCTTTACAAGCATTTTGGCATCACCGCAGAGGCGGTGGCCGATGCGGCCAAGGCCGCGATCGGCAAAATTGGCTGACAGGAGGATTGAATGGCTGTTCGGGTAGCGATCAACGGGTTCGGGCGTATCGGCCGCAATGTTCTGCGCGCGATTGCCGAATCCGGTCGCAAGGATGTCGAGGTCGTGGCGATCAACGATCTCGGCCCGGTCGAGACCAATGCGCATCTGCTGCGCTTCGACTCGGTCCACGGCCGTTTCCCCGGTGAAGTGGCGGTCGACGGCGAATTCATCGTCGTCAACGGCCAGAAGATCAAGGTGACCGCGGTCCGCAACCCGGCCGAACTGCCGCATGCCGACCTCGGCGTCGACATCGCCATGGAATGCACCGGCATCTTCACCTCGAAGGACAAGGCTTCCGCCCATCTGACCGCCGGCGCCAAGCGCGTCCTGGTCTCGGCCCCGGCCGACAATGCCGATCTCACGGTCGTCTACGGCGTGAACCACGGCGCCCTGAAGGCGGAGCACCTGGTCGTCTCCAACGCCTCCTGCACCACCAACTGCCTGGCGCCCGTGGCCAAGGTCCTGAACGATGCCATCGGCATCGACAAGGGCTTCATGACCACGATCCACAGCTATACCAACGACCAGCCGTCGCTCGACCAGATGCACAAGGATCTGTATCGCGCCCGTGCCGCCGCCCTCTCCATGATCCCGACCTCGACCGGCGCGGCCAAGGCCGTCGGCCTCGTGCTGCCGGAACTGAAGGGCAAGCTGGACGGCGTCTCGGTCCGCGTGCCGACCCCGAACGTCTCGGTCGTCGACCTGAAGTTCGTCGCCAAGCGCGCGACCACGGTCGAGGAAGTGAACGCCGCGATCAAGGCCGCGGCCGACGGCGACCTGAAGGGCGTTCTCGCCTATACCGCCGCGCCGAACGTCTCGATCGACTTCAACCATGACCCGGCGTCCTCGACCTTCGCCCTCGACCAGACCAAGGTCATGGACGGCACCCTGGTCCGCATCCTCACCTGGTACGACAACGAGTGGGGCTTCTCGAACCGCATGAGCGACACCGCCGTCGCCATGGCGAAGCTGATCTGAGGCCCCTGCCCATGTCCGCGGGACGCCGCTTTGCCGGCATCGACGATCTCGGCGACCTTCACGGCCGCCGGGTCCTGCTCCGGGTCGACCTCAACGCCCCGATGAAGGATGGGGTCGTCACCGACCTCACCCGCCTGCAGGCCAATGCCGTCACCATCAAGGCCCTGGCCGCCAAGGGCGCCAAGGTCATCGTGCTGTCGCATTTCGGCCGGCCCAAGGGCTGGGACGCCGGGCAGAGCCTGCGCCCGGTCGCCGATGCCCTGCCGGTCATCGTCGGCCTGCCGGTGCATTTCGCCCCGGATTGCGTCGGCCCGGTCGCGAAGAAGGCGGTCGACGACCTGGCGCCGGGTGGCGTTCTCGTGCTCGAGAACACCCGCTTCTACCCGGGTGAGGAAAAGAACGATCCCGACTTCGCCCGCCAGCTGGCCGACCTCGGCGAATTCTTCGTCAACGACGCCTTTTCCTGCGCCCATCGCGCCCATGCCTCGACCGAGGGCCTGGCCAGGCTGCTGCCGTCCGCGGCCGGCATCTGGATGAAGAAGGAACTGGACGCGCTCGAAGCCGCGCTCGGCGCGCCGGAGCGCCCGGTGGTGGCGGTGGTCGGCGGGGCCAAGGTCTCGTCCAAGCTCGAAGTCATCGGCAATCTGGTCGGCAAGGTCGATTACCTGGTGATCGGCGGCGGCATGGCCAATACGTTCCTGTTCGCCAACGGCAAGGCCATCGGCAAGAGCCTGGCCGAGCGCGATATGGCCGATACCGCCCGCGCCATCGTCGCAAAGGCGAAGGCGGCGGGTACGGAAGTGGTGCTGCCGGTCGACGGCGTGGTCGCCCGCGAGTTCAAGGCCTATGCCCCGTCCGAGACCGTGTCCTTCGACGCGGTGCCGGACGATGCCATGGTCCTCGACGTCGGGCCCCGCTCGGTCGAGCGCGTGGCCGAAGTCTTCGCCAAGGCGAAGACCGTGGTCTGGAACGGCCCCTTCGGCGCTTTCGAGATTGAACCCTTCGATGCCGCGACCAATGCCGCCGCGCGCGAAGTGTCGAAGCTCACCCGCGCGGGCAAGCTGCTGTCGGTCGCCGGCGGGGGCGATACGGTGGCGGCGCTCAACCATGCCGGCGCTGCGGAAGGCTTCTCCTTCGTCTCGACCGCCGGCGGCGCCTTCCTCGAATGGCTCGAGGGCAAGGAACTGCCGGGCGTGAAGGCGCTGGCACGGTAAAAATAGTCTCGGCCGGCGGGAACGAAAGTCCCGCCGGCTTTTTCTTTTCCACGATGCGCCGCAGCATGGACGGCCTTCCGCCCGCCTGCTAAAAGCGCGCCCGAATTTCAACCGAGTCGTTTCTGGGGGACCCCATGACCAAAGTCACCAAGAAGGTGAAGGACATCCTCTCGTGGTACGAGAGCGACAACCCGGGCACCAAGGCCAATATCGCCCGCCTTCTGGGCGCCGGCCGTCTGGGCGGCACGGGCAAGATGATCATCCTGCCGGTCGACCAGGGTTTCGAGCATGGTCCCGCCCGCTCCTTCGCGCCCAATCCCCCGGCCTATGACCCGCATTATCACTTCCAGATCGCGATCGATGCCGGCCTCTCGGCCTATGCCTCGGTCCTCGGCATGCTGGAAGCCGGCGCCGACACGTTCGCCGGCCAGATCCCGACCATCCTGAAGGTCAATTCCTCGAATTCGCTGTCGCGCGCCAAGGAAGCCCCGGACCAGGCGATCACCGCCTCGGTGAAGGATGCGGTCCGTCTCGGCTGCTCGGCCATCGGCTTCACCATGTATCCCGGTTCGGACCAGATGTTCGACCAGGTGGAAGAACTGCGCGAACTGACCGCCGAAGCCAAGTCCCATGGCCTTGCCGTCGTCGTCTGGTCGTACCCGCGCGGCGGCAACCTGTCGAAGGAAGGCGAGCTGGCGCTGGATGTCGGCGCCTATGCCGCCCATATGGCCGCCCTGGTCGGCGCCCATGTCATCAAGGTGAAGCTCCCCTCCGACTTCATCGAGCAGGGCGAGGCCAAGAAGGTCTACGACAAGCACCCGGTGCCGACCGCGACCCTGGCCGACCGCGTGCGCCATGTCACCCAGGCCTGCTTCGGCGGCAGGCGTCTCGTCGTCTTCTCGGGCGGCGCCGCGAAGTCGGAAGATTCGGTCTATGACGATGCCCGCGCGATCCGCGACGGCGGCGGCAACGGCTCGATCATCGGCCGCAACACGTTCCAGCGCTCGCGCGAAGACGCGCTGGGCATGCTGGACAAGCTGGTCCGCATCTACAAGGGCCAGGAATAACATGGCCAAGGCGGCGGGACAGCCGGTGCAGGACGACCCCAAGCCGCCCTGCCGCCTCTATCTGGTCACGCCGCCCGCGTTCGAGGCCAAGGCTTTCGGCGAGGTGCTGAAAGCCGCCCTCGGGGCGGGCGACGTCGCCTGCGTCCAATTGCGCCTGAAGGATGTGACCGACGATCATATCCTGCGCACCGCCGATCACCTGATGCCGATCGTGCAGCGGGCCGGCGCCGCCTTCATCCTGAACGACCGGCCGGACCTCGCCCAGGCGCTGGGTGCCGACGGCGTCCACGTCGGCCAGGACGACATGCCCTATGCCGAGGCCCGGCGCCTGTTGGGGCCGGACACCATCGTCGGCGTCACCTGCCACGACAGCCGCCACCTCGCCATGGAAGCGGGCGAGGCGGGGGCGGATTATGTCGCCTTCGGCGCCTTCTTCCCGACCACGACCAAGGACCCGAAGGCCCGGGCGCCCTTCGAACTCGTCTCCTGGTGGGCCGAGATGATGACCGTGCCCCAGGTCGCGATCGGCGGCATCACGGCCGACAACTGCCGTCCCCTGGTCCGGGCCGGCGCCGATTTCCTGGCGGTTTCCGCCGGCATCTGGCAGCACCCGGAAGGCCCGGCCGCCGCCGTCGAAGCCTTCAACGCGATCTTCGCCGCGCCCTGACCGGGGTGGTTTGACCGGGACCGCGGGGCCTGATAGGGTCCCGCGCCATTGCCGCCCCCTGGGCGTGCCTGCTCTTTTCCCTGTTCGATCCCGAGGTTTCCGATGGCGTTCCGTTCGCCCCTCATCAATGTCATGGCTTCCGCCGCCACCAAGGCCGCCCGCGGCCTGAAGCGCGATTTCGGCGAGGTCGAGAACCTGCAGGTTTCGAAGAAGGGCCCGGCGGATTTCGTCTCCGTCGCCGACAAGAAGGCCGAGGAAGTCCTCCATGCCGAATTGTCGCGGGTGCGGCCCGATTTCGGCTTCGTGATGGAAGAGGGCGGCATCATCGAGGGCAGCGACAAGTCGCATCGCTGGATCATCGATCCCCTGGACGGCACCACCAATTTCCTGCACGGCCTGCCGCAATTCGCCATTTCGATCGGGGTCGAGCGCGACGGCGAGATTATCGCCGGCCTGATCTACAACCCGATCGCCGATGAAATGTATTGGGCGGAAAAGGGCGCCGGCGCCTATTGCAACGATCGCCGTCTCCGGGTCGCCGCGCGGAAAGACCTGAAGGAATGCGTGATCGCCACCGGCATCCCGTTCCACGGCCGCGGCGATCACCTGCGCTTCCTCAAGGAACTGGGCCTCGTCATGCGCGAGGTGGCGGGGGTGCGCCGCTTCGGTGCCGCCTCCCTCGATCTCGCCTTCGTCGCCTCGGGGCGGTTCGACGGTTTCTGGGAAACCGAGCTTCAGTCCTGGGACATCGCCGCCGGCATCATCCTGGTGCGCGAGGCGGGCGGCGTCGTCACCGACCAGCGCGGCGCGAAGAAAGTGCTGCATGCGCCCGAGATCGTTGCCGGCAATGAAATCGTCCACGAAAAGCTGCGCCGCCTGATCGAGCGCGCCGGCCTGCCGCCCAAGAAGCCCGCGGCCAAAAAGTCGGCGGCCAAGGCCGAAACTCCGGTTGCTTCCGGGCCCGACAGCGGGGAATGATAGCGGCCTGATTTGGCCGTGCGCACCGCGCCCGGCCGAGGGGTCGGGCGGGGCGCCCTGCATTGCAATATTTCGTCGGTTTCGCGACTCGTCAGTTCCTGGTAAGAGAGCGAGGCTACAGGGGAGTGCAAAGCGTATGAGGGCAGCCGCAAGGGGACGCGGAACCGCCTGGACCGTGAGGTCCGGGGTCTCCCTTCTTGCCTTGGTCGCGGCGCTCCTCGGCCTTGATCTCGCGCTTTCCGCGCCCGCCCATGCCGGCGGCAACGAGGAGGACGAGGTCGCCCCGGCGCTGCGCACGCCCGCGCGCCCCGCGCCGCGCCGTCCGGCGGCCCGGCCCGCCGGTGCCGGGGTCGATTATGAAACCATCATCATCGGCGGCGCCCCGTCCACGGGCGTGAGCGTCGATATGTCGGTGCTGGACGATCTGGTCGCGCCGCCTGCGCGCCCGCGCCGGCCGAGGCCGGCAGTCGCCCGCCCGGCGCCAGAGCGGTCGGCCCCCGAACGGTCGGCTGCCGAACGCCCCGCCGCCGCGCCGCACGCCGCCGAAGTCGCCGCCCCGGCGCCGGCGGAGACCGAAACCGCCCTGGCGCTGCCCCCGCCGCCCGCCCCGGTCGCGCCGCCGGAACCGCCCGCGCCGGTGGCTGAAGCGCCGCCGCCGCCGGCACCCCCCGCCATCGACGTGGCGACGCCGCGCACCCTGGCCATGACCGAACTCGGCTCGCGCCTGGACGAGCCGGCGACCGCCGCCGCCCCGCCGCCGGCCCCGCCTCCAGCGCCACCGCCGTCACCGCCACCGCCTCCTCCTCCTCCCCCGCCGCCTGCGGCCAGCGTGCCGGAAACGCCGGCCAATCCGCCCCAGGACCTGACTGCGGCCCTGCCCCCGGCCCCGCCGCCGCCGCCCCCGGCTGCGCCGCCGGAAGCCGCGGCCCCCGTGCCGGCGCCCGGCGCCGCCCCGGCCAGCGGCTTGCCGGCGGTTGCCAGGGCGGTGACGCAGGTCCGTTTTGGCACCACCTCCGATACGCTGGACGCCGAGGCTCGCGCCGCCCTCGATGCCGCGGTCGCCGGCCTCAAGGAACCGGGCGGCCGCATCCTGCTGCGCGGCTTCGCCAGCGGCACCAACGACACGGCCACCGGGGCCCGCCGCCTTGCCCGGCAGCGGGTGCTGGCGGTGCGCACCTATCTGATCGAACAGGGGGTCGCGGCCAATCTGATCGACCTGCGCGCGGTCGGCATGGCGGCGGATGCGCCGGTCGCCGACGGGGTCGACATCGCCGTCACGCCCTGATCGCAGGATGTGGTCGGGGCCCCGGCATCGGCGGCTCCCTGCCGGAATTTTCGCTTCGCCGGGACCGTTTTCGGTGCCGTCGGCCGGGGCGCTTAGAGCATCTTCAGGCGAAGTGGAAACCGGTTCGCCGCCCGAAGATGCGTAAAATCAAAGCGATAGAGCATGTTTGGAATGACGGTCATTCCGAACATGCTCTAGGGACGAGGACCGATGAAAGCCGACCGTTACCTGCTGCGCATGACCCTGTTCCTGCTGGCCATCGCCGGCCTGGTCGTGTTCCTGCTCGGCCCCGCTTCCCGCTTCTTCTCGACCAATGTGCCGCTGAATGCGGTGATCGTCTCGGTGCTGCTGCTCGGCATCGTCTACATGCTGCGGCAGGTGCTGGAACTGCGGCCGGAAATCCGCTGGTTCGAGCGGCTGATCGGCCAGGACCCGAACCTGGGCACCGCGCCGGCGCCGGACCTGCTCGGCCCGATCGCCGCCGCCCTGCCCGAGAAGCGCAGCGCCCGCTGGCAATTGGGCCCGACCGCGACCCGCGCCCTGGTCGACGGCCTTGCCGCCCGCCTCGATGAAAAGCGCGAGATCGGCCGCTATCTCGTTTCGGTGCTGATCTTCCTCGGGCTGCTCGGCACCTTCTGGGGCCTGCTGGAAACGGTGTCGGCCATCGGCGATGCCATCCGCAACCTCAATATCGCCGGCGGCGGCGATTTCACCGCCATGTTCGGCGAATTGAAGCGCGGGCTGGAAGCGCCCCTGTCCGGCATGGGGACGTCGTTCTCGTCCTCGCTGTTCGGCCTGTCGGGGTCGCTGATCCTCGGCTTCCTGGAACTTCAGGCCAGCCAGGCCCAGGGCCGCTTCCTCGGCGAGGTCGAGGATTACCTGACCGCCAATACCCGCCTGGGCGGCACCGGCGGCGTCGAATCGGAAACCGGCGCCGGCGTGCCCGCCTATGTCTCGGCGTTGCTGGAATCGACCGCGGAAAGCCTGGACCGCCTCCAGCGGACCATGGCCCATGCCGAGGAAAACCGCGCCACCGCCAACAATGCCCTGGTCAACCTGACCGAACGGCTGTCGACCCTGGCCGCCCAGATGCGGGCGGAACAGGACCTGATGGTGCGGATCGCCGAAACCCAGATGGAATTGCGCCCGGTCCTGCAACGGCTGGCCCAGGGCCAGGCCGCGCCGGTGCTGGACGATGCCAGCAAGGCGCATCTGCGCAACCTCGACAGCGGCATCACCCGGCTGGCCGAGGGCCAGCGCGCCGGCCTCGACGAGGTGGCGGCCCAGGTGAAGATCCTGACCCGCACCATCGCCGCCATGGCGGCGGAGGAGCGCTGACATGGCGGCGCGCAGCCGGCGCTTTCGCGACCGGGGCGGGCCCGACATCTGGCCGGGCTTCGTCGATGCGCTGACCACGCTGCTGCTGGCGATCAGTTTCCTGCTGTCGGTCTTCATGCTGGCGCAATTCTTTCTCGGCCAGGCCCTGTCCGGGCGGGACGAGGCGCTGGCCCGGCTGAACCGCCAGATCGCCGACCTGACCGATCTTCTCGCCCTCGAGCGGCAGGCCAATGCGGAATTGCGCCTGTCCGTGTCTTCGCTCTCCAGCGGGGTCGGCAGCGCCAATGCGGAACGCGACACGCTGCGCGGCGAGGCGGAGGAACAGCGCAGCCGCGCCGCCGCGCTCGAAGCCCAGGTCGGCAGCCTGAGCGGGGAACTGGACCGGGAACGGGCCCTGACCGCCGAAGCCCAGGCCCAGGTCGATCTCCTGAACCGCCAACTGGCGGAACTGCGCGAGCAATTGAAGGAAATCGCCGCCCTGCTCGATGCGTCCGAGGCCAAGGACCGGGAAGCCCAGGCGGTGATCGCCGACCTCGGCCGCCGCCTGAACCTGGCCCTGGCCAGCAAGGTCGAGGAATTGGCGCGCTACCGCTCCGAATTCTTCGGCCGCCTGCGCGAAGTGCTGGGCGAGCGCGACGACGTCCGCATCGTCGGCGACCGCTTCGTCTTCCAGTCGGAAGTGCTCTTCGCCTCCGGCTCGGCCGAGATCGGCGCGGCGGGGCAGGAAACCCTGGCCCGTTTCGCCGCGACCTTGAAGGAGATCGCGGCACAGATCCCGTCCGACCTGCCCTGGATCCTGCGCGTCGACGGCCATACGGACAGTTCGCCCATCGTCAATTCGCCGCTCTATCCCTCGAACTGGGAATTGTCCACGGCCCGCGCCGTCGCCGTGGCCAAATTCCTGATCGCCCAGGGCCTGCCGCCGGAGCGTCTGGCCGCGGCCGGCTTCGGCGAGTTCCAGCCCCTCGAGGCGGGCGCCACGCCCGAGGCGCTGGCGCGCAACCGCCGCATCGAACTGAAACTGACCGAGCGCTGAGAAGCCTACGGCAGGGGCTTGCGGAACTGGATCATGCCGGCGAAATCGGCGCCGTCGCCGGGGCTCAGCAGGGGCGGCAGGCCGTCCTCGTCCAGGCCGAAGGTCAGGCCCAGGCCGCGCTCGGGCCGCAGCGGGGACGAGGGGGCCCGCGTCTCCGGAACGGACGGCGGGGCTTCGGCCGTCACCATGGGCGGGGCATTGCCGGCCTTCGGGGCCAGGGGCATGCCGAACCCGGCCGGACCCTCGCGCCCCTCGATCGCGGGGGCGATGTCCACCTGTTGCCTGTCGCGCAGACTCCCCCCCTCGGCGCCGGCAAGCGGCACCATCAGGGCGAGCAGGATGGGCAGGCATTTCCGCATGTGGCAACACTACGCGCCGCGCGGGCACAGTCCAGCGGCAGTGTATTCAATGCGGGTCGAACCCTGGTTCTATTCGATCGGGCTGGAGGGATCTCTGTCGCGGGCGAGATAGCGTTCGCCGCCGTCGACCGCGATCACCTGCCCGGTGACCTGGCGCGCCCCGGCCAGGAAGACGACGGCGCCGGCGATATCCTCGGGCCCGAGGCCGGGGCCGAGGGGCAGTTTGCCCTTTTCGGCGGCGAAGCGGTCGGCGTCCTGGAATGGGCTGATCAGGGTCAGGCCGGGGGCGACGCCGTTCACCCGGATACGCGGCGCGTAATAGCGCGCGGCAAGGTCGGTGACCGTCGCCAGCGCCGCCTTGCCCAGGGTATAGGACAGGAAATCCGGATGCGGCCAGGCGAGCTTGGCGTCCAGCACATTGACCACGGCGCCCCGCCCGAGCGTGCGGTCCAGCGCCTGGATCAGCAGGAGGGGCGCGAGGGCATTCACCGTCATATGGCGGTTGAAGCCGGCGGGCGTCAGGCTGGCGAAATCGTCGGGTTCGAAGCGCGAGGCATTGTTGACCACGAGGTCGATGTCGGGCCGGCGCCGGAACAGGGCGTCGGCGGCGGCGGCCAGGGCCTCCGGCCGGTCGAGATCGAGGGCGACCAGTTCGACCCGGGCGCCGAGCGCCGCCAGCCGCGCGACCACGGCGGGATCGACGGTGGCGGTATCGCGGGTCTGCAGCACCAGATCGTAACCGGCGGCGGCAAGCCCTGCGGCGATGGCCCCGCCGATGCGCCGCGTGCCGCCTGTAATGAATGCGGTTCCTGCCATGAGCCGTCGTCCTCTCCCCGGGTCCATTCTTCCTAAAGCGTCGCGGCCGGTTGCGCCACGGTGTTTGTATCGGGCGGCAAATCGGCTATGATCGCCGGCGATTGGCCGTCTGGCCGTCACCGATCATGATCCCGGGGGGATGAGACATGTCCGAACTGACCATCAAGCGCGGCACCAAGGTTGACGCTGCCGACGCCGCCAGCATCGACAAGAGCAAGCTCGGCATCCTGCTGGCCAAGCCGCCGCAGAACGAGACCGAAGGCCAGGCCGCCTACAGCGGCTACACCCAGTGCCCGTGGTGCGGCCATGTCGGCTGGACCGTCGGCCTCGACACCAACTACTATGTGAACATCGTCTGCGGCGCCTGCGGCGGTTACTTCCGCGCCTGATCCCGCGATTTCGGAGAAAAGGGTGGCTGCCGGCCGGCAGCCACCCTTTTTTTGTTCATCTGCCGCCCGGCCGGCCGGTGCAGAAACAGGCCCGGGGGCGACAGTATCGCCGGGGCGGTGAATCATCGTATCGTCGGCGCGACGCCGGGCATCGATGCCGTTCCGGCGAAGGAGGAGCCGCCTTGAAGACACTCGGTCTTGCCCTGATTCTCGGGCTCGTCGCCCTGACCGCCGCCTGCAACACGATCGAAGGCGCCGGCCGCGACATCAAGAACACCGGCGACGCGATTTCCGATACCGCGCGCGACGTGAAGGAAAAGCTCTGACAGGGAAAAGGGGCGCCCGGCGGGGCGCCCCTTCGCTCATTCCGCCGGCTGGTGGCCGGCTGCGGCCGGCGCCTTGGCCGGGCGCTGGAACATCTTGCGGATCATGACGAAGAAGACCGGCACGAAGAAGATGCCGAGCACGGTCGCCGCGATCATGCCGCCCATCACGCCGGTGCCGATGGCGTTCTGCCCGCCCGAGCCGGCGCCGCTGGCCAGCACCAGGGGCAGCACGCCCAGGATGAAGGCGAGCGAGGTCATCAGGATCGGGCGCAGGCGCAGGCGCACGGCTTCGAGGGTCGCCGCCACCAGTTCCTTGCCCTGTTCCTGCTGTTCCTTGGCGAATTCGACGATCAGGATCGCATTCTTCGCGGCGAGGCCGACCGTGGTCAGCAGCCCGACCTGGAAGAAGATGTCGTTGGAGAGGCCGCGGGTGACCGCCGCCAGCACCGCCCCGATGACGCCGAGCGGCACCACCATGATCACCGAGAAGGGGATCGACCAGCTTTCGTAAAGGGCGGCGAGGCAGAGGAAGACGACCAGGATCGAGATCGCATAGAGCGCCGGCGCCTGATCGCCGGATGCCCGTTCCTGGTCCGACAGGCCGGTCCATTCATAGCCGACGCCGGCCGGCAGCTTGGCGATCAATTCCTCCATCGCCGTCATGGCATCGCCGGACGACAGGCCGGGCGCCGCCGAGCCCTGGATCGAGAAGGACGGCATGCCGTTGTAGCGCTCCAGCCGGGCCGGGCCATAGTCCCAGCGCGCCGAGGCGAAGGCGGAGAAGGGCACCATGTCGCCGCTGGCGTTGCGCACGTGCCAGCGGTTCAGATCCTCGGGCGACATGCGGTAGGGCGCGTCGGCCTGGACATAGACTTTCTTGATGCGGCCCCGGTCGACGAAATCATTGACATAGGTGCCGCCCCAGGCGGTGGCCAGGGTCGCATTGATGTCGGCGATCGAAATCCCGAGCGAGGCGGCGCGCACCTGGTCGATCTCGACCCGGTATTGCGGCTCGTCCTCCTGGCCGTTGGGGCGGACGCCCATCAGCCGGGGATCCTGCGACGCCATGCCGAGCAGCATGTTGCGCGCGTCGAGGAACTTGGCATGGCCGAGGCCGCCGAGATCCTGAAGCTGGAGATCGAAGCCGGAGGCATTGCCAAGCTCGATCACCGCCGGCGGCGCGAAGGCGAAGACCATGGCATCGCGCAGCGCCATGAAGGCACCCATGGCCTGGCCGGCCACCGCCTGCACCGCAAGGTCGGGGCGCTGGCGCACCGCCCAGTCGCGCAGCCCGACGAAGCCGAGCGCCACGTTCTGGCCGTTGCCGCCGAAGCTGAAGCCCTGGACGGTGAAGATCGAATTGACCGCCTCGCCCTGGGTTTCGAGGAAGTGCTTCTCGACTTCCTTCACCACTTCCATGGTGCGTTCCTGGGTCGAGCCCACGGGCAATTGCGCCTGGGTGAACAGGATGCCCTGGTCCTCGTCCGGCAGGAACGAGGTCGGCAGCCGCACGAACAGGAAGCCGAGGGCGACGATCAGGGCGATATAGACCACCATGACATGGGGCACCCGGCGCAGCAGGCCGCCCACGCTGCGTTCGTAGCCGCGGCTGGCCTTGTCGAAGCCGCGGTTGAACCAGCCGAAGGCGCCCTTCTGCTTGTCCTCATGGCTCTTGGCATGGGGTTTCAGCAGGGTGGCGCAGAGGGCCGGGGTCAGCACCAGGGCGACCAGGACCGACAGCACCATGGCGGAAACGATGGTGACCGAGAACTGCCGGTAGATGACGCCGGCCGAGCCCGAGAAGAAGGCCATGGGCACGAAGACGGCGGACAGCACCAGGGCGATGCCGACCAGGGCGCCGGTGATCTGCGACATGGATTTCCGCGTCGCCTCGCGCGGGGGCAGGCCTTCCTCGCTCATCACCCGCTCGACGTTCTCGACCACGACGATGGCATCGTCGACCAGAAGGCCGATCGCCAGCACCATGGCGAACATGGTCAGCACGTTGATCGAATAGCCGAGGGTGAAGAGCACGGCGAAGGTGCCGAGCAGCACGACCGGCACCGCGATCGTCGGGATGATGGTGGCGCGGAAATTCTGCAGGAAGACATACATGACGACGAAGACGAGGATGATCGCCTCGATCAGCGTCTTCACCACTTCCTCGATCGAGATCTTCACGAAGGGCGTGGTGTCGTAAGGGTAGACGGCATGGGCCCCTTGCGGGAAGAAGGCGCCGAGTTCGGCCATCTTGGCCTTCACCAGGTCGGCGGTGGCCAGCGCATTGGCGCCCGCCGCCAGCTTCAGGCCGATGCCGGCCGCCGGCACGCCGTTGTAGCGGGCGATGACGTCATAGCTTTCGCTGCCGATCTCGATGCGGGCGACGTCGCCGAGGGTCACCTGGGAACCGTCGGTGCCGCCCTTCAGCAGGATCTTGCTGAATTGCTCGGGCGTGCGCAGCAGGGTCTGGGCGACGATGGTGGCGTTCAGCTGCTGGCCCGGCGCCGGCGGCGTGCCGCCCAACTGCCCGGCCGAAACCTGGATGTTCTGCGATTGGATGGCGCCCAGCACGTCCGCGGTGGTGAGGCCGAAGGCGTTCAGCTTGCCCGGGTCCAGCCAGACGCGCATGGAATATTGCGACCCGAAGACCTGGATGTCGCCGACACCGTCGACCCGGCTCAGGGGATCGACCAGGCTGGAGCCGATGTAATCGGCAAGGTCGGTCTGCGACAGGCCGCTGTCGCCGGCGACGAGGCCGATCACCATCAGGAAGTTGTCGGTCGCCTTGGCGACGACGACGCCCATCTGCTGCACCGACTGGGGCAGGCTGGGGGTCGCCAGCGATAGTTTGTTCTGGACCTGGACCTGGGCGATATCGGGGTCCGTGCCCGGGTTGAAGGTCAGGGTGATGATCGACAGGCCCGACGACGACGAGGTCGAGGCCATGTAGCGCAGGTTGTCGATCCCCTTCATCTTCTGCTCGATCACCTGGGTGACCGAGTCTTCCAAGGCCTGGGCCGAGGCGCCGGGATAGGTGGCGGTGATGGAGATCGTGGTCGGGGCGATCGCCGGATATTGCGAGATGGGCAGGCCGAGAATGGCCATCGCCCCCGCCATCATGATGACGATGGCGATCACCCAGGCAAAGATCGGGCGGTCGATGAAGAAATTGGCCATGACGCGACCTCGCTTTACTGCGCCGGGGGCGCGTCGGCGGCAGCGGCCGTGGCGCCCTCGACGGGCTTCACCGGCATGCCGGGCTGGATGCGCTGCAAGCCGTCGATGATCACCTTGTCGCCGGCCGCAATGCCTTCGGTCACCAGCCAGGCGTCGCCGACGGCGCGGTCGGCGGTCACCTTGCGCGCCTCGACTTCGCCCTTGGCGTTGACCACCATGGCGACGCCGTCGCCGGTCGGGCTGCGGGTGATGCCGCGCTGGGGCACCAGCAGGCCCTTGTCGTCGACGCCGACCTGGACGGTGGCGCGCACGAACATGCCCGGCAGCAACTGTTCCTTCGGGTTGGGGAAGAGCGAGCGCAGGGTCACCGTGCCGGTGCTGGTCGAAACCACGCCCTCGGCCAGCTTCATCTCGCCTTCCTGGTCATAGGCGGAACCGTCTTCCAGGATCAGGCGCACCTTGGCGCTGCCCGGCTCGACGTCCGACAGCGCGCCGCGGGCCATGTCGGCCTTGAGGCGCAGCAGTTCGGCGCTCGACTGGTTCACGTCGACATAGATCGGGTCCATCTGGTGGACGATGGCCAGCGCCTCCTGCTGGTCGAAGCGGACCAGCGCCCCTTGCGACACGGAGGCGAGGCCGATGCGCCCGGCGATGGGCGAGACGATCAGGGTGCGGCCGAGATCGACCTGGGCGGCGGCAAGGCTGGCCTTGGCCGAGGCGACCTCCGCCTCCGCCTGCTTCCGCGTGGCGACCGCATCGTCATAGGACTGGCGGCTGGTGGCGCTCGTGCGCACCAGTTCGGCATAGCGCCGCTCGTTCAGGCGGGCGATCTCGAGGCCGGCCTCGGCCCGGGCGACCGCGGCGGTGGCGGCATCGGCCGTCGCCTTATAGGGCGCGGGATCGATCTGGAACAAGGGATCGCCCGGTTTCACCAGGGCCCCTTGCGTGAACAGCACATCGGTGATCAGCCCGCTGACCTGCGGCCGGATCTCGGCCCGGCGCACCGGAATCACCCGGCCCGACAGGGTCGAGGTCAGGTCCACCCGCTGCGGCGTGATGGTGACCACGCCGACCTCGACCGGGCCCATGGGCGGCATGCCGCCGCCCTGCTGCTGCTGCTGGTCGCAGCCGGCAAGAAAAAGAGAACCTGCAACGGCCAGCGCGGTGGCGGCCGAAAGGACACGCTTATTGAAAGGCATGCGGCACCTGTACAACCCGATCGTGACAGGGCCTGCGCCCCGCCGTAGTTCCCTCCGCCGTGGTCCCCCCTGACGCTTTTTATGTCGTCGCCTTACCGGCAGCGTTGTATAGAATGAATGTTCATTCTAACTTGAAGTCAAGGTCGGATTTGCAGTCGCCGCCGATCGGTGGATCGGCGGCGCGCTCCAAGGGGCAGGCATGGTACCAAGCGACAACAGTGCCGACAGCAAGGCGGAATCCCGCCGCCGCCAGATCATCGAGGCGGCGATGCGCTGTTTCCGGCGCAACGGCTTTCATTCCACCTCCATGGCGGCCCTCGCCAAGGAGGCGGGGATGAGCGTCGGCCACATCTATCACTATTTCGAGAACAAGGAGGCGATCATCGCCGCCTTCATCGAAGACGATCTCCAGGAATTCCGCGAGGCGATGGAGCGGTTGCAGTCGGCCGGCGGCTCCTTCGTCGACGCCATGGTCGAGCAGGCGGATTTCGGCTTCGACGACATGTGCGACCCCGACTATGCCGGGCTTTTCCTCGAGATTTCGGTCGAAGCCTCGCGCAATCCGAAGGTGGCGGCCCTGGTCGCCGAATCGGACCGCTGCATGCGGGAAACCCTGGCCCAGATGATTGCCGCCGACTGCGGCTGCACCGACCCGGGCACCGCCGACAGGCTGATGGGCCGGGTGGAAATGATCGCGGCCCTGTACGAGGGCCTGACCATCAGGGCGATTCGCAACCCGTCGCTGGACCGGGAGGCGATGCTCGACGCCATGCGCCTGACCATCGCCCGCCTGCTGTCACCCTAGCCTGCCGCCGCATCCGGGGCGTTGGCATCGCCCGGCGCGGTCTCGGCCCCGAGGTCGGGCACCGCGATCACCCGCTGGCCGCGGAAATCGGTGCGGGCGACGATCAGGCCGCATTCCTCGAGATAGGTGATCAGGCGCCGGGCCCGGCCCAGCGACTGGGTGCCATAGGCCCGGGCGATGGCGGCATCGCCGGGGCAGGGGCGGCCGGCGATCGCCGCCTGGGCGACCAGCAGGAAAATGCCCTGCAGGTCCTCGGACAGTTTCGCCGCCATCTCGATCGCCCGGGCCGAGGCCGAATCATCGCCCGAGCGGGGGTCGATCCCCGCCCGCACCATGGCCAGCAGGCGGCGGAAGGCCGGCAGGTCCGGCGGCGCCCCGGTCAGGCGCCGGATCCGGCAGCGCACCAGAAAATCCTGGTAGAGCACGGCGACGGTGCGATAGGCGGCGTCCGGATCGGCCAGGATCGCGGCCATGATCTCCTGCCAGGCGGCTTTCCGCTCCTCGTCGCTCAGGCCGTCGTCCGGCTCCTCGACCGTGGGCGGCGGGCCCAGGCTGGCCGGGCGGCCGCGCGCCAGTTCCAGCATGATGTCGGCGGTGGGCGAGGGCAGGGGGGCCCGCGGCGCCGGGCGGAACACCGGCGGTTCGTCCGCGCCCGGCGTGAAGATCAGGTCGGCGGCATCGACCGGCGGCTGGTCCGGCAGGGGCACCAGGATCGGGCTGGTCGAGCGGCTGCTGGTGACGACCGCGCCGATGCGCAGCGGCAGCGGCATGCGCGACAGGGCGGGGCCGAGGGCGACGAAATGGCCGCGCGGCAGGTCGCGGAACATTTCCGCCTGGCGCCGGTCCATGCCGAGAAGATCGGCCGCGCGCTGCATGTCGATGTCGAGGAAGGTACGGCCCATCAGGAAGTTCGAGGCTTCGGCGGCGACATTCTTCGCCAGCTTGGCCAGGCGCTGGGTGGCGATCACCCCGGCCAGCCCGCGTTTCCGCCCGCGCGACATCAGGTTGGCCATGGCCCCCAGGGTCAGTTTCCGCGCCTCGTCGGAGACGTCGCCGGCGGCGGCGGGGGCGAAGAGCTGGGCCTCGTCCACCACCACCAGCATCGGGTACCAGAAATCGCGGTCGGCATCGAACAGCCCGCCCAGGAAGGCGGCGGCGCAGCGCATCTGGGCCTCGGCATCCAGCCCCTCGAGGCTGAGCACGACCGAGACCCGGTGCTGGCGGGCGCGGGCGGCGATCCGGGTCAGGTCGTCCTCGCTGCGCGTCGCCTCGACCACGACATGGCCGTATCGGTCGGCCAGGGTGACGAAATCGCCCTCCGGGTCGATCACCGCCTGCTGGACATGGGGCGCGCTCTGTTCCAGCAGCCGGCGCAGCAGGTGGGATTTGCCCGAGCCCGAATTGCCCTGCACCAGCAGGCGGGTCGCCAGCAATTCCTCAAGATCGAGCATCGCGGGCGATCCACTCGCCTGCTGGCCCATCTCGATACCGACCTTCATGCGCCACCGACTCCCGTCACCGAATCAAGGCCCTCTCCTACCACGAAGCGGCGCCCCGGGGGGTGGCGAAACACTGGTCGGGTGACCTAGAAAATGCTTCACTCCGCCCCACGACGGAACGATAAGGGGACATAACGACAAGGGGAGAGATTCATGGCCCTCGACCGCGAGACCCGCGCCCAATTGCTGGAGACCCTGGCCCGCTTCGTCCGCGAGCGCCTGCGCCCCAACGAGGCGACAGTGGCGGACGACGACGCGGTCCCGGCCGACATCCTGGCGGAGATGCGCGATCTCGGCCTCTACGGCCTGTCGATCCCGGAGGAATACGGCGGCCTCGGCCTTGCCATGGCGGACGAGATCGAGGTGATGTTCACCTTCTGCCAGACCTCGCCGGCCTTCCGCTCCGCCTTCGGCACCAATGTCGGCATCGGCGCCCAGGGCCTGATCATCGACGGCACGGCGGCGCAGAAGGAAAAATACCTGCCGCACCTGGCCAGCGGCGCCCTGACGTCCTCCTTCTGCCTGACCGAGCCGGAGGCGGGCTCGGACGCCGCCTCGCTGCGGACGACCGCCCGGCGCGACGGCGACCACTATGTCCTGAACGGCACCAAGCGCTATATCACCAATGCGCCGACCGCCGGGATCTTCACCGTGATGGCCCGCACCAACCCCGAGATCAAGGGCGCCGGCGGGATTTCCGCCTTCGTGGTCGAGGCGGGCACGCCCGGGGTGCGCATCGGCAAGCCGGAAAAGAAAATGGGCCAGCAGGGCGCCAAGATCGCCGACGTGATCTTCGAGGATGCCCGCGTGCCGGCGGAGAATCTCATCGGCGGCGTCGAGGGCAAGGGCTTCAAGACCGCGATGAAAGTGCTCGACCGCGGGCGGCTGCATATTTCGTCGGTCTGCGTCGGGGTGGCGCTACGCCTGCTCGAGGACAGTATCGCCTATGCCTCGGAGCGCCGGCAGTTCGGCCAGCGCATCGCCGATTTCCAATTGGTCCAGGCCATGCTCGCCGACTGCAAGACCGAAATCTATGCCGCCCAATGCATGGTGCGCGATGCCGCCCGGCGCTTCGACGCCGGCGAGAATGTCGCGACCGAGGCGGCCTGCTGCAAGTATTTCGCCTCCGAAATGGTCGGCCGGGTGGCGGACCGGGCGGTGCAGATCTTCGGCGGCGCCGGCTATGTCGCCGATTACGGCATCGAGCGCTTCTACCGCGACGTCCGCATCTTCCGCATCTACGAGGGCACCAGCCAGATCCAGCAGATGGTGATCGCCCGCAGCCTGACGCGGTAAAAGCGGGTTACACTGTTCTCCCGCCCGCCCGAAGGGGAGACGACGATGCACGCCCTGCCCCCGCTCGAACAGCCCGTCGAATGGCTGCTGCTGGTGCTCGACGGGGCGGGGATCTTCGTCTTCGCGGTTTCGGGCGCGGCACTGGCGCTGCGCGAGCGGCTGGACCTGTTCGGCGTGCTGCTGCTCGCCTTCGTCACCGCGCTGTTCGGGGGCATCCTGCGCGATCTCCTGCTTGGGGCGACGCCGCCTGAAACCCTGACCTCGTGGCGGAATGCGGCGATCGCCCTTTCGGGCGGGATCTTCACCATCCTGGCGCGGAACGGCATCGGCCGGCTGGCCAAGCCGGTGCGCCTGTTCGATGCCATCGGCCTTGGCCTCTTCGCCGCCGCCGGCACCGGCAAGGCGCTGGACTTCCAGGTCGATCCCCTGATGGCGCCGGCGGTCGGCATGGTGGTCGGGATCGGCGGCGGCATCCTGCGCGATCTGCTCGTCACCCGCACGCCCCTGGTGCTTCAGGCGGAAATCTATGCGGTGGCGGCCCTGGCCGGGGGCTATGCCGTGGTCGCCGGGCAGGCCCTCGGCATCGCCGCCCAGCCGGCCATGATCGGGGGGGCCCTGCTCTGCCTGGGGCTTCGCCTGCTGGCGCTCTATCGCGGCTGGACCTTGTGGCAGCCGCCGGCGCCGCCCGGTCTTTGAGGGGGCCATGCCCGATCTTTCCCGCATCGTCCTGCCGCGCCGCCCGCTCAGGGTCAGGCCGCCCGGCCTCGGGCTGCGCGGCATGATTCGCTTCCTGGCTGCGGTTCTCGCGATGGCGGGGCTGATGGCGGTCTTGTCCTGGTGGCTGCTGCCCGGCCTTGCCGCCGACCTCGCCAGCCGTGAGCGGGCGCGGCCGGCCCCGGCCGGCCGGCTGGTCGCAGGGCAATGTTCCGCCCGCCTGTTCCTGGTCAATTGCCATTTCGAGCTGGAAGCCCGGGGGCCGGCGGGCGCGATGGTCCGCGACCGCTCGTCGATCTTCTTCGTCGACCTGCCCGACCGGGACTATGGGACCGCGGTCCTGGCCGATCCGGAGCGGCCGGGCCGCCTGCTGGCGTCGGTGGCCCTGACCGCGCTGTGGAACCGGCTCGGCACCTATGCCGCGGTCATGGCGCTGGTCGGGCTGATCGCCGCGATCGGCCTCTGGCGCATGGTCGAGGGCTGGGGCTACGGCCGGGGCATGATCCGCGCCTTCGCGGCCCAGCCGGCTCGCCCGGCCCTGCTGCGCCTCGCCCGGGGCAATCGCTGGGGCTGGCATGTCGCGGTGGCGGAAGGGGTCCTGCGCGACCGCACGCGGTTCTGGGCCGTGCCCGGCAGTGCCGCCCCGATCGTCCTCGACCCCGGGCGGGGGCTGATCCTCGGGGTGACGCCGGACAATGTGCATTTCCTGCCGGTCGACCTTGCCGGCGCCTGGCCCGGCCTCGACGCGGCGGAACGGGCGGCGCTGCGGGCCAGCCTGGAGGCCGCCGGGGTCAAGCGCGCGTAAACCATGCCCGGGGCTGCCGCCGGAATACAAACGATGGTATATTGTCCCGTCGGTCCCGCGTCCTCAGGGGTGTATTCATGATCAATCTGTCGCGTATCGTCTTGCCGCGCCGGCCGCTGGAGGTGCGCCCGCCCGGGCTGGACGGGCGCGGCGCGGCAAAGATCGCAGTGGTGATCGTGCTTCTCCTCTCCTTCGCCGTCGGGGTGGCGGTGGCGTTCGGTCCCGAACTGGCCCGCGACGCGGCCGCGGATCCCGCGCGCTGGCGGCCGGCCCCGGAGGGCCGGATGGAGGAAGGCCGGTGCCGGAGCTATCTCTTCGTCATCCATTGCCACATGACTCTCTCGGCCCGGCAGGCGGACGGCACCCGGATCGAAAACGGGTCGCAGCTCCTCTTCTTCGACTGGCCGCGCCAGGACTATGAATTCCGGGTCGTGGCCGATCCGCTGCGCGGGGACCGTCTCGGCACCACCCTCGGCTTCGAGCGGCTGGCCGACCGCGGCCTGACCCTTGGCGGCCTCGTCGGGCTTTGCGTCCTCGGCAGTATCGCCGGCGTCTGGAAGTCGCTTCGGGCCTTCGCCTATGGCCGGGGCCTGCGCCAGGCCTTCCGCCAGCAGCCGGCCCAGGCGGTGGCGCTGCGCCTTGTCCATGCCTCGCGCTATGGCTGGCGGGTGGAGGAGGGCGGCCTGTTCCGCCGCGCCGGCAAGCGCGATTGGGCCGTGCCCCGGCAGGCAAGGCCGATCGTGCTCGATGCCCGGGACAAGCTGATCCTGGGGGTGACGCCGGACGGCGTCCACCTGCTGCCGGTCGACGTCGAGGGGCGCTGGCTGGGCCTGACCCGCGAGGAAGCCCAGGTCCTGCACGCCAGCGTCGTCGTCGCGCAAGGCTGACCCGGGCCGGGCCACAAAGCTGCGGCTTTCGACGCACTGCACCCTTGACCTCCCACCCCCCGGACGCGGTAGAACCCGCCAAGGTTCGGTAATCGCGTGCAAGACAGAAAACAGAGGAGAGCAAGCATGTCCATCCGCTTCGACAATCGCGTCGCCATCGTCACCGGCGCGGGCGGCGGTCTCGGCCGCAGCCATGCTTTGGCGCTGGCCGCGCGCGGCGCCAAGGTCGTGGTCAACGACCTGGGCGGCGCCGTCGACGGTTCCGGTTCCTCGGCGGGCGCCGCGCAGCGCGTCGTCGACGAGATCAAGGCCCTGGGCGGCGAAGCGGTGGCCGACACCAATTCGGTCTCGACCGCGGAAACCGCCGAAGCCCTGGTGAAGACCGCGATCGACACTTTCGGCAAGCTCGACATCGTCATCAACAATGCCGGCATCCTGCGCGACAAGAGCTTCGCCAAGGGCGAACTGGCCGATTTCCGCCTGGTGCTGGAAGTCCACCTGCTCGGCTCGGTCTATGTCACCAAGGCCGCCTGGCCGCATCTTCAGGCCAACAACTACGGCCGCGTGGTCATGACCTCGTCCGCCTCGGGCCTCTACGGCAACTTCGGCCAGGCCAACTACGGTTCGGCCAAGCTCGGCCTCGTCGGCCTGATGAACACGCTGAAGCTGGAAGGCCAGAAGAACGACATCCGCGTGAACACGATCGCGCCGGTCGCCGCCACCCGCATGACCGAGAACCTGCTGCCGCCGGCGGTACTCGAAACCCTGAAGCCGGAACTGGTGACCTCGGGCGTGCTGCACCTGGTGCAGGAAAACAGCCCGAACGGCGCCATTCTCGAAGCCGGCGCCGGCTATTACTCGCTGGTCCAGATCGTCGAGGGCACGGGCGTGAAGCTGGGCGCCGAGGCGACGGCGGAAGACGTGGCCGCCGCCTGGGACAAGATCGCCGACATGAGCAAGGCGACCCCCGCCTTCTCGTCGAACGAAAAGCTGGCGACCATCTTCGCCTGATCAATCAAGGGCGGGCGAGGGGGATCCCCCTCGCCCCTCTGCCGTCTACCGGGCGTAGAGATCCCGGTACCGGTCGCGCAGCAGGTTCTTCTGCACCTTGCCCATGGTGTTGCGCGGCAAATCCTCGACGAAGAGCACCGCTTTCGGCTGCTTGAATTTCGCCAGCCGGTCCTCGAGGGCGGCAAGCACGGCGGCCTCGTCGGTCGCGGCACCCTTTTCCCGCACCGCCACGGCGGTCACGCCCTCGCCCAGGTCCGGGTGGGGCAGGCCGATCACGGCACTTTCGACGATGCCGGGCAGGCGGTCGATCTCGCCCTCCACTTCCTTCGGATAGACGTTCAGGCCGCCGCTGATCACCAGGTCCTTGCCCCGGCCGACGATCTGGACATAGCCCCGCTCGTCGATCAGGCCCAGGTCGCCGGTGATGAAGAAACCGTCCGCGCGGAATTCCGCCGCGGTCTTTTCCGGCATGCGCCAATAGCCCTGGAAGACATTGGGGCCCTTGACCTCGATCATGCCGATGGTGCCGGCGGGGAGGGGCGCGCCGCTCTCAGGGTCGGCGATGCGCAAGCCGACGCCGGGCAGGGGAAAGCCCACGGTGCCGGGCCGGCGCTCGCCGTCATAGGGGTTCGAGGTGTTCATGTTGGTTTCGGTCATGCCGTAGCGCTCGAGGATGGCATGGCCGGTCTTCGCCTCGAAGGCGCGGTGGGTCTCGGCCAGCAGGGGGGCGGAGCCCGAAATGAACAGGCGCATCCCCGCCGTCGCCGCCCGGCTCAGCCCGGGATGGCCGGCAAGGCGGACATAGAAGGTCGGCACCCCCATCAGGCAGGTGGCGGTCTTCATCAGGGCCAGCACCTCGTCCGCATCGAATTTCGGCAGGAAGTAGAGGGCGGCCCCCGCCATCAGGACGACATTGGTGGCGACGAACAGGCCATGGGTATGGAAGATCGGCAAGGCGTGGATCAGCACGTCGCCGTCGCCGAAGCGCCAATAGTCGACCAGGGTCTCGGCATTGGAGGCGAGATTGGCGTGGGAGAGCATCGCCCCTTTCGAGCGCCCGGTGGTGCCGGAGGTATAGAGGATGGCGGCAAGATCGTCCGCCCCGCGCGGGACATCAGTGAAGGTGGCGGGGGCGCCGGCGGCCAGGGCGGCCAGACTGCCGTCGCCCTTCGTGCCCAGGGTCTCGCAGCGCGCGCCCAGCCCTTCCGCCAGCGGGCGCAGGGCGGCGTCCTTGCCGGGGTCGACGACCACGAGGCGGGGTTCGGCATCGCCGATGAAATAGGCCAGCTCGCTGGCGGTATAGCCGGTATTGAGGGGCAGGAAGACGGCCCCCGCCCGGACGCAGGCGAGATAGAGGAAGAGGGCATCGATACTTTTCTCGACCTGGACCGCCACCCGGTCGCCCGGCACCACGCCAAGGCCGGCAAGGGCATGGGCGAAGCGCGCCGACCGGTCCAGCAGGTCGCCATAGGTGACGGGTGCGGTGCCGCCGTGGCCGAGGACGAAGGGCCGGCCGCGGTCGCCGGCCCGGGCGGTCAGGCGGTCGAACAGGTGATTGCTCATGATCTCGCTTCCTTTTCGCGCCCCTCGCCCCGGGTGCGGGAAAAGCCGCCGATGCGGAACCGCCCGCCGCCCTGGGCCGGGGCCGGGGTGTCGGGGGCGGCCAGCAGGGCGTGGACGGCGGGGGCGGCGACCACCTCGCCCCGGGTCGCCAGGGCTTCGTGGTTCGCCTCGATATGGTCGAGGTCGTAGAGGTAATTGACCATGACGCCATAGGACTGGCGCATGCCGTTGGTCGAGCGGTCGCCCAGGGGATGGATCGCCTCGAGCCTGGCGCCATTGCCGAGGTGGAAGCGCGCCACCGGATCGATCACCCGCCCGTCGCGCGTGCGGGCGCGCAGCATGTAATGGGCGGTGACCCGGGCCAGCACCGCATTCACCGATTCGGCCAGGGCCGGCGACAATGTCCAGTCGGCCCGGTCCAGGGCCTGAAGCACCATGCGGTCGGCGCTGGTCAGGAAATCGGACCGCTCGCCCTCGTCGGCGCGCATTTCCTTCAGCCAGCGGCTGAACCCCGGCACCGGCGACAGGGTGACGAAAGTGGTGACGCCCGGCAGTTCGCGGCGCAGGTCCTCGACCACCTGCTTGATCAGGAAATTGCCGAAGGAAATGCCGCGCAAGCCCTCCTGGCAATTGGAGATCGAATAGAAGACGGCGGTGGTCGCCGCCTTGGGGTCGATGGCATCGCGGCCTTCAGCCAGCACGCCCTGGATATTGCCGGGAATGGCGCCGGCCAGCGCGACCTCGACGAAGATCAGCGGATCGTCGACCAGCTGCGGGTGGAAGAAGGCATAGAGCCGGCGGTCCGGCGGCGCCAGCCGGCGCCTGAGGTCGTTCCAGTCGTGGATCTGGTGCACCGCCTCATAGGCGATGATGCGTTCGAGGATATTGGCCGGGGTCGACCAGTCGATCCGCTCCAGCACCAGGAAGCCGCGGTTGAACCAGCTGGCGAAGAGGTGGGCGAAATCGTCGTCCAGCGCCTCCAGGGCCGCATCGCCGCGCTTGATGCCCAGCAGGTGCTCGCGCATGCGCACCAGGGTGGCGATGCCGCCGGGGGCGAGGTTCAGCCGGCGCAGCACGTCCTGGCGCCGGGGTTCGGCGGCGCGATGCAGGGCGGCCTGGGTGGCGAGGCCCGGATCGGCCTTATAGTCGGCGATCGCCTTGTCCAGCCGGTCGGCCCGGGGGCCATAGGATTCCGCCAGCAGCGTGAAGAAATCGCGCTTCTGCCCGTCGTCGACGGCCTGCCAGGCCTCCAGGATCTCCCGCGCCCGGGCAACGCCCGACGCCTCGCCCCGGCCGGACAGCAGGGCATCGACCAGGGCGGCGAAATCGGGCCGGAACTGCGCCGGCAGGGCGAGCGTCGCCTCCCGCCCCGTGAACCAGTGCCGGCCCCGGCGCGAAATCGTGTCCATCATGTTGCGGAAGAAATCCGTGGTACTCATGGCGGTCTCCATCAACGACGTCGGCGGCCCCGCCCGAACTGTCGGCGAAGACGGGCGGCAGCACAATGCCGGCAGCACAATGCTGGGCGGCGGGCTCGGCCTGCGGCGGCATTCGGCCTTGCTTTGGCCTTGTTGCTGAACCACTGTCGCGGCCATGCCGAAGACCGTGTTTCGACCCGACCGCCGCCAGATGCTCGGCCTCGCCCTTGGGGCGGCCGGCCTGTCCCTGTTCGCCCGCCTGTCCCTGTTCGCCCGGCCAAGCCTTGCCGCCGCCCTGAGCGACCGGGACAAGGCCGATATCGCCCGGGTGGAAGCCCTGTTCAACGGCATCCGGACGCTGGAGGCGCGCTTCACCCAGGTCGATTCGAACGGCGGCTTCGCCGAGGGCAAGCTGATGCTGCGCCGGCCCGGCCGCCTGCGCTTCGAATATGCCCCGCCGACGCCCCTGCTGATCGTCGCCGACGGCACCTGGCTGGTCGTCTACGACACGGAGATCAAGCAGGTCGACCGCTATCCCCTGGGGCGGACGCCGATCGGCGTGCTCGTCCGCGACAAGGTGAAGTTCGACGACGGCCTGGAGGTGACCGAGGTGCTGCGCGACGCCCAGGCCTTCGCGGTATCGGTGGTCGCGCCCGAGCACCGGGACGACGGCAAGCTGACCCTGGTCTTCACCGAGAATCCCTTCGAATTCCGCCAGTGGCAGGTGCTGGACGCCCAGGGTATCAATACGGTGGTGACGCTGGAGGACATCCGCCAGGACGTCACCTTCGAGAACAAGCTCTTCACCTTCGCCGATCCCCCGGGGGTGACGGGTAACCGCCACGATCGCTGACGCCGGATTTTATGGCGCGGGCGGCGGGTCGCTGATGCAATCGGCGGCGCGGCCCGGCACAATGGGCGCCTCATTGCCCAAAAGGAATTTATGGTCATGTCGCAGCTCGATGTCTGGCTTCGCGAAAGGCACATCACCGAGGTCGAATGCCTGGTGCCGGATATCTCCGGGGTCGCCCGGGGCAAGATCCTGCCCACCTCCAAGTTCCTGAAGAGCCAGACCGACAATTCCCTGCGCCTGCCGGAATCGATCTTCTCGCAGACCGTGACCGGCGAATTCGTCGATTCGGAAGTGACCGACCCGACCGAGCCGGACGTGGTGCTGAAGCCCGACCCGGACACGCTGTCGATCGTGCCCTGGTACGACGATCCGACCGCCCAGGTGATCAACGACTGCGTCTATCGCGACGGGCGGCCGGTGCCGATCGCGCCGCGCCAGGTGCTGCGCCGGGTGATCGACCTCTATGCCGCCAAGGGCTGGAAGGCGATCGTCGCCCCCGAGTTGGAATTCTATCTCTGCGCCAAGAACGTCGATCCCGACTATCCCCTGCAGCCGCCGATCGGCCGCTCGGGCCGGGCGGAGACGGGCAGCCAGTCCTACGGTATCGACGCGGTCAATGAATTCGACCCGATCTTCGAGGATGTCTATCAGTTCTGCGAGGCCCAGGAACTCGACGTCGACACCCTGATCCACGAGGCCGGCCGCGCCCAGTGCGAGATCAACTTCAACCACGCCGACCCCATGTCGATGGCCGACCAGGCCTTCATGTTCAAGCGCACCGTGCGCCAGGCGGCGATGCGCCACGGCGTCTATGCCACCTTCATGGCCAAGCCCTATTCCGACGAGCCGGGCAGCGCCATGCACCTGCACCAGTCGGTGGTCGACATCAAGACCGGGCGCAACCTGTTCTCGGACGACGAGGGCAACGACACGGCGCTTTTCCGCGCCCATATCGCCGGCTTGCAGAAACACCTGCCGGCGGCCATGCCGCTGATCGCGCCCAACGTGAATTCCTATCGCCGGCTGACCCGCTTCATGTCGGCGCCGATCAACCTGCATTGGGCGCGCGAGAACCGCACCGCCGGCCTGCGCGTGCCGGAATCGGGGCCCGAGGCGCGCCGGGTCGAGAACCGGGTGCCGGGGGCGGATGCGAATCCCTATCTCGTCATCGCGGCTTCACTGGCCTGCGGCTATATCGGCATGGTAAATGAGTTGGAGCCGACCGACCCGATCGTCGGCAGTGCTTACAGCCGCAAATTTGCCCTGCCCCGCTACCTCCCCGATGCCCTGAACAAGCTGAAGGGCGCCGGAGACCTGAGCGAGGTTCTGGGCGAGGAATTCGTCACCCTGCTCATGGAAGTGAAGCAGGCGGAACATGATGCCTATCAACAGGTGATCTCGGCATGGGAACGCGAACATCTACTGCTGAACGTCTAGGGCCGGCCGTGGCGTCGCCGCAGGCCCGTCTCGACATTCCCCTGCGCGATCGCCTGATCGTCGCCCTGGATGTGCCGCGCGTCATCGATGCGCGGAACGTGGTCGCGGCGCTCGGCGATACGGTGTCCTTCTACAAGATCGGCTTGCAGCAGGTGTTCGGCGGCGGCCTGTCGCTGGCGGACGACTTGTTCCGCCTCGGCAAGAAAGTCTTCCTCGACGCCAAGCTGACCGATATCGCCGCGACGGTGGGCAATGCCACCGCCAATATCTCGCGCACGGGCACGGAATTCCTGACCGTGACCGGCGATGCCCCGATCGTCCGCGCCGCGGTCCAGGCGCGGACCGATGCCGGCGCCCGCAAGCCGCTGATCTTCGCCGTCACCGTGCTGACCTCGCTCGACCAGAACGACCTGGCCGACATGGGCTTTGCCATGCCGCTCGAGGATCTCGTGGTCCACCGCGCCCTGAAGGCGAAGGAGGCGGGGGCCGACGGCGTCATCGCCTCCGGCTTCGAGGCGGCGAAGCTGCGCAGCCTGCTCGGGCCCCATATCAGGATCGTGACCCCCGGCATCCGCTCGGCCGACAGCCCGAAGGACGACCAGAAGCGGGTGATGACCGCGGGCGAGGCGATCGCCGCCGGCGCCGACCATGTGGTCGTCGGCCGCGACATCCTGCGCAGCCCGGATCCGGCCGCCAAGGCCCGGGCGATCGTGGACGAGATCGCGGCCGCGCTTTAACTATAGAGCGCCAGGCCGAGGGCGGCGCCCGCCGCCACCAGCCAGTGCACGGCGATGCCGAAACGCATGACGGCGACCAGCGCGGCCAGCGCGATCGCCGCCATGGTCCAGTCGAAACGGCCGCCGGGCAGGAGCACGGCCTCGCCGAAGAACAGCGCCAGATTGGCCATGACGCCGACGACGGCGGCGGTGATCGCCGCCAGCGCGCCGGCCGCGGCCGCCGAGCGGGCGAGATATTCGACCATGGGCGCGCCCGCCAGGATGAACAGGAAGCTGGGCAGGAAGGTCACATAGGTGACGAGGGCCGCCCCGAGCAGCCCCGCCGCCAGGGGATCGAGCCCCGCCGGTGCCTTGTAGGCGGCCAGGAAGCCGACATATTCGAGCACCAGGATCACCGGCCCGGGCGTGGTTTCGGCCAGCGCCAGCCCGTTGACCATTTCCCCGGCGCCCAGCCAGCCGAAGACATTGACCGCCTGTTCGGCGATATAGGGCAGCACGGCATAGGCGCCGCCGAAGGTGACGAAGGCGGATTTGGTGAACAGCAGGGCAAGGTCGGGCATCACGCCGCCGGCAAGGCCGGCCGCCAGACCGACCGGCACCGCCCACAGCAGGGCGAAGACCAGCACCAGCGCCGCCAGCCGCCGCCAGGCCGCCGCCGAGGGCGCGGTCAGGGCCGCCGGCCCGGCGCCGTCCCCGCGCGACAGCCACCAGCCGATCACGCCGGCGCCGAGGACGATGGCCGGGAAGGGCGCGCCCAGCCAATGGATCAGGACCAGGGCGGCCAGGGCCAGGGCCAGCGGCCGGGCGCCGGTCAGGGTCCGCCGGCCGAGCCGCCACAGGGCGGCGGCGACGATGCCGACCACGACCGGCTTCACCCCGGTGAACAGGGCGGCGATCGCCGGCACCGCGCCATGGGCAGCGACGACATAGGCAAGGCCGGCCATGATCAGGGCGCCGGGCAGGATGAACAGGCCGCCGCAGACGATCGCGCCGCGCCAGCCGGCCAGCCGCCAGCCGATGAAGGTCGCCAGCTGCTGCGCCTCGGGCCCCGGCAGCAGCATGCAGAAGTTGAGCGCGCGGAGATAGGTCGCCTCGTCGATCCAGCGGCGGCGGTCGACCGCTTCCTCATGCATCAGGGCCAATTGCCCGGCGACGCCGCCGAAGGAAATGAAGCCGATGCGGGTGAAGGCGCGGGCCAGTGCCCCGAGGCCGGGAGAAGCGGTCATGACCATCCCATGAAACGGACCCGCGAAGGGATAGCGGGATTTCATGACAAATGCGATCATGTCCGCGCTGTCGTTCCCGCTTCAACGAACCAGAACAAAGCCAGGGAGGATCGCATGGGCCTGGACAAGGAACGCCTGAAGGCGATCATTCGCGACCATTACGATTGCAGCATCAACCGCTATGACGCCGCCGCGATCGACGCCCAGGTGGCGCCGGATTTCGTCGACCATTCCTCGCCCGGCGAGGCGGTGCGCGGGCCGAAGGGCGTGAAGAGCCAGATCGCCGGCCTGCATGCCGCCTTTCCCGACCTCAAGGTCGAGATCGTCGACATGGTCGCCGAGGACGACCGGGTGGCGGTGCGCAGCCGCTTCTTCGGCACCCACCGCGGCCCCTTCCGCGGCATCGCCCCGACCGGCAGCCGGGTCGAGGTGACGGGAACCTTCTTCTGGAAGCTGGAGGCCGACAGCGGCCGGATCAAGGAACGCTGGGGCCTGTTCGATGCCGCCGCGCTGATGCGGCAACTGGGGGTGCCTTGATGGCGCGGGAAACGCTTGATCTTCTGTTCCTGGTCTTCAATTACGGCGTGCTGCCCTTCTGGGCCCTGCTGATCCTGGCGCCCGGCTGGGCGCCGGGGCCGAAGGTGGTGGCGGGCTATGCGGTGCCGGCCATCCTGGGCGCCGTCTATGTCGCGCTGCTGGCCGGGGGCGCGGGCGCCGCCTTTGCCGGCGGGGTCGAGGGCGGGGGCTTCGATACGCTGGAAGGCGTGATGCGCCTTTTCACCAGTCCGGTCGCGGTCCTGACCGGCTGGGTCCATTACCTTGCCTTCGATCTTTTCGTCGGCGCCTGGGAAGTGCGGGACGCCCGGCGCCGGGGCGTGCCCCATCTTCTGGTGGTGCCCTGCCTGGTGCTGACCCTGCTGCTGGGGCCGGCGGGGCTGCTGGCCTATGTCCTCATCCGCCTTGCGGCCGGGCGGCGCTCGGCGGCGCCGTGACCGGGCGGCCCATGCGGTACAGGAAGCGGAAATGGTCGGCCACCATGCCGGGAAAGCTGCGCCGGTTGTAGGCGAGGCCGTTGCGCCCGGCGGTCTCGGCAATCAGCGGCGTCAGCGCCCGGTAGTGGACATGGGGCACGCGCGGGAACAGGTGGTGCGCGGCATGGGTATTGGCGCCGCCCGCCAGGAAGCCGGCGATGGGGCTTGCGGGCGCCCAATCGATCGAGGTGACCAGGGCATGTTCGGCGAAGTCATGGCCGAGCCGGCCCTCGGCGTCGGGCACGGGAAACAGGGCGGCGGTCGAGAAATGGGTGCCGACCAGCATGAACACGAAGACCACCGACATGACCCCGAGCCCGAGCAGGTAGAGGCCGAGCAATTCGGCGACGGAAAAGGGCAGGACCAGCGCCGGCACGCCGAACCAGAGCGCGACATGGATCGCCTTGCCGAGCGCGAATTCGAGATAGCGCGGCCAGGGGTGGCGGATGTCGCGGGCATTGGCGAGGTCGCGCTGGAACAGATAGGCATAGTCCTGGACCCAGGTGCTGTGCAGCGCCACCAGCCCATAGACCGCGGGGGCATAGAGATGCTGGAAGCGGAAGCGCCCACGCCAGGGCTGGTTGGGCGACAGCCGCAGGAAGGCGTTGGCGTCGATATCGATGTCCGAGCCGTTCACATTCGGAAAGACATGGTGCGAGGCGATATGCCGGAAGCGCCACAGATAGGCATCGACCCCGATCGGCACGAAGGTCAGGAATTGCAGCAGGTGGTTCAGCCCACGCCGGCGGACCAGCGTCCCATGGGCGCCGTCATGGCCGATGTTGATCGCCAGCAGCAGGGCCGCGAGGCCGAAGGCGACGGCGGCCAGCGCCGCCTGGGCGGGCGAGGGGCCGGCACTCAGCAGCCCGCCATAGGCCAGCGCCGCCAGCCCGCCGAAGCAGAGGCCCTTCACCAGCAACAGCCGGCGGCCCCGGCGCAGGCGCGCGGGATCGTCCAGCAGCCGTTCGGCCAGGGGGCGCAGTTGCGCGGCGAAACCATTCGCCGGCCGGGGCTGGAAGGAGATGCGCCCGCTCATGGCCGGTCCTCCCCCTCGAGCCCGAGCACGCGCAGGATGCCGCCGACCACCGGCGCCGCCTGATCCGCCAGGGGCCCCGGAAGTTCGCCCAGCGCGACGGCTTCCGCCGGTTGCAGGATCATGCCGAGCACGAGGGCCGTCACCAGCGCGGCGCCGCCGGCGGGGAAGCGGGCGGGCGCTTCCGCCCTCGCCCCCTCGACCACCCTGCGCAGGACCGAAACCGGCGTCACCGTGCCCGGCGGCAGGCGCATGGTGGCGGCGCGGGGGCCCAGCAGCAGATAGGAGAAGAGATCCCGGTCCCGGTCGAAGGCGGCGTAGAAATGCCCGACCAGGGCCCCCATCCGCGCCGCCGCAGTGGCCGCGCCTTGTTGCAGGCGGTCCAGGGCATCGGCGAAGGGAAGGTAATGTTCGAGGAAGATGGCGTCGGCCAGGGCTTCCTTCGAGGGGAAGTGGCGGTAGATCGTACCCTCGGCGATGCGGGCTTCGGCGGCGATATGCCGGGTCGTGGTCGCGCCGACGCCCTGCTGCGCGAAAAGGCGGACGGAAGCCTGGACGATGCGCTTTCGGGTCTCGGCCGGTGTGGTCATGGCAGCCTCGTGTGAGTAAGCACTCACTCACATTACGGCCGGCAATCGTTCCCTGCAAGCCGCGATCTGCGCGGGCGATCCTGATTGAGCGGTCTCCGCAAGGGCGAGGCCGGCGGCGCTCAGCGATAGGCGTGCAGGATGTTACGCATCATCTGCCTTATGGCCACGCGGCCAATACGGGGATGGGCGCCGGCGGCCCGCAGCACCGCCGCGTCGACGCGAGCCATCCAGCCCGGTTCGTTCGTGTCCTTATATTCCAGCCAGCAGTCGGCGATGAAGCGATCGACGTCGGCGATGGCGTCTTCGAAGACCGCCTGCGGGGTTCCGGGGAGCAATCTTTCCAGCCAGAACAGCGTGCCCGCCCGGTCGCCCGGCCTGCCGGTCATATCATGTGGATAGGCCGGGTCGAGCCATTGGCGCTCGCACATGGCGACGAAGGCGAAATCCGTGATCAGAACACAATTGATCCTGCCCAGGAGATCCCGGATCTTCGCCTCGTCCCAATCGTCCGGCGCCATGGCCCGGCCGGCAGCCCTACTCGTTGGCGAGGATCATGTTCTTGATGCGGGGGTAGATCTGGCCTTCCCACTTCTTGCCGTTGAAGACGCCGTAATGGCCGACGCCGGGTTGCAGGTGGTGGCTCTTCTGATAGGGGCGGATGCGGCTACAGAGATCATGGGCGGCGACGGTCTGGCCGACGGAGCAGATGTCGTCGCGCTCGCCCTCGACGGTGAACAGGGCGGTGCGGCGGACCGCGCTGGGATCGACCTTCTGGCCCTTCCAATACATCTTGCCGGTGGCCAGTTCGTATTCCTGAAACACGCGGTTCACGGTTTCCAGGTAGAATTCGGCGGTCAGGTCGAGGACGGCGAAATATTCGTCGTAGAAGGTGCGGGCCGCCTCGGCCTTTTCCCACTCGCCCTTGGCGAGATTGTTATAGAGGTCGCGGTGCGATTTGACGTGGCGGTCCGCGTTCATGCTCATGAAGGCGGACAATTGGGTGAAGCCCGGATAGACCCGCCGGCCCGCGCCCTTCAGGCGCCGGGGCACGGTGGTGATCAGGTTCTTCTCGAACCATTCGATCGGGTTGTCGGTGGCGAGCTTGTTGACCACGGTCGGGTTGACCCGGCAGTCGATCGGGCCGGCCATCAGGGTCATGCTGCGCGGCTGCATCGGGTTCTCGTTCATCGCCATGACGATGACCGCGACCAGGGCATGGACGCAGGGCTGGCACACCGCGACCAGATGGCCGCGGGTGCCGATCTTCTCGAGGAAGGTCACGACATGCTCGACATATTCGTCGAAGCCGAACGGGCCGGCCGAGACCGGCACGTCCCGGGCATTGTGCCAGTCGGTGATATAGACGTCGTGGTCCTGAAGCAGGGTCACCACCGTGCCGCGCAGCAGGGTGGCGAAATGGCCCGACAGGGGGGCGACCACCAGCACCGGCGGCTGGCTGACCGCCGTGTCCTTCTTGAAGTGCAGCAGGGTGCCGAAGGGGGTGGAATATTCCGCCACCTCGGTCACCGGCACTTCGCGGTTGCCGGTCACCACCGACTTGATGTCGAAGGGCGGGCGGTCGTGCGTGAGGCGGGTATGGCCGAAAACGTCGAAAGCCGCGGTGAAGGCGCGGTAGGGGTAGAAGGCGGAAAGCCCGGACAGCAGCGGATTACGCAACACGGTCGCCGTCCCGCGCGCCGCGGCGCGGAGCGGGTCCAGCATGTCTGACTGCGCTTGGTAGATCTCATAGATCATGCGTCACCGGCTCGCTTGGCATCAGGGTCCGAAAAATGCTTACCCCAAAGGGCTTACTAGAACGAAAACGCCCGTGCATTTTTCGCTGCACTGCCACAATATCAACGGGTCGGATCACTGAGTGCAACAGGGAACTGTCGTCAAATCTGGGATTGGACCAATTTCCGCCTTTGGTCTAACGCGCGATACGAGCGGACTTGAGTGCAATGCAGCAAAGGTGGCAGTATTTTTCAGCCTGAGTGAACCAAAAGGTCGGTTAGGGCAGGAACCCCAAGAAGCGAGGCAGGATGTCCATGGCGAAGGCCACTTTGACCATCAGCAGCAAGAACTATTCCTCCTGGTCGCTGCGCGGCTGGTTGCTGTGCAAGCTGGCCGGCCTCGAATTCGAGGAGAAGGCCCTGTCGATCGACGATCCGGGCACCCGCGCCGAACTCCTGCTGCTCTCGCCTTCGTTCAAGGTGCCGGCGCTGACCCATGGCGACATCACGGTCTGGGATACGCTGGCGATCGCCGAATATCTCCAGGAAGTGATTCCCGGCGCCTCCCTCCTGCCGGAGGATCTGGCCGCCCGCACCCATTGCCGCGCGGTTTCGGGCGAGATGCATTCGGGCTTCGCCAACCTGCGCTCCGCCCTGCCCATGAACCTGAAGAGCCATTTCCCCGGCTTCAAGGTCTGGGCCGGCGCCCAGGCCGACATTGACCATGTGATCGGCATCTGGCGCACCTGCCTCGATACTTACGGCGGCCCCTATCTGTTCGGCGCCAAGCTGACCATCGCGGACGCGATGTTCGCCCCGGTCTGTACCCGCTTCAAGACTTATGACGTGAAGCTGGACCGCAAGTGCCAGGCCTATGCCAACCGCATCCTGAACCTGCCCCAGATGCAGGAATGGACCAAGGCCGCCCTGGCCGAGCCGGAGGAACTGGAAGAACTCGACGTCGAGTTCTGAGCCTCAGCCTTCCTCGTCCCGCCCCCTCTCGTCCTGCTCGGCCGGCGCCCGCCCGCGGGCCCGGTCGAGCACCTGCCGCGCCAGCGGTATCAGGCGGCGGCGCAAGGGGCGCAGGGGGTCGTGCTCGCGCCGGGCGAGCAGGTCGTCGAGCCCGGCTTCGATCGCTGCCTCCACCTCGCGGCGCAGCGTCCAGGCATTGTCGTCCGTGGCCTCGCCCTTGAAGCGGGCGGTGTCGATCGCCGGGGCGAAGCTGAAGTAATAGCGCTCGGGCCGGGGCAGGGCGGTCAGGCCCAAGCCGCGGTAGAGGCCGAGATAGTCGCTCTTCAGCTTCAGGCGCCGGGCCAGGGCCCCGGCGCCCGGGATCTTCAGGATCTCGTCCGAGCCGAGCAGGACCGAATAGCTGTCGTCCGCCCCGACCGCGGAAAAGGGCACCACCGGGCAGCCGGCCTCGATGGCGAGGCGGGCGAAGCCCAGGCGCTGCTTCCAGCGCAGGCGGTATTTCTCGCCCCGGCGCTTGAACACTTCGCCGACCCCGCCCGGATAGACGACGACATGGGACTTCAGCGCCATCAGGCCGCGGAAGCCGTCCGGCGTACCTTCGACCGCGCCCGCCGCCCTGAACAGGTCGCGCCAGCGCGGGATGGCGAAATGGATATGGTCGGCAAGGCCGCGCGGCCAGATGCCCAGGCGCCGCTTCAGGCCGAAGGCCATCACGCCGGCATCGAGCGTGCCCATCATGCCGTGATTGCCGACCAGCAGCACCGGCCCTTGCGCCGGGATATTCCCGAGCCCGAGAAAGAGCGGATCGGTCAGCGCGGTCCAGGCGTCCACGGCCGGGCCGATCATGCGCCGCAGCCGCTGGAAATCCTCCTCGCCATAGGGAGAGACGGGGGCGGGGGCTTCGGCGGGGGCGGGGGCTTCGGTCATGGCGGGGGTCCTATCCCCCGCTGCACACCGGGCAGGCGGGGTCCTTGGCAAGGCGGAGGGTGCGGAAGCGGGTACTCAACGCATCGTAGAGAACGAGGCGGCCGGCCAGGCTGTCGCCGGCGCCGGTCAGTTCCTTCAGCGCCTCGACCGCCATCAGGCTGCCGACGACGCCGGTCACCGCCCCGAGAACGCCCTGGGCCGCGCAACCGGCGGCCGCGGCCGTCCCCTCGGGCACGAAGCAATGGTAACAGGGATGCGCCGCCCCCTTCAGGTGGCCCGTGAAGGTGGCGACCTGCCCCTCGAACTGGGCGACGGCACCGGAGACGAGCACCCGCCCGGCGGCGACGCAGGCCCGGTTGACGATGTGGCGGGTGGCGAAATTATCCGTCCCGTCGAGAATCAGGTCGTAACCCTGAACGAGGTCGCGGGCGGCGGCATCGTCCAAACGCAGGGGATGGCCGACGACCCGGATGCCGGGGTCGAGCCGGGCCAGCGTATCGGCGGCAGCCGCCACCTTGGGCCGGCCGAGGTCGGCGCCGGCATAGATGATCTGGCGCTGGAGGTTGGACAGCGAGACCGTGTCGTCGTCGACGAGGCCGATGGTGCCGACCCCGGCCGCCGCGAGATAGAGCGCGGCCGGCGCCCCCAGCCCGCCGGCGCCGACGATCAGCACCCGGGCCGCCAGCAGCCGCGCCTGGCCGGCGCCGCCGACCTCGCGCAGGATGATATGGCGGGCATAGCGGTCGAGTTGCTCGTCGGTCAGCATCGGGCACCTTGAGGGGCGTCAGGGAAAGAAGCGGTTGGCCGGCCGGGGCAGGCCCAGGTTTTCCCGCAGTGTCCGCCCTTCGTACTCGCGGCGGAAGAGGCCGCGGCGCCGCAACTCCGGCACCACCTTGTCGACGAAGGCGTCCAGCCCGCCGGGGAGCCAGGGGAACATGACGTTGAAACCGTCGCTGGCCCGGGTTTCCAGCCATTCCTCCATCTCGTCGGCGATGGTCTTGGCGGTGCCGACGAAGCTGAGCCCGGCATAGCCGCCGAGGCGCCGCGCCAATTGGCGCACCGTCAGGCCCTCGCGCCGGGCGAGGGCGATGGTCTGGGCACGGCCGCTCTTGCTTGCGTTGGAGTCCGGGATCTCGGGCAGGGGGCCGTCCAGGTCGAAGCCCGAGACATCGGTGCCGAGCGCGATCGAAAGCGAGGCGATGGCGCTTTCCTCATGGACCAGGCTGTCCAGCAGCAGGTGCTTCTCCCGCGCCTCCTCGACCGAATCGGCGGTGACGACGAAGGCGCCGGGCAGGATCTTCATATGCTCCGGGTCGCGGCCGATCTTTTCCATCCGGCCCTTCACGTCGGCGTAATAGCTGCGCGCCCCTGCGATCGTGCCGGGGGCGCAGAAGACCAGCTCGGCGGTTTCCGCCGCCAGCTGCCGCCCGGGTTCCGAGGCGCCGGCCTGCACGATCACCGGCCAGCCCTGGACCGGCCGGGCGATATGCAGGGGTCCGCGCACCGACAGGAACTCGCCCCGGTGGTCCAGCCGGTGCAGGCGGTCCGGGTCGAAATAGAGGCCCGAGGCCGCATCGCGGATGAAGGCGTCGTCGGCGAAACTGTCCCAGAGGCCGGTGACCACGTCATAGAATTCCCGCGCCCGGCGATAGCGCTCGCCATGGTCCATGTGGTCGTCGCGCCCGAAGTTCAGCGCCGCATCCGGGTTCGAGGTGGTGACGATGTTCCACCCCGCCCGGCCCTGGCTGATGTGGTCGAGGGAGGCGAAGCGCCGGGCGATGTGGAACGGCTCGTCGAAGGTGGTGGAGGCGGTGGCGATCAGCCCGATCCGTTCCGTCACCATGGCCAGCGCCGACAGCAGGGTGAAGGGCTCGAAGGAGGTCACCGTATGGCTGCGGCGCAGCGCCTCGATCGGCATGTTCAGCACGGCCAGGTGATCGGCCATGAAGAAAGCGTCGAATTTCGCCGCCTCCAGCTTCTTGATCGAGCGGATCAATTCCTCGAGGTTGAAATTGGCGTCCGGCACCGCGCCGGGAAACCGCCAGGCGCCGGTGTGAATGCTGATCGGCCGCATGAAGGCGCCCAGTTTCAGCGTCCTGCCCTTGCTCATGACAATTCTCCTGATCGTCGGTGTTGTTTAGGGGGATGTGCCGATAAAAATGCTAAAAGCGGCCCGGGCCCGGCGCCAGCCTGTTGCGGCACAGGGGTGGAATGCAGGAAACACAGGCGAGAAACATAGGCGAGAAACATAGGCGGGCGGCTAATCCCTTTGGAGGTGGCGGGGCGGCGATCGGCTTTTCTACTGTTCCAAAGGGGAGAACCGCGGGGCAGGAAATGACGATCGACATGGCTTTCACGCCCTTGCGCCTGGGGCCGCTGACGCTTCGCAACCGCTTCATCAAGTCGGGGGCGAACGAGGGCATGAGCCGGGACGGCCTGCCGACCCGGGCCCTGGTGGAACATCACCGGGCCATCGCGGCGGGCGGGGCGGCGCTTTGCACCGTCGCCTATGGCGCGATTTCGCCCGCGGGCCGGACCTTTGCCGACCAGCTTTGCCTGCACGACGAGGCGGTCGCCCCCTTGCGCGTGCTGACCGATGCGGTCCACCGCGAAGGGGCGGCGGCATCGTTGCAGATCACCCATGGCGGCGCCTTTTCCTTCCTCCGGCCGGCGGACGGCCGGCGCCCGGGCAGTGCTTCCGGCGGGTTCAACCCGACCGGCGCCCTGCACGGCACGCCCTTCAAGCGGCCCCTGGCCGAGGCGGAACTGGAAGCCCTGGCCGATGGTTTCGCGGTGGCGGCGCGGCTTGCGGGCGAGGCCGGCTTCGATGCGGTCGAGATCCACATGGGCCACGGCTACCTGCTCAGCCAGTTCCTGTCGCCGGGGGAAAACCGGCGCCGCGACCGTTTCGGCGGCGACATGGCGGGCCGCGCCCGCTTTCCCCGCCTGGTGCTGCAACGGGTGCTGGATGCGGTCGGCGGCCGCATGGCCGTCCTGTGCAAGATCGGCGTCTTCGAGGGCTATCGCGGCGGCAACGGCATCGCCGATGTCGTCGCGCTGGCCCGCCTGCTCGAAGGCGACGGCGCCCATCTTTTGGTGCTCAGCGGCGGCATGAACGTGCAGGCGCCGTGGTGGATCTTCGGCTCGAAAATGCCGGTCGCCGAGATGAAGGCGGCCGAGCCGAACCGTCTTGCCCGCCTCGCCCTGTCCGCCCTGGCGCTGATGCAGCCGCGCCGCCTCGACTTCCGCGAGCTTTATTTCCGCGAGCCGTCGCGCGCGGTCCGGGCGGCGACGCGGCTGCCGCTCGGCTATCTCGGCGGGGTGACGTCGATGGCCGGGGTGCGGACGGCGCTGGCCGACGGTTTCGATGCCGTCGTGCTCGGCCGGGCGCTGCTGCATGACCCCGATCTGGTGCGGCGGTTCCAGGCCGGGCTGCCGTCCTCGGGCTGTACCGCCTGCAATCGCTGCGTCGCCACCATGCACACGCCGGCCGGAACCCATTGCGTCCTGCACGGTACGCCGGACGCGGCGCCGAACCGCATCGTCGCCGGTCGAAACGGTTGAGGGGACAGACCGTCGAGGGTAGGGGCGGCCCTGTTTTCTCCGCCCAAGCCCGTATTCGCGCGCCGATTGCTGGAGTAAGATCGCCGGAAGGGGCGCCGGGTTCGGGCAGAGGGGCAATCTCCCGCCGGTCTTTCCTACCCCCCTTGGGCAATACCCCCTGGGCAATATTGCGGGGGTAAACAGTGCAGTGGGGCGGAGTTTGAGGGTGGCGCTGTCGGATCTGGACCTCAATCGGCGGATTCTCGTCGTCTATGTCGGTGGCACGATCGGCATGCGCCAATCGGCCGACGGCCTGTCGCCGCAGCGCGACCTGCCGACCGCGCTGGCCGTCAAGCTGGCGCCCTGGGGCGGGCAATTGCCCCTGTTCTCGATCGAAAGCCTGGACGAGCCGATCGACAGCGCCGAGGCGGAGCCCGCGGACTGGCTGCGCATCGCCCGCCATATCGCCGAGCGGTGCAACCGCTACGACGGTTTCGTCATCCTGCACGGCACCGATACCATGGCCTATACCGCCTCGGCGCTCGGCTTCATGCTGCGCGGCATCGATCAGCCGGTGATCGTGACCGGGGCCCAGGTGCCCCTGGAAACCCCGGGCTCGGACGCGCTCGACAATGTCGTCTCGGCCCTGACCTTCGCCGCCTGCCCGGCCCTGTCCGGGGTCGGCCTCGCCTTCGACCGGGTGCTCTATCGCGGCTGCCGCACCACCAAGGTCTCGTCCAGCGATTTCGCCGGCTTCGACAGTCCCAATCATCCGCCGCTCGCCCGCCTGGACGACAGTCTCTCGATCGATGCCGAAGCGGTGAAACAGCCCGATACCGGCGGCCTCGCCTTCGAACTGCCGGATCAGTTCGGCGCCACCGTGCTGTCGCTGCGGGTGGTGCCGGGGATGCAGCCGGCCCTGCTCGACGCCCTGCTCGACCTCGGGCCCCAGGGCCTGATCCTCGAATGCTACGGCAGCGGTACCGTGCCCGGGCTCGGCGGGCGCATGCTCGGCTTCCTCGAACGGGCCATGAATCGGGGCGTGGTCGTCGTCGCCCTGTCCCAGGCGCTGCACGGCGGGGTCCGGCTCGGCACCTATGCCGCGGGGTCCGCCCTGGTCAAGGCCGGGGTGATCGACGGCCGCGACCTCACCTTCGAGGCGGCCTTCACCAAGCTGCACCACCTGCTGGCGCAGGGCCTGCCGTCGGCCGCCGTCCGGGGCGCGTTCACCCGCAATCTGACCGGCGAATGCCGCGAGTGACGGCGCCCTTGTGACCCCTCTCCCCCGGTGGTAACAGTGTTGCCAACCATAAAGGGGAGAGCGAGACGTGAAAACGCGGATCACAGAACTTCTGGGCATCCAGCACCCGATCGTGCAGGGCGGCATGCATTTCGTTGGCCTGGCGCCGCTGGCGGCGGCGGTTTCCGATGCCGGCGGCCTCGGCATCATCACCGGCCTGACGCAGAAGACGCCCGAACTCCTCGCCCGCGAGATCGGCCGCGCCCGCGACCTGACGGACAAGCCGATCGGCGTCAACCTCACCTTCCTGCCGACATTCGCCGACCCGCCCTATCCGGAATATATCGCCGCCATCGTCGAGGGCGGCGTCCGCGTGGTCGAGACCGCGGGCCGCAGCCCCGAGAAATACATGCCGGCCCTGAAGGCGGCGGGGATCAAGGTCGTCCACAAATGTACCTCGGTCCGTCACGCCCTGAAGGCGGAGCGGATCGGCTGCGACGCGGTCAGCGTCGACGGCTTCGAATGCGGCGGCCACCCGGGCGAGGACGATGTGCCCAACATGATCCTGCTGCCCCGCGCGGCCGAGGAATTGAAGATCCCCTTCATCGCCTCCGGCGGCATGGCGGACGGGCGCAGCCTGGTCGCGGCGCTGGCGCTCGGCGCCGAGGGCGTGAACATGGGCACCCGCTTCATTGCCACCAAGGAAGCCCCGGTGCACGAGAATGTGAAGCAGGCCCTGGTCGCCGCCTCCGAACTCGACACCCGCCTGATCATGCGCTCGCTGAAGAATACCGAGCGGGTGATCAACAACCCGGGCGTCGCCCGCATCCTCGAGATCGAGCGGGACAAGGGCGATGCCCTGACCATCGGCGACATCTACGACCAGGTCGCCGGCATCTACCCGAAGGTGATGATCGACGGCGACATGGACGCGGGCGCCTGGAGCTGCGGCATGGTCGCCGGCCTGATCCACGACGTGCCCACGGTGAAGGACTTGATCGACCGCATCATGGCCGAGGCCGAGGGCCTGATCACCCGCCGTCTCGCCGGCTTTCTGTAACCCGGGGCTGCCGGGGCGGCGGTCAGCGCGCGCAGCGAAAGCCGACGTTGGCCGAGCCGGCGTCGGCGGCGACGCCGATCCGCGCCGCCGGGCGATAGCGCCGGCAATATTCCCCGGCGCACAGGAACGAACCGCCCTTGGCGACATAGGGGGTTTCACCCCCGCCGCCCGTGCAGCCGCAGTCGCCGGCGCTTGCGAACCGGCTGCCGGTCAATTCCCAGACATTGCCGATCATGTCGAACAGCCCGTAGCCATTGGCGGGATAGCGGCCGATGGCGGCAGGGCCCGGCGTGCCGCGGGCGAAATACCAGGGAAAGGCCCCGGTCCAGACATGGGCCATCAGGCGGCCGTCCGGCATGAAGCTGTCGCCCCAGGCATAGGGCGCGCCGGCCAGGCCGCCGCGCGCCGCCGCCTCCCATTCCTCTTCCCGCGGCAGGCGGGCGCCGGCCCAGGCGCAGAAGGCCAGGGCATCGTCCCGGGCGACATGGACCACGGGCAGGTCGTCCGCCGCGGCCGCCGAGCCCGGCCCCAGCGGCGCATGCCAGCAGGCGCCCTCGACGAAATGCCACCATTGCCCGGGGTCGCGCAGGTCGACCGGCCCGGGCGTCATGCGGAACACGGCCGAGCCCGGCCGCTCGCCCCGCTCCGCCGATGTAACATAGCCGGTGGCGGCGGCGAAGCGGGCGAAATCCCGGTTGCTGACCGGGCGGGCGGCGATTTCGAAGGCGGCGAGCGGGACGCGCCGCGCCGGCCGCTCCTCCGGATAATGCTCATCCGAGCCGACGTCATAGGTGCCGGCGGGGATGGTAACGAAATCGATCACACCCTGATGCCGATACTGTCGATCAGGCGCTTGCTCTCCAGCGGCCCGAAAGGCGTATTGTCGATTTTGTAACGCAGCTCGATCAGGCGGCCCTGGAACGGGTTGGGACCGGTATAGAGGGTGGAGACCCGGTTGCCGAGGTCGGCGCCCAGCGACAGCCCGTCATAGGAGGTGGACAGAAGGATGCGGGCGAACGGCCGCTCGACCAGTTTCTCGCCGCCGAGATAGAGCGCGCCGCCGCCCTCGAACGGGCGCGAGACCATGGTCTGGACGAAGCGCACCTGGATCCGGCCCTCGGGCAGGGGGGCCGGGCTTTCCAGCCGCTCCACCCAGGGGGCGAGGTTCTGCTCGTAGACCAGCCGGCCCTGGTGGATGAACAGGGCATAGCCGGCATGGCGCGAGCCGCAGGCGACCAGGACGCCGTCGCCCTGGCCGGGCAGGCGCTCGATCTCGGCGATGATCTCATGGCCGAGGCCGCCGACCTGGGGCGCCAGATGGGCCGAGATCCGGTCCATCGGCGGGCGGAAGCTCCAGTCGGGGCGGACGCCCTGGCGCTGGCGGTCCTGGCCCAGCTTGACGATCAGGTTGCGGTCGTCGAGCGGGAAGACGCCATAGCGGACCGCGGCTGCCTGCCATTTCTCCGCCAGTTCCGCCACTTTCTCCGGGTGCTGGCCGGCGAGGTCGGTCAGTTCGTTGACTTCCCTGGAGAGATCGTAGAGTTCCCAGCGGTCGCCGGCATAGTCGCTGCCGCGCTCGTGCCGCGTCACCAGGCGCCAGTCGCCGTCCATATAGGCGCGCTGGCCGCCCAGCTCGAAATATTGCTCGGTCCGCGTCGGGGCCTTGTCGCTGGCGAAGGTGGCGGCGACGCTCGCCCCTTCCAGGGGTTTCAGCTTCCGCCCGCCGTAGGTCGCGGGGCGTTCCACCTTCAGCGCCTCCAGGATGGTCGGATAGAGGTCGATGACATGGACGAAGCGGTGGCGGATCTCGCCCCGGGCCGCGATCCCGCGCGGCCATGAAACCAGCAGCGGATCGGCCACCCCGCCCAGGTGGGCATATTGCTTGTAGAGCCGGAACGGCGTGTTCGAGGCACAGGCCCAGCCCACCGGGTAATGGGGGAAGGTCGGGTCCTCGCCCATGATGTCATAGAGCTTGGCCGCTTCCTCGAGGGGGACGGGCCGGCCGAAGGCGGCGGCGAAGACATTGGGCGTGCCGGTCGGCGTGCCTTCCGCCGAGCCGCCGTTGTCCGAGATCAGCACGATCATCGTGTTCTCGCGCCGGCCGAGGGTGTCGAGCGCCGCCAGCAGCTTGCCGATCGAACGGTCGAGATGGGTGATCAGCCCGGCATAGACTTCCATATAGCGGGCATAGAGCCGCTGTTCCGCCGCCCCCAGCTGGTCCCAGGCGGCGATCCCGGGGGCGAGCGGCGGCAGTTCCGTGGTCTCGGGGACGAGGCCCAGGCTGCGCTGGCGCTTCAGCCGCTCCGCCCGGATCACGTCCCAGCCGACGTCGTAGCGGCCCTTGTAGGCGTCGCGCTCGGCCGGGCGGGCCTGGAGCGGCGAATGGGCGGCGGGATAGGCGACCTGGAGGAAGAAGGGCCGGTCCGGGTCCAGCGCCTGCTGGGTGTTCAGATAGGCGATGGCGCGCTCGGTCAGGTCGTCGAGCACGAAGTAGTCGTCGCTCGGCGGCACTTCGACCGGGGCCGTGCCTTCCAGCAATTCCGCCGGGCGGAAGTAATCGGTCGAATGGCCCTGGAACCAATAGGCGCGCTCGAAGCCCCGATGGGTCGGCCAATTGTGGGTCGGGCCGTTGGCGCCGTTGCTGTGGGCGACATTCACATGCCACTTGCCGACATGCAGGGTGGACCAGCCCTTTTCCTGCAAGACTTCCGCCATGGTCGCCGCTTCCGGCGTCAGGTCGCCGCGATAGCCCGGGTAGCCGGCGTCGAGATCCGCCAGCCAGCCGACGGCGGCGGAATGGTGGTTCAGCCCGGTCATCAGGGCGGCCCGGGTGGGCGAGCACATGGCGCAGGTGCGGAAATTGGCATAGCGCAGGCCCTCGGCCGCGATCCGGTCCATGTTCGGGGTCGCGATCTCGCTGCCGTAGCAGCCGAGATCGGCAAAGCCGACATCGTCGAGCACGATGACGATCAGGTTCGGCGCCTCCGCCGCCGGCTTCGGGTGTTCGGCATAGGCGGGCCTGGAGTCGGCAAAGGATTCGGCGATCTCCGCCGGCCCGCCACCCTCGACCGCCGCCGGCGTCACCAGCTTCCGCGCCGTCCGGTCCAGCGCCACCACGCCGGCCCCCGCCGCGCCCGCGACCGCGGCGCCGCCGGCCGCGCCGATCAGCAGCGACCTCCGGTCCAGGCCGCGCTTGTCTTTGCTCTTGTCGTCGTGGTTCCGGGCCATGGTGCTTCCCCTCGATCCCGCGCATGGGCTGCGCTGTTGGCCGCAGTATGCACGCCTGCCCAACCCCGGGCACTGCCCGATATGGGCAGGGATTGCGGCGCAAGCGCGCGAAAGGCGAAGGGTGATTCGCTTGTTACCGTCTCCCGCGTCGAAACGGAGGATCACCCGCATGGGCTTGCTGGCGAACAAGGTGGCTTTGATCACGGGGGCGGGGTCCGGCATTGGCCGGGCCGCGGCACTTTGCTTTGCGCGGGAAGGGGCAAGCCTGGTGGTGAATGCGCGAAGGCCCGCCTCTCTCGAAAGCCTGGTCACGGAAATCTCGGCCGCCGGGGGCAGGGCCCTGGCCGTGCCTGGCGACGTGACGGCCGAGGCCACGCACGAGGCATTGGTCGCCGGGGCGGTCGATGCCTTCGGCGGCCTCGATATCGCCTTCAACAATGCGGGCGACGTCGGCCTCGCCGCCCCCTTTGCCGAACTGCCGGTCGCGGCCTGGGAGCGGGCACTGGCGGTCAACCTGACGGCGGCTTTCCTGGGGGCGAGGGTCCAGGTGCCGGCCCTGCTGCGGCGGGGCGGCGGCGCGCTCATCTTCACCGGGAGTTTCGTCGGCGTCAGTGCCGGCCTGCCCGGCATGGGGGCCTATGGCGCGGCCAAGGCCGGCCTTCTCGGCCTGGTCAAGGGCCTGACCGCCGACTACGCCGCAGCCGGCATCCGCGCCAACGCCCTGCTGCCTGGGGGCACCGTCACCGCCATGGCGGGCGATGCCGCCCAGCAAGCCTGGGCCGCCGGCCTTCACGCCCAGAAACGCTTGGCCACCCCGGCCGAAATCGCCCGGGCCGCCCTGTTTCTCGCCAGCGACATGGCGAGCTTCGTTACCGGCTCGGCCCTTTGGGCCGACGGCGGCAATGCGGCAGTGAAACTGTAGAGGATCGGAAAACTGGAGCGGGCGAAGGGATTCGAACCCTCGACCCCAACCTTGGCAAGGTTGTGCTCTACCCCTGAGCTACGCCCGCTCTGGCGTTTCGGTGGCGCTGCCGTCGTGGTCTTCCGGCCGGGATAGGGACCGGGAGACTGGAGCGGGCGAAGGGATTCGAACCCTCGACCCCAACCTTGGCAAGGTTGTGCTCTACCCCTGAGCTACGCCCGCTCTGGCGCCGTCTGTAATGCGCAGCGTTGCAGGGAACGCCGGCTTCACGTCGAGGCCGGCACTATACTGAGGCGACTGCGCTTTGCAAGCATGATTTTCGGGGCCGCCCGGTTCCGCCATGGGCTTCGGCGGCGGAATGGGGTAGGAGTGGGGGATCATGCCGATGACCGATCTCGATCTCTTCGCCCGGCTCGATGCGCTCGGGCTCGCGCACCGCACCGTCGCCCATGACGCCGCCCATACCGTCGAGGAAGCCCAGGCCCTGCGTGGGCAATTGCCCGGCGGACACGCCAAGAACCTGTTCCTGAAGGACAGGAAGGGCGGCTTCTGGCTGGTGGTGGCCGAGGAAAATGTCCGGGTCGACCTGACGGCCCTGGAAAAGCACCTGGGCGCGCCCCGCCTGTCGTTCGGCACCCCGGAGGCGATGCTGGCGATTCTGGGCGTGACGCCCGGTTCGGTGACGCCCTTCACCCTGGCCAACGAAAGCGCCGCCGGCGTCCGCCTGGTGCTGGACAGCGGCCTGCTTGCCTTCGATCCGCTGAACTTCCATCCCCTTCGCAACGACCGCACCACGGCGATCGCCCGGGCCGATTTCCTCCGCTTCCTCGAGGCGACGGGCCATGTCCCGGCCCTCGTCGACCTGGCGGCGGTGACGGCGGCGCGGGCGGCCGCCAAGGGCGAGGCGCCCTGACGCCCTCTCGCCCGCTTGCAGATCGGCTCATCCGCTTGCAGATCGGTCTGTCTGCTTGCAGATACTGGCGCGGGCCCCATCTATGAGGTAATGCGAATGCGCGTGCCTTCGGCCGCGCGGACGCCTATTGATGGGCCGGGGCGCAACGCCCGGGTCCTTAACGCATCGCAAGCACGGTCACAGCGACCAACGGACGGAATATAAGATGGAAACCCTTATCGGCCAGGCCCCGTCGGGCGGCCTCAAGGGCGCCGGTGCCGCCGCCGCCGACCTGATCAAGGACGTCAACCTCGCCAGCTTCCGCCAGGATGTGCTCGACGCCTCGCGCAAGGTGCCGGTCATCGTCGATTTCTGGGCCCCCTGGTGCGGGCCCTGCCGCCAGCTCGGCCCCCTGCTGGAAAAGGCGGTGCTGGCCGCCGGCGGCGCCGTGCTCATGGCCAAGATCGACGTCGACCAGAACCCCGAGATCGCGCAACAGATGCGCATCCAGTCGATTCCCGCGGTCTATGCCTTCTATCAGGGCCAGCCGGTCGACGGCTTCCAGGGCGCCCTGCCGGAAAGCCAGGTGAAGGCTTTCGTCGACCGCCTGGTGAAAATGTCCGGCGGCGCCTCGCCCGTCGACGACGTGCTGGAGTTCGCCCGCACCGCCGTCGCCGAGGGCCGGCTGGACGAGGCGGAAGCCGCCTATGCCGAAGTCCTCCAGGCCGAGGACCAGCACCACGGCGCCCTGGCCGGCCTCGCCAAGATCGCCGTCGCCCGCGGCAGCCTGGACGAGGCGGCGGAATTCCTCGCCGCGATCCCGGAGGAAAAGGCCAATGACGCCGAGGTCGCCGGCGCCCGTTCCGCCCTGGCCCTGGCCCATGAGGCGGCCGATGTCGGCGAACTGGGGCCCCTGCTGGCCGCGGTCGAGGCCGATCCCGCCGATTTCCAGGCCCGCTTCGACCTCGCCGTCGCCCTGCATGCCGAGGGCCGCAACGGCGAGGCGATCGACCACCTGCTCGACATCGTCAAGCGGGACCGCAAGTGGAACGACGAGGCCGCGCGCAAGCAGCTGGTGAAGCTGTTCGACGTGCTCGGCTTCGAGGACCCGCTGGCGGCCGACGGGCGCCGGCGCCTGTCGTCGATCCTCTTCGCCTGAACGGGGACGGGCGGCCATGTCGGCCAGCGCCGGGCTGATCGGCTTCGACGAACTGCCGTCGATCCTGCCGGTCTTTCCCTTGAGCGGGGCCCTGCTGCTGCCCCGCGGCCGCCTGCCGCTGAATATTTTCGAGCCGCGCTATCTGGCCATGGTGCGCGACGCCATGGCCGGGCACCGGCTGATCGGCATGGTCCAGCCCCTGGACAGCCACAGCCGCGAGGCGGAGCCGGCGATCTTCCAGGTCGGCTGCGCCGGCAAGATCACGGCCTTTTCCGAGACCGGCGACGGCCGCTTCATGATCACCCTGACCGGGATCGGCCGTTTCCGGATCGCCACCGAACTGGCGCGGGTGACGCCCTATCGCCAGGTGGTCGCGGATTTCGCCGCCTATGCCGCCGATTTCGATCCCCCGCCGGAACCTTCGGGGTTCGAGCGCAGCCGGCTTTATCCGGTGCTGCGGTCCTATCTCGAACTGCACGGCCTCAACGCCGACTGGCAGGCGATCGAACGGGCCCCGGCCGAACCCCTGGTCAATGCGCTGGCCATGATCTGCCCCTTTTCGCCGGCGGAAAAACAGGCCCTGCTCGAGGCGGAGGATCTGTCGGCGCGGGCCGACGCCATGATCACCCTGCTCGGCATGGCGGTCGCCGCGCGCCCCGGCGAACCCGAAACCCCTTTGCAATAGGATCTCCCGTCATGAGCGATACGACGACGAACGGCACGGTCGATCCGAAGCTGCTCGAAATCCTGGTCTGCCCGGCCTCGCGCCAGAAGCTGCGCTATGACCGGGAGCGGGGCGAACTCGTCTCCGATGCCGCACGGCTGGCCTATCCGATCCGCGACGGCATTCCGATCATGCTGATCGACGAGGCGCGGCGCCTGGACGAGGAAGGCGGCCCGGCGTGACCGGCGCGGCGGGCGGCGGCGAGCCCTGGCCGCTGGAAATCCGCATCCGCCGGGCGGAGCGGGCCCTTGAAGTCGATTGGGACGACGGCCGCAAGGACCGTATCCCGGCCGAACTGCTGCGGGTCGAAAGCCCCTCGGCCGAGGTCCAGGGCCATGGCCCCGCGACCAAGCGCCTGGTCGCGGGCAAGCGCCATGTCGCCGTCGTCGGGGCGGAGCCGGTCGGCCATTATGCCGTCCGCCTGATCTTCGACGACGGCCATGACAGCGGCCTCTACACCTGGGCGACCTTGCGCCGCTTCGGCGAGGATCAGGCCCAGATGTTCGTCGCCTATCTGGAGGCGCTGAGCGCCAAGGGCCTGATGCGCTGACGCCTTATCAACCTGCGACTGAGCCTTAACCTGCGACCGAGATGGTGCGCCGGTCGAAGACGCGGAAACCGGCGTGGGCATAGGTGGCGATCGCCTTGGGGTGGTCCCAGCTGTCGGTGCGCAGCCAGACCCGCCGGGTGGGGCCCAGGCCCCAGAGGTCGACCAGCGCCTGATGCAGCAGGAAGGGGCCGAGTCCCCGGCCCTGAAGCACCGGGATCAGGCCGAAGTGGGTGAGTTCCACGGTGTCCCCGCCCGCGCCCGAAAATTCGCAGAAGCCGCCCGCCCGGCGCCCGAGCCGGAGGACATGGATATGGGTCGCCGGATCGCTCAGGAAGGCGTCCAGCGCCGAGGCGGCCATGGTGACATGCTCGTCCCAGCGCAAGGGATCGCCGACGGCGTGATAGAGGGCCAGGTAATCCTCGCGCGCAGGGGCCTCGCGCCGGACGATGGCGTCGGCCGGCGCCAGGGGCTTCGCGCCGCGCGGCGGCCCCAGCATTTCCATGTAGGTCACGACCAGCTGTGCCATCGGCGGCACCAATCCCTTAAAGCGGCCTGCCGTCCAGCAACCGGGGCAGCTTCCCGATACTACCACGGGCATGTTGCATGAAGAATTTCTTCAGCGGCGGCAGGCGATTGACGGCGGCGAGGCCGAGGTCGCGAAGCAGGCGGACCGGCGGCGCATCGTTCGAGAACAGGCGGTTGAGCCCGTCCATCACCGTGCCCATGACCACGGAATCGAGCCGGCGCCAGCGTTCGTAGCGCGCGAGCAGGGTCGGGTCGCCGGGATCGAGGCCCAGCCGGCAGCCGTCCGCCAGCACTTCGGCCAGGGCCGCGACATCGCGCAGGCCGAGATTGAGGCCCTGGCCGGCGATCGGGTGCAGGCCGTGGGCCGAATCGCCGACCAGCGCCAGCCGGCGCTCGACGAAGCGGGTCGCGATGTGAAAGCCGAGGGGGTAGGAAAAGCGCGGCCCGACCGCCCGGGCCGCGCCCAGGTGGGTGCCGAAGCGGCGCCGCATCTCGGCATCGAAATCGGCCGCGTCCAGGGCGATCAGGGCGGGGGCGAGGTCGGCTCGCTCGGTCCAGACCAGGGACGAGCGGTTGCCGGTCATGGGCAGGATGGCGAAGGGGCCGCCGGGCAGGAAATGCTCGTAGGCGACGCCCGCGTGGGGGCGCTCGTGCTCGACCGTGGCGACGATGCCCGCCTGGCGGTAGTCCCAGGCCACGGTCCTGATGCCCGCCGCCTCGCGCAGCGGCGAATGGCGGCCGTCGCAGGCGACGATCAGGCGGCAGCGCACCGCCCGCCCGTCCGCCAGGGTGGCGGTGGCGAAGGCGCCGTCCCGGGCGGTGGCGGCGACCTTGACCGGGGCGAGCAGGCGGACCCGCTCCTCGGCGGCCAGAGCGGTTTCCGGCAAAACCGCTCCATTCAATGACATTTGAGCGAATTGCCGATTCGATGAATCGGCAATTCGCTCTAGCGCCCGGTGCAGGGCGATGCGGATATGGCGGTTCTCCACCATCAGGCCGAAAGGCTCGGCCCCAACGTCGCCGTGGTGGAAGTGCAGGAACAGGGGCGACGCCGCCTCGCCCAGCCGCCCGTCGGTGACATGGATGTCGAGGATCGGCTGGCCGTCCGCCGCGAGCGCGTCATAGAGCCCGAGCGCCCGGTACAATTGGCACGAGCCATGGGCAAGCGCCGACACCCGGCCGTCGAAGGCGGGCAGGAGGGTCGGCGGCGGCGGCGTTTCCTCGGCGACGATGACCGAAAGCCCGGCGCGGGCGACGGCGATCGCCGCGGTCAGGCCGATCATGCCGCCGCCGACGATCAGGACATCGGTTGTCAGGGTCTCGGGGGCCGCAGGGCGGAAGGCGGGTTCGGGGCCGGTCGTCATAGGGGGATATTGCCCCAAGCCCCCGGCCTGTCCAGTCCGAGATGGGCGGAGGGGGGCAGAAACGAAACGCGCCCGATCGAGGGGGGATCGATCGGGCGCTATCGCGTTATTGGGAAACGCGCGCGGTACCGATTGGGGGGAAGGTACCGCTGAGGAACCGCCGGGCCATTGGGGGGTGCCCGTCGGCGTCCTGTTGTTCACAAGATGGGCGCGTTTGGCCCCGGATTCAACGATTAGCTTCATGCATCACATGCAGCTCTGTGTTGACCCGCGCCCATCTTTTACTTTCGTCTCAGCTCTCGGCCGCCGCCATGCGCTCGGCGCGCTGGCGTTCGACCATGGCCCGTTTCTGCACCAGGGAGGCGGCGATGACGCCGATCGCGACCACCAGGATCATGATCGTGGAGAGGGCGTTGATCTCCGGCTTCACGCCCAGCTTCACGGCCGAGAAGATCTTCACCGGCAGCGTGTCCCAGCCCGGCCCCGAGGTGAAGGAGGTGATCACCACATTGTCGAGGGAGAGGGTGAAGGACAGCAGCCAGCCCGAGACCAGCGCGGGCGCGATCACCGGCAGGGTGATGACGAAGAAGGTCTTGAACGGCGTCGCCCCCAGGTCCTGGGCCGCCTCTTCGATCGAGCGGTCGAAGGAGACGAGGCGGGACTGCACGACGACGGCGACATAGGACATGCAGAACGAGGTGTGGGCGATGATCATGGTGCCGAGCCCCCGCCCCCAGTCGATCGAGACGAAGAGGAGGAGGAGCGACAGGCCGGTGATCACCTCGGGCATGACGAGCGGCGCATAGATCATGCCCGAGAACAGGGTGCGCCCGCGGAAACTGGTGAAACGGGCCATGACGAAGCCCGCCACCGTGCCGAGCACGACCGAAAGCGTGGATGCCGCGGCCGCCAGCAGCAGCGAGATCCAGGCGGCGCCGAGAAGGTCGTCGTTCTGGAACAATTCCCCGTACCAGCGGAAGGAAAAGCCGCCCCAGACGTTCACCAGCCGGCTGTCGTTGAACGAGAAGAAGACGAGGATGAGGATCGGGATATAGAGGAAGGCGAAGCCGAAGGTCAGCGCCACCAGGTTGATCTTGCTCAGTCCCTTCATCGGCCGGCCTCCTGCAATCGCGCCTGCTGGCGCTGGAACGCCATGATCGGAATGACCAGGATCAGCAGGAGAATGACCGAGACGGCCGCCGCCAGCGGCCAGTTCCGTTCGCTGGCGAAGTCGGTGAAGAGCTTGCGCCCGATCACGCGGACATTGTCGCCCGACATCAGCTCCGGAATGACGTATTCGCCCACCGCCGGGATGAAGACGAGAAAGCAGCCGGCGATGATGCCCGGGATCGCCAGCGGCACGGTCACCACCCAGAACGCCTTGATCGGCCGGCAGCCGAGGTCGGCCGCGGCTTCCAGCAGGGTCAGGTCCATGCGCTCCAGGTTGGCGTAGAGCGGCAGCACCATGAACGGCAGGTAGGAATAGACGATGCCGATATACATCGCCCATTCGGTGTTCAGGATGCGCAGGGGATCGTCCGGCGAAAGCACCCCGATCGAGATCAGGAACGTGTTCAGCAGCCCGCCCTCGGTCTTCAGGATCACGATCCAGGCATAGACGCGGATCAGGAACGAAGTCCAGAACGGCAGGATCACCAGCATCAGCAGGGTGGGGCGGATCGATTCGCTGGCCCTCGCCATGGCATAGGCCATGGGAAAGCCGATGAGCAGGCAGAGCGCGGTCGAGATCGCCGCGATCTTGGCCGAGTTCAGATAGGCGCGGACATAGGTGTCCTCGGTGAAGATCGTCCAGTAGTTGGCGAGGTTCAGCTTCAGGTTCAGGTAATATTCGAAGCCGTCGTCGACGATCTCGATCAGTTGGGTATAGGGCGGGATCGCCAGGGCGGTCTCGGCGAAGCTGATCTTCAGGACGATGAAGAAGGGAATGAGGAAGAAGGCGAGCAGGAAGAGATAGGGCAGGGCGATGACCGCGCCCCGCCCGGTGAAGAGGGCCAGAAAGCGGATCACGGCCGGGGCCGCGAAGCCGAGGCCGTTGCGGCGGAGCCCGGCTTCCAGCGAATCGAGGAAATCGCCGTGGTCGTGGGTGATGAGGGCGGCGGCCGGCCGGTCGGGGCTGTCGTCGGGCGCGCTCATGACACCAGTACCACCGCGCTGTCGGGGGCCCAGGTCAGATAGACCTCGTCGTTCCAGGTGATCGGCCGGTCGCGCAGGCGGCGCCGGTTGGCGACGGCGGCGGTGACCTTTTTGCCGTTCTCGAGCTTCACGTGATAGATCGTGAGGTTGCCGAGATAGCCGATGTCCCAGACCGCGCCCTTGATGCAATTATATTCGGGCTGCTCGGGCGGGGTCAGGGCGACGTCGATCTTCTCGGGCCGGACCGCGACCCAGACCGTGGCGCCCGAGGCGGCGGACGTGCCGCGGTCGACGTAGATATGGGTATCCGCCTCGGCCGAGGTGATGATCACATGGTCCGACGCGACCTCGGCCAGGCGGCCTTCGAGGACGTTCACGTCGCCGATGAATTCGGCGACATAGCGGCTGTTCGGGTATTCGTAGATTTCGGCCGGGGTCGCCACCTGGGCGATGCGGCCGTGGTTCATCACCGCGATCCGCGACGAGACGGTCATCGCCTCTTCCTGGTCGTGGGTGACGATGACGAAGGTGATGCCCACCTGTTCCTGGATGGTCATCAGCTCGAACTGGGTCTGTTCGCGCAGCTTCTTGTCGAGGGCGCCCAGCGGCTCGTCGAGCAGCAGCATCTTCGGCTTCTTGACCAGGGAGCGGGCCAGCGCCACGCGCTGGCGCTGGCCGCCGGAAAGCTGGTGCGGCTTGCGCTTGCCGAACTTGGTCAATTGGACGAGGTTCAGCATGTCCTCGACCCGGCGGGCGCGTTCCTCCTTGGGCACGCCGTCCTGGCGGAGACCGAAGGCGATATTGTCCTCGACGGTCATATGCGGGAACAGGGCGTAGGACTGGAACATCATGTTCACCGGCCGCTCGTAGGGCGGCACGGCCGACATGTCGACGCCGTCGAGCTCGATCCGGCCCGCGGTCGGCCGTTCGAAGCCCGCCAGCATGCGCAGCAAGGTGGTCTTGCCGCAGCCCGACGGCCCGAGCAGCGAGAAGAACTCGCGCTGGTAGATGTCGAGGGTCAGATTGTCGACCGCCACGAAGTCGCCGAAGGTCTTGGTGACATTGACGATGCGAATGTAAGGCTTGGCCTGTGGGTCGTTCCACGGCTCGAACGGCACCCGCGAGGCGCTCGTCACATTCATCCCCTTAACCCCCTCTGAACCCCGCAGCCGGGAAACGCGTCACGATGAAAAAGGCCAGCGATGAAAAAAGGCCGGCGCCGCCCGGGCGCCGGCCGGTATCGGGCTTTATTCGCCCAGTTTGATCGTTTCCCAGAGCTTGTTCAGGATCCGCTGTTCCTTCTGGGAATAGGCGGTGATCAGGAACAGGGTGCTCATCACCTCCGCCGGCGGATAGATGCCGGGGTTGGAGGTCACGGCCGCATCCATCAGCGGCTTCGCCGCCGCATTGCCGTTGGCATATTGGGTGGAGGCCGAATTGCGGGCGATCACGTCGGGCTTCATCATGTAGTTGATGAAGGCATGCGCCGCCTCGGGGTGCGGGGCGTCGGCGAGGATCGCCATCGAGTCGAACCAGAGCTGGGCGCCTTCCTTCGGCACGGCGAAGGCGATCTCGATGCCGTTCTTGGCGGCATCGGCAGCGGCCTTGGCCTGGAAGACGTCGCCGTTCCAGGCGACGGCCAGGCAGACCTCGCCGGTCGCCAGCTTGTCGATCATCGACGAGCCTTCGAAGCGGGTGATGAAGGGGCGGATCTTTTCGAGGATCGGCAGCGCCTTCTGCAGGACCTTGGGATCCTTGGAGTTCGGATCCTCGCCGATCGACTTGAGGACGGCCGGGATCACTTCGTCCGGGGCGTTCAGGATGGCGACGCCGCAATCCTTGAACTTCGCGATGATCTCGGGATCGAAGACGATCTTCCAGGAATCGACCGGGGCATCCGGCATGATTTCCTTGATCTTCTTCACATTGTAGCCGATGCCGGTGATGCCCCACATATAGTCGATGGCATGCTCGTTGCCGGGATCGAACAGGGCCAGCTTCTCGACGATGGCCGGATCCAGGTTGACGAGATTGGGCAGCTTCGACTTGTCCAGCTTCTGGTAGGCGCCGGCCTTGATCTGGCGCTCGAGGAAGGCGCCGGACGGGAAGACCACGTCATAGCCCGACTTGCCGGCCAGGATCTTGGCCTCCAGCGTGTCGTTCGAATCGAAGGTGGAATAGACGACCTTGATCCCCGTTTCCTTTTCGAAATCGGCCAGGGTCGTGTCGTCGATATATTCTTCCCAGTTATAGACGTTGACGACCTTGTCTTCCGCGTGGGCGACCCCCGCGAAGGCCGCCGCGGCCAGCGCGGCGGTCAGAAGACAGGACTTGACGGAAAAGGACATGATCAACCTCCGCTAGGGCACCCCGGGGCAGCGACCGGGCGCCACTCCTCGCACCGTTCAACCGTGTGGAATTAGAACCGTCACCTGGGCGCAGGGTCAACAAAAACGGGCGGTTTTTCAGACGTCGGCACCGAGAAGGGGCCAGTTGCGATCCTTGTCGTCGACGACCGCCGGCACCGCCGGCCAGGCGATGGCCAGCCGCGGATCATCATACCGCAGGCCGCGGCCCCAGCCGGGCTCGAAATTCCGCCCCATCTGGTAGAGGACGTCGGTTTCCGGGGCGAGGGTGATGAAGCCGTGGGCGCAGCCTTCGGGAATGAAGAGGGCGCGCAGACCGTCCTCGTCCAGCACCGTCCCGGTCCAGCGGTACAGGGTCGGGCTGCCGGGGCGCAGGTCGACGGCGACGTCGAAGATGCGGCCCCGCGTCACCCGCACCAGCTTGGCTTCCGCCCGGGGCGGGTCCTGGTAGTGCAGGCCGCGCAGCGTGTGCCGCGCCGTGTTCCGCGACAGGTTGACCTGGGCCGGCCGGAAATCCCCGAGCCCGGCGGCGGCGAATTCGAGCGGGCAATAGAGCCGGGCGAAGGCGCCCCGCCCGTCGAGGCGGGGCTCGGTCTCGACGATGGTGACGCCGGCGATCGCCGTCGGCACGAAGCGCATGGGCTCAGCGCTCGCGGAGCGCCGGCACCGCGGTCCAGAAGCGGCAGCCGCGCGCCTTGAGCGCGGCCATGCTCTCGACCACTTCGTCGGCGACATTCCAGGGCAGGATGACCAGATCGTCCGGGGCGGCTTCGATCAGGGCCTCGGGGGCGACGATCGGGATATGGCTGCCGGGCAGCAGCCGGCCCTGTTTCGCCGGGTTGCGATCGGCGACCAGCAGGATGTCGTCGGCGGCGATGCCGCAGTAGTTGAGGAACGTATTGCCCTTGGCCGCGGCACCGTAGGCGGCGACGCGCCGGCCCTCGGCCTTGGCCCTGGCGATAAAGGCGCTGAAACCGTCGCGCACCGCCGCCACCCTGGGGGCGAAGCCGTCATAGGCCGCGGCCCGGTCCAGGCCGGCCGCCCGTTCCTTCGCCCGGACCAGGGCCAGGCCCGGCCGTTCGCCGTGGCCCGCCCCCCGATGGCAGGCGAAGACGCGCAGCGAGCCGCCGTGGGTCGGCAGTTCCTCGACGTCGAAGACGCGCAAGCCGACCGCCGCCAGCACCCGTTCGACCACCACCAGCGAGAGATAGGAATAATGCTCGTGGTAGATCGTGTCGAACTGGACCTCGTCGATCAGGTTCAGCAGGTGGGGGAATTCGAAGGTGACCACGCCTTCGGGCTTCAGCACTTCGGCGAAACCGGCGGCGAAGCCCTTGATGTCGGGGACATGGGCGAAGACGTTGTTGGCCGCCATCAGGTCGGCCTTGAAGCCGCGCGCGGCCAGGTCGCGGCCGCTGTCGCGGTGGAAGAAGACGACCTCGGTCGGAACGCCCGCGGCCCGTGCGACCGCGGCGACATTGGCCGCCGGCTCGACCCCGAGCACGGGAATGCCGCGCTCGACGAAATGGCGCAGCAGATAGCCGTCGTTGGAGGCGACCTCGACCACCAGCGAGGCGCCGGTCAGGCCGAAGCGCTCGGTCATGGCGGCGGCGTAACGCCTTGCGTGCTCGATCCAGCCCGGGGAATAGGACGAGAAATAGGCGTAGTCGGAAAAGATCGCCTCGGCCGGCACCGCCTCGTCGACCTGGACCAGGAGGCAGGCGTCGCAGACCCGGGCGTGCAGGGGATAGGCGCGATCGCGGCCGGCCGCGACATCCGCCGCCGTCACATAGGCATTGGCCAGCGGCGTCTTGCCGAGGTCGAGGAAGGTCCGGGTCAGGGGCGCCCCGCAGAAACGGCAGGGCGGAGAGCGGTCGGTCACGGCAGGGCCTCGAAACTCGCGATCTGGGACAGGGTGAGGGCGCGGGCGTCCGCCCCCTCGATCCAGGCTCGGTACCAATCCGCGGTCGCCTTGGCAAGGCGTTCGCCGGCCAGCCGGTCGTGCCAGCCGAGCACCCGGCGCGCCAGCGCCGAATCGATGGCCAGGGCCGTCATCTCGACCGAGCCCGGCACCGGCTGGTGGACATAGTCCCCGTCGCCGCCGAGCGCTTTGAGGATCGACCGTGCCAGGGCGCCCACCGTGACGTCCGTGCCCGGCAGGGGACCGAAATTCAACGCCGGGGGCAGGTCGGTGCCGGCCAGCAGCGCCTCCGCCATGGCGAAATAGCCGGCCAGGCAGTCGAGCACATGCTGCCACGGCCGGGTCGCCTCCGGGTGGCGCAGGACCAGGGCCCGGCCCGCCCGGACGGCGCGCACCGCGTCGGGGACCAGCCGGTCCTCGGCGAAATCGCCGCCGCCGACCACATTGCCGCCCCGCGCGGTCGCGACGCGGACGCCGTTCCGGGCCAGGAAGCTCTGGGCCATGGCCTGGACCGCGATCTCGCAGGCGGCCTTGGAGGCGGAATAGGGATCCTTGCCGCCCAGCCGGTCGGTCTCGGCGAAGGCGCGGCCGTCCTCGGCATTGGCATAGACCTTGTCCGAGGTGACGACGAGAAGGGCGCGCAGGCCCCGGGCCCGGCGCAGCGAATCGAGGAGATGCACCGTCCCCATGACATTGGTGGCGAAAGTCTCGACCGGTTCGGCCAGCGAACGGCGCACGATCGGCTGGGCCGCCAGATGCAGCACGATCTCGGGGTCGGCGGCCTGCACCACCCGTTCGACCGCGGCGGGATCGCGCAGGTCGGCGACATGGCTTTCGAGGCTGCGGCCGACCTGGGCCAGCGTGTAGAGGCTCAATTCCTCGGCCGGCAGGGCGAGGCCGGTGACCCGCGCCCCCAGCCGTTCCAGCCAGAGTGCCGCCCAGGCGCCCTTGAACCCGGTATGCCCGGTGAGCAGGACCCGCCGCCCGGCCCACAGCGCCGGATCGGGATGGCCGCCGCTCATGCCCACAGGCGCCAGGGCGCCTTGCCGGCGGACCAGAGGTTTTCGAGGGTCGTCTTGTCGCGCAGCGTGTCCATGGCGTGCCAGAAGCCGGTGTGGCGGAAGGCGACCAGCTCGCCGTCCTTGGCCAGGCCCTCGAGCGGGGCCGATTCCCAGGGTGTGGCATCGCCGGCGATACGGTCAAGGACCGCCGGCTGCAGCACGAAATAGCCGCCGTTGATGAAGGCATTGTCGCCCGGCGGCTTTTCCGTGAAATCGGTGACGAAATCACTGTCGAGGCGCAGCGCGCCATAGCGCCCGGGCGGGATCACCGCGCCCACCGTCGCCAGCCTGCCGTGGCCCCGATGGAAGTCGACCGAGGCGCGGATATCGAGATCCGAGACGCCGTCGCCATAGGTCATGCAGAAGGGTTCTTCCGGGTGCAGGTAAGGGCGCACCCGCTTCAGGCGGCCGCCGGTCATCGTGTCCTGGCCGGTATCGACCAGGGTGATCTTCCAGGGCTCGGCCGTCGTCTGGTGATAGGTGATGCGGCCCGTGGTGGCGTCGATCGTCACGTCCGAATTGTGCAGGACGTAATTGGCGAAATATTCCTTGATCATATAGCCGCGATAGCCGCAGCAGATCACGAAATCGTCGATGCCGTGGTGGGCGTAGATCTTCATGATGTGCCACAAGATCGGCCGCCCGCCGATCTCGATCATGGGTTTGGGGCGCAGGTGGGATTCCTCGGAAATCCGCGTGCCCAGGCCCCCCGCCAGGATGACCGCCTTCAAATTGACCTCTGCCGTTGCCGGGACATGGGCCTTGTCTGTAGCCCCGTCCGTGCGCCCGTGGCAATGCGCTATCGCATACTTGCCGCGCTTTTGGGGCCGGACCGGGGCTTGCCGCGTTGAAACGCCGCGGCGTCAGGCCGGGGCGGCGGCGTCGAGCACTTCGATCAGGGCCCGGCTGACCAGATCCGCCTTTTCCTCGTCCATATTGTAGCCGGAGGGCAGGTTGATGCCCTTCGTCGCCGCCAGCCGGCCGCGCGGCACCGGGGGCAGGAAGCGGGCCGCCTCCGGCCGGCTGTCGAAGGCCGGGATCTCGCTGAGCAGGGAGAAGAAGGGCCGGCTGTCGATATTGCGTTCGCGCAGCGCCGCCATCAGGGCGAATTTATCCAGGGGGCAGCCGGCGTCGGGCACGACCGAGACCATCCAGAAGGAATTCTCGACACCCGGCGGCTCGGCATTGATGCGGATGTCCCGGCGGTGGCCCAGGCGGTCGCGATACCAGGCGAAGATCTGCCGCTTCCGCGCGATCATCGCGTCGATCCGTTCCATCTGGGCGAGGCCGAGGGCGGCCTGTACCGCGCTCATCTTGTACTTGAAGGCGATCTCGGTGTTGAGGAAGAAGCGGTCGCCCGGTGGCCGGCCGTGGTCGCGCAGGGCCTGGATGCGGGCGAGAAGATCGTCGCGGTCGGTGGTCACCATGCCGCCCTCGCCGGTGGCCAGGGTCTTCGAGCCGTGGAAGGAAAAGGCCGCGACATCGCCGAATGCCCCGGCCCGGCGGCCGTTCAGGCTGGAGCCCAGGGCCTCGGCGGCATCTTCGATCAGGCCCAGGCCGTGGCGGTCGGCGATGGCGCGCAGCGCCGGCCAGTCGCACATGGAACCATAGAGGTCGACGCCGATGATGGCCCGGGTGCGGGGCGTGATCGCGGCCTCGACCGCGGCCGGATCGATGCACCAGGTCACGGGATCGATATCGACCAGCACCGGCGCCGCGCCGACATAGGTGACGGGCGCGACCGAGGCGATCCAGGTCACCGCCGGCACGATCACCTCGTCGCCGGGACCGACGCCGAGCGCGGCAAGGCCGAGGTGCAGGGCCGCCGTCGCATGGGGCAGGGAAACCGCATGGGTCACGCCCAGATAGCGCGCGAAGGACTGTTCGAATTCGCGGTTGAAGCGGTAGTGATCGGGACCCCAGGCGGTCAGGGCCGCCTCGCGGCACAGGTCGCCTTCGCGCGCCGTGATCCAGGGGGCCGCAACGGGAATGAGTTCGGGGGCTCGGACCGTCATCGCGTCTTCAATCCGCCGGAGCTTTCAGGGGTGGCTGGCATGGGGCGTTTGATCCTCTATGGCCGGGGGCGGGCGGGGATTCCCGTCACCCGGGTTTCCGGCGCGACGTCGCGCACCACCACGGCGCCGGCGCCGATCAGCGCGCCGTCTCCGATCGCAAGGCGCGGCAGCACGGTGCAGCCGGCGCCCAGCATGGCCCGATGGCCGATCGTCACCTCGCCGCACACGGTGGCGCCGGGGGCCAGGTGGCCGGCATCGCCAAGGCAGCTGTCGTGATCGATCGAGGCCCGGGTATTGACGATGCTGTGGGCACCGATCCGCGCCTCGGCGCCGATCACCGCGCCCGCCAGCACCTGCGCGCCGGGGCCGAGCCGGGCCGAGGGCTCGACCACCGCGCTCGGATGCACGATGGTCAGGGGCGACAGCCCTTCGTCGCCGAGCCATGCCGCCAGCGCCAGTTTCCCGGCCGCAAAGCCGTGGCTGCCGATCGCCAGGGCGAAGCCGGGCAAGGCCCCCTGCCAGTCCCGGCGCCAGCGGGCGAAGCCTTCGCGGCCGATGAACAGCGGCGCGTCCGCCCAGGGGGCGGCCACCGGGCGGTTGTCGAAGACGGCGGCAATGGTCCAGCCGCCGGGCAGCAGGATGTCGCGCAGCACCCGCGCATGGCCCGTCGCCCCCCACAGGATGATGGTGCGATCCCCCGCCGCCATCTCAGCCCCGCCGGTAGAGCGGCAGCAGGCGGCAGCGAAGTTCGGCCGCCGCCAGCGCCAGGGCCTTGCCGATACCGCCGCCGGCCCCCAGTTCGGGCGGCGGGCGCCGTCCGAGCAAGCGCTCGACCAGCAGGACCACCTGGTCGATCCGGCCCTGCCCGGCCGGAATCAGAAGATCGGCCCGCTTCAGCCGGTTCCCGCGGTAGACGGGCGCGGGCGCGGCCAGCATGGCCTCCGCCGCCCGCTCCATGTCCGCGGTCCAGGGGGCGCCCAGGCGCTCGACCAGCAGCCTGGTGGCAAGGCGGGTCGCCTCGCGCTCGTGCGGGGGCTGGGCATTGCCCTTGCCGAGAACCATCAGCGCCCAGGCCCGGGCATCGACCGGCAAGCGCCCGGCCGCGGGCATATGTTCATTGGCCTTGACCACGCAGGCAAAGGTATGGGCGGGCACCGAACGCACCTGAAGGCCGATCAGGCTGCCGACGGGATCGGCCTCGACCTCGCGGCGAAACTGATCGCGGATGGCCTGGCCCTTGCCGTCGGCGGCGCCGACCGCGGAGAAGGCGGCGCCGATCGATTTCGGCCCGACCCCCGCCAATGTCACCGGGTGGCCGTAGAACAGGTAATTCTTCGTGTACCACAGGTTGGAGATGCAGCTGAACAGGTCGGGATTCGGCTCGAAGAAATAAGTCCCGAGATCGGCCTCCACCCGTTCGATCACCCGGCGCGAGACGCAGCCGTGATAGATGTTGATGCCGTCGCGGTAGTATTCGATGGCGGCATTCGCGAATTTCCCGCGAATGCCCTCGACATCGATGCGCGTCAGGCCGCCGAACAGGCTGCGGGCCCGAAGACTGAGCACGCCGCCCTCGAGGCCGACGCGGGCCCCCGGCCAATCGTAGCCCACCAGCGACCAGCCGACGGCATCGGGCCGTTCCGTCCTGATGATGTGGCGCAGTGCCGCGATGCCGCCGGGCAGAGGGGCGTCGTCGTCGCCGAAGAAGCAGACATAGTCGCCGCGCGCCGCGGCCAGGGCGGTGCCGTAGTTCTGCCGCATGCTCCCCCGCGCGTCGCGGCGAACGGCGGTGATGCGCGGATCGGCGGCGGCAGCGGCGGCGATCACGGCCGGGGTGTCGTCCGCGCTCGCATTGTCGCAGACCACGATCTCGATATCGTCGCCGGCGACGAGGCGGCAGGCTGCCAGCGTGCCCTCCAGCGTGGCGGCGCGCTCTCTCGTCGCCACCACGAGGCTGATCAGGGGTGTTGCGGACACAGTTTTCTCCCGCTGGGCCTTCTCCCGCTGGGCCTTCTCCCGCTCGGCGGCCGGCCAGGGGGTTTGTGTATCGATTGCATCGTCACCTTGTCAATCGGCGGCGCCAAGCCTGCGGCGCAACTGGTCGTGGTGCCCGATACTGGCAGCCAGGGAAAACCGCCCGGTCACCGCCGCCCTAGCCCTCGCGCCCATGTCGGCCCGGAGATCGGGCGCGGCGATCAGGTGTTCGAGCGCCTGTTCCAGGGTGGCGGCGGTCGGCGGCTCGGCGATCACGGCCGTGCCGTCCGCCACCACTTCAGCCAGGCCGCCGCGCCGGCTGACGACCAGCGCACAGCCGGCGGCCATGGCTTCGACCGCCGTCCGTCCAAAGGCTTCGAGCACGATCGAAGGCACCGCGGCAATGGCGGCCCGCGCCAGGCGTTCCGGCAGCCGGTCGTGGGGCACGGGCCCCTCGATGGTCACCTGGCCGGGGCGGCGGTCGGCGAAAGCGCCGGCGGCGGCGACCGTGTTCCGGTCCGCATCCGCCATATTGCCGCCCAGGATCAGCAGGCGCCAGTCCGGGTGGCGGCCGAGCACGCGGTCGCAGGCCTCGATCAGTTCGGGCACGCCCTTTTCGGGGACCAGCCGGCCGACATAGACGATCAGCTTTTCCCGTGCCGCGGCGGCGGGCGGGGCCCAGGCTTCGGGATCGATGCCGTTATAGAGGACATGGCTCCGCCCCTGGAAATCCGGCAGGGCCGCGCAGAATTCGGTGCGCAGGAATTCGCTGACGAAGCCGAAGGCGGCTATGGCGTTCCATTGCAGGTTCTTGAAAAAGCGCCGCACCCACAGCTTGGGCAGCTTCTGGGTATTGTGGCGGATGGCGACGACCGGGGCCTTCAGGCGCCGCGCCGCCCATGCCGCGAGGTTGATGTCCTGATGGACTTCGACCACGTCCGGCTTGATCGTCCGGAGCGCCCGCAGCACTTGGCGCCGCCAGTCGGGCCCGGCCGGGACCGGGACATAGGTTCCGCCGTCCGGAAAAGGGGTGCCGCAGGGCGGGCCGATCACGGCGATCCCGGGCAGCGTGCTGAAACGGACCGAATCCCGGGCATAGAGGTCGATCGAGGTCGCCCCCTGTTCCTGATAGCGGGCGAAGCGGGGCAAGACGATGGCAACGCGCGGGGTTTCAGCCATGGCCGAGGACGACATCCGCATAGGCGCCGGCGATCGCGGGCAGCAGGTGGCGCGCGGCGCAATCGGCATGGCCCCGGCGGGCCAGATCGCCGGCCAGGGCCGGGTCGGCGCTCAGGCGGGCGACGGCATCCGCCAGGGCGGCGGCATCGCCGGGCGGGACCAGCAGGCCGGTCTCGCCGTCGCGGATCACGGCGCGCGGCCCCTCGCAGGCGCTGGCGATCACCGGCAGGCCGGCGGCCTGGGCTTCCAGGATGCCGATGCCGAACGTCTCGTGGCGCGACGGCATGACATAGAGGTCGAGGGCGGAGAGGAAGCCGGCCTGGTCGCCGACCCAGCCGTGGAAAGTGACGCGCCCGGCAAGGCCGAGGCGGGCCGCCTGGGCCCGCAGGGCCGCGTCCTCCGCCCCCGTGCCGCCGATGTGGAGATCGACGGCGAGGCCCCGGGCGGCCAGCAGGCCCGCGGCCTCGATCAGCACGTCGACGCCCTTCTCGCGCAGCAGCAGGCGCAGGGTGCCGATGCGCAGGGGTGTCGCTGGCGGTCGCGGGGCGAAGGGCCGCGGGGCGAAGGGCGGCAGCGTGTCGACGGGCAGGGCGTTGGGGATCAGCCGCACCCGGCCGGCGGGAAAGCCGAGGGCGATCAGGCCGTCGCGCTGTTCGGCATTGACCGTGATCAGCCGGTCGGCGCGCAGGAAACGCTTCAGCTTGCCGCCGTGGACGACGCCGGTCAGCGGCGCGCCCAGGCCCGCCAGGGCATCGATGTAGCGCCCGTTGTGGGCCAGGATGAAATCCGGCCGCAGGCGCCGGGCGAGACGGCGCAGGCGCCGGCCGGCGAGAAAGGCGTTGAGGCTGCCGCCGGCGCCGAGCCTCGGCACCTCATGGGTTTCGACCGCCGCCAGCCGGCCGCGGAAGGCGGCCCCGGCATCGATCGCGGCCAGGGGCGTGCCGCCCGCCCGGCACAGGATTTCGAGCGAGGTGAAGAACGCCTCGGTGACGCCGCCGCCGACGCCATAGGGGGTGACGACCAGGACGCGCGGCGCACTCACCCCTTCGCCTGCACTTTCTCTTTCAGGAGCCGGGCCTCGTGCAGCTTGGCCAGCCGCATCAGGCGGAAATAGGCGTAAGTGGCGGCGACGCCGATGCCGTAGGTGCCCATCAGGAAGTAACGCCGCCCGACATAGGCCTTGAGGAAGGAGAAGGGGAATTCGACGGCGAGGCGCAGGCCCGAGACCTTGCGCCCCTTGGCCAGCATTTCCTCCAGCTGCTTGTCGGTATAGGCGTTGGACTTGGCGATGAGATGCGACAGGTTGCGGATCGACTGGTGCAGGATGCCGCCCTTCAGGCGCCCGGCGGCAACGCCCGCGCCCAGCACCACCCGGTCGTGCACCGGGCTTTCCGAATATTGCGAGCGCGCCCGGTCGTAGAGACGCACGGGGTCATATTCGAAGGCGCCCGCGGTCGGCCTGTCCTGATGCGGATAGAGTTGCAGGATCGGCGTGTGATAGGCGCCCTGGGGCGGGCGGCCGCCGGCGAAGAGGGCGCGGATCTCGGCGGCGAGTTCGGGCGTCACCCGCTCGTCGGCATCGAGGTTCAGCACCCAGTCGTGGCGGCACAGGCTTTCGGCCAGGCGCTTCTGCCTGCCGTAACCGGGGAAATCATTGTGGACGACGCGGGCGCCCGCCTGTTCCGCCAGCCGCACCGTGCCGTCGGTCGAGCCGCTGTCGACGACGACGATATCGTCGACGAGGTCGCGCACGCTGGCCAGTGCCGGGCCCAGGCGGTCTTCCTCGTTCAGGGTGATGAAGAAGACGGAAAGATCGGCAATCCGGCCGCTCATCGCGTCACCTCGTGCTGGGCGCTTGTATAAAGGGCGTCGATCCGGCGGCCGACGCTGGCCGGCGCGTAATGGTCGAGGGCATAGGCCCGGCCCAGGCGGGCGCGGCGCGTCCGCTCGGCGTCGTCGTCGAGCAGGCGGCGGGTCGCGGCCTCGATCTCCGCCGTCGTCGCATCGTCGATATGCAGGGCGCCCGAGGCTTCGGGCACGACTTCGGGCAGGGCGCCGCCCTTCTTGCAGACGATCATGGCGGCACCGGCGAACATGCCCTCGACCCCGACCCGGGCGAAAGCCTCGTGGTGGCGCGACGGCACGGCCAGGATCGCCGCTTTCCGCATCTGTTCCATGGTCTCGGGGAAGGGCCGGGGGCCCAGGAATTCGAGGCGCTGATGGCGGGCGACGGTATCGAGGAATTGCTGCTGATAGCCGTCCGGCTTCGAACAGTCGGTCGTGCCCATGCGGAATCCGCCAAGGCACAGGGCCCGCCAGCCGGGATAATCGTCGAGCAGGCGGACCATGGCTTCGGCGAAGGCGAGCGGCCCCTTGCCGCCGGTGATGCGCCCGACGAAGAGGATCAGCTTCTCCTTGGCGGCGAAAAGGCCGGCCTCGTCCTCATGGGCGGCCGGGCAGTCGACGACATTGCCGATGCGATGGACGAGGCCGCGGGGCACCTTGGGCACCGCCTCGTAGAGCCGGTTCTCGATCCAGCCCGACAGGGCGACGACGCCGGCCAGCACCTTCAGCTGGCTGCCGATATTCTTCGGCGGGCGCAATTCGCGCATTTCCATCGGGTCGTTGTGCAGGAACAGGAAGACCGGGACCTTGGGAAAGGCCCTTTGCAGCATGACCGCCAGCAGGGGCCGGTTGTGGACCTGTATGATGTCCGGCTTCTCGCGCTTCAGGGCGCGCAGCACGCCTTCGAAATAGAACAGCGCCTCCCAGCCCATGACATAGGCTGCGGCGAAGCGATAGGTGAGGAAGAACGAGCGCACCGGCCGGAAGCGCCCGCCCGGCAGCGGATCGGCGCAGGCCCGCCCCAGCACGGTGGTGCGGGCCGCGGTGACCGCCGCCATCTGGTCGACGCAAAGCGCGATCGCCCCCGCCGCCGTGGCCGAATATCGCTCCTTGAACGGGATGACATCGACGACATGCGGGGGGGCGGCCGGCATGGCTGGGCTCCTGGTCAGGCGGGCGGCAGGGCTTCGGTGGCGAGGCGGTCGAGCGCCTCGTCGAGGGCGATCACGGTCTGCTCGCCGCCGTGCAGCCGGCGCAGGGCGACCTGGCGGTTCTCCGCCTCGCGCTTGCCGAGGACCAGCATGTAGGGCGCCTTGGCCAGCGAATGCTCACGCACCTTCAGGTTGATCTTCTCGTTGCGGAGATCGGTCTCGACCCGCAGCCCGCGCGCCTTGAGGAGGCCGGCGACGGCGTCGGCGTAATCGTCCGCGTCCGAGGTGATGGTGGCGACCACCACCTGGGTCGGGCTCAGCCACAGCGGCAGGTGACCGGCGTAATGCTCGATCAGGATGCCGATGAAGCGCTCCAGGCTGCCGAGGATCGCCCGGTGCAGCATGACCGGGCGCTGCTTCGAGCCGTCGGGGGCGATATAGGTCGCATCCAGGCGCTGGGGCAGCAGGCTGTCGAGCTGGTGGGTGCCGCATTGCCAGGTCCGGCCGATCGCATCCCGCAGGTGGAATTCGATCTTCGGGCCGTAGAAGGCGCCGTCCCCGACCGAGATCTCGAAATCCATGCCGGCGGCCTTGATCGCGGCGGCGAGGTCGCCCTCGTTCTTGTCCCATTCCGCGTCGGTGCCGATGCGCTTTTCCGGGCGCGTGGCCAGGATCACCTTGAAGTCGGTGAAGCCGAGGTCCGAATAGACGCTTTCGAGCAGGCGGCAGAATTTCTTCGTTTCCTCGACCACCTGGTCGGGGGTGCAGAAGATATGGGCGTCGTCCTGCACGAACTGGCGCACGCGCATGATGCCGTGCAGCGCGCCCGAAGGCTCGTTCCTGTGGCAGCAGCCGAATTCGGCCATGCGGATCGGCAGGTCGCGGTAGGACACCAGGCCCTGCTTGAAGATCTGCACATGGCCGGGGCAGTTCATGGGCTTCACGCCGAACATGCGCTTGCCGTCGTCGACCGGCACTTTCAGCATGTTGTCGCCATACATCTCCCAGTGGCCCGAGGCGACGTAGAGCGAACTGTCGACGAGCTGGGGCGTGCGCACCTCCTCGTAACCATCCACGTCGATCTTGCGGCGGATGTAATTCTCGAGGACACGGTACAGCGTCCAGCCCTTCGGGTGCCAGAACACCGAGCCGGCCGCTTCCTCCTGCAGATGGAAGAGGTCCATCTCCCGGCCCAGCTTGCGGTGGTCGCGGCGCTCCGCCTCCTCCAGCCGGTGGAGATAGTCCTTCAGTTCCTTCTCGTCGCGCCAGGCGGTGCCGTAGATGCGCTGGAGCATGGCGTTGCGATGGTCGCCGCGCCAATAGGCCCCGGCCACCTTCATCAGCTTGAAGCCGTGGCCGAGCTTGCCCGTCGAGGGCAGGTGCGGGCCCCGGCACAGGTCGATGAAATCGCCCTGGGCGTAGAGGCTGATCTTCTCGCCCGCCGGAATGTCGCGGATGATCTCGGCCTTGTAGATCTCGCCCTTCGAGAGGAAGAAATCGGCCGCCGCGTCGCGGTCCCAGACTTCGCGCCGGATCGCCTCGTCGCGGTCGACGATCGCGTGCATGCGCTGCTCGATGACCGCGAGGTCGTCGGGGGTGAAGGGCTCGCCGCGGGCGAAATCGTAATAGAAGCCGTTCTCGATCGAGGGGCCGATGGTCACCTGGGTGCCGGGGAACAGTTCCTGCACCGCCTCCGCCATCACATGGGCGCAGTCGTGGCGCAGCAGGTCCAGGGCATCCTCGGACTTCCGCGTGACGATCTCGACCTGGGCATCCTGTTCGATGACATGGGCGAGGTCGACGAGAATGCCGTCGACGCGCAGGGCAAGGGCGGCTTTGGCCAGACCGGGACCGATGTCGGCGGCAAGGGTAGTGCCACTGACCGGCCCCGGATAGGAGCGCAGGCTGCCGTCCGGCAGGGTCAGCGATACCGACATGATCGTAGTCTCCAATCCGAGAAGTTCGGGCGGGCAACTTCGGGTTTCGCCCGCCGCCTGTCAAGGCTGCTGCCGGTCACGGCTCCAGCGCCTGGGGCGCAGGGCGGGGCCGATGGCGGGCGATCACCGCCTTGCCGGCGAGCTTGCGCGCCTGTTCCGCCGCCTCCTCGTCGTCGAAGCCGGCGAGTTCGCGGACGATGAAGATCGGGCGCTGCTTCGCCTCGACGAAAAGCCGGGCGACATATTCCCCGAGCACCCCGATCGAGAGCAATTGCAGCCCGCCGATCACCGAGGTCATGACCGCGAGCGTGGCGAAGCCCGGCACGTCGCGCCCGAAGACCAGGGTGCGCAGGCCGATGAAACCGCCGTAGAGCAGGCCAAGGAGGGCGATGGCGCCGCCGACATAGCTCCACACCCGCAAGGGGATCGAGGAGAAGGAGGTGATGCCGTCAAGGGCGAAGGCCCAGAGCCGGAGGAAGCGGAATTTCGTCGTCCCCGCCGCCCGTTCCGGTCGGACATAGGGAAGGGCGGCCTGGCGATAGCCCATGGCGGCGAACAGCCCCTTCATGAAGCGGGTGCGTTCCGGCAGGGCGCAGAGCGCCTCGACCACGGCCCGGTCCATCAGGCGGAAATCCCCGGCGTTGAAGGGAATGGGCACGTCCGAGATGCGGTTGAACAGGCGGTAGAAACGTTCCGCCGACAGGCGTTTCAGCCAGGTGTCGGTCGGGCGCGACACCCGTTCGCCATAGACGACGTCGAAACCGTCGCGCCATTTGGCGATCATCGCCGGGATCAGCTCGGGCGGGTCCTGAAGATCGACGTCGATCGGCACCGCCACGTCGCCGCGGGCGAAGTGCAGGCCGGCGGTCAACCCCGCTTCCTTGCCGAAATTGCGCGAGAAGGAGACCAGCCGCACGCGCGGATCGGTTTCGGCGCGGGCGCGGAGCAGGGCCGCCGTGCGGTCGGTCGAGCCGTCGTCGATGAAGATGAATTCGACCGGGCCTGCCGTCGCCGCCACCTGTTCGGCCACCGGCGCCAGGGCGGCGAAGAAGGCGTCGAGCACTTCCTCCTCGTTGCGGACGGGGACGACGAGCGACAGGAAGGGGCGGGGCGCCATGGTCAGAAGACCTCGGTCACCACCTGGCCGTCGGCGCCCCGGCGGAACATCAGGTAGTCGTGATGGCGCAGCGGCAGCCGGCAGCCCACCCGCCCGGCATAGCAGCCGAGCGACGGCGCCCGCTCGTAGCCGCCGAGGGCACCGGCCGGGGCGAAGGCTTCGCCCCGCAGGTAGCCGAACAATGTATAGCCGGAAACGAGCCAGATCTCGTCGGGGCCGAGGACGTCGAAACCGGTCGGAATGCCGCCCGGGATCGGGTCGTGCCGGTTCCACGAGCCGATGTCGCGGGAATCGAAATCCAGCAGGTCGCGCAGGCCGACATCGTCGACGAAGAGGCGCAGCCGCCCGGCCGCCGCCGCCGCGCGCCAGTCGGCCAGCTGCTGCGCCCGTTCCGGCCGCTCGATCGCGGTGCCGAACAGGTTCATCGAGGCGAGATTGCCGAGATAGCCGAGGCAGAAGCCCCCGGCGATGACGATCGCGACCGGCCCCGCCAGGGTGGTGTGGCGCAGGATGACGGCGGCGAAGCCGGTGACCGCCAGGGCGAGCACGAGGTCGCGCACGAAGCCGCGGACATGGAACAATTCGGAGACGCATAGCCCGAGGCCGATCGCCGCCAGCAGCAGGGCGTCGCGCCGCCCGGTCCGCAGCCGCCACAGCCACAGGCCGAGGGCGGCGACGCCGAGACCGCTGAGCAGGGATTGCAGGTTGAAGCTCTGCTGCCCGAGGCCGGCATGAAGCAGGAACTGGCGGATGAATTCGCCGAGCTGGAACTGGATCGAGAGCAGGAAGACGAACAGGGCGAAGACGGCCGCCAGCCCCAGCCCCAGGGCCTGGGCCGGCAGGCCGCGCCAGCGTGCCTCGCGGGCCAGCGCCAGTTCCTGCGCGAGGACGAGGACGAGGGCGACGCCGAAGACCGAAGGCGCGGTCAGGGGCGCCAGCATGATCAGGCCGAGGGCGGCCAGCCGCCGCCCCCCGCCCAGGCCCCAGCCGATGCCGAGCCCGAGGGCGAGCAGGGTGAAGCCCGTCACCTCGGGCCGGAAGGGGTAGAGGAGATAGACGGCGGCGACGATCGGAAAGGCCATATAGGCCGCCGCCCGGCTGGCGAAGACGCGGGTCAGGACCAGGGCGAAGCCGATGGTGGCCAGCGCCATGGACAGATAGAGGTAATTGTCGAAACCCGCCCGCGAGATCCCGTCGAGACGCAGCCACAGGCCGGCCAGCACGACATGAAGCGGCGGATAGACCAGCAGCAGGTCCTTGAAATCCGGGAACAGCGTATCGAGGAAGGGGCTGCGCAACTGGCCGCTGCGGGCGTATTCGACCGCCCATTGGCTGAAGAACCCGTCGTCCGCGTAAGGCACGAGCACCGGCGACAGCAAGCGCAGCCCGAGACAGAGAGCGAGGCCGAACGCCACGGCCCCGGAGGCATTCCCAATCGATTCGCGGCGCGCCACCTTGCCCTCTCCACAGCCTGCCCGACGCGCACGCTAACCGATGGCGGCCCGCGGCGGCAAAATTTTACGCGACCGCCAGGCGGTAGCCGCCGTCCTCGGCCAGGATCAGGCCGGCGCCGCCGGCGACCGCCCGGCCCAGCTTGCGGCGCAGGCGATAGACATGGGTCTCGATCGTGTGGGTGGCGATGGCGGCGCCATAGCCCCAGACCTCGGCCAGCAGGATTTCGCGCGGCACCACCCGGCCGATGGCAGCGGCGAGGCGGGCCAGGATCTGGGTCTCCTTGTCGGTCAGGCGCACCGCCTCCCCCGCCGCGCCGACCAGGGTGCGGGACGAGGCGAACAGCCGGCACGGCCCGATGGCCAGGGCGCCGGCGCCATTGGCAAGGCCGGCGCGCACCCCCTTGACCAGGGCTTCCACCCGCAGGGGTTTCCGCAGCAGGGTGACCTGGCCGCCGGGCCCGGCGGGCGGGCGGGCATCGTCGGCCCCGGCCAGCGCCACCACCGGCAGGCTGCACCCGGCCGCGACCAGGGCGGCATCGGCGCCCCCGCCCTCGGCGGCCCGGTCGACGATGACGAGATCGGCCGCGGCCCAGGCGGCGCTGTCCGCAAGCCCGGGGGCGACGGTGACGGCGAAGCCCGCCTCGCGCAGGGGATCGGCCAGGGCATGCGCCAGCACGCCGTCGTCGACGGCGACGAGCAGGCGGGCGGTGTCCGGCGTCAGGGGGCGATTCGTCATGCGCGCCGATTCTGCGGGCATCCCCCGGCCATCGCAAGGGAGCCATGACGCGGCATTGCCGATCACGGGCTGCATCCGCCGCCGAGATGTGCTTAGACTGCGCCCCATGTCTTCGCCTTTCGGTTCCGCCCCGGTTTCGGGCCTTGTCACCGTCGATCGCGCCGTTTCCGAATTGCGGCGCGGCCTCGATGTCGTCGTCCGCGACGACGACGGCCATGTCCTGCGCGTCGCCGCCGCCGAATATGCGACGCCCGACCGCATGGCCGGCTTCGCCGCGCCCGGGGCCCGGCTGCTGCTGACCAACCGCCGCGCCGGCACCCTGAAGCTGCGGCCCCTGGTGGGCGATCCGGTGGCCCTGCCCCTGGCGGGCCCGCTGGATGCCGCCACCATCGCCTCCCTGGCCGATCCGACCGCCGACCTCGACCTGCCGCTGCGCGGGCCCTTCTCGGTGCTGCGCCGCGCCCCCCAGGCGGCGGAATTCGCCGCGGTGAAGCTGATGAAGCTGGCCCGCCTGCTGCCCGCCGCCCTGGCGGTGGACGCGGCGGCGGCGGACGACGGCCTGCTGGCGGTGCCGGCGGCCGAGATCACGGCCTACGACCTGGCGGCGGCGCGGGGCCTGCGCATCGTTTCCGATGCCCGGGTGCCGCTGGCGGATGCCGAACAGTCCCGCATCATCGGCTTCCGGCCGCCGGACGGCGGGATCGAGCATCTGGCGATCCTGATCGGCGATCCGCCGCGCCACCTGCCGGTCCTGGGTCGCCTGCATTCGGAATGTTTCACCGGCGACCTGCTCGGTTCCCTGAAATGCGATTGCGGCGAGCAATTGCGCGGCGCCATCCGCGCCATCGCCGAGGCCGGGGGCGGGGTCCTGCTCTATCTCGCCCAGGAGGGCCGGGGCATCGGCCTGATGAACAAGCTGAAGGCCTATCGCCTTCAGGACCAGGGCTTCGACACCGTCGAGGCCAACGAACGCCTGGGCTTCGACCCGGACGAGCGCGTGTTCCAGCCGGCGGCCGAAATGCTGCGCCTGCTCGGCTTCGATGCGGTCCGCCTGCTGACCAACAACCCGGAAAAGGTCGCGGGGCTGACGGCGAGCGGGATCAATGTGGTGGAACGGGTGCCCCATGCCTTCCCGGCCAACAACCACAATGAATTCTATCTCGCCACCAAGCGGGCGAAGAGCGGCCACCTGCTGTGAACAAACGGCCCGGCAGTTTCTGCCGGTGCCGGTGCCGCCGCCGGCCAAGCCCTTGATTCATATGGGCTGATTTCTGGCCCGGCGCTTGCAGCGGGAAAAGCGGACCGAAAGGGAACGCCCATGACCGCCACTGCTGCTGCCGAGACCAATCCCCGCCGCCTGCCCGTGCTGCTGCCCGGCCGCCGCAGCGAACTCGGCAAGGCGGAGGCCGAGTTCTTCGCGCCGACGCCGGCCGGGGACAACGCCGGCTCGGGCTTCGCCGAATTCCTGGACGTCATCAATCCCTTGCAGCATATCCCGCTGGTCTCGACCCTGTACCGGGAACTGACCGGGGATACGATCAGCCCGGCCGCGCGCATCGTCGGCGGTGCCCTCTACGGCGGGCCGATCGGCGCCGGGGTCGCCATCGTCGGCGCCGTCGCCGAACAGGTGACCGGCAAGACCCCGGAAGCCCAGGTCATGGCCGCCCTCGGCCTTGGTGGCGACGGGGAAGCGCCGGTCGCCGTCGCCGCGGCGCCGAGCGGCCTGATCGCCGAGGCGACCACCAGCCCGCCGGCCCCCGCCGCGGCGCCGGCCGTGCCCGCCACCACCGTCGCCGCCAGCGCCGGCATGCCGCAGATGAGCCCGGCCGCCTTCGATGCCCTGATCCGCGCCGTCGACGCCCAGCCGGCCGAGGCCGCCGCCGCCGCTCCCGTCGCGACGGCGAGCGCGGGCACGACCGAGGAGCGCCGCTTCTTCCCCGCCCGCCAGGCCGGCGTCCGCGCCCCGCGCCCGGTGCCCATGGACATCAGGGCCGAGGACAAGGCGAGCTATGACGATGCCCTGCGCCTGATGCGCCAGAACATCGAGCGCTATACCAGCGCCGGCATCGCCGCCGGCGGCACCGGCGCGGCGGCGCCCTGAGCTATTTCAGCCACAGCACCGGCTTCGGCCCGTCCGCCCGCTCCGCCTCGTAAAGGGCGCTGCGGCCGGCCCAGGCGGCAAGGTCGGCCGGCCGGTATCCCTGGGGCCACAGGCGCCGCTCGGCGATGCTGCCGACCCGCACGTCGGAAAGCGGGAAGCTGCGTTCGGCGCCCGCCGCATCCCGCAGCACCAGGGTCGCGGTCGGCCAGACTTCGTTCTGCGGGTCCGGGCGGTATTCGATGCCGGTGACGGTCAGGACCTCGGCGGTGCCGGGCGGGCCGGGCAGCCGGGGATCGAAAGCCGTCGCCGCCTTGCCGCTCAGCCAGGCGAGGGGCGTGCCCAGGCCGGACAGGCCGTGTTCCCGGTGCAGGGCATCGGCGGTCCGCCGCCATAAGGCGTCGAAACTGTTCAGCAGGCGCCGGCGCCGGGCCTCGCCCGCCGGCGCCAGATCGAGGCCGCCGGCAACGACATCGTACCAGCGGCCGAAGAACCAGGTGCCGTCCAGCCCGTCGCCGTCGCCCTGCCACTCGGTGGCCAGGACCCGGCAGCCGGGCTTGCCGTCGATGCGGGGGGCGAAGATCTCGGGGCCGAATTCATTGACGGTGAAGGAACTCGCCGCCGTCGCGAAGCCGGCCCCGGTCCCGGCGATGGTGACGGTCCAATAGGAAACGCCCAGGCCGTTGGAGATGCCGTTCAGCCGGGCGGTGACGATCTCGGCCGCGCCGTCGCCGTCGACATCGGCCCGATAGGCGAGGACATCCGCCGGGCTGCCCATGGAAAAGCCGGGCTCGGGGCGGAGCGTGGTGCCGGCATCGTCGGCCAGATATTCGATGAAATTGCCGTCCTCGTTGCGGCAGACGCCGAAGCGGCCGGCGCCCAGCGGCACGGCCATGCCGTCGCCCGCCAGGCAGGGCGCGGGCGCGGCGGCATCGGGCCGGTCCGGGCGGTGCCCGCTGCCGAGGTCGCAGGACGGATCGGCCAGCGCCCCCCTTCCCGCCAGCGGTCCCGCCAGCGCCGTCGCGAAGACCATCAGAAGCCAAAGCCGCATCGACCACTCCCCCATCCGTTGCCGTTGATCCTGGCGTCCGCCCTGCCGGACCGCTGTGAACCGGCTCACCCCTTCGGGGCGATATGCCGCAACGGGCCCCCGCGGCTTCTGATCTGGATCAAGGCGGCGGACCCCCGGCCGGCCGACAGTGCCGCAAAGTTTTCATGATCGCCAGCGAGGGGCGAAGACGATGACAATGGCAACAACGATGACGGCCGGGGCCGTATCCCCGGGGCGGGCCGGCGACGCACCCGTCGCCTACCGCGACGATGTGGTGCGCTGGTTCATGATCGCGGCGGTGTTCTGGGCCATCGTCGGCATGCTGGTCGGGGTGGTGATCGCCGCCCAGCTGACCTGGCCGGCGCTGAACCTGGGGCTGCCCTGGACCAGCTTCGGCCGCCTGCGGCCGGTCCACACCTCGGGCGTGATCTTCGCCTTCGGCGGCTCGATGCTGATCGGGACCTCGTTCCACATCGTGCAGCGCACCTGCCGGGCGCGGCTGTTCGGCGGCTTCGCCCCGGAATTCGTCTTCTGGGGCTATCAGTTCTTCATCGTGATGGCGGCGCTGTCCTACGTCCTCGGCGGCTCGCAGTCCAAGGAATATGCGGAACCCGAGTGGTATCTCGACATCTGGCTGGCCGTCGTCTGGGTGACCTACCTGGTGGTCTTCCTCGGCACGATCATGAAGCGCCGCGAGCAGCATATCTATGTCTCGCTGTGGTACTTCCTGGCCTTCATCGTCACCATCGCGGTGCTGCATATCGTCAACAACCTGGCGGTGCCGGTGTCCCTGCTCGGCTCGAAGAGCTATGCGCTCTTCTCCGGCGTGCAGGATGCGATGACGCAATGGTGGTACGGCCATAACGCGGTCGGCTTCTTCCTGACCGCCGGCTTCCTCGGCATGATGTATTACTTCATCCCGAAGCAGGCGGAACGGCCGATCTGGTCCTATCGCCTGTCCATCGTGTCGTTCTGGTCGCTGATCTTCATCTACATCTGGGCCGGCCCGCACCACCTGCATTACACCGCGCTGCCCGACTGGGTGCAGACCCTGGGCATGACCTTCTCGATCATGCTGTGGATGCCGAGCTGGGCCTCGATGGTGAACGGCATCATGACCGTCTCGGGCCGCTGGGACCGGCTGCGCACCGATCCGATCCTGCGCTTCATGGTGGTCGCCGCCGCCTTCTACGGCATGTCGACCTTCGAGGGGCCGCTGATGTCGATCCGGGCGGTGAACGGCCTGTCGCATTACACCGACTGGACGGTCGGCCACGTCCATTCGGGCGCGCTCGGCTGGAACGCCTTCATTTCCTTCGGCGCGCTCTACTACCTGTTCCCCAAGCTGTGGGGCCGCAAGGCGATCTACAGCGAGAACGCCATCCGCCTGCACTTCTGGCTCGGGACCATCGGCATCGTGCTCTACATCACCTCGATGTGGACCAGCGGCATCATGCAGGGCCTGATGTGGCGCGCCTACGACAGCCTCGGCTTCCTGCAATACAGCTTCGTCGAGACGGTCGCCGCGATGCATCCCTATTACGCCATCAGGACCCTCGGGGGGCTGTGCTTCCTGGCCGGTACCGTCGTTATGGCGTGGAACCTGTGGATGACCGTGAAGGCCGGCGAACCGCTCGAAACCCAGGCGGCCAAGCCCGCCCTGGCCCCCGCCGAATAAGGGGAGGGAGATCATGGCCAACGTCTATACAATCCACGACGTCCTGCAGAAACACTCGATCAAGCTGCTCGCCGGCATCCTGGCGGCGGTCTCGGTCGGCGGCATCGTCGAGATCGCGCCCCTGTTCCTGATCGAGAACACGATCGAGAAGGTCGAGGGCATGCGGCCCTATACCCCGCTCGAACTGGCCGGGCGCAACATCTATATCCGCGAGGGCTGCTATCTCTGCCACAGCCAGCAGATCCGGCCCTTCCGGGACGAGGTGGAACGCTACGGGCACTACAGCCTCGCTGCCGAATCCATGTACGACCACCCGTTCCAGTGGGGCTCGAAGCGCACGGGGCCGGACCTTGCCCGCGTCGGCAACAAATATTCCGACGAATGGCAGGTCCGCCACCTCGCGAACCCGCAGAGCGTGGTGCCGGAATCGGTGATGCCGTCCTATGCCTTCCTGGCGACGACGCCGGTCAGCGGCGCCGAGATCGCGGATCACCTCCGCGCGCTCCGCGTCACCGGCGTCCCCTATACGGACGAGCAGATCGCCAGCGCCGCGGCGGATTTCACCGCCCAGGCCAGCCCGGACGGGGCGGATGCCGCCTTCGACGCCCGCTGGCCGAAAGCCGCGTCGCGCGATTTCGACGGCAACCCGGAACAGGTCACCGAGATGGACGCCCTCGTCGCCTACCTGCAAATGCTGGGCACGCTGGTCGACTTCCCGAAGATCGTGCCCGACGCCGACTTCAACCGCTGACCGGAGGGCAACATCATGGATTACGAAAGTGCCCTGGTGTGGAGCCGGATCGCCGGCCTTCTCATCTTCTTCGGCCTCTTTCTCGGCTTCGTCGGCTGGAGCTACCGGCCCGGCAGCCGGCGCTACTACCAGGAGGCGGCCGAGCTTCCCTTCAAGGCCTCGTCTGACGACGGACGGGAGAACTGATCATGACCGAACACCGGAAATATGAAATCGACCCGGTTACGGGCAGCCCGATCCACCCCCATTCCTGGGACGGCATCGGCGAACTGGAGACGCCGCCCCCGCGCTGGTGGGTGCTGGTCTATCTCGTCTGCATCGTCTTCGCCCTCGGTTGGTGGGTGGCCTATCCGGCCTGGCCGACGATCTCGGGCTATACCAAGGGGCTGCTCGGCTTCTCCACCCGCGCCGACGTGGCGGAACAGATCGCCGCGGCCAAGGCCGCCCAGGCGCCCCTGAACGACCGCCTGGCCAAGGCCGACTACACGGCGATCGCGGCCGATCCCGAACTGTCGGCCTTCGCGCTCGCCGGCGGCAAGGCGCTGTTCGGCGAGAATTGCGCGCAGTGCCACGGCTCAGGTGCTGCCGGCAATGTCGGCTATCCGAACCTGCTCGACGACGACTGGCTGTGGGGCGGCGATTTCGCCACCCTGCAGGCGACGCTGGAGCACGGCATCCGCGCCACCACCGACGCCGATACCCGCCAGTCGCTGATGCCGGCCTTCGGCAAGGACGGCATGCTGACCCGGGCCCAGGTCGACGATGTCGCCGCCTATGTCCTCTCGCTCTCGGGCGGGGCGGCGGATGCGGCGGCGGCGGAACGCGGGACCCAGGTCTTCGCCGACAATTGTGCCTCGTGCCACGGCGACAAGGGCGTCGGTCTCCGCGATACCGGCGGACCGCGCCTCGACGATGCGATCTGGCTCTATCACGGCGATGTAAAATCGGTCGCCGCGCAGATCTGGAACCCGCGCCACGGCGTGATGCCGGCCTGGGCCGGGCGCCTCGATCCGCTCGCGATCAAGAAGCTCGTCTATTACGTCCACAGCCTCGGCGGGGGCGAGTAACACCATGAGCACGACCATGACCAGCCGTACCCCGGCCACCATCGACGAAGCGGATATCCCCGTCTGGTCGCACCGGCCCAAAGTCATGCCGAAGAAGGTGAAGGGCCCGATCCGGAACCTGAAGTGGCTGGTCATGGCCGTGCTGCTCGGCATCTACTGGGGGGTGCCGTGGCTGCGCTTCGACCGCGGCCCCTTCGCCCCCGACCAGGCGGTGCTGATCGACCTGCCTGGGCGCAAGGCCTATTTTCTGTGGTTCGAGATCTGGCCGCAGGAGATCTATATCCTGGCCGGGCTGCTGATCGTCGCCGCCATCGGCCTGTTCTTCGCCACCGCCATGCTGGGCCGGGTCTGGTGCGGTTACGCCTGCCCGCAGACGGTGTGGACCGACCTGTTCATGCTGGTCGAACGCTGGATCGAGGGCGACCGCGCCCAGCGGATGAAGCTGGACCGCGCACCCTTCTCCGTCTCGAAGCTGGGCAAGCGGGCGGCGAAATACCTGTCCTGGGCCCTGATCGGGGCCATGACCGGCGGCGCCTGGATCCTCTATTTCAACGATGCGCCGACGGTGGTGCCGGCCCTTTTCACCGGCAGCGCCGGTTTCGCGGTCTATGCCACCGTCGCCTTCCTCACCGCCTCCACCTATCTCATGGCGGGGGTGGCGCGGGAGAATGTCTGCACCTTCATGTGTCCCTATGCCCGCTTCCAGTCGGCCATGTTCGACAAGGATACGCTGGTCGTCAGCTATCATCCGGCGCGGGGCGAGAAGCGGGGCAAGCACAAGGCCGGCGAAAGCTGGGATGGCCGCGGCCATTGCATCGACTGCCGGCAATGCGTCGAGGTCTGCCCGACCGGGATCGACATCCGCGACGGCCTGCAGATGAGCTGTATCTCCTGCGGTCTCTGTGTCGATGCCTGCAACACCATCATGGACCGGCTGAGCCTGCCCCACGGCCTCATCGCCTATGATACCGAACGCAACCTGGAACTGGCGGCGGCGGGCAAGCCCCGGGTGTGGCGCTTCCTGCGCCTGCGCACCATCGGCTACGGCCTGGTGTTCACCCTGGCCTTCGCGGGCGTGCTCTATGCCCTGATCGCCCGCGCGCCGCTCGAAGCCTCGGTGCTGGCGGATCGCAATCCCCTGTTCGTCAGGCTGTCCAACGGCGATTTCCGCAACGGCTATACCCTGAAGCTCCTGAACAAGAGCAACGAGCCGCAGCAGGTGGCGATCACCCTCGACGGGCTGGCCGGCGGCGAATTGTCCATCCTCTCCCATGAGAACGAGGCGAGCCCGCTGATCGACCTCGCCCCCGACACGGTCGCCGCCGTCCGCGTCTTCGTCCGCCTGCCGGCGGCGGCCTGGGGCGGCGCGCCGCTCGACTACGGCTTCACCATCCACGATGCCGCCCGCGGCCTGACCCTGACCGCGCCCGCCCGTTTCGAAGGACCGCAGAAATGACCCTGGCCCAGGATATGTCCCGTTCCGGCCTGACCGGCCGCAAGGTGGCCCTGATCGTCGCCGGCTTCTTCCTGACCATCACCGCGGTCGACGTCTTCATGATCACCTCGGCGCTGCAAAGCCAGCCGGGGCTGGTCACCGATCATGCCTACGAGCGCGGCCTCGCCTATAACGCGGTGCTGGCGGCCAAGGCGCGGCAGGATGCGCTCGGCTGGTCCGTCGCCTACGAGCGGGTGGACGGGCAGTTGATGATCTCGATCAAGGACGCGGCCGGGCCGATGGCGCCTGATGACCTCGCGCTCCGCCTGCTGCGGCCAAGCGATGCCGGAAAGGACCGGCCGCTGGTGCCCGTCGCCGCAGGGCCGGGGCGCTATACGGTCAACCTCGCCGAGGTCGAGGCCGGCCTCTGGCAGGTGGCGATCAGCCTCCGCCGCGGGGACGACCGCTTCGACCGGCTCGACGATCTGGTACTGCCATGACCCTTGCCGCCGACCACCTCCCGAACACCGCCGCCGCCACCGGCGACAGCCACAGCCTGCAACTGGCGGTCGACGGCATTCATTGCGCCGCCTGCGTCCAGCGCATCGAGCGCGCCCTGCGGGCGGAACCGGACGTGACGGCGGCCCGGGTGAATTTCACGACGAGGCGGCTGGCCCTGTCGTGGCGCGGGCCGGCGGCGCGGGCCGGCGATTTCATCGAACGCCTGGACGAGATGGGCTTTACCGCCCGGCCCTTCGATGCCGGCGCGCTGTCGGCGGCCGATACGGCGCAGGACCGCAAGCTCATGCGCGCCATGGGCGTCTCGGGCTTTGCCGCCGGCAATGTCATGTGGCTGGCGATCTCGGTCTGGGCCGGCGTGTTCGAGGACATGGGCCCGGCAACGCGGGGCCTGCTGCACTGGGTGCAGGCGCTGATCGCCCTGCCGGCGATCGCCTATGCCGGCATGACCTTCTATGCCTCGGCCTGGAAGGCGCTGCGGTCGGGACATGTCAACATGGACGTGCCGATTTCGATCGGCGTCATTCTCGCCGCGGTCATGTCCGTGGTGCAGACGGTGATCGGCGCCGACGAAGCCTATTTCGATGCCGCCATCTCCCTCGTCTTCCTGCTTCTGGTCGGGCGCTTCCTGGACCAGCGGGCGCGCGGCCGGGCCCGGGCCGCCGCCGCCCATCTCCTGTCGCTGCATGTCGCCGAAGTCTCGCGCCTGACCCCGGACAACCGGGTGGAGGTGGTGCCGCTCGAACGGGTGGCGGCCGGCGACAGCCTGCTGGTTGCCGCCGGCGGGCGCATCCCGGTCGACGGCGTGGTCCTGGCCGGGCGCTCCGCCCTCGACACGTCGTCGCTGACCGGGGAAAGCGTGCCGGCGGCGGTCGGCATCGGCGACGAAGTCTTCGCCGGGACCCTGAACCTCGACGCCGCCCTGACCGTCGGCGCCCGCGCCGTCGGGCCGGATACGGTGCTGGCCGAGATCGTCCGCTGCATGGAAGCGGCGGAACAGGGGCGGGCGCGCTATGTCGTGCTGGCTGACCGGCTGGCCCGGCTCTATGCCCCGGTGGTGCATACGCTGGCCGCCGTCACCTTCCTCGGCTGGTGGCTGTGGCCGGTCGGCGCCCCCTGGACGGTCGCCCTGCTCAATGCCGTCGCCGTGCTGATCATCACCTGCCCCTGCGCGCTGGCGATTGCCGTGCCGGCGGTGCAGGTCGCCGCTTCCGGCCGGCTGTTCCGCCGCGGCATCCTGATGAAGAGTGCTACCGCCCTCGAACGGCTGGCCACGATCGATACCATCGTCTTCGACAAGACCGGGACCCTGACCGAAGGGCGGCCCGAACTGATCGGCGAGCGGGCGGTGCCGCCCGCCTTGCTGACGCTGGCAAGCGGCATCGCCGCCGGCAGCCGCCATCCCCTGGCCCAGGCCCTGCGCCGGGCGGCGCCCGAGGCCCCGGTCGTCGGCAATGTCCGCGAAGTGCCGGGCGACGGGCTCGAAGTTGCGGTCGAGGGCCGCCTGCTCCGCCTCGGCCGGCGCGATTTCGCCGCCCCCGGGCGGGCCGAGGTCGACGACGGCTGCGCCGAGATCTGGCTGGCGGGCGAAGGGGTGGAGCCAGTCCGCTTCGCCTTCCGCGACCGGCCGCGGCCGGATGCGGCGGCGGTGATCCGCGACCTGCGCCGCGATCACCGGGTGCTGCTGCTCTCGGGCGACCGGGCGCCCGCGGTCGCCGACCTTGCCGGACGGCTGGGCATCGAGGACTGGCAGGCGGCCTGCCGCCCGGCCGACAAGGTCGCCCGGATCGAGGCCCTGAAGGCGGCGGGGGCGAAAGTGCTGATGGTCGGCGACGGCATCAACGACGCGCCGTCGCTGGCCGCCGCCGATGCCTCCATGGCGCCGAGTGCGGCTGCCGACATCGCCCGCACCGCGGCGGACGTGGTGTTCCAGGGCGCCGGCCTGGCGGCGGTGCCGGCCACCCTGGCGGTGGCCAAGCGGTCCCAGGTCCTGGTGCGGGAGAATCTGGGCCTGTCCCTGCTCTACAACATCACCCTGGTGCCGCTGGCGGTCCTCGGCCTGGTGACGCCGCTGCTGGCGGCGGTCGCCATGTCGGTCTCGTCGCTGACCGTCATCCTGAACGCGCTGCGCCTCGGCAAGGCGGGCAAGGAGATCGTGCCGTGAGCGTGATGATCTATCTTTTGCCGATCGCCCTCCTGCTCGGGCTCGGCGGGCTCTGCGCCTTCTTCTGGGCCATGCGCAACGGCCAGTTCGAGGATATCGAGGGCGATGCCGCCCGCATCCTCTTCGACGACGAAGACCTGAAAGAAGGCCGGGGCACCGGCGCCTGACGCATCCGCCTCTTGTCTCCTTCGCCTTGCCCGGCTATTCCGACCGGGCATGGTGGAGGCGTCGATGGTTGCTGCAAGGGGGGGCCGATGAGCGGCCCGTTGGATGCCTATCAGGCCCTGGTCGCCGCGGGCGCGGTCGAATCCGATCCGGCCCAGCGCCTCGCCATCGAGAAGCTGGAGATTCTGCACCAGCGCCTGGCGCTGTGGACGCCGCCGGAGGCCCGCGCCGCGCGCGGCCTGTTCGGCTGGCTGACCGGCGCGCGCCGGTCCCACGAGGAAATGCCGGAAGGACTTTACCTTTACGGCGGGGTCGGGCGCGGCAAGTCCATGCTGATGGACCTGTTCTTCCGCGGCGCCCCGATCGAGCGGAAGCGCCGGGTGCATTTCCACGCCTTCATGCAGGAGATCCACGCCCGCATCAACGCCCATCGCCGGCTCGGCGACGCCGAACGGGCGAAGCGCGGCGGCGACGATCCGATCCCCGCCGTCGCCCGCGATATCGCGGCGGAAGCCCGGCTGCTCTGCTTCGACGAATTCCAGGTGACCTATGTCGCCGACGCCATGATCCTCGGGCGGCTGTTCCATCACCTCTGGGCGGAACAAGTGGTGGTGGTCGCGACCTCCAACCGGGCCCCGCGCGAGCTTTACCTCGGCGGCCTCAACCGCCCGCTCTTCCTGCCCTTCATCGAGGAGTTGGAAAAGACCCTGGATGTCCTCCACCTCGACGGTGCCCGCGACTGGCGCATGGCCCGCCTTGCCGGCCATAAGGTCTATTTCTCGCCCCTCGGCCCCGAGGCGGCCCGGGCACTGGACGAGGCCTTCGCCGACCTGACCCGGGGCGCCGATGCCGCCCCGGTCGACCTCGACATCCAGGGGCGGAAGCTCGTGATTCCGAAGGCCGCCTACGGTGTCGCCCGGGCCGGATTCGACGATCTCTGCGCGGCGGCGCTCGGCCCCGCCGACTACCTGGCAATCGCCCGCGCCTTCCACACCCTGGTGCTCGACGGCATCCCCCGCCTGACACCGGAAAAGCGCAACGAGGCCAAACGCTTCGTCACCCTGATCGACGCCCTCTACGAAGCCCGCGCCAAGCTCGTCTGCTCCGCCGCGGCGCCGCCGGAAACGCTCTACCCCGAAGGCGACGGCGCCTTCGAATTCGAACGCACCGTCAGCCGCCTGAACGAGATGCAGTCGGACGAATATCTGGCGCTCGGTCACGGCATCGATTGAGTTTTCCGATCGGGCGGACACGAAAGTGATCGCCCCCGAGCGGGTTTCGACCTTCGCGAACCTTGTGGAGTGCGGCAAATCGCGCTAGGTAACGGCCCCACGTAAGGACCTGTGGGGGAAACGGGGGGTATGGCGCGTAACAGGATCGCCCTCATCGGCGGTGGACAGATCGGGGGCACCCTTGCCCTGCTGGCCGGCCTTCGGGAGCTGGGCGACATCGCCATCTTCGATATTCTCGACGGCATTCCCCAGGGCAAGGCGCTGGATATCGCCGAGGCCGCCCCGGTCCTCGGCTTCGATGCGGATCTGAGCGGCGCCAAGAGCTACGACGTCATCCGCGGCGCCGATGTCGTCATCGTCACCGCCGGGGTGCCGCGGAAGCCGGGCATGAGCCGGGACGACCTGCTGGCGGTCAACGCCAAGGTCATGGTCGCCGCCGGCCACGCCATCAAGCGCTATGCGCCCCATGCCTTCGTCATCGTCATCACCAACCCGCTCGATGCCATGGTCTTCGCCCTGCAGAAGGCGTCGGGCCTGCCGGCGAACCGGGTGGTGGGCATGGCGGGGGTGCTGGACAGCGCCCGCTTCCGCCATTTCCTGGCCGATGAATTCAAGGTCTCGGTCGAGGACGTCGGCGCCTTCGTGCTCGGCGGCCATGGCGATACCATGGTGCCGCTGGTGCGCTATTCGACGGTCGGCGGCATTCCCCTGCCGGATCTGGTGAAGATGGGCTGGACGACGCGGAAGCGCCTCGACGAGATCGTCGCCCGGGTGCGCAACGGCGGCGCCGAGATCGTCGACCTGCTGAAGACCGGTTCCGCCTTCTACGCGCCCGCCGCGGCGGCGATCGAGATGGCGGAAGCCTACCTGAAGGACAAGAAGCGGATTCTGCCCTGCGCGGCCTATCTCGATGGCCAGTACGGGGTGAAAGGTCTCTATGTCGGCGTGCCGGTGGTGATCGGTGCGGACGGCGTCGAGAAAGTGGTCGAAATCACCTTGAACGCGAGCGAGAAGGCGGCCTTTGCGAAGTCCGTCGACGCCGTCCGCGTCCTTGCCGACGACACGTTCCGGCTGGAGCCCGCCCTGGGCGGCCCGGCCCCGGCGGGTCCGGCGAAGAAGGTGAAGGCGACCGCGAAGAAGACGAAGTAGGTTGTCAGGCCATGTCGGTTGCACGGTACGGCACCAGCGCCTATAAGGGCCATGCCGCGCATCCATCACCGCTTGACAGCGGCCCTCCCCGGAAGCCAACCCAGGATGCCCCATGAACATCCATGAATATCAGGCCAAGGCTCTCCTGGCCAAATACGGTGTCGCCGTGCCCAAGGGCGGCGTTGCCTATACCCCCGACGAGGCCGAGAAGGTCGCCAGGGAACTGCCCGGCCCCGTGTGGGTCGTGAAGGCGCAGATCCATGCCGGCGGCCGCGGCAAGGCCGGCGGCGTCAAGGTCGTGAAATCGATCGACGACGTGAAGGCCGCCGCCGCCAAAATGCTCGGCATGACGCTCGTCACGCACCAGACCGGCCCCGCCGGCAAGGAAGTGAAGCGCGTCTACATCGAAGACGGCTCGAAGATCGCCCGCGAGCTTTATCTCGCCGCCCTTCTCGACCGCAAGACCGGCCGCGTCGCCTTCATCGCCTCGACCGAGGGCGGCATGGACATCGAAGCCGTCGCCCATGAGACCCCGGAGAAGATCCTGGGCCTGCCGATCGACCCGGCCGCCGGCATCCAGGCCTATCACGGCCGCCGCATCGCCTATGCCCTGAAGCTCCAGGACAAGCAGGTCGGTGCCTGCGTGAAGCTGGTGACCGCGCTCTACAAGGCGATCATCGATACCGACGCCTCGCTGCTCGAGATCAACCCGCTGGTCGTCACCGAAGCCGGCGACCTGATCGCCCTCGACGCCAAGGTGAACTTCGACGACAACGCCCTGTTCCGTCACAAGGACATCCAGGAACTGCGCGATCCGGACGAAGAAGATCCGATGGAACGCGAAGCCGCCAAGCACGAACTGTCCTATGTGAAGCTCGACGGCAACATCGGCTGCATGGTGAACGGCGCCGGCCTGGCCATGGCGACCATGGACATCATCAAGCTCTATGGCGGCGAACCGGCCAACTTCCTCGACGTCGGCGGCGGCGCCACCCGCGAGCGCGTGACCGAAGCCTTCAAGATCATCCTGTCGGATCCGAACGTCGAAGGCATCCTGGTCAACATCTTCGGCGGCATCATGCGCTGCGACGTCATCGCCGAAGGCGTGATCGCGGCCGCGCGGGAGGTTTCGCTCTCGGTGCCGCTGGTGGTCCGCCTGGCCGGCACCAATGTCGAACTCGGCAAGAAGCTGCTCGCCGAGTCCGGTCTCCCCATCACCTCTGGCGACGATCTGGCCGATGCGGCCGCCAAGGTCGTCAAGGCCGTGAAGGAAGCTGCCTGATGTCCGTCCTCGTCAACAAAGACACCAAGGTCATCTGCCAGGGCTTCACCGGCGCGCAGGGGACCTTCCACTCCGAACAGGCGGTTGCCTATGGCACCAAGATGGTCGGCGGCGTCACCCCGGGCAAGGGCGGCACCACCCACCTCGGCCTGCCCGTGTTCGACACCGTCTATGACGCGGTCGAGGGCACCGGCGCCAATGCCAGCGTGATCTATGTCCCGCCGCCGTTCGCGGCCGATGCCATCCTCGAGGCGGTCAACGCGGAAATCCCGCTGATCGTCTGCATCACGGAAGGCATCCCGGTCCTCGACATGGTGAAGGTGAAGCGCGCCCTCCAGGGTTCGAAGAGCCGCCTGATCGGGCCGAACTGCCCCGGCGTCATCACCCCCGGCGAATGCAAGATCGGCATCATGCCGGGCCATATCCACCAGCGCGGCAAGGTCGGCATCGTGTCCCGTTCGGGCACCCTGACCTATGAGGCGGTGGCGCAGACCACGGCGGCCGGCCTCGGCCAGTCGACCTGCATCGGCATCGGCGGCGACCCGGTGAACGGCACCAACTTCGTCGACGCCCTGGAGCTTTTCCTGGCCGACCCGGAAACCGAATCGATCATCATGATCGGTGAGATCGGCGGCGACGCCGAGGTCATGGGCGCCGAGTTCCTGAAGGCCAACGCGGTGAAGAAGCCGACCGTCGGCTTCATCGCCGGCCGCACGGCGCCTCCGGGCCGCCGCATGGGCCATGCCGGCGCCGTCATCTCGGGCGGCAACGACACCGCCGACTTCAAGGTGGAAGCCCTGAAGTCCGCCGGCATCCGCGTCGCCGATTCGCCGGCGGCGCTGGGCACCACGCTCGTGGACCTGCTCCGCGGCTGATGCCCCCTCTCCCCGGCCGGCGCCCGCCGGCCGCGGCTTCATCTTCATCCCGGCCGGCAGATATGCCGGCCGTGCAGGGCTAGAGGGCGGCGCGCTTGTTGCGTGCCGCCCTCGTCCGTCTAAACTCAGCGCCGTCTAAACTTAGTGCCGGCTAAACTCAGCGCCGGAAAGTTGCCCGCCATTGGTCGAAAACCGCCATTAGCGGGTTGATTAAAGCAAGTGAACGGCCAATTTTAGGGGCGCGCGGCGTCACTTCGGCATGCAATGTGCCGGGGGCCGCACCAGGAAGGTTCTCCCGCCTCCGAATGGTCCGGCCCCGAATGGTCCGGCCCGCTGCGGGCGACCCGGCGGGGCAGCGTAGTACCCGGTGGCGGAAGGGCGTCATCGGCGGTTCAGGCAACGGCTTCGCGGCCAAGCAGAGAGAGCGGCCAGAAACGGTCGCAGCTTGACATCATGACGACCCACCTCGACGAACTTTCGTTCCTCAACGGCGCCAACAGCGCCTTTATCGAGGATCTCCTTGCCCGCTTCCAGAAGGATCCCGCTTCGGTCGATCCGTCGTGGGCGCGCTATTTCGCCGCGATCGGCGACAGCCTGAGCGGCCCGACCGGGCCCAGTTGGCAGCGTCCCGACTGGCCGATCGTGAAGAACGGCCTCGAGGACGAGGAAAAGCCGGCCGCGGCCCCGGCCAAGGACAAGGCGAAGCCGAAGCCCGAGGCGGCCCCGGCCCCCGCCGCCGGCCCCAGCGCCGCGGACATCCGCGCCGCCACCCTCGATTCGGTGCGGGCGCTGATGATGATCCGCGCCTACCGCATCCGCGGCCATCTGATCGCCAATCTCGACCCCCTGGGCCTCGAGCCGCCGAAGCACCACCCGGAACTCGAGCCCGCGACCTACGGCTTCTCGGAAGCCGACCTCGACCGGCCGATCTTCATCGATTACGTGCTCGGCCTCGAAATCGCGACGGTGCGCCAGATCATCGAGATCCTGCGCCGCACCTATTGCGGCAATGTCGGCGTCGAGTTCATGCATATCTCGGATCCGGCGGAAAAATCCTGGATCCAGGCGCGCATCGAAGGCGCCGAGAAGGAAATCTCCTTCACCCTCGAGGGCAAGAAGGCGATCTTCAACAAGCTGGTCGAGGCCGAGGGCTTCGAGCAGTTCCTGAACAAGCGCTTCACCGGCACCAAGCGTTTCGGCCTCGACGGCGGCGAAGCGCTGATCCCGGCGATGGAAGGCATCATCAAGCGCGCCGGCAATCTCGGTTGCAGCGAGATCGTCATGGGCATGGCCCACCGCGGCCGCCTGAACGTGCTCGCCAGCGTCATGGGCAAGCCGCATATGGTGATTTTCGCCGAATTCCAGGGCGGCTCGGCCAATCCGGACGACGTCCAGGGCTCGGGCGACGTGAAGTATCACCTCGGCACCTCGTCCGACCGCGAGTTCGACGGCAACCGCGTGCACCTGTCGCTGGCGGCCAATCCCTCGCACCTCGAAATCGTCGATCCTGTCGTCATCGGCAAGGCCCGCGCCAAGCAGTGGCAGAAGAACGATACCGAGCGCACCCAGGTGATGCCCGTGCTGCTGCACGGTGACGCCGCCTTCGCCGGCCAGGGCGTGGTCGCCGAATGCTTCGGCCTGTCGGGCCTGCGCGGCTACAAGACCGGCGGCACGATCCACATCATCATCAACAACCAGATCGGCTTCACCACGGCGCCGCATTTCTCGCGCTCGTCGCCCTATCCGTCGGATATGGCGAAGATGGTGGCGGCGCCGATCTTCCACGTGAACGGCGACGATCCGGAAGCCGTCTGCTATGTCGCCAAGGTCGCGACCGAATATCGCCAGAAGTTCCACAAGGACGTGGTGATCGACCTCTTCTGCTATCGCCGCTTCGGTCACAACGAGACCGACGAGCCGATGTTCACCCAGCCCCTGATGTATTCGAAGATCTCGGGCCATCCGGGCGTGCGCGAGCTTTATGCCCGGCGCCTGGTCGAGGAAGCGGTGCTGACCCAGGCAGAGGCCGATCAGGCGGTGGCCGATTTCTATGCCAAGCTCGACCACGATCTCGAAGCCTCGAAGAGCTTCAAGTCGAACAAGGCGGACTGGCTGGAGGGCCGCTGGGCCGGCATGACGGTCGCGCGCGGCGACGTCCGCCGCGGCGAGACCGACGAGTCGATGAAGACCCTGAAGGACATCGGCAAGGTCCTGACCACGATCCCGGACGACTTCAGCCCGCACCGCACGCTGCGCCGCGTGCTCGAAGCGAAGAAGAAGATGTTCGAGACCGGCGAGGGCTTCGACTGGGCGACCGGCGAGGCGCTGGCCTTCGGCTCGCTGCTGCTCGAAGGCGTGCATGTCCGCCTGTCCGGCCAGGATTCAGGCCGCGGCACCTTCTCGCAGCGCCATTCGGTCTGGATCGACCAGGGCTCGGAAGGCCGCTACCTGCCGCTGCAGAACCTCGGGCCCGAGGCGTCGAGCTTCGAAGTGCATGACTCCATGCTCTCCGAAGCCGCCGTGCTCGGCTTCGAATACGGCTACTCGATGGCGGAGCCGAACGCCCTGGTGCTGTGGGAAGCCCAGTTCGGCGATTTCGCCAACGGCGCCCAGGTGGTGTTCGACCAGTTCATCGCCTCGGGCGAATCGAAGTGGCTGCGCATGTCGGGCCTCGTCGTCCTGCTGCCCCACGGCTACGAGGGCCAGGGGCCGGAGCATTCCTCGGCCCGCCTGGAGCGCTATCTCCAGCTCTGCGCCGAAGACAATATGCAGGTCGCCAACTGTACGACGCCGGCCAATTACTTCCATATCCTGCGCCGGCAGATCCATCGCAAGTTCAGGAAGCCCCTGATCCTGATGACGCCGAAATCGCTGCTGCGCCACCCGAAGGCGGTCTCCAGCCTGGCGGAAATGGGCCCCGGCACCTCGTTCCACCGCGTGCTCGAGGATGATTTCGACACCAAGGGCGAATTCCCCAAGATCGCGGGCGACTTCCGCCTGGCCAAGGACACCGGCGTCAAGCGCGTCGTGCTCTGCACCGGCAAGGTCTATTACGACCTTCTGGCCGAGCGCGAGAAGCGCGGGCTGGACGAGGTCTATATCGCCCGCGTCGAGCAGCTCTATCCCTTCCCGGCCAAGACCCTGGTCAACCTCATCCAGCGCTTCCCTAAGGCGGATGTGGTCTGGTGCCAGGAAGAGCCGAAGAATATGGGCGCCTGGTTCTTCGTCGAGCCCTGGATCGAATGGGTCATCGGCAAGGCCAAGGGCAAGCCGGGGCGCGCCGCCTATGCCGGCCGTTCCGCCGCCGCCTCGCCCGCCACGGGCTCGCTGCGCAAGCATGTCGAAGAACAGGCGAAGCTCGTCTCCGACGCCCTGTCCATCTGACCGAACTGATACGAAAACGCCGAAGAGGCTGATAGAATGACGATCGAACTCAAGGTCCCCACGCTTGGCGAAAGCGTCACCGAGGCGACCATCGGCAAGTGGTTCCGCAATGCGGGCGAGGCGGTGAAGAAGGACGAGCCGCTGGTCGAGCTTGAGACCGACAAGGTCGCGGTCGAGGTCAATGCGCCCGAATCGGGCGTCCTCGTCCGCATCGATGCGAAGCCCGGCGACACGGTGACCATCGGCCAGATCCTGGGCGCCATCGACGAGACGGCCAAGGCCGCCGCCGCCCCGGCCGCGGCGCCCGCCCCGGCCCCGGCCCCGGTTGCTCCCGTGCCTGTCGCGGCCCCCGCCCCGGTTGCGGCGCCCGCCGGCGCCACCCCGGGCCCGGCGGCCCGCAAGCTGATCGCGGAATCGGGCCTCAGCGCCGCCGCGATCCCCGCCACCGGCCCGGGCGGCCGGGTGACCAAGGCGGATGTGATCGCCGCCGTCGCCAATCCGCCGGCCGCCGCGCCCAAGGCCCTGCCGCCGCGTGCCGAGGACCCGCGCGAAGAGCGCGTGAAGATGACCCGCCTGCGCAAGCGGATCGCCGAACGCCTGAAGGACGCGCAGAACACCGCGGCCATGCTGACCACCTTCAACGAGGTGGACATGACCGCGCTGATGGAAGCGCGCAACCAGTACAAGGACCTCTTCGAGAAGAAGCACGGCGTGAAGATGGGCTTCATGTCCTTCTTCGTGAAGGCGGCGGTGCAGGCGCTCAAGGAAGTCCCGGCGGTCAATGCCGAGATCTATGGCGACGAGATCGTCTACAAGAATTACTACGACATCTCGGTCGCGGTCTCCTCGCCCAGCGGCCTCGTCGTGCCGGTGGTGCGCGATGCCGACAAGCTCGGCTTCCATGAGATCGAGAAGGAAATCGCCCGCCTCGGCACCAAGGCGCGCGACGGCAAGCTCGCCATCGAAGACATGCAGGGCGGCACCTTCACCATCTCGAACGGCGGCGTCTTCGGCTCGCTGATGTCGACCCCGATCATCAACCCGCCGCAGTCCGCGATCCTTGGCATGCACAAGATCCAGGACCGGCCGATGGTGGTGAACAAGCAGGTCGTGGTCCGCCCGATGATGTATCTCGCGGTGTCCTACGACCACCGCCTGATCGACGGCCGCGAGGCGGTGACCTTCCTCGTCCGCATCAAGGAAGCGATCGAGGATCCGTCGCGCCTGCTGTTCGGCGTCTGATCCCAGAGGTCCAGCCTCCGTCCCTGACAGGCTCGGGACGGACCGGCAATTCCCGGCCCCCACCCCGAGCTTGTTCGCGGGTGGGGGTTTGCATTCGAGGTAGTGACGATGACCATCGAACTGAAAGTGCCGACCCTCGGCGAATCGATCACGGAAGCGACCGTCGGCGCCTGGTCCAAGCGGATCGGCGAAGCCGTGAAGAAGGACGAGGTCCTGGTGTCGCTTGAGACCGACAAGGTGGCGGTCGAAGTGTCCTCGCCCAGCGACGGCGTGCTCGCCGCGATTGCCGCCAAGGAAGGCGACACCGTGGTGATCGGCCAGGTCATCGGCGCCATCGACGAGACCGGCAAGGCCGCCGGCGTCCCCGTCGCCGCCCCGGCGCCGGCCGCTGCTCCGGCCCCGGCCCCCGCTGCTGCGCCGGTACCTGCGGCCGCCCCCGTGTCCGCCGGCCCTGCGGCCGTTGCGGTTTCGGGCGAAGATGCCTTCGATCTCGTCATCATCGGCGGCGGCCCGGCCGGCTATACGGCGGCGATCCGCGCCGGCCAGCTCGGCTTCAAGACCGCGATCGTCGAGAAGCGCGGCACCCTCGGCGGCACCTGCCTCAACGTCGGCTGCATCCCCTCGAAGGCGCTGCTGCATGCAACCGAACTCTACGACGAGGCGCAGCACGGCTTTGCCAAATACGGCATCAAGGCGGAAGGCGTCTCGGTCGACCTCGACGCCCTGATGGCGCATAAGACCAAGGTGGTCGGCGAGCTGACCAAGGGCATCGAGTTCCTCATGAAGAAGAACAAGGTGGCCTATATCGCCGGTGCCGGGAAATTCGTCTCGGCCGATACGATCGAGGTCACGCTGAACGCCGGCGGCACCCGCACCATCAAGGCGGCGCGCACCCTGATCGCCACCGGTTCCGACGTCTCGTCCCTGCCGGGCATCACCATCGACGAGAAGACCGTGGTCTCCTCGACCGGGGCGCTGGCGCTGGACAATGTGCCGAAGAAGCTGATCGTGATCGGCGGCGGCGTCATCGGCCTCGAACTCGGCTCGGTCTGGCGCCGGCTGGGCGCCGAGGTCACGGTGATCGAATTCCTCGACCGCATCACCCCGGCGATGGACGGCGAGGTTTCCAAGAATTTCCAGCGCATCCTGGGCAAGCAGGGCTTCGACTTCCTGCTCTCGCACAAGGTGACCGGCGTGAAGCCGGTGAAGAACGGCGCCACGGTCACCGTGGTGCCGGTCGCCGGCGGCGAGGAAAAAGTGCTGGATGCCGACATCGTCCTGGTCGCGGTCGGCCGCCGGCCCTATACCGACGGCCTGAACCTGGCCGACGCCGGGGTCGAGGTGACGGAGCGCGGCTTCATCCCGGTGAACGACCATTACGCCACCAATATCGGCCATATCTATGCGGTGGGCGACGTCATCGGCGGCCTGATGCTGGCCCATAAGGCCGAGGAAGAGGGCGTCGCCGCGGTCGAGATCATGGCCGGCCAGCACGGCCACGTGAATTACGACGCGATCCCCGGCGTCATCTATACCATGCCGGAAGTCGCCAATGTCGGCCGCACGGAAGAAGAGCTGAAGAAGCTGGGCGTCGCCTACAAGACCGGCAAATTCCCCTTCACCGCCAATTCCCGCGCCAAGGCCAATGCCCAGACCGAAGGCTTCGTGAAGGTGATCGCCGATGCGGCCACCGACCGGATCCTGGGCGCCCATATCATCGGGGCGGACGCCGGCAACATGATCGCGGAAATCGTCACCGCCATCGAGTTCGGCGCGGCGGCCGAGGACCTGGCCCGCACCAGCCACGCTCATCCGACCGAGATGGAAGCGATCCGCGAGGCGGCGCTCGGCGTCAACGGCGGCACGCGGCAGATGTGACCATGGCCGAGGGGCGCCCGGATTCGGAAGACAAGCCGGGCGCCGACCGGCCGGAAGACCATGGCCAGGGGGCGGACATCATTCCCTTCCGCCCCCGGCCGCAACCGCCGGCGCCACGGTCGGGCACCGCCGGCCGCGGCCCGGTGATCGGGCCGCGCAGCCGCATCGCCGGCCGGCTCCGCCTGGGCGAGGCGGCGACCTTCGGCGCTCTGTTCGCCCTTGTCGCCCTGCTGGTCGAGGAACCGGTGCGGGCGCTGCCCTTCCTGCTGCTCGGCTTCGGGATCGCGGCGTTTTCCTGGTTCACCATCGCGCCCCGGCGCGGGCCGATCGACAATGGCACCGTCTTCGTCGCGGCGCTGGCCTCGGCCTTGGCCGGCTGGCTGGCCTATGCCCTGGTGAAGAGCATCGGCGCGGGCGGCGGCGCCCTGACCGTGTTCGAGATGTTCGTCGGCGGCATCGCCTATGCCATGGTCGTCGCCTGGCCGGTCGGGATCGCGGCGGGGTTCGTCGTCCGCCGCCTCGCCCTGCAATGGCGCCCGGCCGGGCGCGGGTGAAATGAATGGCGCCCGGCCGGGCGCGGGTGAAATGCGCCGGCTCGCGGCGGCGCTGGGCTTCGGCGCGGCCGCCCTCGGCTGGCTGCTGCTGGCACGCGGCCTGCTGCCCGATTTCGCCGCCGCGACGGCCGAAATCCACCGCCCCCTTGCCGCCGCCACCCTGCCGACGGCGGCTTTCGCCTGGGCCGCGGCGGCCGGGTCTCGGCCGGGCCTCCGGCGCGGCGCCCTGGCCGGCGCCCTGGCGGCGGTGCTCGCCCTGGTGACGGGGCCCCTGGCGGTTCTGGCCGCCGACCCGCCGGCAGCGCAGGACGGTTTCGGCCTCTGGGTGCTGCTGGTCTCACTGGCAGCGATCTTCATCCTGCCGGCAGCCCTGCCGGTGCTGGCGGCAACCGGCGCCCTGTTCGCCGCCTGCGGCCGCCGGTGCCGGTGATTCTGTCCATCGCCCGACGACAGGGTAACCGCTGGCAGGACCGGGTCTTGACGCTCCTGGCTTTCTGCCATCAAGGCGCCGCGCGCCAGCACGGACGGGAAGGGAGGCTTCGCGCGTCCATTGCCGCCCCGGCGGCCGTACTGGCCCTGGTGACGAGGCCCCTGGTGGTTACGCGGGCAGCACAGGACGGTTTCGGACTCTGGGGGGCGATGGTTTCGCCAGTGGCGGTCTTCCTCCTGCCGGCGCTGGCGGCAACCGGCGCCCCTGTTCGCCGTCTGCGGCCGCCGGCGCCGGTGATTGTCTCCATCGCCAGACAAAAGGGTAACCGCTGGCAAGACCGGACCTTGGCGCGCAGGACCTTTTGCCATCAAGGCGCCATGCGCCCGGGCGAGCGGGAAGGGCGGCTTGGCCCGCCCATCGCCGTCCTGGCGGGGTCTTGCCGTTTCCTGGGCGCGGCGCTCTGGCCGGGGCCTTTTGGCGGCCGTGCTGGCTCTGGTGACGAGGCCCCCTGGTGGTTGTGACGGACGGCGCGGGACGGTTTCGGCCTCCGGGGGGGGGGGGGGGGGGGGTNTTTTACCATCAAGGGGCAAGGCTTCGTCCGGCCCGTTGCCGCCCCGGCGGGGCCTTGGCGGTTATGGCGGTTTCGGCCTTCGGGGGCGGTGATTTTCTTCATCGCCCGGTGGGGTGCGGGCTGGCAGGATCGGATCATGACGCGCATGGCTTTTCTTTTCGAGGTGTTGGGCTTCGGCCTGGTGGCGGCGCTGGTCGCCTGGGTCGTCTATTCGCTCCGCGGCCAGGCGGCGGTGGAGATGCCGTCCTGGCTGTCCGTCTATGCCGGGGTTGCCGCCGCCGCCGTCTGGTCGGCGCTGGTCCGGCGGGAGGGGCGGGTTCGCCTGTCCGTCGCCGCCCTGGCCGGGGTCTTGTCCGTGGTGGCGGCCCATGTCCTCGGGACCGTGGTCATCACCCTGGCCGGGGCGATCGACCGGGGGCCGGAATTCGTCGGCCTGGGCACCGGGCTGCTGCTCTTCGCCCTGCTGGCCCTGGTGCTGACCGCGCATCAGACCCTGCCGCCGGCGATCGCTGCGGCCCTGGCCTTTGCCCTGGCCAGCCGGCTCTGGCGCCGGCGGCTGTGACGTTCCTCATCGCCGCCCGTGCTCGCTTGTGACAGTCTGGCGCCATGACTCGCTTCGCCTTCATCCTGGAAGCCCTGGGCTTCGCCCTGCTCGCCGCAGCGGTGGCGGCGGGTTTCGCCGCCAATAACGGCGATCTGGAAAGCGGCCTCCACTGGTGGCTGGCGCTGGTGACCGGCAGTGCCGGCTTGCCCATCTGGCTGATGGTCCATTCGGCGCGGGGCCGGGTGCATCTCGGCATGGCCGTCCTGGCCGGGGTCCTGACGGTATTGGCCGCCTATGGCCTCGGGGCCCTGGTCGCGGGCGTGCTGGTCGCGTGGGATGCGGGCGTGCCGCTGACCGCCATGGTGGGCGGGGTGGCGGGCTTCGCCATGTTCGGCCTGCTGCTGACCGGGATCGTGACCCTGCCCCTCGGGGCGCTGTTCGCGGTCGCCTATGGCGCCGCCTGCCGGTTGTGGCGTTCCCCCGGCTGATGCCCGTGCGGCGGGGGCGGCGTCACGGGCTGGAAGCCGCGCTCTATGCCGGATTGATGGCCGGCCTTGTCGCCGCTCTCCTCTGGGTCGTGTTCGAGCGGGCGGACAGGCCGTGGCGGCCGGGTGCCGAGGCCGATCCGGGCCGGCTGCTGCGGGGGGCGGCCTGCGCCTTCGTCGCCGCCTTCGCCCTGTGGCGGGGACAGGCGAAGCCGTCCGGCCCGGTCGACTGGGGCGAGGCGGTGAAGATCGGCTTGCTGGCCACGCTGGTGGGGCATGTCCTGTTCTTCCTCGCCTTCTATGCCGGCAGATTGGCGGAAGCCTGGGGCCAGCCGCGGTTTCAGGAGGTGCTGGGCGACCTCCACCTGATGCTGCTGATGGTGCCGCTGTCTTTCATCGTCACGGAATTACTCGTCCTCGTGCCGGCGATCCTCTTGACCCTGGCTTTCGCCGGCCTGTCCCGGCTGTGGCGACGCCACGACCTCGGCGGGTGACGGCGGGGGGCCGACGCCGTTCCAGGCGAGTGGCCGGGCGTTGGGGGAACGCAGATGCGTCCGCCGGCCCTTGTCGACTTCGTAGTCGCGGGGGCCGCCGTGGGAGCAGACCGGCTCGGCATAGCCCGCCTCGGCCAGGGGCGCGGCAAGGATGCGCCGGGCCTCGGGCCCGGTATTCTCGTAAGTGACGGTGATCAGGTCGGTGATGAACAGGGTGTCTCCCGTCTGCGACCAGCAATAGTAATAGCTGGGCGGCCGGAAGATCGGATCGCCGTAGAACAGCAGCCCGAGGACGATCACGAACAGCAGGCGCCCGCCATATCCTTCCGGCAATGACGGCAGCCGCAGCCTCATCCCCTGGCCCTCGGGTGGGCGTCGGCATAGGCGGCGAGCAGGCGGGCGGTATCGACCTCGGTATAGCGCTGGGTGGTGGACAGGCTGGCGTGGCCGAGCAATTCCTGGATCGTGCGCAGGTCGCCGCCCGCGCCCAGCAGATGGGTGGCGAAGGAATGGCGGAGCGCATGGGGCGTCGCATCGGCGGAGAGGCCGAGGGCGCCGCGCAAGGTTTCCATGCAGCGCTGCACGATGCGGGGCGACAGCGGCCCGCCCTTGGCGCCGACGAACAGGGGCCCCGCCGCCGGCAGCGGGTAGGGGCAGAGGGCGAGGTAGCGCTCGACCGAGGCGCCAAGCGCCGGCAGCACCGGCACCAGCCGCTCCTTGTTGCCCTTGCCGGTGATGCGCAGCATGTCGCGGAACGGCACGTCGCGGCGCTTCAGGCCCAGCGCTTCCGAAATGCGCAGCCCGCAGCCGTAGAGGAGGGCGAGCACCGCCTCGTCCCGCGCCGCGATCCAGGGCTCGGCCGCGAGGCTGCCCGCCTCGTCCACCGTGGCCAGGGCGGCGGCGGCGGTCAGCGGCCGGGGCACGCCATGGGGCCGCTTGGGCGCCTTGACGGCCAGGGCGGCGGCATTCTGGCCGTGGCCCTGGCGGTCGAGATGGCGAAAGAAATGGCGCAGCGCCGAAAGGCCGCGGGCGGCGGAGGCCGGGCCGATACCCTCGCCCCGGCGGCGGGCCTGGAAGGCGCGGAAGTCGCGCGGCCCGAGCGCCAGCAGGGCGGCGATATCGGGCACCTCGCCCCGATGCTCGGCGATGAAGGCGAGGAATTGGCGCAGGTCCCGGGCATAGCCGTCGATCGTGTGCTCGGCGGCGCGGCGCTCCGCCCGCAGGTGGCGCAGCCAGTCGGCGACGGCCCGGGCAAGGTCCGGCGCCGCCGCCAGCAGGGCAGGCGGCGGCGGGGCCGGGGTCAGGCCTGGGCCAGGCGCAGCCAAAGCTGGATCACCCGTTCGACCACCAGGGCCAGGAAATGCAGCAACTCGCCGCCCTGGCCCTCGTCGTATTTGTCGGGGTCGCGGCTGCCCAGGGCCAGCAGGCCGACCGGCCCGTCGCCGAGGTCGAGGCGGGCGAAGGCCTGGCTCTGGACCAGGGGGGCGGCGGGGCCGAACAGGGTGCCGTCGTCGAAGGCGCCGCTGGCGAGGCGGATCGCCTGCCCCTCGCCCAGCAGGGCATCGACCGTGCCGGGCACGACCAGCTGCAGGTTCGGCAGGTCCGGCGCGTCCTCCATGCCCTCGCCCTCGAGGCAGAGGGTGACGACATCGATGCCCAGCACCGGCGCCAGGTCCTGGGTGATCGCGTGGATCGCCTCCTCGAAGCTGGCGGCTTCGAGGAGGAGGAGGATCGCCTCCTGCACCAGGCCCTGGGCCGAGACATTGGCCCGGGCGGCCGTGATCACCTCGGACTGGAAGTGGCGGAGGCGGGCATTGTCGGTGCGCAGCCGCTCGACCAGGGCGCGCTGGAAATCGACCACCTTGTCGCCGTCGGCGTCGCTGCGCGGCGGCAGGGCCTGATGCTCCAGGAGATCGGCATTGCGGGCGAGAAAGCCCGGATGCGCCATCAGGTAGCCGCGCACCTCGGTCGAGGTGAGCCGGCGCCTGGCCGGGGCGGGCGCCGGTTCCGCCTTCGCCGCCGTCTCGGGGGTCGCCGCCTCGGGGGTGGCGGTCTCGGGGGTGGCGTCTTCCGGCTGTTCCGTGGTCTTCGACAAGGCGGAGGTCCTTAAAGGATCGACTGGCCGGTCTTGGCCCAATCGGCCAGGAAGGCGTCGAGGCCGCGGTCGGTGAGCGGATGATTGGCCAGCGCCCGCAGCACGGACGGCGGCAGGGTGGCGACATCGGCCCCGAGCTTGGCCGAATCGATGACATGGCGCGGGTGGCGGACCGAGGCGACCAGGATCTCGGTCGTCAGCGCCTCGTAATTGTCGTAGATCTGGCGGATCTCGGCGATCAGGTCCATGCCGTCGGTGGCGATGTCGTCGAGCCGGCCGACGAAGGGCGAGATGAAGGCGGCACCGGCCTTGGCCGCCAGCAGGGCCTGGGCGGACGAGAAGCACAGGGTGACATTGACCATGACGCCGTCGTCCGACAGGGCCTTGCAGGTCTTGAGCCCGGCCCAGGTCAGCGGCACCTTCACCGCGACATTGGTCGCGAGCTTGGCCAGCTTGCGGCCCTCGGTCAGCATGGTGTCGAAATCGGTCGCGGTCACCTCGGCCGAGACGGGGCCCGGCACCACCTCGCAGATCTCGGCGATGACGTCGAGGATGTTGCGGCCCGACTTGGCGATCAGGCTGGGGTTGGTGGTCACCCCATCGACCATGCCGGTCGAGGCAAGATCCTTGATTTCACGCACGTCGGCGGTGTCGATGAAGAACTTCATTTATCGGGTTTCCGCTGGGATGGTCGTATGGGAAAAGGCGGACATGGCCCGAATCGCACGCTGCGGTCCGCACCCCCTGGCCCTTTCCGGCGACTATAGACCATGAGCTTGCCGCAGCGCATTCCCGTTCTCGTCACCCTGCCGTTTCCGGGGCCGCTGGACTATGCCCCGCCCGGCGGCGCCGTGCCGCCGCCGGGTACTTTCGTCGACGTGCCGCTCGGTCCCCGGCGGGTGACCGGGGTGGTCTGGGACGGCGCGGGCGAAGGGATCGTCGCCGCCGCGAAGCTGCGCCCCATCGCCCTGGTCCACGACTGGCCGGCGATGACGGCGAAGGCGCGCCGCTTTCTCGACTGGATGGCGGGATATACGATGGCGCCGCCGGGCATGGTGCTGCGCCATTTCGCCAATGCCGCCAACAATGATGCGGCGGCCCCGGTCACCGGCTATGCCCCGACCGGGCGCCAGCCCGACCGGGTGACGCCGGCGCGGAAGGCCGTGCTCGAGCTTCTTGCCGCCGAGGGCGCCCTGGCCCCGGCCGCCATCCTGGCCGCGACCGGGGTGACTTCGGGGGTGCTGCGCGGCCTCGTCGACGGCGGCGCGCTGCGGCCCGTCGCGCTGGCCGCGCCGCCGGCGCCGCGGCCCGATCCGGATTTCGCCCTGCCGGCCCTGTCCGAGGGGCAGGCCGCGGTCGCCGGGGAATTGACGGCGGCGGTCGGCGCCGGGGGCTATCGCGCCTTCCTGCTCGACGGCGTCACCGGCTCGGGCAAGACCGAGGTCTATCTCGAAGCCATCGCCACGGCACTCCGTTCCGGGCGGCAGGCCCTGGTGCTGCTGCCGGAAATCGCGCTGACGGCGGGCCTGTTGGAGCGGTTCGCCGCGCGTTTCGGCGTCGCCCCCGCGGTCTGGCATTCGGACCTGACGCCGGCCGCGCGGCGCCGGGTCTGGCGCGGCGTGGCGGCGGGCGCGGTCGGGCTGGTGATCGGGGCGCGCTCCGCCCTGTTCCTGCCCTTCGCCGATCTCGGCGTCATCATCGTCGACGAGGAACACGACCAGGGCTTCAAGCAGGACGACGGCGTCGCCTATCACGGCCGCGACATGGCTGTGGTGCGCGCCACCATCGAGGATTGCCCGATCGTCCTGGCCAGCGCCACCCCCAGCCTGGAGACCCTGGCCAATGTCGAGGCCGGGCGCTATCGCCGCCTGGTGCTGCCGGAACGGCACGGCGGCGCCATGCTGCCCGAGGTGCAGATCGTCGACATGCGGGCCAATGCGCCGGAGCGGGGCAATTTCCTCTCCCCCGTCCTGACCCGGGCGATGGCGGAATGCCTGGCCCGGGGCGAGCAGAGCCTGCTGTTCCTGAACCGCCGGGGCTATGCCCCCCTGACACTGTGCCGGCATTGCGGGCATCGCATCGAATGCCCGAACTGCACCGCCTGGCTGGTCGAGCACCGCAACCGCCGGCAATTGGAATGCCATCACTGCGGCCATATCGTGCCGAAGCCCCACGCCTGCCCCGAATGCGGTGAGGAGGACAGTCTCGTCGCCTGCGGCCCGGGGGTGGAGCGGATCGACGAGGAAGTGGCGAATATTCTGCCCCAGGCCCGGCGCCTGATTCTCGCCTCCGACACGCTGGGCGGGCCCTTGGCGCTGGCGGCCGCCTTCGATGCGATCGCGGCCCGCGAGGTCGATGTGGTGATCGGCACCCAGATCGTCGCCAAGGGGCATCATTTTCCCTTTCTCACCCTGGTCGGCGTGGTCGATGCCGATCTCGGCCTCGACGGCGGCGACCTCCGCGCGGGCGAGCGTATCTTCCAATTGACCACCCAGGTGGTCGGCCGCGCCGGCCGGGGCGAGCGGCCGGGCCGGGCCCTGATCCAGAGCTTCGATCCCGAGGCCGGCGTGATCCGGGCGATCGCCCGCAACGACCGCGACGGTTTCGTCGCCGCCGAACAGGCGGCGCGCAAGCGCCACGGCCTGCCGCCCTACGGCCGGCTGGTGGCGATCATCCTGTCGGGGCCCGACCAGGGCGAGGTGATGACCATCGGCCGGCACCTCGCCCGCACCGCGCCCCGCGATATCGAGGGTTTCGACGTCCTGGGCCCGGCGCCGGCACCCTTGAGCCTGCTGCGCGGCCGCCACCGGGTGCGCCTGCTGGTCCGCGCCCCCCGGCGCCTGAACGTGCAGGCGGTGCTGCGCCCCTGGCTCGACGCGGCGCCGGTGCCCGGCCGGGTCAGGATGCAGGTGGACGTCGACCCCTATCACTTCATGTAGGCGCTGGAAGGAAGGACCATGACCCTGATTCGCGCAGCCCGGCCCGGGGACGAGGCGCATTGGCGCCGGCTTTGGGCCGCTTATTGCGCCTTCTACCGCAGTGCGGTGCCGGACGCGGTGACCGCGACCACCTGGGGCCGGATTCTCGATCCCCTGGCGCCGGTCTTCTGCCTGGTGGCGGAACACGGGGGCGGGGTCGCCGGTTTCGCGGTCTGCGTCGTTCATGCCCGCACCTGGTCGATCGAGCCGATCGTCTATCTCGAAGATCTCTATGTCGATGAAACGGTCCGGGGCGGCGGGGTCGGCTTCGCCCTGATCGAGGGCCTGAAGGCGGAGGCCCGGCGCCGGGGCGCCGGCCAGCTCTACTGGCACACGGAAGGCGACAATCGGGCCGCGCGCCGGCTCTACGACCGATTCCGGCCGGCGGACGGCTATGTCCGCTACCGGCTCGATCTTCCGGGCATTGGAGATTCGGATGAGAGCGGCATTCCCGCTTGAAAAATGCCGCGTCCTCCCCTGCAATGCCCTCGGCGTCCGGGGATGGCGCCTTGAGTTCCGCGCGTGTCGGGTGGGGGTCTTGCGTCGCTAAGACCATGGTCGAATCTGCGGTCATTTTTATGCCGCAAATTGCGCCTTAGACCATTTTGACGCGGCCCATACGGTTGCGGCGCATCAAGGCCTGTGGTACGAGACGCCTGCTTCAGCGGGCGGGGTCTGTGCGCGCATTCTTTGCGCCCAACTTCGCTTTGAGATTTCAACGGCTTAGAGGTGGCCCCTTAGGGGCGGCTGCCCGGGGGCAAGGGTCTTGGCAACCTCATCTTCGACGCTCGCGCAAATCGGCGGCCGCTATGCCGGCGCCCTGTTCGACCTGTCGTCCGGGCGCGGCGTGCTCGACGCGGTCGCGGCCGATCTGGAAACGATCGGCGCGCTGCTCGCGGAATCGCCCGAACTGGTCGCCTTCATCCGCAGCCCGCTGCGCAAGCGCGAAGAGCAGGGCAAGGTCTTCAGGACCCTGCTGGGCCAGGCCGGCGTCGGTCCCTTCGCCACTCATTTCGTCCTGCTGCTGGCGAAGAACGGGCGCCTGTTCGCCCTGCCCGCCGCGCTCAGCGCCTTCAAGGAGCTGCTGGCCAAGGCCCGCGGCGAGGTGACGGCGGCCGTCACCTCGGCCGAGCCGCTGAGCTTCGCCCAGGAAGAACAGCTCAAATCCGAATTGTCTCGCCTCGTCGGCAAGACTGTCCTGATCGATGCCAAGGTCGATCAAAGCCTCCTCGGCGGCCTCATCGTGCGCGTTGGTTCGCGCCAGATTGACGGCAGCCTCAAGACCAAGCTGGACCGCCTGTCGGTCGCATTGAAGGGGAATGCATAATGGCACTCCGGGCCGCTGAGATTTCCGCAGTCCTCAAGGACGAAATCGCCAATTTCGGCGCCGAAGCCGAAACCACCGAGGTCGGCCAGGTCCTGTCCGTCGGTGACGGCGTCGCCCGCGTCTACGGCCTCGACGGCGTCCAGGCCGGCGAAATGGTCGAATTCCCCGGCGGCGTGAAGGGCATGGCCCTGAACCTCGAGACCGACAATGTCGGCATCGTGATCTTCGGCAACGACCGCGCCATCAAGGAAGGCGACGTCGTCAAGCGGACCGGCACCATCGTGGACGTGCCCGTGGGCCGCGGCCTGCTCGGCCGCGTGGTCGACGGTCTCGGCAACCCGATCGACGGCAAGGGTCCCCTCGTGGACGTCACCCGCGCCCGCGTCGAGGTGAAGGCCCCGGGCATCATCCCGCGCCAGGGCGTGCATGAGCCGATGCAGACCGGCCTGAAGGCGATCGACAGCCTGGTGCCCGTCGGCCGCGGCCAGCGCGAGCTGATCATCGGCGACCGCCAGACCGGCAAGACCGCCGTCGCCATCGACACGTTCATCAACCAGAAGCCGGTCAACGCCGGCACTGACGAGTCGAAGAAGCTCTATTGCATCTACGTCGCCGTCGGCCAGAAGCGTTCGACCGTCGCCCAGATCGTGAAGATGCTGGAAGACAACGGCGCGCTGGAATATTCGATCGTCGTCGCCGCCACCGCTTCCGAGCCGGCGCCGCTGCAGTTCCTGGCGCCCTATACCGGCTGCGCCATGGGCGAATTCTTCCGCGACAACGGCATGCATGCCCTGATCGTCTATGACGATCTCTCCAAGCAGGCCGTCGCCTATCGCCAGATGTCGCTGCTGCTGCGCCGCCCGCCGGGCCGCGAAGCCTATCCCGGCGACGTGTTCTATCTCCACAGCCGCCTGCTGGAACGCGCCGCCAAGATGTCGGACGTCAAGGGCGCCGGCTCGCTGACCGCGCTGCCGGTGATCGAGACCCAGGCGGGCGACGTCTCGGCCTATATTCCGACCAACGTGATCTCGATCACCGACGGCCAGATCTTCCTCGAGACCAACCTGTTCTACCAGGGCATCCGTCCGGCCATCAACGTCGGCCTGTCGGTGTCGCGCGTCGGCTCCGCCGCGCAGATCAAGGCGATGAAGCAGGTCGCGGGCTCGATCAAGCTGGAACTGGCGCAGTACCGCGAGATGGCGGCCTTCGCCCAGTTCGGTTCCGACCTCGACGCCTCGACCCAGCGCCTGCTGAACCGCGGCGCCCGCCTGACCGAACTGCTGAAGCAGCCGCAGTTCAACCCCCTCCCGGTCGAAGAGCAGGTCGCCTCGATCTTCTCGGGCGTGAAGGGTTACCTGGACAAGCTGCCGGTGGCCAAGGTCGGCGCCTTCGAGAAGGCCCTGCTCGACGAGCTGCGGACCAAGAACGCCGACATCCTGGCCACGATCCGCACCGAAAAGGCGCTGTCGAAGGACACTGAGGCCAAGCTGCACGCCGTGGCCGAAGCCATCGTCAAGCGCTTCGCCTGAGCCCGGCAGCATAAGGGACAGCGGCGATGCCGAGCTTGAAAGACTTGAAGCTGCGCATTAACAGCGTCAAGTCGACCCAGAAGATCACCAAGGCCATGAAGATGGTCGCGGCGTCCAAACTGCGCCGCGCCCAGGAGGCCGCGGAGGCTGCCCGTCCCTATGCCGCGCGCATGGAACAGGTGCTGGCCTCCCTGGCTGCCGGCGTGACCATCACCGAGGACATGCCGAAGCTCCTCACCGGCACGGGCAAGGACCAGGTTCACCTCCTGGTCGTCGCCACGGCGGAACGGGGCCTTTGCGGCGGCTTCAATTCGTCGATCGTGCGTCTCGCCCGCCAGCGCATCCAGGCGCTGCAGGCCGAGGGCAAGACGGTGAAGGTGCTGTGCGTCGGCCGCAAGGGCCGCGACGCCCTGCGCCGCGACTATGCCAAGCTGATCATCGAGACGGTGGAAGTCGCGGGCGGGATCCGCAAGCAGGGCTTCCCGATCGCCGCCGCGATCGCGGACAAGCTGTTCGCGCTCTATGACGCCGGCGAATTCGACGTCGCCACCGTCTTCTACGCCCAGTTCAAGAGCGTGATCGCCCAGATCCCGACCGCCCAGCAGATCATTCCGGCGGCCCTGCCGGAAGGCGAGGGCAATGGTCCGGACCTGAAGGGCGCGATCTTCACCTTCGAGCCGGGCGAGGAGGAAATCCTCGAAGCCCTGCTGCCGCGCAATGTGGCGGTGCAGATCTACCGGGCCCTGCTCGAGAATGCGGCCTCCGAAGAAGGCTCCCGCATGAGCGCCATGGACAATGCGACCCGCAACGCGGGCGACATGATCAACCGTCTGACGCTGACCTACAACCGGACCCGTCAGGCTGCGATCACCAAGGAACTGATCGAAATTATCTCGGGCGCCGAGGCGCTCTGAGGACCAGGATAGGAAGACACGGCAATGGCAACGCAGACGGGTCGCATTACCCAGGTCATCGGCGCGGTGGTGGACGTTGAATTCGACGGTCACCTGCCCGCCATTCTGAACGCGCTGGAAACCACCAACCAGGGCAACCGCCTGGTGCTGGAAGTCGCCCAGCATCTCGGCCAGTCCTCGGTCCGCGCGATCGCCATGGACACCACCGACGGCCTCGTCCGCGGCCAGGGCGTGACCGATATCGGTGCGCCGATCACCGTGCCGGTGGGCAACGAAGTGCTCGGCCGCATCATGAACGTGATCGGCGAGCCGATCGACGAGCGCGGCCCGGTGGGCGCCACCAAGTCGGCCCCGATCCATGCGCCGTCGCCGGCCTTCACCGAACAGTCGACCGAAGCCCAGGTGCTCGTCACCGGCATCAAGGTCGTCGACCTGCTCGCCCCCTATGCCCGCGGCGGCAAGATCGGCCTGTTCGGCGGCGCCGGCGTCGGCAAGACCGTGCTGATCCAGGAACTGATCAACAATATCGCGAAGGCGCACGGCGGCTTCTCGGTCTTCGCCGGCGTCGGCGAACGCACCCGCGAAGGCAACGACCTCTATCATGAATTCGTGGATGCCAAGGTCATCGACCTGGAAGGCCCGAATTCCAAGGTGGCGCTGGTCTACGGCCAGATGAACGAGCCGCCGGGCGCCCGCGCCCGCGTCGCCCTGACCGGCCTGACCATGGCGGAATATTTCCGCGACGAACAGGGCCAGGACGTGCTGTTCTTCGTCGACAACATCTTCCGCTTCACCCAGGCGGGGTCGGAAGTGTCGGCGCTGCTCGGCCGTATCCCGTCGGCGGTGGGCTATCAGCCGACGCTGGCGACCGAGATGGGTAACCTGCAGGAACGCATCACCACGACCTCGAAGGGCTCGATCACCTCGGTGCAGGCGATCTACGTGCCGGCCGACGACTTGACCGACCCGGCGCCCGCGACTTCCTTCGCCCACCTGGACGCCACCACCGTGCTGTCGCGCCAGATCGCCGAACTGGGCATCTACCCGGCGGTGGATCCGCTCGACTCGACCTCGCGCATTCTCGATCCGCGCGTGGTCGGCGAGGAGCACTATCAGACCGCGCGCAAGGTCCAGTCGATCCTGCAGCAGTACAAGTCGCTCCAGGACATCATCGCCATCCTGGGCATGGACGAACTGTCGGAAGAGGACAAGCTGACGGTGGCCCGCGCCCGGAAGATCCAGCGCTTCCTGTCGCAGCCGTTCCACGTCGCGGAAATCTTCACCGGCTCGCCCGGCGTGCTGGTCTCGATCGAAGACACCATCAAGGGCTTCAAGGCCATTGCCGCCGGCGACTACGACCATCTCCCCGAAGCCGCCTTCTACATGGTCGGCACTATCGAGGACGCGGTCGAGAAGGCCAAGAAGCTGGCCGCCGCGGCCGCCTGAGGATAGAGACAATGGCCGACAAGCTGCATTTCGAGCTGGTAAGCCCCGAGCGGCTGCTGTTCTCGGCCGATGTCGAGACGGTGACCGTGCCGGGCGCCGAGGGTGACCTCGGCATCCTGGTCGACCATGCCCCGCTGGTGGCGCTGCTGCGCCCCGGCGTGGTGGAAGTCCAGGCCGGCGGCAAGGTCACGGCCCGCCTCTTCGTCCGGGGCGGCTTCGCCCAGGTGACGCCGGAGGGCCTGACCGTTCTCGCCGAAGAAGCGGTGGATCTCGCCACCGTTTCCAAGGCCGACCTCCAGGACAAGCTGAAGGGCGCCGAGGCGGATCTCGCCGCCTCCGCCGACGACAATCAGCGCATCCGCGCCGAAGCCCAGGTCGCCGCGATCCGGCAGGTCCTCGAAGCCGCCTGAGCGACGGCACCGCATCGCCACTTCCGATCACGGCGGCCCCAAAGGCCGCCGTTTTCATTTGTTGAGCGGGGTGGGCAAGGGCCGATGCCAACCCCGCGGGGCCCGAGGGGCCGTTGTTTTCATTTGTTGATCGGGGTCACAGGACGGTGCGCTGTCGCTTGCGTGTCACAAAATCCTTGCCTATACCGGAGCTTGACCGCGAACCTGTGTTAGGATCACGTTTGCGCCGCAATGCGCAACGCGGGCCACGGTAGGAGAAGGCAGGCATGGGCCGTCACTGGGGACTTGACGACATCGCGTGGGACAAATTCGACGCGACCAAGGTCGATCCGGACCTGCTGATGGCGGTGAAGACCGCCAGCCTGGTGGAGGCCAACTCCGAGGATTACGTCACCTATCTCCTCAACGTCTTCCACGAGGAAGACTGGCTCCACGATGCCATCCGCAACTGGGGGGCGGAGGAGCGGCTGCACGGCCAGGCCCTGGCCGCCTGGGCCGAGCAGGCGGACGAGCGCTTCGACTTTGCGGATGCGCTCGCCCGGTTCCGGGCCGGCTATCGCCTGCCGCTGGAGGCGACCGAATCCGTCCGCGGCTCGCGGGCGGGGGAATTGCTGGCGCGCTGCGTCGTCGAATGCGGGACCTCGTCCTATTATTCCGCGATCCGCGACGCGACGGACGAGCCGGTGCTGAAGCAACTCTGCCACTTCATCGCCGGCGACGAGTTCCGCCATTTCAAACTGTTCTACGACACGCTGAAGAAATTCGACCCGCAGGATTCGCTCGGCCTGATCGCCAAGCTGCGCATCGCCATCGGCCGCGTGAACGAGGCCGACGACGACGAATTGTCCTTCGCCTTCCACTGCGCGAACTATGGCCCCGGGGTCGCCTATGATCGCGCCAAATGCCTGAACGCCTATAGCCGCCGGGCTTTCCGCAACTATCGCTACGGCCATCTGGCGCGGGCGATTTCCATGATCCTGAAGGCGATCGGGCTCGCCCCGCACGGCGTCATCGCCGCGGTCACCCAGCGCGGCGCCTGGTGGCTGTGGACCAAGCGCACCAAGCGCCTCGAACGCGTCGCCGCCTGACGCACCGCCCGGGGAGAGGGGAGCGATGAGCGACGGCCTGCTGATCACCCTTCTCGTTCTGGCCGGGGTTCTCCTGTTTCTCCGCTACCTGGTACGCCGGGGCGGCCGTGTCCTGGCCGATCCCACCCGCCGCCAGGCCGCCGGCCGCGGCCGGTCGCGGCGCGATCCTGCCGGCGGCTTCATCGCCGGCGCCGCGGCGGGCGCGGTGGTCGCCAGCCTGCTGGCCGACGGGGACGGACCCGATGCGGCGGATTGCGGCGATTCGGGCCAGGACGACGGCGGCAGTTGCGGTGATGGCGCCGGTGACGGTGGTGGCGGTGACGGGGGTGGCGACTGACTTGCCGGCCCCCGGTGGCCGCAGGCAATATCGGCGGGCTGACCGCCTGGGGGAATCACCGATATGCTGCGCCCGTTCTTCGCCCTTTGCCTTGGCTTTGCCGGTCTTGGCCTCGCCGCCTGCCAGCCGGAACCCACCCCCTATCAGGCCCTGCTGGCGCCGGCGGTCCGGGTGGCCGCGGTCACGGTCTCGACCGAGGGCAATGTGCCGCCGGCGCTGGCCCGGGCGCTGAAGACCCGCCTCGAACAGGAATTCGCCAGCGACCCCAGCGGCAGCTATGGCCTGAACCTGGACGTCACCCTTACCGCCTATACCAAGGGCAAGGGCAGCGGCAGTTCGGCGCTTGAACTGGGCGGGCGGCTGGACGGCCGCGCCCTGCTGCAAGGGCCGAAGACCGGGCTGATCGCGGCGCGCGGCGATCTCGAGGTGCTGCGCGACAATGTCAACGGCGTCACCGTCCAGCCCCTGCCGGGCCTGCCGGACGATGTCCTGGTCGATAATTTCGCCCGCGCCATCCGCTCGATCATGTTCGGCCCCGAATCGACCGGCACGCTGATCGACGGCGAGCGTTGAGCCACATCGCAAAGCATCGAAACATGCTTTGAAGAAACGGCATTTTCCTGCCGCAGCGCAGCAGCAACCATGAGGGTCCGGGTCTCGCCAGCCAAGGTCGAGGCCCGCCGCCCGATCAAGGTTGCCGCCGCATGACCAAGAAACCCCATCCCCAGCCCCAGGACGCCGCGCTGATCCCGCGCTTCGCCGGGCTGCCCACCTTCATGCGCCTGCCCATGCAGGCCTCGCCCGAGGGGGTGGATATCGCGCTGGTCGGCGTGCCCTTCGACGGCGGCACCACCAACCGGGCGGGTGCGCGCCACGGCCCGCGCGAGATCCGCAATGCTTCCGCCTTCATGCGCAAGATCCACCATGTGACCGGTGTCGCCCCCTACGACCGGGCGGTGGTGGCCGATCTCGGCGATGCCCCGGTCAACCCGATCGACCTGATGGAGTCGCTGCGCCTGATCACCGGCTTTTTCGCGGACCTGAAGGCGCATGGCTGCATCCCGGTTTCGGCCGGCGGCGACCATCTGATTTCCCTGCCCATCCTGCGCGCCCTGGCGGCGGACGGGCCGGTGGGCATGGTGCATTTCGATGCCCATTCCGACACCAACGACCGCTATTTCGGCGACAATCTCTATACCCACGGCACGCCCTTCCGCCGCGCGGTGGAGGAGGGCCTGCTGGACCCGAAGCGGGTGGTGCAGATCGGCATCCGGGGCTCGATCTATGATCCGTCCGACCTCGATTTCGCCAGGGCCAACGGTTTCCGCGTCATCTTCATCGAGGAGTTCATCACGCGCACGGCCGAGGACATCATCGCCGAGGCACGGGCCATCGTCGGCACCGGGCGCACCTATGTCTCCTTCGACGTCGATGCCATCGACCCCGCCCAGGCGCCGGGCACGGGTACGCCCGAGATCGGCGGCTTTTCCAGCTTCGAGGCCATGCGCATGGTGCGCGGCCTGGCGGGGCTGAACATCATCGGCGCCGATGTGGTCGAGGTGTCGCCGCCCTTCGACGTCTCGAACATGACCTCGCTGCTCGGTGCCACCCTGATGTTCGAATTGCTCTGCGTCATCGCGGCCGGCTTCGGAGATTGAGCATGGCCCATGGCTATGACCAGGGACGGCTGGACCTGCCCTTCACCGGTTTCTGCACCTTCGCCAAATCCGCCATCTGCATGGATTGGGACCGGATCGAGGCCGATGTCGCCGTGCTTGGCGCGCCCCTCGACATGGGCACCCAGTGGCGGGCGGGGGCGCGCTTCGGGCCGCGCTCGATCCGCGATGCCTCCACCCTGTTTTCCTTCGGCCATGACGGCGCCTACGACCATGAGGACGACGTCACCTATCTGACCCCGGACCAGGGCCGCATCGTCGATATCGGCGATGCCGACATCATCCATACCGACCAGGAGCGCAGCCTCGCCAATATCGAATTCGGCGTCCGCAAGATCCTGAAGGCGGGGGCCATTCCGGTCGTCCTCGGTGGCGATCATTCGGTGAATATCGGCTGCATCAACGCCTTCGACGACCAGGAACCCTTCCATGTCGTCCATATCGACGCCCATCTCGATTTCGTCGACGAGCGGAAGGGCGTGCGCAACGGCCACGGCAATCCCTTGCGCCGGGCGGCGGAGAAATCCTATGTCAGCGGGCTGACCCAGATCGGCATCCGCAACGTCTCCTCGACCAATCGCGAAGGCTATGAGGATGCGCGGCGCATGGGCTCGGACATTGTTTCCGTGCGGCAGTTCCGCAAGCTCGGCGTCGATCAGGTGATCGCCCGCATCCCGGCCGGCAAGCGCTATTATTTCACCATCGACATCGATGGTTTCGACCCCTCGATCGCGCCGGGCACGGGCACGCCCTCGCATGGCGGCTTCACCTATTACGAAGTGCTGGAACTGCTCGAAGGGCTGACCCGGCGGGGCATGGTGATCGGCATGGACCTGGTGGAAGTGGCGCCCGACTACGACCACACGGGGACGACGGCGATCCTGGCCGCGCAATTGCTGATGAATGTCATCGGCCGCATGCTCTATCACCGCCGCCGCTGATCCGTTAACCTTTCGCCATGAATGTCGACAATATCGATCTCCGCCTGCTGCGCGTGTTTCACGCGCTGGCGGAACATGGCGGTTTCGCCGGCGCCCAGGCCGAACTCGGCCTCACGCCCTCGACCCTGTCCATTCACTTGTCGAACCTCGAACAGCGGCTCGGCATGGTTCTGTGCGAGCGCGGGCGCGGCGGCTTCCGCCTGACCGACAAGGGCGAGCGGGTGCATCTCGCCACCAAGCGCCTGTTCACGGCGCTGGAAGGCTTTCGCGCCGAAACCGCGTCGCTGCGCGGCAAGCTGGTGGGCGAACTCACCATCGGCCTGGTCGATTCGACCGTCACCGACCAGCGTTCGCCCATCGCCGCCGCGATCCGCCGCTTCGAGGGGCGGGACAACGACGTGCACCTGCGCCTGATCGTCGATCGGCCGGCGGGGCTGAACCATGCGCTGCTGGACGGGCGGCTCAATCTCGCGGTCGGGATCTTTCCCCGCCATGTCGCCGGCGTCGAATATGAAACCCTTTATACTGAGCGCAGCCTGCTCTATTGCGGGGCGGGGCACGAGTTCTTCGGCAAGCCGGGCGCGGGCATCGATGCGCTGGCCATCAGCCGGGCCCGCTTCGTCGGCCGGGCCTATAATCTCGAACGGGATTTCAATGCCATCGGCCGGGTGCTGCACAAGGCCAGCGTCGAGAATATGGAAGCCCAGGCCCATCTGATCCTGTCCGGCAGCTTCATCGGCTTCCTGCCCGAACATTATGCCCGCGGCTTCGCCGAAGCCGGGCGCATGCAGGCGATCGCCCCGGAGCGCTTCGAGCTGACCTCGGAAGTGGCGCTGGCGACACCGGGCGTCGGCAAGCCGAACATGGTGGTGCGCACCTTCTGCGACGACCTCCGGCAGGTGAATGCCGCGCTTGCGGTTTGCTGACCGTCAGCAGTTCAGGAACCGCCCGCTGACCGCGCCGAGGATGGCCATGGCGGTCTCGACCACGGTTTCGACCGGCTGGGCATAGCCGGAGCGGACCCAGCCCAGCGCGATCTGCACCACGGCGCCGATCAGCCCGTCGGCGAAAAGGTCGAGATCCAGGCCCTGGTCCGACAGCCGCGTCACCGCCCCGGGGGCGAAGCGCAGGATGGCCAGGGAGACATTGCGGATCGTATCCCAATAGATCGTGTCGACCGCCGGGCTGACGCCCAGGATCTCGACCAGGAAGACCCGGGCCTCGTTCGGGTTCTCGCGTAGCAGCGTGTAATAGGTATGCAGCGCCGTGCGCACCAGGGTGCCCATCTCGATCGGGGCGGGCAGGGCGGCGATCGCCGTCATCACCTCGCCCGACAGGCGCTCCATCACCGCGAGATAGGCAGCGGCGAGCAGGGCCTCGCCCTTCTCGAAACTCTCGTAGAAATAGCGCTCGGTCAGGCCGGCCTCGGCGCAGATCGCCCGCACCGTGGCGCCGTGATAGCCGACCGCGCCGTAGACCTTCACCGCCGCCTCGATCAGCTTCTGCCGCCGCTCGGCCCGGCGCGCCTCGTTGCTGGCGCCCTTGTAGGTGCGGCCGGGGGAGATTTTCGTCTGCGTCGTCATGATTCAGATGTTGACATCAAACGTTGTCAGATGCAATGTCGATATTGACAACACGCGTTGTCAGATAATGCGGCAAGCGGAGGAGACCACAATGACCAGCGCCCTGCGCCATCCCCTGGTGACCCGGCCCGACCACGACGTGATCGTCATCGGTACCGGCTTTTCCGGCATCGGCATGGCGATCCAGCTGAAAAAGGCGGGGATGAACGACTTCGTCGTGCTGGAGAAGGCGGACAAGGTCGGCGGCACCTGGCGCGACAACCATTATCCGGGCTGCGCCTGCGACGTGCAGAGCCACCTCTATTCCTATTCCTTCGAGCGCAACCCCGATTGGTCGCGGATGTATTCGCCCCAGCCCGAGATCCGCGCCTATATCGAGCGCACGGCGGAAAAATACGGAGTGACGCCCCATATCCGCTACGGCGTGACCCTGACCGGCGCCCATTTCGAGGAAGACCTCGGCCTCTGGCGCCTGACCACGGCGACGGGCGAGACCATCACCGCCCGCGCGGTGGTGTCCGGCATGGGCGCGCTGTCGATCCCCAGCTATCCGACCATCAAGGGCCGCGACAGTTTCAAGGGCGCCAGCTTCCATTCGCAGAACTGGGACCATGGCTATGACCTGAAGGGCAAGCGGGTGGCCGTGATCGGCACCGGCGCCAGCGCCATCCAGTTCGTGCCCGCGATCCAGCCGGCGGTCGGTGAATTGAAACTGTTCCAGCGCACCGCCCCCTGGGTGATGCCGAAGCCCGACCGCGAGATCGGCACCCTGGAGCGCGCCGCCAACCGTTATGTCCCCGGCTTCCAGCGGACATTCCGGGAATTGATCTACTGGTACCTCGAAGCCCGGGTCTTCGGCTTCGCCGTCCGGCCCGACCTGATGAAGAAGATGGAAGGCCTGGCCCGGCGCTATATCCGCAAGCAGGTCAAGGACCCGGCGCTGCGCGCCAAGGTGACGCCGGATTATACGATCGGCTGCAAGCGCGTGCTGCTGTCGAACGATTATTACCGCTCCCTGACCCAGGACAATGTCGAGGTCGTCATCACCGGCATCCGCGAGATCACGGCCAGGGGCGTGGTTACCGACGACGGTGTCGAGCATGAGGTCGACGCCATCATCTACGGCACCGGCTTCAAGGCGACGGACATGCTGTCCGGCTTCTCGATCACCGGCATCGGCGGCGAGGACTTGAACGCCCGCTGGAAGCGCGACGGCGCCCAGGCTTATCTCGGCACGACCACCACCGGCTTCCCCAACCTCTATTTCCTGATGGGCCCGAACACCGGCCTCGGCCATTCGAGCATGGTCTATATGATCGAAAGCCAGATCCATTATGTGATGGAAGCCCTGAAGCTGATGCAGGCCAAGGGCTACAACCATCTCGACGTGAAGCCCGAGGTGCAGGCGGCGTTCAACCGCAAGCTGACCGGCAAGCTGGACGGCACGGTGTGGAACAATGGCGGCTGCCTGTCCTGGTACCGGGACGAGCAGGGCCGGAACGTCACCCTGTGGCCGGACTTCACCTTCCGCTTCCGCCATGCCACCGCCCGCCTGAACCCGGCGGATTATGTCGCCACCTCGGCCGCCTCGGTCACGGCCAATCGCGACCGGGCGGCGGCACCGGTGGCGGCGGAATAAGCGGGTCTTGAAATCCGGGGCCGGCGGGGCAAGCTAAGAGGCGTTTCATCGCCTGAGGCTGCCCCGCCCCCATGACCACCACCGACCTCGCCCTGGCCGAGGGACTAGACCGCTGGCGCGGCCTGATCAATGCCCGTGACCGCCGCGAAAAGCGCAGCCGCTGGCTGACCACCGCCTCCGTCTGGGGGGTGTGGGGGCTCTATGCGCTGGGCTTCGGCATGACCGTGACCTCGCACAGCCTGTTCGGCGCCCTGTTCGGGGCGGCGGGGTTGATCGCCGGCCTGCTGCCGGCGGCGGCGGTCTCGGGCGGGCTTTACCTTGCGCGCAACCTGCTGTCGCGGCGGGCGGGGCTGGCCGTGCTCGGCCCCCGCCATGCGCCGGCGCGCGATGCCTTCGAACCCCATCTGCCGACCATCGCCGGCGTGGTCGCCGATGCCGACCGCCTCGCCTTCGACAAGGACGAGCGGCGCCTGCTGGAAGCGAAGCTCGACCAATTGGCCGGCCTTTACGCAGCACTTCGCCACATGGCGGGCGCCGGCGACCGCGACCATGCGCGGCAACTGGCCGCCGGCGTGCCGGCCCTGGTGCGCGAACTGGCGGACCTGCGCCGGCGCGCCCTGGGCCGGACGATTTCGGGCAGCCTGCCGCCGGGAACCACCCCGGGCCTGCTGTCGGGCGACAACGGCCGCCTGCCCCGGCTGGTCTCCCCTTCGGTCGAGAAACTGAGCGCGGCTCTGGCCCTGGCCGGCCAGTCGGACCGGCCGGCGACGCTGGCCGCCGCACGCCGCGCCCAGGACAGCGCCGAACGGGCGCTGGCGGCGCTGCGCGCCGATGCCGGCCTGACCCTCCGCACCCGCGACCTGATCGACGGCCTGGCCGGCGAGGTGGCGCAGGAACTGGAGCGGGAAAAGGGCACCGCCGCCCAGGACCCCCGCGCGGTCATCGAGATCGAGGAACGCCTGATGAAGGCCCGCCAGGGCGAGGCGTAGTTTTCGATAGTCGGATTGCGCTCGCCGCCTGACGGCAAAGGAAGCCGGCGCCCCGTCCATCGAGGACGTGGAAGGCATGGTCCGCCCGGCCGCCGGGCAAGGGACAGGTTGCCCTGAGGGATGGATGGCCGGGCGCCGATGGTGTAGCTTTGGCGGAGGGTAATAGCTTTCGCTACCGAGGTTGCAAGATGGCATCGGCAACATCTATCAAGCTGGATGACGCCCTGAAAGACCGTGTGCAGCATTTGGCCGCCGTGCGGCAGCGCAGTTCGCATTGGATCATGCGCGAAGCCATCGCGCAGTATGTCGAACGCGAGGAAAAGCGCGAGGCGTTCAAGCAGGACGCGATACAGGCGTGGGAAGACTATCAGCGCACAGGCTTGCATCTGACGATCGAGGAAGCGGACGCCTGGCTGGCGAAGCTGGAAGCGGGTGACGACGCGGAGCGGCCCGAGATTGCGGTTGGCCCCCGGCCCTCAGACCGCTAGTTAACGCCCTGGACGATGGCTTGTCCTCTGATCTGGACGGCGAACGCCCTGGACGATGTCGGCCGGCTTCATCGCTGGCTGAAGCCAAAGGATGCCGACGCGGCGCGCCGCGCGGTCGCGGCGATCCGAGACGGGGTTAAACTTCTGGCGCAGGCGCCGCAGGCCGGGCGGCCTGCGAAAGATATGGCCCCCGAATATCGGGAAAAATTGATCGACTTTGGCAATAGCGGCTATGTCGTCCTCTATCGCCTCGACGGCGAGACGGTGGTGTTGCTGGCTGTTCGCCACCAGAAGGAGGCTGGCTATCAATGAACGATAAGCCCGCCTATTTCACGAACAGGGCGATCAGGTCCTCGATCGCGATCGGGGCCACCTGTTCAGGGTCGGCGCCGGGCGGGCCGAAGATGGCGGCGTGGAAGCTGCGCACGCCGTAGGTCAGGCCGAAGGTGGCGAGGAACGAGACGAAGAACGCCTCGAACGAGGTGGCGGCGACGGCGCCCCGGTCGCGCGCCGCCTTGAAGATCGGTTCCAGCACCGCGATCCGCTTGCGGATATGGCGGTCGACCAGCCATTCCAGCCGCTCGCCGCCGGCCGAGGCTTCGTTGAAGACGATGCGGGCGTGTTCCGGGCAGGCGATGCAATAGCCGGCATAGGATTGCAGCATGGCCCGGATCACCGTCCGCGCATCCTCGTAGGTGCGGGGCAGGACCTTGCCGATGGTTTCCGGAAAATCGGCGAAGACGACGTCCACCGTCGCCTCCCACAGGGCGCGCTTGGTCTTGAAGTGATAGCCGAGATGGCCCTGCTCGATCCCCGCGGCCGCGGCGATGGCGCGGACCGAGGCCCCGTCATAGCCCTTGGCGGCGAATTCCGGCTTGGCGGCATCGATGATCCGCGCCCGCAGCGCGGCGGATCGTTCCGCCCGGCTGCTGGGCAGGGCGACGGCGGCCGGCAGGTCGCCCCGTGCCAGCGAGCGCAATCGCGCCTGAAGGTCATCGAAAACGGGACGCGACACCACCACCCCACGAGATCATAGTTCCAAGGCGCACAATGCGCCAAGCCGGGCCGGACACGCAAGGCCGGCCAGCCCGATCTGGTTTTATTTGTCGATTGACAAAAGTTAGGTCGAGTGAGAAAACAGCACTGCAAGGGAGAAAACCATGGCTCAGGACGCTTTCACGGGTAAGGTCGCGGTCGTCACCGGTGCTGCATCCGGCATCGGCCAGGCGCTTGCCCGCGATTTCGCCCGGCGCGGCGCGAAGCTGGCGATTTCCGACGTCAACCTCGACCGCCTGAATGCCCTGGCCGCCGAATTGCGCCAGGCCGGCGCCACCGTCATGGCCGATCGCCTGGACGTTGCCGACCGCGATGCCCTCTTTGCCTATGCCGACAAGGTGGCCGCCGAATGGGGCGGTGCCGATATCGTGATCAACAACGCGGGCGTCGCCCTCGTCGGCTCCATCGCCAGCCTGCCGGTCGAACAGATCGAATGGCTGATGGGCATCAATTTCTGGGGCGTGGTCCATGGCACCAAGGCTTTCCTGCCGCAGCTGGCGGCGAAGCGGGCCGGGTCCATCGTCAATGTCTCCAGCGTCTTCGGCCTGATCGGGGTGCCCGGCCAGGGGGCCTATTGCGCGGCGAAATTCGCCGTGCGCGGCTTCACCGAGACGCTGCGCCAGGAAATGCACGGCACGGGCGTTCATATCGCCTGCGTCCACCCGGGCGGCATCAAGACCAATATCGCCAATGCCGCCCGCGTCATCGAACTGCCGGCAGGTGCGGACTCGGCCGAGGCCGTCGCCCGCCGCTTCGAGGAGGTCGTCCGCACCACGCCCGAACAGGCGGCGGCGACCATCATCCGGGGCATCGAGAAACGGGCCCCCCGCATTCTGATCGGCGCCGATGCCCATGTGATTTCGGGTCTCGCCCGCCTGTTGCCTGTCGCTTATGCGACCCTCGTGCGCAAGGCCTTCGGGGGTCTTGCCCGGGGCGCGAAGAACAAGAACAACGCCAACACCGCCGCCGCCCGGTCGTAACCGGCGGCAGGCCCTTGAGGAGCAAGATCATGAGCATGGCCGAAATCAAGCCGCGCAACATCAAGTTCAACCTCGCCGGCGAGGACAAGCGCAACTGGTTCAACGGCGATCCGGTGGCGACCGCCATGATGGACGGCGCCTCGGTGCTGTTTCCGATCGGCGAGACCTTCTTCATCGAATCCGTGGTCCATTTCCGCGACCGCGTGACCGATCCGAAGCTGCTGTCCGACATCCGCGGCTTCCAGCAGCAGGAAGGCGTCCATTCGCGTGAACACCGCCGTTACAACAAGGCGATCGAAGCCTTCGGCGGCAATATCGCCGAACTCGAAGCCCGGCTGCAGCGCGAGATCGACCTCCTCGACGCGAAGAACGCCTCGCCGGAATACCGCCTGGCCCTGACCTGCGCCTTCGAGCATTTCACCGCCATGCTGGCCGAGCACGTGCTGGAACACCCCGATTTCCTCGAGGGCGCCGAGCCGGAATTCGCCCGCGTCTGGCGGTGGCATGCGATCGAGGAGGCGGAGCACAAGTCCGTCGCCTATGACGTCTGGAACCTGGTGAAGCCCAAGGGCCTGAAGGGCTACGTCATGCGCGTCCGCGCCATGTTCAAGGCGACCAGCGTCTTCGTCGGCCAGAGCCGCTACAACGCCAAGGCCTTCCTGCGGGCCCGCGGCTATGATCGGGCGCGTTACACCGTGTGGGGCGTCCTGCGCTTCTCGATGATCCGCCCGGGCGTGCTGCGCAAGACCCTGTTCGAATATCTCGCGTACTTCGTGCCGGGCTTCCATCCCTGGAACAAGGACTCGAGCCACCTGATCGAAAAGTACAAGTCGGCCTACGAAGCCTGATCGACAACAGCGAAACGAGGAGAGCATCGCCATGGGCAAGCTGGATATCAAGGCGCGGAACCTGAAATTCTCCCTTTCGGGGGAGGACAAGCGCAACTGGTTCGCCGGCAACCCCGTGGCGACCGCGATCATGGACGGCTCCTCGATCCTGTTCCCGGTCGGCGAGACCTACTTCATCAATGCCGTGGTCCATTTCCGCGACCGGATCGAGGACCCGCAGCTGCTGGCCGAAGTCACCGCCTTCCAGCAGCAGGAAGGCATCCATTCCCGGGAACACCGGCGTTACAACAATGCCATCAAGGCCTTCGGCGGCGATGTCGACGCGCTCGAGCAGCGGCTCCGCGACGAGATCGCGACCTGGGACGACAACCCGCTGTTCAAGCTCGCGGTGACCTGCGCCTTCGAGCATTTCACCGCGATCCTGGCCGACGACCTGCTCTCGCACCCGGATTTCATGGCCGGCGCCGATCCCGAATTCTCGCGCATCTGGCACTGGCATGCGATCGAGGAGGCGGAACACAAGTCCGTCGCCTTCGACGTCTGGAACAAGGTGAAGCCCGAGGGCTTCAAGGGGTACCGCATGCGGGTCCGGGCCATGGCCCTGGCGACGCGGGTCTTCCTCGGCCAGACCAACTACAATGCGGGCGCCCTGCTGAAGGCCCGGGGCGAGGCGCGCGGCTGGCGCAGCCTGGCGTCGGCGCTGCACTTCATGTTCGTGAAACCGGGCACGTTGCGCCGGACGCTCGGCCATTATCTCGCCTATTTCAAGCCGGGCTTCCACCCCTGGCAGCACGACAACCGCGCCACGGTCGAGAAATACAAGGCGGTCTACGAAGTCTGAAACGCGGGTAGCTTCGGGCGAACCGGTTTCCACCGCGCCCGAAGCTGCTTCAATCGGCCCAGCGGATGCGGTTGCCGCCCAGGCTGGCGGCGAGGCGGAGCGATGAATCCGCCGCCGCCTCCGCCTGGCGGGCAGAGCCTTCCCGCGGCGCGGTGGCGACCCCGGCCGACAGGGTGACCAGGGACTCCGGCCGCGCGGGCGCATGGTGCAGGCCGGCCCGGACCACCGCGTCCAGCATCTGGCGGGCGCTCGCGCTTGCCATCGCCCGGTCGTTTCCCGCCAGCCACAGGCCCCAGCCGCCGTCCTCGCCCCGGACATGGATCATGTCGCCAAGCGAGCCGGGTACCGCGGCCAGCCGCGCCTCCACCCGGTCCAGGGTCGCGCGCAGCGCATCCCGGCCATAGCCGGCGCGCCAATGGCCCAAGTCGTCGAGGGCGAGGTGGATGACGATGGCCGGCCCCGCGGCCAGCAGGCGCTGGGCGCGATAGCGGCCCGCACTTTCCGACAGCAGGCGGCCGCCGCCGGCGAAGGGTGACAGGCTGCGCAGGGCGAGGCGCTCGTCCTCAAGGCGGCGGCGCTGGTCTTCCAGGGCGCGGCGCCGTGCCGTTTCCCCGGCAAGGCGGGCGGCCAGCCGGAGATGGCCGTCCAGCGACAGGTCGAGGCCCGCCGCCTCGAGCAGGACCGCGCCGGCGATCCGGCAGGCATGGCGGAGCAGCGCGGCGTCGGCGCCGGCAACGACGAGGACCGTGGCCGCGGCGAAATCGCCGTGGACGGCAAGGCCGGCCAGGGCCCGGGCGATGCCGGCTGCCGGCGGTTCGACCAATAGCACGATCTCCGCCGCGCGGCCGGACAGGGCGTCGGCATCGGTGCCGGCCTCTGCCGCCCAGCCGAGGGCGGCCAGCCGTTCGCGCCAGGCGCCGTGACGCCCGGCATCGCGGTCGATCACGGCGACCAGCATGACGGACCGTCTACGCTCAGGCAGGCGGGCAGCAGGCCGGCGGCAAGGCCGGCCAGGACCAGGGGCCCGGCCAGGGCCAGCGCCAGCCACAGCCGTTCCGCCTCGCCGGCCCCGGGATCGGGGCGCAGCGCCGCCGCCAGCAGGGTCGGGGCGGCGAGCAGCGCCGGGTGCCACCCGCCGCCGCCAAGCCCATGGATCAGCGTCGCGACCAGGGGGGCGAGACCGGCAAGGCCCGCGACCCGGGCCGTCCGCCGCGCGCCGTCGCTGCTGCTTCCGCGCCGCCGGCCCCAGGCGGCGGCCAGCCACAGAAGGGCGGGCCCGGCCAGCAGGAGCCCGGCGACCAGCGCCGGCCCCGGTGCGCCCGCCCCCGGCCCGAAGCCGAGCACGGTCGCATAGGGGATGAGCGGCGACAGCCCGAAGACGAAGGCGAGAAGACCATAGGCAAGCCCGGCCGCCAGCCCCGGAAAGCCCAGCACCATGGCGGTGCCGAGCGCGCTGTGGCCGGCGATCAGGGGCGCGGGCAGGCCCAGCGCCAGGGCCGGCAGCAAGGCCAGGGCGAGGGCCGCGCCGCCGGCATGGACCATGGGCATCAGGCCCAAGGCGCCGCCGATGCTCATCAGCAGGACGGCCGGCGTTGCCGCCGTCTCCCGCACGAGGCCCCGGACCGCCAGGATATAGAGAAGGCAGAGCAGGGCTAGCGCCGGCCCGGCGGCCACCGCCAGGGCAACGCCCGGCAGGGCGGCGGCCCCGGCGACGGGATGCACAAGCCGGAAGAGAACGAGGCCCGCCGCCAGCGCCAGCGCCGACGGCGGTGCCCCCAAGCGGTCCAGCACGGCCGAGAGCTGCTGGGTGACGGGCGGAAAGGCGGCGGGGCCGGCCCCGGAAAGGAAAGGGGCGGCGGCTTCGGCGCCGTCCGGCAGCGCCCGCGCGGCGACGAGCAGGACGAGGCCGCCGGCGGCGAGGAGCGCTGCCCGGCCCGGGCCGCTCATGGTTCGCCCCTGGGCCCGCCCCGCTCGCGCTGGGCGAGGATGGCGCGGATATGGCGGCTGGCGCCATGCTGGGTCTTTTCCCAATGGAAGGGCCGGTGCAGCCATTGCCACAGCGCCCGCCACGCGGCGACCGAGACCAGGATCCAATAGAAGCTGGTGGTCAGCGCCCAGGGCGTCAGCCCGAACCAGCCGCGCCGGAAGGGCGCGATCATGGCGAGATAGAGCAGGGTGAAATTGCCGAGGCCCCAGGACATCAGGCCGATCGCCGTCACCGGCGGCGGGAACAGGGGATCGAGCCAGCCGCTGCCGTGGGTCGCCAGCCAGGCGAGGCACAGGCCCCAGACGAGGGGATTGGCCAGGCTCGCCGCCACCGTCCCGCCGACGAAGGCGAAGACGCCGAGGGCGCCGACAGGCCCGGCCCGGCGCCACAGGGCGAGGGGGTGGCGGGCCTGCACCGCCATGGTCTGCATATAGCCCTTCATCCAGCGGCTGCGCTGGCGCAGCCAGTTGCCGAGGGTGCTGGTCGCCTCCTCGAAGGTGGTCGAATCGATGACGCCGACCCGAAAGCCCCGGGCGTGCAAGCGCAGGCCCAGGTCCGCATCCTCGGTGACGTTGAAGGGATCCCAGCCCTCGACCGCCTGCAGCGCCGCCAGGCGGAAATGGTTCGAGGTGCCGCCGAGCGGAATGGGAATGCCCAGGCGGTCGAGGCCGGGCAGCAGGTAGTCGAACCACAGGGCGTAATCGAGGGCGAACATGCGGGTCAGCCAGTTTTCCCGGGCATTGTCGAAATTGAGCCGGGCCTGCACGCAGCCGAGCCCGGCCGGCCCCTGGACGAGGGCGCCGGCGGCCTTGCGCAACTGGTCGGATTCCGGCCGGTCCTCGGCATCGAAGATGACGAGGCAGTCGCCGCGGGCGAGCGGCAGGGCGAAATTGCACGCCTTGGGCTTGGTCCGCGGCTCGGACGGCGGCACCAGCACCAGATCGTAGCGCCGGTCGAGGCCGAGGCGGCGGGCCTCGGCGATGGTCGGTGCATCGTCGGCCTCGAGCACCAGCTTGATGTCGAGAAGGGCGCGGGGATAGTCCAGCCGGTCCAGGGCATCCGCCAGCAGGGGCAGAACCTCGGGCTCGCGCAGCAGGGGCGCCAGGATCGTATAGGGCGGCAGCGCCGGATCGGGCAGGGGCGGGGCGGCCGCCGCGGCACCCCGGCGCTGGCCGGCGACAACCACCGCGAGGCGGAACAGCAGATGGGCGAAATAGAACAGGGCAGTGACGGCGCTGGCCGCCGCCAGCGTCGCGACCGGCGCCAGCGCCAGCCCCGCCCCGGTGCCGAGCAGCAGGAGGCCGAGGCCCCGTTTCTGCCAGCGCGGCGCCGGCGTGCCCGCCGAATGTTCCGGCGCCCGCCGGCGCAGGCGGTTGATGGCCAGATCGCCGAGTTCGGCGGCGAAATGGCGCGCCAGCGCCGCCATCAGGGCCGGGCGGCTGGTCACCGCCAGTTCGACCGGGCCGCCGGCCCAGGCCTCGGCCCGGACGAGATTGGCAAGGTCCGGGCTGACGCAGAGAAACCGGGTGACCGCGCCCTGCCGGCGCCAGGGCAGCAGCAGATGCCGGCTGTAGTCGCCGAGCCGGGCCGCCTGCGGCAGGGCGGGGTCCGGCGGCTCGGCTTCCGGGTCGGCGTGGACGAGGCCGAGACAGGCCGCCAGCGCGGCCGCCAGGGCCTCGCGGTCGGCGGCGGGCGGCCCCTGCGCCGCCAGGGTTTCCATCGGGTCCAGGCCGTGGTGCCGGGCGAGCGCGATCGCCGCCTCGCGCTGGTCGGGCCCGATCAGGCCGCATGCAACCAGATGATCGCCGGCCGCCCCGGCCAGCAGGTGGCCGCGGTCGGGCAGGGCGGGGCTGTCAGCCGGCACCGGGTCAGGCCCGGCCCGGGGCCTCGCGCCGGGCGTGATGGCGGCGCCGGGCCCAGGCGATCGCCCAGGCGACACCAAACCAGCAAAGCGCGAACAAGGGCGCCCCGATGCCCGCCAATGACTTCATGTTCCGCCTCGCAAACCGCTTCTGGCTGCATAGGATAGTATGCTACGACAGAAGAAGGAAACGGGCTTCGTCGCGGGATCGCGAAGGGTGGGGTGATGGCGCGATCCAATTGCCGGGTGCTGGTGGTCGAGGACGACGGCCTGCTGCGCGACGAATTGTCGGCCGGCCTGGCCGCCCACGGCTTCGACGTGATCGGGGCCGGCGACGGCGAGGACGGCGCCCGCCAGGCGACCGAGGGCAGCCCCGACGTCGTCCTGCTCGATATCGAGATGCCGGTGCTGGACGGCCTGCGCCTCGCCCAGGTGGTCCAGGCCCTGGCGCCGGAGGCCGACCTCGTCATGATGAGCGGGCATCCCTATCTCTGCCGGGCCGCCTCCGACCTGCTCGGGCCCGGGGTCGCGGTGCTGGCCAAGCCCTTCGCCTTCGACGACCTCCTGTCCCGGCTGGGCGACCGGCATCTGCCCGCGCCGGGCTGACGCGGCCGGTTCCTTCGGGGGCGTGATCAGCGCTTCTAGCTCGCGCCGCCTGCGAGAACAAATTCCCAACCCGGGCGAGATAGAGGATGCGCGCTGCTCGATATCGAGATGCCGGTGCTGGACGGCCTGTGCCTTGCCCAGGTGGTTCAGGCCCTGGCACCGGGGGCCGACCTCGTCATGATGCGCGGGCATCCCTATCTCTGCCGGGCCGCCTCCGACCTGCTCGGGCCCGGCGTCGCGGTGCTGGCCAAGCCTTTCGCCTTCGACGACCTCCTGTCCCGGCTGGGCAACCGTGACCTGCCCGTGCCGGCCTGACGCGGCCGCTTCCCCCGGGGACGCGTCAGGCCTACCAGGTCAGGGCTTCCAGGCCACGCCACAGGCGAACGAACTGCCGACCCGGGCGAGATAGGGGATGCGTGCTGCTCGATATCGAGATGCGGGTGCTGGACGGCCTGCGCCTTGCTCGGGTGGTCCAGGCCCTGACGCCGGCCGCCGATCTCGTCATGATGAGTGGGCATCCCTATCTCTGCCGGGCGGTCTCCGAACTGCTCGGGCCCGGCGTCGCGGTGCTGGCCAGGCCTTTCGCCTTCGACGACCTCCTGTCCCGGCTGGGCGACCGTCACCTGCCCGTGCCGGCCTGACGCGGCCGGTTCCCCCGGGGACGCGTCAGGCCTACCAGGTCAGGGCTTCCAGGCCGCGCCTCAGGCGAACGAACTGCCGACCCGGGCGAGATAGGGGATGCGTGCTGCTCGATATCGAGATGCGGGTGCTGGACGGCCTGCGCCTTGCTCGGGTGGTCCAGGCCCTGACGCCGGCCGCCGATCTCGTCATGATGAGTGGGCATCCCTATCTCTGCCGGGCGGTCTCCGACCTGCTCGGGCCCGGCGTCGCGGTGCTGGCCAGGCCTTTCGCCTTCGACGACCTCCTGTCCCGGCTGGGCGACCGTCACCTGCCCGTGCCGGCCTGACGCGGCCGGTTCCCCCGGGGACGCGTCAGGCCTACCAGGTCAGGGCTTCCAGGCCGCGCCTCAGGCGAACGAACTGCCGACCCGGGCGAGATAGGGGATGCGTGCTGCTCAATATCGAGATGCGGGTGCTGGACGGCCTGCGCCTTGCTCGGGTGGTCCAGGCCCTGACGCCGGCCGCCGATCTCGTCATGATGAGTGGGCATCCCTATCTTTGCCGGGCGGTCTCCGACCTGCTCGGGCCCGGCGGCGCGGTGCTGGCCAAGCCCTTCGCCTTCGATGGCCGCCTGTCCCGGTTGGGCGACCGGCACTTGCCCGCGCCGGGCTGACTCTTCAGGTCCGGGAGATCAGGGCTTCCAGTTCGCGCCACAGGCCTCGTCGGGCGGCCTGGGAGAACGAACTGCCGACCCAGGCGAGATAGAGGATGCGGGCCCGCAGGTCGGCCGGGCCGGGCGGCAGGCCCATGGCGTGCAGCAGTCCGGCCATATAGGCGATGCGCTCGTCGTCGGTCGCGGCGATGGCGGCGGCGACCGATGGCTCCAGCCGGCCCCAGCCCCGCATCGCGGTGTCGAGGGCGACCGCGGTTGCGCCGCCGCCAGTCGCGAGGGCGAGCACGCGCCGCAGCTTTGCCCGCGGCGCGCCGCCCTCGCGCTCGAAACGGGCGATGACGTCGCGCGTCGTCGATGCGCGCCACTGCGCCAGCATGGCCGCGTGCAGGGCCGCCCTGTCCTTGAAATGCCAGTAGAAACTGCCCTTGGTGACCCCGAGGCGGAGCGCCAGCGGCTCCACCCGCACGCCGGCGATCCCTTCGTCCAGCAAGAGGGCCAGGGCCGCGCGGATCCAGTCGTCGCGGCCGATCCGGCCTGCGCCTTTCGGTGCTTCGTTTTCCGTGTTCATGAATTGACCATACGCAACCGTATTGACAGGCGCAAGCCCCGGGCGTAGGACTGAACCATCCGCCGCGGCCGGCGGAGGAGGCGAAGACCCATGAATCCCTGGGCCCTGGCGGTGACGATCGTCCTTGCCGCGCTGTCCGCGCTGCATCTCTATTGGGGGCTGGGCGGGCGCTGGCCGGGCCATGACGAGCACAGCATGGTCGAACGCGTCGTCGGGCGGACGCAGGGCATGAAGGCGCCGGGCTTCTGGCCGGCCTTTTTCGTCGCTGCTGCCCTCGCGGTCTCGGCGGTCCTGGTCGCGGTCGTCGGCGGCCTCGTGCCCGGGCCGGATCAACCCTTGCCGGCGTTTGCCGTCGCCACCGGGTTCTGGGGCTCGGGCGCCGTCTTCGCGCTGCGCGGGCTGGCCGGCTTTTCCCGCACCGTCTTTGGCTATGCGGCGGGGACGCCGTTCATGCGCCTCAACCGGCTGTTCTATTCCCCGCTGTGCCTGGCCATTGCGGCGGGCTATGTCGCGGCCTATCTGGCCGGCTGAGCGCGGCGTCAGAACCGCAGCCAGAGCGCGGCAAGGCCCGTCGCCTCGCGCGGGGTGTCGCGGCCGGCCACGACATAGCCGGCCCCCAGTTGCAGGGAGAGGGCGGGGCCCAGCGGCAGCAGGGTGGAGGCGAAGAGTTGCTGCTTGGCGAAATCGCTGTCGTCGGGCCCGAAGGCATGCTGGCTGACCGCCTGGAACAACAGGGTCTCGCCCCCGGCCAGCCGGAGGCCGAGGGTGCCGCCGACCTCGAGCCGGGAGTCCCGCCCGCCCTCGCGCAGGCGGGGGGCGATCTCGACGACGGCGAAACCATCCTCCGCCCAGGCCCAGGGCAGGGCGAAGCCCGTGCCGTAGAGCAGGCGCAATTCGCCGGCCGGCAGACCGCCGCCCAGGCGCCGGCCCCGCGCCGCCGGCCCCGGGCTGACGCTCAGCCCGGGCTGGAGGGAAAGGGTCTGGCCGCCCCCGGACCAGAGTTCGCGGCGCAGGGCGACGAAGAGGGCACTGATGCCCTGGTCGCCCGCGGCCTCCCGCCGGGTCGAGGTCCAGGTCGCCTGGGCGATGGCGGTCAGGCCCGGGTCCAGGCCGTATTGCACCCAGGGCGAAATTTCGAGCTTCAGGCCATCGTCGACCGGCCGGCCGTCGCCGTCGCGGTCCAGGGCTTCGTCGTCATGGGCGAGGCTGACGGCGGTGATGACCAAGCCCCGGCCCGGCGCCTCGCACCAGGCCGCCGCCGCGGGGGCGGCCGGGGCGAAGGCGAGGGCGAGGGCGAGGGCCGCCGCCGGCAGGACGCCCCGGGCCCGCACGCGGTCACGCGGCGGAGCGCAGCGCCAGCCAGTCCGCCGTGATGGTCCAGGTGGTGACCGGGGCACGCGAACCGGCGAAGACGCCGGCATGGCCGCCCGGCGCCTCGGCGAACTGCTTGTCGGCGGCGGGCACGACATCCATGACCTTTCTCGCCGCATCGAGGGTGACGATCTGGTCCTTCTTGCCGGCGATGGCGAGATAGGGACAGGTGATCGCCGAGAAATCGCTGGCCTGGCCGTCGCCCAATTCGATCCGGCCCTTGGCCAGGGCATTGTCCAGGCCGACGCGGACGAGGAAATCCTTCACGATGCCGCCCGGATAGGCGTGCATGTCGTTGAACCAGCGCGCCACCGTGCGGTTCTCGAGGAGATACTCCCGGTCCCACAGGTTCATCAGCAGGTCTAGGTAACCCTGGAGGACACCGACCGGGTTGGTCAGCTTGAAGATATTGGACGCCATCCAGCCGGGCATCATCAGGCGCTTGGCGTCGATCTTGTCGATCCTGAACGGGGTGAGGCGGCGGATCAGCCGGGTCGGCACCTGCATCGCCTCGACCAGGCCGCCGGCGACGCCCACCGCCTTGCTGTCGATCGGCGAGGCGATGGTGACGATGTTGCGGATGTCCCCGTCCCGGGCCCAGCCCTGATAGACCAGGGCGAACAGCCCGCCCATGCAATAGCCGACCAGGGACAGCGGCCGCGCGCCGTGATGGGCGCGCACGGCGGCGATGGCGTCGGGCAGCATGCGGGCGGCGTAATCCGCCAGGCCGTAATCGGCGTGGCGGGTCTTGGGGCTGCCGAAATCGACCAGATAGACCTTGAAACCCTTGGCCAGCAGGAAGCGCACCAGGCTGCGGTTGGGCAGCAGGTCGAAATTCAGCGGATCGGCGGCCAGCGGCGGCACCAGCAGGATGGGCACGGCGTGGCGCTGGGTGGCGACGGGCATGGTCTCTTCGCCGACCGGGATCTCGGCTTCGGCCAGGGGCGGATAATAGCGCACGGTCATCAGCCCGCCCTGGACCACGATTTCATAGGGCGTCTGTTCGGAGACGTCGAAATTCTCGGCGAAGAGGGTCGTCTCGACCGCGTTGCTCACCCATTGCAGAGTCCGCTCGCCCGCGAAGCTCGACATTTTCACCAGCCGGTCCAACACCATGGGCATTCCCACTTCCTGGTGGCTCGACCGAAACGGATACTCATTCGCTTCGGTCGAGCCACAGAGTAAAAAGTTTGTGGCCGAGGGCCTGTTCCATCCGTCCGCACGCCTCACTGAATATTTGTCGATTAGCGGCAGCGGCCGGCCTTGGCAAGGGCAGATGGCCCGGGTTTCGGGCCATCGCATGTGATCATCGACTTCGGCGGCCCGGTATCTTACCTATAAGGACCGGACTGGCACGAGGAACCGATGGACATCGTCGTCAAGCATCGTCGCGCGATCATCGACCGCAAGGATCTGCTGGAGGCGTTGGAGGCCTATGCCGCCGCCGAACCCGGCCACGATGCCCTGCGCCTGCGCCTGGTCCAGAGCCTGAAGCAAGCCCTGAGCGACGGCCGCGCCGAATGCCGCCGCCGGCTGGAAAGCAACGAGGCGACGGGGCGCGAGACCGCGGCCGGCCTCTGCTATCTCGTCGACCAGGTCATCCGCGTGCTGCACGACGTCGCCACCCGCCATGTCTATCCGGTGGTCAACCCGACCGCGGGCGAGCGTCTCGACCTCGTGGCGCTGGGCGGCTATGGCCGGGGCGAACTGGCGCCGGGCTCCGATGTCGATCTCCTCTTCCTCCTGCCCTACAAGGAAACCCCCTGGCACGAGCAGGTGATCGAATTCATGCTCTACCTGCTCTGGGACCTGGGGCTGAAGGTGGGGCATGCCACGCGCTCGGTCGACGATTGCATCCGCCTCGCCCGGCAGGATTACACGATCTCGACCGCCCTTCTTGAAATGCGCTGGATCTGGGGCGACCAGGCCCTCTACACCGAATTGAAGGACCGCTTCGGGCGCGAGGTGGTGAACGGCAGCGGCGCCGCCTTCGCCGAGGCCAAGCTGAAGGAGCGGGACGAGCGCCACCGCCGCCTGGGCGATTCCCGCTACACGGTCGAGCCCAACCTGAAGGAGGGCAAGGGCGGCTTGCGCGACCTGCACACCCTGTGGTGGATCGCGAAATACGTCCACCGGGTCGACGATGCCGCCGATCTGGTAACCAAGGGCGTCCTGTCCGCCGACGAATACCGCCGCTTCGTCAAGGCGGAGAATTTCCTCTGGAACGTGCGCTGCCACCTGCACTTCCTGACCCAGCGGCCGGAGGAGCGCCTGACCTTCGACGTCCAGCCCGAACTGGCCCGGCGCCTCGGCTATACCGACCATGCCGGCACCAAGGGCGTCGAGCGCTTCATGAAGCATTACTTCCTGTTCGCCAAGGATGTCGGCGTGCTCACCCGCATCTTCTGCGCCAACCTGGAGGAGGACGCGCGGCGCCGGCCGTCGAAGCTGAAGCTGCTGCGCCTGTCGCGGCGGACCAAGGTGCTGGAGGGTTTCCAGCTCGAGGGCAACCGGCTGAACGTGACCGCGGAAGGGCAGTTCGAGACCGCGCCGATCGACATGATCCGCCTGTTCGAGGTCGCCCAGCGTCACGAGCTGGACATCCATCCCCAGGCCCTGCACCTGATCACGCGGAACCTGAAGCGTATCGACGCGGGCCTGCGCGCCGATCCGGCGGCGAATGCCCTGTTCCTCGACATCCTGACCAGCCGCAAAGACCCGGAGACGGCGCTCCGCCGGCTGAACGAGGCCGGCGTCTTCGGCCGCCTGGTGCCGGATTTCGGCCGCGTCGTCGCCCAGATGCAATACGACATGTATCATGTCTATACGGTCGACGAGCATACCATCCGGGCCATCGGCATCCTGGCCGAGATCGAGCGCGGCAAGCTGGGCGAGGAATTGCCACTGGCGACCGAGATCGTCCATAATGTCGTCTCGCGCCGGGTGCTCTATTGCTCGGTGCTGATCCACGATATCGCCAAGGGGCGCGGCGGCGACCATTCGGTCATCGGCGCCGAGGTGGCGCAGCGCCTGTGCCCGCGCCTGGGCCTGACCGCGGCCGAGACCGAGACCGTGGCCTGGCTGGTGCGCTATCACCTCGCCATGTCGAACACGGCGTTCAAGCGCGACGTCTCGGACCCGAAGACGGTGCAGGATTTCGCCGAACTGGTGCAGAGCCCGGAGCGCCTGCGCCTTCTGACCGTGCTCACCGTCGCCGATATCAGGGCGGTCGGCCCCGGCATCTGGAACGGCTGGAAGGGCCAGCTGCTGCGCACCCTCTACTACGAGACCGAACCCCTGCTGTCGGGCGGCCACGCCAGCGGCCGCAAGGACCGGGCCCAGCGCGCCCGCGCCGAAGTGGCGGCCCGCCTGAAGGACTGGACCGAGGCGGAGATCGACGGCTTCTTCCGCCGCCATGTCGACAGTTACTTCATGTCGACCGATGCCTCCAGCGTCGAGCGCCACGCCCGCCTGATGCGCGAGGCCGACCGGGAGGAGGCGCCCCTGACCCTGGCGACCCGGATCGACCGCTTCCGCGCCATGACCGAGGTGACGCTCTATACCGCCGACCATCCGGGCCTGTTCGCCCGGGTGACCGGGGCGATCTCGGTCTGCGGCGCCTCGATCGTCGATGCCAAGATCTTCACCACCAACGACGGCATGGCGCTGGACGTCTTCACCCTGCAGGATGCGGAGGGCGGGCCCTTCGACCGGCCGGAACGGCTGGCGAAACTGTCGACCACCATCGAACAGGTGCTGATGGGCCGGGTGCGCCCGCGCGAGGTGTTGGAAAGCCGGTCGGCGCCGTCGAAGCGGACGATGAATTTCAAGGTCCAGCCCCGGGTCCTGGTCGACAACAATGCCTCGACCCGGCTGACGGTGATCGAGGTCAACGGCCGCGACCGGCCGGGCCTGCTGTTCGAGTTGACCCGCGCGCTCTTCGCCCTCAACCTCACCATCCGCTCGGCCCATATCGCCACCTATGGCGAGCGGGCGGTGGACGTCTTCTATGTCTCCGACCTGTTCGGCCACAAGATCCGCCACGGCGGCAAGCTGCGGGCGATCGAGCGCCGCCTGACCGAGGTGCTGGCTTTTCCCGCGGCCCAGGCCCCGGCCGCGCCGCCGGCCGCGCCCGCCCCCGCGACGGAAACGCCCAGCCCCCGGCCGGCAAGGCGCAGCGCCGCCCGCTGAGGTCGCACCATGGGGTTGATGCGGTCCGTCGCCACCATCGGCGGCTATACGATGCTGAGCCGGATCCTGGGCTTCGCCCGCGATGCCCTGTTCGCGGCCGTGCTCGGCGCCGGCATGGCGGCGGATGCCTTCATGGTCGCCTTCCGCCTGCCGAACTTCATGCGGGCGCTGTTCGCCGAAGGCGCCTTCAACGCCGCCTTCGTGCCGCTCTATTCCCGCATCCTGGCGGGGGAGGACGGACCGCACCGGGCCGCCCGCTTCGCCGGCGAGATCGCCAGCCTGCTGACCCTGGCCCTGCTGCTGCTGTCGGCGGCGCTGATGGTCTTCATGCCCCAGGCCATGCTGGTGCTGGCCCCGGGCTTTCGCGACGAGCCGGAGAAATTCGCCCTGGCGGTCGAACTGACCCGGCTGACCTTTCCCTATCTGACCTTCATCAGCCTGGTCTCGCTGCAAGGCGCGGTGCTGAACGCCCATCACCGCTTCGGGCCGCCGGCGGCGACGCCGGTGATGATGAACCTCGTCCTGATCGCCGCCCTGCTTCTGCCGCACGACGGGCTGGGGCTGGGGCTCGGCGTCGCCACCACCCAGGCGGTGGCGGTCAGCGTCGCCGGCATGGTGCAATTCGTCTGGCTGGCGGTGCATATGCAGCGGCACGGCCTGGCCATCCGCCTGCACCTGCCGCGCTTCGGGCCCGAGATCCGGCGCTTCTTCAAGCTGATGGGGCCGGCGGTGATCGGCGCCGGTATCTATCAGGTCAATGTCCTGATCGACATGATCCTGGCCTCCCTGCTGCCGGAAGGGACCGTGTCCTATCTCTTCTATGCCGACCGGTTGAACCAATTGCCGCTGGCGGTGATCGGCATCGCCATTTCGACCGCGCTGCTGCCCCTGCTGTCGCGGCAATTGGCGGGGGGGGAGACGGCGCGGGCCCTGGACACCCAGAACCGCGCCCTCGAAGGGGCGCTGCTGCTCACCCTGCCGGCGGCAGCGGCGCTGGCGACCCTGCCCGAGACCATCGTCTCGGTCCTGTTTCAGCGCGGCGCCTTCAGCGCGGCCGACAGCGCCGAGACGGCCAAGGCCCTGGCCGTGCTCGCCTGCGGCCTGCCGGCCTTCACCATCTCCAAGGTCTTCACCCCGGCCTTTCATGCCCGCGAGGATACGCGCACCCCGGTGCGCCTGGCCCTGATCGCGCTCGCCGTCAACCTTGCCGTCGCCCTGGCGGTGATGTGGGACTGGCATCAGGCGGGGCTGGCGCTGGCCTCGACCGTGGCCGCCTGGGCCAATACGGCGCAGCTGATGGTGATCCTCCGGCGGCGCGGCTATTTCAAGCCGGACCGCCGGCTGGTCACCCGCGCGCTCCGCTTCCTGCTGGCGACCGCGGTCATGGTCGGGGTGCTGCTGCTGCTCGAATGGCAGCTCCGCCCCTTGTTCCAGCGCGACATCCTGTGGCGGGCGGGGGCGCTGGCCGGTCTGTGCGCCTCGGGCGGGCTGGTCTTCCTGGCCGTGGCCCTGGCCAGCCGGGCGGTCACCTTCGGCGAGCTGACGGCCCTGGTCCGGCGCCGGTCACGCTAGGTTGACCCGGGCAGGACGAGGCGCGATAAGAGGCGCGCAGTTCAGGAAAGAGCATCCGCATCATGTCGAAACCCCGCGTGTTTTCCGGCGTCCAGCCCACCGGCAATCTGCATCTCGGCAATTATCTCGGCGCCATCCGCAACTGGGTGAAGCTGCAGGACGGCCACGAGTGCATCTATTGCGTCGTCGACATGCACGCGATCACGGTCTGGCAGGACCCGGCGGATCTCGCCCGCGCCATCCGCGAGGTGGCGGCCAGCCTGATCGCCGCCGGCATCGATCCCGCGACCTCGATCCTGTTCAACCAGTCCAAGGTCTCGTCCCATGCCGAGACCGCCTGGATCTTCAACTGCGTCGCCCGCATGGGCTGGCTGAACCGCATGACACAGTTCAAGGAAAAGGCGGGCAAGGACCGGGAGAATGCCTCGGTCGGCCTCTTCGCCTATCCGAACCTGATGGCGGCCGATATCCTCGCCTATAAGGCGACCCATGTGCCCGTGGGCGAGGACCAGAAGCAGCACCTGGAACTGGCCCGCGACATCGCCCAGAAGTTCAACCACGACTATGGCGTCGAGCATTTCCCGCCGCCCGAGCCCCTGATCCTGGGCGAGGCGACCCGCGTCATGTCGCTGCGCGACGGCACCAAGAAAATGTCCAAGTCCGATGCCTCGGACCAGTCGCGTATCAACCTGACCGACAGCCCGGACGAGATCGAGCAGAAGATCCGCCGCGCCAAGACCGACCCGGACGCCCTGCCCGAAACCGCCGAAGGGCTGGAGTCCCGGCCGGAGGCGAAGAACCTCTTCGCCATTCACGCCGCCCTCGGCGACGAGACCGTGGCCGATGTCGTCGCCGCCTTCGCCGGCCAGCAATTCTCCGCCTTCAAGAAAGCCCTGACCGAACGCGCGGTCGAGCGCCTGTCGCCGATCACCGGCGAGATGCGCCGCCTGCTGGCGGACCCCGGCTATATCGACCGGGTGCTGAACGAGGGTGCTGCCCGGGCCGATGCCATCGCCGCCCCGATCCTGGCCGAGACCAAGCGCATCGTCGGCTTCATCTGACCGCCGCCCCCTCACCCCGGCCCTCTCCCCCAAGGGGGCGAGGGAGTCGATGCCGTCTCTCCCTCGCCCCTCCGGGGAGAGGGCCGGGGTGAGGGGCGGCGCCCAACAAAAACGGCGGCAAGGTGACCCTGCCGCCGTTTTCGCGTCGGGCGGTCGGGAACGGGCCCGGCCGGCGCCTTACTTCTTCTTCGCCGGCTTGGCCGGGGCCTTCTTGGCGGCGGCCTTCTTCGGCGCGGCGGTCTTCACCGGCGCGGGCGCGGCGGCGGGGGCCGGGGCGACGGCGGCCTTCTTCGGGGCCGCCTTCTTCTTCGGGGCCGGCTTGTCCTCGACCTTCTTGACCTCGGGCTTCTTGGCTTCCGCCTTCTTCGCCTCGGTCTTCTTCACCGCCGCCTTTTTCGGCGCCGGCTTCTTGTCCTCGACCTTCTTGGCGGCTTTCTTCGGCGCGGCCTTCTTCGGCTCCGGCGCGGGGGCCGGCGCCGGGACGGCGGCCTTCGCCTTCGGGGCGGGCTTCGGTTCCGGCGTCGCCGGCTTCGAGGAGGCGTGCGGGATCTTCGACAGGATCTTCGCCAGCGCGGCCTCGGTCTGGTGCAGGTCGTAGGCGATCTGCTGTTCCAGCCAGTGGCGGGCGTCGGTGCCGGTCACCTTGGCGATGCGCAGCGCCATGTCCGCCGTCAGGTTGCGGCGGAAGTTGACGAGCTGGTTGATGGTCCGGCGCGAGACGCCGGTGAGCTTGGCGAGCTGGTCCTGGGTCAGGCCCAGCTTGGTGAGTACGGTCTCGGCGATGCTGACGCCCGGATGCGCCGGTCCGGTGCTCGCGGTCTTGCCTTTTGCGGCCATGGTCTTCGTGCCCCCTGTCGCGTCCCCTGGTAGCTTTATTCTCAGGACGTGAGCGCACCCACGGGTGCGCGGCGTTGGTGGTTTGATGAAAGCGCCCGGTCAGGGGCGCAGGGTGTCTTCTTGCTCGAAATCGACCGGACCTCGCGATCCGAACCGCCAAACACAACGGCGGCACATCATAGCAAAGAACCGGTGCCGTTGCCTAGACCATTTGAGTTACACAAGTAATCGCTTGCCGGGATCGCCCTTCCTGGGTCACTCTTCGGCCCGGCGACAATTCTCAATCGCGCTGCAATGAGGAGAAAATCATGGCCGGCAGCAAGGTCTTCCTCGACGTCAAGGGCGGGGGCGGCGGCTTCTGGCGCAGGCCCTGGCTGTGGCGGACGGTGGCCGGCCTCGCGGCCGCGATCGTGCTGCTTTACTATCCGATCGGCATGATCGTCAGCCACAAGATCGACGACGACCTTTCCTTCGCGGTTGCAACATCAGCCGTTCCCGCCGGCGGCAGCGAGGCGGTGGCCGTCGCCGCCGCCCTGGTGGCGCGCGAGGTCGACGTCAACGGCTGGGTCGCCAATGATCCCTTCTTCCTGCCGTCGGGCGTGCTCGACAACATGCCCAATTTCCAGCAGGGCATCGTCGACGCCGTCGCCACCTTCTCGATCGAGCTGCGCGACCAGCTGGGGCGCCTGCGCGGCTCGGGCGAGACCGACCGCGACCTCGCCGAGGCCCTGAGCACGCTGCAGTATTCGGGCACCAAATGGGTCTTCGACCTGTCGACCTCGATCCTGCCGACCGCGACCTCGGAGGCGCAGTACCGCAAGGGCGTGAAGGCGCTGACCGCCTATAACGCCAATGTCGCCGCCGGCAAGGCGGTGTTCGACCGCCGCGCCGACAATCTCCAGGCCGTGATCGGGCGCATCGCCCTCGACGTCGGCTCGGTCTCGGCCGCGGTCGACCGCCAGGTGCGGGAGAATGCGGGCAATCTCTTCGACTTCACCTGCGACGATCTCTATTACCGGGTGAAGGGCACGGCCTATGGCTATCACCTGATCCTGAAGGCGTTGCGCAAGGATTTCGCCCAATTGATCGAGGAGCGCGGCCTCGGCCCGCTCTGGGACGAGGCGGTGGCCAGCCTGGGCGAGGTCGCCATGCTCCAGCCCTGGATCGTCTGGAACGGCGGGCTGGAAAGCCAGTTCATGCCCAATCACCTGACCACCCAGGGCTTCTTCCTGCTGCGGGCGCGGACCCAGCTGCGCGAAATCGCCACGGTCCTCGACAAGTAAGCGGCGGCGGTGGCACCATCGTGGCGCACCCCGCCCCTTTTCAGCGCTGCAGGACATCATGAGCGAGATCGCGGCCCGGCCCGATGCGACGCGTAAATTCCTGGTCGTGGTCGACGGCACGCCGGAATGCCGGCTGGCGCTGCGCTATGCCGCGCGCCGGGCGCTGAAGACCAAGGGCATGGTCGCCCTGCTCTATGTGATCGAGCCGTCCGAGATGCCGCAATGGCTGGGCGTGCAGCAGATCATGCGCGAGGAGGCGCGGGACGAGGCGGAAGCCCTGCTTCATGACCTGGCCGAAGAGGTGCAGCGCCTGGCCGGGCTGACGCCCGAACTGATCATCCGCGAGGGCATCCGGCGTGAACAACTGCTGAAGCTGATCGAGGAGGATCCGACCATCCGCATCCTCGTCCTTGGCGCCGGCACCGGCACCGACGGCCCGGGGCCCCTGGTCTCGGCCCTGGCCGGACAGATGTCCGGCAGCTTCCGCGTGCCCATCACCCTCGTGCCCGGCAATCTGTCGGCGCGGGAGGTGGACGAGCTGGCGTAACCCCGAAGGATACGGCGCTCAGGCTTCGCTGGTGAAGATCTCGGTCGGCTCGCGCTTGCCGCGCAGCGTGTGCAGCCCGAGCGAACGCAGCAGGCCCGGCTCGTCCAGTTCATAGGCGAAGGCGCTGGTGGTCAGCAGCGGCCGCTCCAGCACCTTGCACAGCGCCTCGACGCGGGCGACCTCGTTGACGGCGGGGCCGATGATGGTGAAGTCCAGCCGTTCGGTCGAGCCGATGTTACCATAGACGACATCGCCGAAATTGAGCGCGAAGCCGACCTTCAGCCCGGCCGGGCCCAGGGCGGCGGGCAGGGGCTCGATGGCGTCGACCGCGGTCATGGCGGCGGTGGCGGCGGCGAGCGCCCGCGCGCAGGCATCGCGCCCGGCGGTGCCGAGGCCGGTGCCCTCGTCGGCCGGGAAGATGGCGAGGCAGCCGTCGCCCATGAATTTCAGCACCTCGCCGCCGGCGCGATGGACCGCCAGGGTCACGGCGTCGAGATAGGCGTCGAGAAGGGCGATGACCTCGCCCGCCGGGGCCCGGTCCGACAGGCGGGTGAAGCCGCGCATGTCGCAGGACAGGAGCGCGGCGCGGATCGCCTGGCCGTCGCCCCGGCGCACGGCCCCGGTCGCCACCCGCCGGGCCGCATCGCGCCCGAGATAGAGCGAGAGCAGGGTATCGGTCAGCTGGCGCTGCATCACCGTCTCGAAGCGCAGCGCGATCAGGGGCACGAGGGCGTCGAGCCGGGCCAGTTCGCCGTCGCGGAAGCCGCCCGGCCGGTCGGTGGCGAAGGAGATGAACGAGCGGCGCACGGCGACGAAATCGAGCGGCCGGATCAGATAGTCGGTGGCGCCGACGGCGCGGAGATCGTCCATCACCGGGAAATCGTCCGGCCCCGGCGGCCCGTCCAGGCGCAGGCGGAAGCCCCCGGCGCCCTGGTGGATCAGGCGCACCGGGCTCGAGCGGTAGAAGGGCGATTGTTCGATCTCGAAGCCGCGGGCCAGGTTCTCCATGCCCTTGCCGCGCTCCCAGATGAAGGTGCGGGCGAAGATCTGCGGGTGCATGGCGAGCAGGCCCGAGGTGACGCGGACCAGCGGCAGGCCGCCGTCGTCGAGCATCTGGGCGACCTGGGCGATCACGCCCGGCGGGTCGAGGCGGGCGGCGGCCGGCGTCAGCAGGAAGGCGGCGACCGGGTCGTGGGCCAGCGCCGGCGGCGGCCCGAGCGGCGCCAGCGCCCGGCGGCCCTGGATTTCCGCGGCGACCGCGACGGTCTCGTCCCAGATCTCGTCCGGGGGCAGGGGGGCGGGGGACAGTTGGGCGGCGGCGGTCTTCGACATGGCTGCCTTGCAGCTACTCCAGTTTTCTTGATCTTAGGCGAGGCTTCGGCCATGTAGAGTTAAATCTTGACCGCATCTAATCCGCCTTGACCGGATATAGTGAGGACGACCATGTTCATCCAGACCGAAGCGACGCCGAACCCCGCGACCCTGAAGTTTTTGCCCGGCCGCGACGTGATGACCGCGGGCACCGTGAACTTCCCCAATGCGGAGGCCGCCGCGCGCTCGCCGCTGGCGACGCGCCTGTTCGCGGTCGAAGGGGTGACGGGCGTCTTCTTCGGCGCCGATTTCGTCACCGTCACCAAGGACGACGCCAGCTGGGACAGCCTGAAGCCGGCGATCCTCGGCGCCATCGTCGAGCATTTCGCCAGCGGCGAGCCGATCCTGGCCGAAGCCGCCGCCGCCCCGGTCGAAGCCGCGGCCAGCGGCCCCCATGCCGAGGTCATCGAGCAGATCAAGGAATTGCTGGAAACCCGCGTCCGCCCGGCGGTGGCGCAGGACGGCGGCGACATCACCTTCCACGACTTCGACGACGGCGTCGTCTACCTGCACATGCAGGGCTCCTGCGCCGGCTGTCCGTCCTCCACCGCGACCTTGAAGTCGGGCATCGAGAACATGCTGCGCCACTATATTCCGGAAGTGACGGAAGTGCGTGCGGTCTGACCAGTCGGGCCAGTTGATCAACCTTGAAGTTGTTGAGGATTTCATGACCAGTCCGCTTTCCGACGCGAGCCTGGACCAGCTTTTCCGGTCCGCCCGCACCCATAACGCCTGGACCGACAAGCCGGTTCCGGCCGAGACCCTGCAAGCGCTCTACGACCTCGTGAAATGGGGCCCGACCAGCGCCAACGCCTCGCCCGCGCGCTTCGTCTTCGTCACCACGGCCGAGGGCAAGGCGCGGCTGAAGCCGGCGCTTTCCGCCGGCAACCTGGACAAGACGCTGGCCGCGCCGGTGACCGTGATCGTCGCCCACGACCTCGACTTCGGCGAGAAGCTGGAATTCCTCTTCCCCCATGCGCCGGGCGCCAAGGCCTGGTTCGCAGCACCCGAGGTGGAACAGGCGACGGCCTTCCGCAACGGCACCCTGCAGGGCGCCTATCTGATCCTGGCGGCCCGGGCGCTGGGCCTCGACGCCGGCCCGATGTCGGGCTTCGACAATGCCAAGGTGGACGCGGAATTCTTCGCCGGCACCCGCATCAAGTCGAATTTCCTGGTCAATTTCGGCTACGGCGATCCGGCGGGCCTGTTCCCGCGCAGCCCGCGCCTGCCCTTCGCGGAGGCGGCGACCATCGCCTGACGGCGGTGGCCCCGACGATGTCATGAAGGTCCTGGCCTTCGATTGCGCGACCGGGCCGACCTCGGTCGCGCTGTGGCGGGACGGCACAGTGGCGGCGCGGGCGGACGACGCCCGCCCGCAAGGCCAGGCGGAAAGCCTGGTGCCCCTGATCGGCCTCGTGCTGCAACAGGCGGGGCTTGCGCCCGCCGGCGTCGACCGTATCGCCGTGACCCTGGGCCCCGGTTCCTTCACCGGGGTGCGCATCGCGCTGGCCGCGGCCCGGGGCCTCGGCCTTGCGGTCGGGCGGCCGGTGTTCGGCCGTTCCAGCCTCGAGGTCATGGCCGCCGGCCTGCCCCCCGCCGAATGCCCGACCCTGGTCGCGATCGACGCCCGGCGCGGCGAAATCTATGGCCAATTGTTCGCGCCCGACGGCCGGCCGCTGTCCGTGCTGGCGGCCGTCGCCTTGCCGGAAATAGGCGCGGCCGGCCTGTTGCCGGCGGGGCCGCTTCGCGTTGCCGGCAGCGGCGCCGCCCTGGTGGCCGGGGCGAGCGGGCGGACCGATCTCGATCTCGCCGCGGTCGCGGCGCCCGATGCCGCGGTCCTGGCCCGGCTGGTCGCCGGGGCGGCGGCGGCCGACGCCGACCCGGCGCCCGAGCCGATCTATCTGCGGGCGCCCGACGCCCGGCTGCCGGCCGCGTGATGGCCGGCGGCGGCCCGGTCCGGCCGGCCGATCCGGCGCATCTTGCCGCATTGGCCGACCTGCATCGCGCCTGTTTTCCCGATGACCCCTGGGATGCGGAAACCCTCGGCCGGCTGGCGGCCATGCCCGGGGCGCTGCTGCTGTGCGCCGACCGCGGCTTCATCCTGCTGCGCGGGGCGGCGGACGAGACCGAGGTGATCACCATCGCGGTCGATCCGGCGGCGCGGGGCCGGGGGCTCGGCCGGGCTTTGCTGGGGGCCGGGCTCGACCGGGCGGCGCGGGCCGGGGCGGCCCGCGCCTTTCTCGAGGTCGCGGTCGACAATGACGCCGCCCTCGCCCTCTACCGCCGGGCGGGCTTTGCCGAGGCCGGGCGGCGGCGCGGCTATTACCGCCGGGCGGACGGGGGTTTTGCCGATGCCCTGGTCATGGCCCGGGACTTGCCGTTGTCCTGAGCGTTTACTTTGCGGCGCAGCATCCGGCGGCCTGTCGAATCCCTGCCGCCGCCAGTCAATTCGCCAGATGCATCGATGATATGCAAATGTTCGATTGAAGAAATTCTTGGCGGATTAAATATCGAATTGCATTCCAGTCAATGCCGCTTTATAGCTCGGTAAAGGCTGGTGTGAAAACGCCTTGTCGTCTCGCTCTGTTGTCGTTGCGGTCGCCGCGGGTGCAATGTCCCGCCGAATTCCCGTGCGGTGCCAGGGTGTGGAAGGTCGGGATTTGCCAGCATGCCGTGGGTCGGTGATGTTGTAATGGCGGCCGGACCTGGACTCTGGTGGTGTCGGACTTGGCGTCTCATGCCGCTATTGCGGGCGGAACTTGGCGCCGATGGACGAAGCGGCCCCGTCATTTGCCCGGGGTCTGTTGAAATAGCCGGGGTCTGTTGAAATAGATCGCGTAGCGCTTTGAAAGGGCGGTTTTAATGAGCGAGGATAAGGCGGCACATAGCGAACTTCTGTCGTTGACGGCGGATATTGTCGCGTCTCACGTCTCCAACAATCCGGTGCCGGTCGGCGAGCTGCCGACCCTGATCCAGCAGGTCTATGCCACGCTGGCGGGCATCGGCCAGCCGAAGTCGGAACCGGTCGCGTCCCGCCCGCAGCCCGCCGTGCCGGTGAAGAAGTCGATCACGCCCGAATACATCATCTGCCTCGAAGACGGCAAGAAGCTGAAGATGCTGAAGCGCCATCTGAAGACGGCCTACGACATGACGCCCGAAGAATACCGGGCGCGCTGGGATCTGCCGCCGGACTATCCGATGGTCGCGCCGAATTACGCCGAACAGCGTCGTGATCTCGCCAAGAAAATCGGTCTCGGCACCGCGCGCCGCAAGCGTACGCGCCGCTCCTGATACTCATTCGCGATTGATGCCCGTCCCGGCCACCGGGGCGGGCATTTTTTTTGTGCTGCGGGGTGACGAAGCGGGCCGGTCCGGGCATACTGCGCAGCAGTTCTGATTTGCAATCGTAGCTGCCCCGAGACGAACGATGTCCGACCGTATCGAGAACCTCTGCCTCGCCAAGGGCATGCGCATGACGGACCAGCGCCGTGTGATCGCCCGGGTCCTGTCGGACGCCGTGGACCATCCGGACGTCGAGGAATTGTATCGCCGCGCGATCGCCATCGACCCCAAGATCTCGATCGCCACCGTCTATCGCACCGTCCGCCTGTTCGAAGAGGCGGGGATCCTGGAACGCCATGATTTCCGCGACGGCCGTTCGCGCTACGAGGAAGTGCCGGACGCCCATCACGATCACCTGATCGACCTTTCGACCGGCCGCGTCATCGAATTCCGCAACGAGGATATCGAGAAGCTGCAGGAATTCGTCGCCCGCGAATTGGGCTATCGCCTGATCGACCACCGGCTCGAACTCTACGGCGTGCCGCTGGACCGGGCGGACCGCATCGAGCTTGAAAAGGCTGCCGAAGTGCTTGCCAAAGGCATGCGCCGCCCGTAATTCCCTGGGGGGGAAGCAGCCATCGGGAACGGACAGCGGTCATGAGCTCAGCCGAAAGGGCGGAAAAGGCGGTCAAGACCGGCACGCGCCGTTTCGGCAGCGGCCGGTCCAAGCGGCGCGATCCCTTCCATTTCGTCGACGGCGAACTGCCCGACCTGCCGGCGGCGCCCGCCCCGGGCGAGGGCCGGGCGGCCCGGTTCCGCGCCGTCAGCCGGCTGGCGGTCTTCCTCGTGCTGCTGGTCCTCATGGTGCCGCTGCAATTGCTGGCGCTGCTGCTCGACCGCCACCTGTCGGTGGCGCTGCCCTTCTTCTTCCACAAACTGCTGTGCCGCATCCTCGGCATCCGCATCACCGTCCACGGCCGGCGGCACAAGCGGGGCGCGGTGCTCTATATCGCCAATCATTCCTCCTGGGCCGATATTCCGGTGCTGTCCGCCGTCATTCCCGGTTCCTTCGTGGCGAAGAGCGAGATCGAGGGCTGGCCGATCTTCGGTTTCCTGGCCAAGTTGCAGCGCACCGTCTTCGTCCAGCGCGAGAAGCGCAGCCGCACGGCGGAAAGCCGCGACGTCCTGGTCGACCGGCTGCGCGGCGGCGACAACCTGATCCTGTTCCCCGAAGGCACCTCGTCCGACGGCAACCGGGTGCTGCCGTTCAAGAGCGCGCTGTTCGGCGCTGCCGAGATCGAAGTGGCGCGGCGCGACGGCGCCATGGGCCCGGTGGTGGTGCAGCCGGTGACCGTGACCTATACGAAATTGCAGGGCATGCCCATGGGGCGGGACTACCGGGCTTTCTTCACCTGGTTCGGCGACATGGAACTGGCGCCCCACCTGCTGCATGCCCTGGGCTTCGGGCCGATCACCGCCGAAGTGGAGTTCCACGCCCCTTTGACCGTCGGCGAGGCGGGCAGCCGCAAGGCCCTGGCGCGCCATTGCGAGACGGTGATCCGGGCCGGCCATGCCCGCCAGATCCAGGGTCACTTCTCCTGATCGCGGCTGCCATGCCGGGCCCCCGCCTTGACTCCGGGGCCCGCGGAACCTAATCCTAGAGCCTGTTGGATTATGTGCCCGCCAAGGGTCCGCAAGCGTGCCTGGAACCAGGCGCGCCGGGCAAGGCGGTCTGCCCAGGGAAGCAGGCTCTCGTTGGCCAAAAAGCTCTGTATCAAGACCTACGGCTGCCAGATGAACGTCTACGACTCCGGTCGTATGGCCGATCTTCTGGCCCCGCTCGGCTATGACACCACCGAGGATGCGGCGGAGGCCGACCTCGTCATCCTGAACACCTGCCACATCCGGGAAAAGGCGGCGGAAAAGGTCTATTCCGACGTCGGCCGCCTGCGCGACCTGCGCGCCGAACGGAACGCCCGGGGCGGCGGCGGCCTGACCATCGCGGTCGCCGGCTGCGTCGCCCAGGCGGAAGGGGCGGAGATCATGCGCCGGGCCCCGGCGGTCGACCTCGTGGTCGGGCCCCAGGCCTATCACCGCCTGCCGGAACTGATCGCCCGCGCCCACCGCAGCAAGGGCGAGGCGCTGGACACGGATTTCCCGGTCGATTCCAAGTTCGACCACCTGCCCCAGCAGCACCGGGTGGAGGGCAGCGCCGCTTTCCTGACCATCCAGGAAGGCTGCGACAAGTTCTGCACCTTCTGCGTCGTGCCCTATACGCGGGGGGCCGAAACCTCCCGCCCGGTGGGGGCGGTGCTGGCCGAAGCGCGGCACCTGGCTGGGCTCGGCGCGCAGGAAATCACCCTGCTCGGGCAGAATGTGAATGCCTATCACGGCGAGGCGCCGGACGGCGGCGCGCCCTGGTCGCTGGCCCGCCTGGCCGCGGCCCTGGCGGAAATTCCGGGGCTGGCGCGGATCCGCTACACCACCTCCCACCCCCGGGACATGGACGACACGCTGATCGCGGCCCACGGCCGCCTGCCGCAGCTGATGCCCTTCCTGCACCTGCCGGTGCAATCGGGGTCGGACCGCATCCTGGACCAGATGAACCGCCGCCACACCGCGGACGACTACCGCCAGGTGATCGCGAAATTGCGCGCCGCCCGGCCCGACATCGCCCTGTCGTCGGATTTCATCGTCGGCTTCCCGGGCGAGAGCGAGCGGGATTTCCAGGCCACGCTCGATCTCGTCACCGAGATCGGCTTCGCCCAGGCGTATAGCTTCAAATACAGCCCGCGGCCCGGCACGCCCGCCAGCATGATGGCGGATTCCCTGCCGGAAGAGGTGAAGTCGGAACGGCTCGCCCGCCTCCAGGCGGCGATCGCCGAGGGCCAGCGCCGCTTCAACGAAGCCTGCGTCGGCCGCATCCTGCCGGTGCTGTTCGACCGGCCGGGGCGCCGTCCCGGCCAATTGGTCGGGCGCAGCCCCTATATGCACGCGGTCCATGCCGAAGTGCCGGCCCATCTGAGCGGCCGCATTCTCGACGTGGTGATCGACTCCGCCCATCCGAACAGCCTGGGCGGCCATCTGGCGGACCCCGCCGAGGCGGCCGCCTGAAACCCCGCGCCCAAGCCCCGGCCATGACCGCCCCGCGCAGCCCGAACGGCCAGGGGGACGACCGCCGTCCCCTGGTGGTCGATTTCCCGGACAACCGGCTGTTGCCGCGCCTGTTCGGCGAGCATGACGTGCATCTCGCCCGGATCGAGCGGGCGCTGGGCGTCTCCGTCTCCTCGCGCGGGAACCGCATCGCCATTTCGGGCGACGCCACCGCGGCGGCGATCACCCGCCATGCCCTGCGCGATCTCTATCGCCGGCTCGAGGGCGGGCACGATATCGGCCCCGGCGATGTCGACGGCGCGATCCGCCTGGCCGAGGCGGCGGCAGGCGAGGAAGCCCCGGCCGCGGCGGCGGTGCCCGGCATCCGCACCGGCCGGCGCTCGATCCTGGCCCGCTCCGCGGCCCAGGCGGCCTATCTCGACGCGCTCGGGCGGAACGAACTGGTCTTCGGCCTGGGGCCGGCGGGCACGGGCAAGACTTATCTCGCGGTCGCCGTCGCCGTCGCCATGCTGCTGGACCGGCGGGTCGACCGCCTCGTCCTGTCGCGCCCGGCGGTCGAGGCGGGGGAGCGGCTGGGCTTCCTGCCCGGCGACATGAAGGAGAAGGTCGATCCCTATCTCCGCCCGCTCTATGACGCGCTGCACGACATGATGCCCCCGGGCGAGGTGACCCGGCGGCTGGAGAACGGCGATATCGAAGTGGCGCCGCTCGCCTTCATGCGCGGGCGCACCCTGGCCAATTCCTTCGTCATCCTGGACGAGGCGCAGAACACCACTTCGGGCCAAATGAAGATGTTCCTCACCCGCCTCGGCGAGAACGGCCGCATGGCGGTGACCGGCGATCCCAGCCAGATCGACCTGCCGCCGGGGGTGCGCTCCGGCCTGACCGAGGCGGTGGAAACCCTGACCGGCGTGCCCGGCGTCGGCTTCTGCCATTTCGGCGAGGGCGACGTGGTGCGCCATCCCCTGGTCTCGCGCATCGTCCGCGCCTACCGCCTGCGCGAGGAGGGGGGGCGCTGACATGGCGACCACCGCGCCGCCGGACGGCGACCTGTCCGATCTTCAGCGCGCCCGCGCCCTGCTGTCCGCCACCGCGATCCGGGCCCTGGCCGAGGATCACTGGACCCGCTGGCGGCCCTGGCTGGATGCCCCGCTCTTCGCCGGGCTGATCGTCCTCCTGACCCTGGTGTTCGCGCCCGCCGGGCAATCGGTACGGCCGATTCCGCCGCTCGATTCGATCGCGGCGGAAACCGTGCGCGCCGAACGCGCGGTCGCGGTCGAGGACCGGGTGGCGAACGAGGCGCGCCGGGCCGCGGTCGCTGAATCGAGCCTGCCGGTCTTCGACTACGACCCCGAGCTTTACCTCGCCCTGGCCAAAAGGGTGTCGACGGCGGTCGACGACCTGTCGGGCCGGGCCAAGACCATGACCCTGGCCCCGGCCCAGCGCCGCGCCGCCTTCCAGGAAGCGATCGGCCGCCCGGTGCCCCAGGCGACCTTCGACCTGCTGGAGCGGCTGGACAATCCGGCCGACCTTGCCACCGCGATCAACTATCTGCTCAACCTCGGCCTCGACCGCATGATCATCGCCGACCGCGACCTGCTGCCGCTCGAAGGGCCGATCCAGGTCGCCGTCGGCGAGCGCGACCGGCTGGACAAGGCGCTGGTCGCCGGGGTCATGGATGCGGGCCAGTTCCGCCGCCTGATCCAGGCCCGGGCCGGCGACGCCCCCTATGGCACGGCGCGGGCGGCGCGCAGCTTCGTGCTCGAAACCGCGCTCGCCCTGGTGGCCGCCAACCTGGAGCCGGACCCGGCGCGGACGGCGCAATTGCGCGACAAGGCGATGGCGGCGGTCGAGCCGGTGATGGTGCGCATCGCCATCGGCGAAGTGGTGATCCGCGAGGGCGACCGCGTGACCAAGGGCGCCCAGGACCGCCTGCGCCTGCTGAACGAAGGCGGCGCCAACCGCTCGGTGATCGGCGAGACCCTGGCGGTCGGGGCCCTGATCCTGGGCCTGACCCTGCTCGGCGGCAGTTTCTTCCGGGTCGGGCGCCATGCCTCCTATCTCGGGCGGAAGCAGATCTTCATCACCCTCGCCGTGCTGGCGGGATGCGCGGTGATCTGCGTCGCCGCCTGGTATGCCGGGCGCGGGGTCGCGGTCGGCCTCGGCGTGCCGCCGGATGCGGCCGCCTTCCTGCCGCCGGTGGCGCTTGTGACCGTCATCGTCGCCCTGGTGATCGACGCGCGGACCAGTCTCCTGGTCGGGATCGGGCTGGCCCTGCTGGTCGCCTATCGGGTGGGCGGCGATCTCTGGGTCCTGGCCCACTATCTCGTCGGCGTGCTCGGCGCCGGCATGACCGCCCGGCGCGGGCGCCGGCGCTCCGATATCCTGAAGGTCGGCCTCGTCATCGCCGGGGCGCAATTGGTGCTGGTGCCGATCATGGTGGCGCTGGACACCACCGTGCCGGCGGACGAGACCTCCTATTTCCTGGGTGCTGCGGTCGCCGGCGGCGTCGGCGCGCTGCTGATCGCGGCTTTTACCACCGCCGGGCTGCCGCTGCTCGAATGGGTGTTCGACGAGACGACGGACATGCGCCTGCTCGAACTGGCCTCGGCGGACAATCCCTTGCTGAAGCAACTGGCGCTGCGCTCGCCCGGGACCTATTACCATTCGGTCATGATGGCCAACCTGGCCGAGACGGCGGCCGAGGCGATCGGCGCCAACGGCCTGCAGGCACGGGTAATGGCGCTCTACCACGATCTCGGCAAGATGGAGCGGCCGAGCTATTTCGCCGAGAACCAGCGCGGCTCCAACGTCCACGACCGCCTGCCGCCCGAACTGTCGGCGCGGATCATCTTCGCCCATATCAAGGACGGCATCGACATCGCCCGCAAGCATCGCCTGGGCCGCCCGGTGCTGGACGCCGTGACCCAGCACCAGGGCACCACGCTGCTGCGCGTCTTCCACCAGCGCGCCCTGGAGCGGGCGGCGGCGACCGGCGAGACGGTGAACGAGGCCGAGTTCCGCTATCCCGGCCCCCGGCCGATGACCCGGGAATCCGGCATCCTGATGCTGGCCGACACGGTCGAGGCGGCAACCCGCGCCCTGAAGGACCCGAAGCCGGCCGAGGTGCGCGAGCGCGTCGCCAAGGTCATCGCCGAAAAGATCGCCGACCACCAGTTGGACGACTGCACCCTGACCATGAAGGACCTCGCCACCATCGAGGCGGCCTTCGTGCGGGTGCTCACCCTCGGCGTCTATCACAGCCGCATCGAATATCCCCCCCTAGTTCCCCAGAGGAAGGAGCCGACCCCGGATCGCCGCCATGACGACGCCATCACCCCAACGGGCGAGCCGCCAGCCCAGCGCCCGTCGGAGCCGACGCCGATCAGCGCCGCCGCCGTCAGTTCCGCCCCGACAACCCCGGCTCAAGGCCAAAATCAGCCTGCGCTCGGAAAACCGGGCCTGGGTCACCGCGCTTCCTGACCTGCGCCTGCTGGTGCCCCGCGCCGCCAAGGCGGCCCTGCATGCCGGCCGCCAGCGCTGCCCGGCGCTCGATGGCGCCCTCGGCCCGGTCGAGATCGATCTCTGCCTGTCGTCGGACGAGGCGGTGCAACAACTGAACCGCGACTGGCGCGGCAAGGACAAGCCGACCAATGTGCTGTCCTTCCCCGGGCTCGAAGGCGGCATCGCCGCCAGCCTGCCGGCGGAGGCGCCCCGCCCGCTGGGCGACATCGTGCTGGCGCTCGAAACCTGCCAGCGCGAGGCGGTGGAACAGGACAAGTCCCTGGCCCACCATGTCCAGCACCTGGTCGTGCACGGCGTTCTGCACCTGCTCGGCTACGATCATGAAAGCGATGCCGAGGCGAAGGCGATGGAAGCCCTGGAGGTGAGCGTGCTGGCCGGTCTCGGCGTGCCGGATCCCTATGGCCCCGATCACGATCCGGCCGAAGAGGAGGGCGCGCGATGAGCGAGAACGGCAATTCCCGGCCGCCGCGCGAGATGACCTCCTGGCTGTCGTGGTTGCGCGGCCTCGCCCGGGGCAAGGGCGAGCCCTCCCTGCGCGAAAGCCTGGAAGGCATCATCGACGAGCACGCGGAGGCGAGTTTCCACACGCCCGACCAGGGCGAGCGCGAGATGATCCGCAACCTGCTCGAATTCGGCGAGATGACGGTCGACGACGTCATGGTGCCGCGCGCCGACATCTATGCGGTGCCGGCCACCATCAGCCTGGACAAGCTGATCGAGACTTTCCTCGAATCCGGCCATTCCCGCCTCGTCGTCTATGGCGAGTCGCTGGACGATGTAACCGGCATGGTTCACGTCCGCGACGTGCTGCAATTCTGGAACCGGCGCGACGACTTCCTGCTCGACGCCATCCTGCGCAAGGTGCTGTTCATTCCGCCGTCGCAATCGCTGCGCGACGTGCTGGCGCAGATCCAGGCGGCGCGTTCGCACCTCGCCATCGTCATCGACGAATACGGCGGCACCGACGGCCTCGTCACGATCGAGGATCTGGTCGAGGAAATCGTCGGCGACATCGAGGACGAGCACGACGAGGAAGAGGCGCCGATGTTCACCGTCGGGCCCGACGGCGTGCTCGACGCCGATGCCCGCGCCCCGGTCGAGGAGGTGGAGGCGGCGCTCGGCCAGCACCTGCTGACCGGCGATCTCGAGGAAGAGATCGACACCATCGGCGGCCTCGTCGTCTCGCTGGTCGGGCGGGTGCCCGAGGCCGGCGAGAAGCTGACCCTCGTGCCCGGCTTCGAATTCGAGGTGGTGGATGCGGATCCGCGCATGATCCGCCGCCTGCGCATCTATCGCACCGTCGCCCCCAACAGTGTCGAGGATTGAGGCCGCGCATCATGACACGCCTGTCGCAGTGGATCGCCGGCCTCGCCGGCTGGCGGCGCGCGCTCGTCGCCGTGCTGGCCGGGGCTTTCGCCACAATGGCCCTGCCGCCCTTCGGGCTGTGGCCGGCGCTGTTCGCCGCGCTGCCGGTGCTGCTCCTGCTGCTTGAAGGGGCGGGCTCGGCGCGGCGGGCGTTCTGGGCCGGCTTCTGGTGGTCTTACGGCTATTTCGTCGCCGGGGTCTATTGGATCGGGATCGCCCTTCTGGTCGATCCCGAGCGTTTCGCCTGGCTGCTGCCCTTCGCCAGCCTGGGGTTGCCCCTCGTCTTCGCCCTGTTCCCGGCGGTGGCCGGGGTGCTGGCGGTCGCGGTCGGGCGGCGCGGGCCCGGGCTGCTGCTGGCGCTGGCCGGGGCCTGGGTGCTGGGCGAATATGCCCGGGGCCATGTCCTGACCGGCTTTCCCTGGAACCCGCTCGCGGTCGCCTGGATCGAGGTGCCGGTGGCGGCGCAGGGCGCTTCCCTGCTCGGCGCCTATGGCCTTGGCGGGGTCAGCGTGCTCGTCGCCGGGCTGCCGTTCCTGCTGCTGACGCGGGCGCCGGGGCGGGCGGTGGCGGCGGCGCTGGCGGTGGCCGTGGCCGGCGGGCTGCTCGCCTATGGCGCGCTGCGCCTGCCGGCGGGGCCGGCGGACCGGGCCGAGCCGGCGCTGCGGCTTCGCCTCGTCCAGGGCAATATCGACCAGCGGCTGAAACATTCGGAAGCCGCAAGGGCCGAGCATTTCAACCGCCACATGGACCTGTCGATGCAGCCGGCGGCGGACGGCGTCCGGCCCCGGGTGGTGATCTGGCCCGAGACGGCGCTGCCCTATACGCTGGATGCGGCGCCGCAATTGCCCGGCATCCTCGGCGCCGTCGCCGGCGACGGCGGCATCGCCCTGATCGGCGCCGTCCGCATCGAGGAGCAGGGACAGTCCCTGCGCGCCTGGAACAGCCTGCATGCGCTTTCCCGCGACGGCACGCTGGCCGGCACTTACGACAAGCACCATCTGGTGCCCTTCGGCGAATACCTGCCGCTGCGCGGGGTGCTCGGCCTGTTCGGGCTGGACAAGCTGGCGGTCGGGGCGGTCGATTTCTCGGCCGGGCCGGGCCCGGTCAGCCTGGACCTGCCGGGCCTGCCGGCCGTGCTCCCGCTCATCTGCTACGAGGCGATCTTTCCCGAGGCCGCGGCGGACCCGGCGCGGCGCCCGGCCTGGCTGGTCAATGTCACCAACGATGCCTGGTTCGGCACCTCCAGCGGCCCGCCGCAGCATCTCGCCCAGGCGCGGCTGCGCGCGATCGAACAGGGCCTGCCGCTGGCCCGGGCCGCCAATACCGGCATTTCCGCCCTGGTCGATCCCTTCGGCCGCGTCGAACAGGCCCTGCCGCTGGGCGAGGCCGGGATCATCGACGGCGACCTGCCGGCGGCCCTGCCGCCGACGGTCTTTTCCCGCCTGGGCACGGTAGCGACGCTGGCGAGCGCGGTGGTTTTCCTCCTTTTCGGGATTTTCTGGCGCCGCCTCCCGTCTTGACCCCATCCGGCCGGCGCGCATACAAGAATATGCGCGCCGGCCGGTTGTGCGGCGTTTCCCTTGTGAGGAGTCGCCATGGCCAAGCTCGTTGAAGACGCCCATCCGGTGGACGTTTACGTCGGCAGTCGGATCAAGCTGCGCCGGACCCTGCTCGGCATCAGCCAGGAGCGTCTTGGCGATGCCCTCGAGCTGACGTTCCAGCAGGTGCAGAAATACGAGCGCGGCTCCAACCGGGTCTCGGCCTCGAAGCTCTATACGATCTCCGAAGTGCTGGACGTGCCGATCGCCTATTTCTTCGACGGCTACGGCGGCGATGCGCGGGCCGAAGGGCTGCGCGACAGTTCGTCGCCCGCGTTCGAGCACGAACAGCTCAGCCGCAAGGAATCGATCGACCTCCTGAAAGCCTATTACGAGATCGAGGATTCCAAGGTGCGGCGGAAGGTGATCGAAATGATCAGGGTTCTGGCCGGCACGGCGAGCGAAGCCGGCAACGGCTGACGGCCTTCCCCCGGAACAATCGCTGAGACAATCGCTTGACCGGGGCGGGCGCACCTGCCAGTAAGTCACTCATTGACTGATGTGGCGTATATCCTTGCCATTATACGCCGTCGAGGAGTTGATTGTGGCGCGCTCGAATTATCTCTTCACGTCCGAGTCGGTTTCGGAAGGCCATCCGGACAAAGTCTGCGACCGCATTTCCGATACTGTCGTCGATACGTTCCTGTCGGTCGATCCGCAGGCCCGTGTCGCGGTCGAGACCCTGGCGACGACCAATTACGTCGTCCTTGCCGGTGAAGTGCGCAGCGCCGTCCCGGTCAGCCACGAGCAGATGGTCGAGCAGGCCCGCCGGGCGATCCGCGAGATCGGCTACGAGCAGGACGGCTTCCACTGGCAGAATGCGGAGATCGTCTGCCGCGTGCACGGCCAGTCGGTGGATATCGCCCAGGGCGTCGACGCCGCCGGCAACAAGGACGAGGGCGCGGGCGACCAGGGCATCATGTTCGGCTACGCCTGCCGCGAGACCGACGTGCTGATGCCGGCGCCGATCGTCTTCTCCCATCGCATCCTGAAGAGCCTGGCCGACATCCGCCACGCCGATCCGAAATCGGGCCTCGGCCCCGACGCCAAGAGCCAGGTGACCCTGGCCTATGAGGACGGCAAGCCGGTGCGCGCCACCTCGGTCGTGGTCTCGACCCAGCACGACGAAGCCCTGTCGCAGGAGCAGGTGCGCGAGATCGTCCGCCCCCATGTCCTCCAGGTCCTGCCCGAGGGCTGGATGTGCCCCGAGGCGGAATTCTACGTCAACCCGACCGGCAAATTCGTCATCGGCGGCCCGGACGGCGACGCCGGCCTGACCGGCCGCAAGATCATCGTCGACACTTACGGCGGCGCGGCCCCGCATGGCGGCGGCGCCTTCTCGGGCAAGGACCCGACCAAGGTGGACCGTTCGGCCGCCTATGCCGCGCGCTATGTAGCGAAGAACGTGGTCGCCGCCGGCCTGGCCGAGCGTTGCACGCTCCAGGTCGCCTATGCGATCGGCGTCTCCAAGCCGCTCGCGCTCTATGTCGACCTGCACGGCACCGGCCAGGTGGACGAGGACAAGCTGTCCAAGGCGATCCAGCAGGTCATCGACCTGTCGCCCCGCGGCATCCGCACCCACCTGCAGCTGAACAAGCCGATCTATGCCCGGACCTCGTCCTACGGCCATTTCGGCCGCGAGCCGGAGGCGGACGGCGGCTTCTCGTGGGAGAAGCTGGACCTCGTCGCCGACCTGAAGACGGCGGTCGGCGCCTGACCATGACGACCGGGGACGAAGCGCCGGTCGATGCGCCGGCGCTTCGCCGGAAGGTCTTCGGCCGGCGGACCGGCCACAAGCTGCGGGCCCGACAGGCCGATATTCTCGAAACCGGCCTCGACCGGCTGGCGGTGCCCCTGCCGCCGGCGGGCACTGTCCTCGACCCGAAGACCCTGTTCGCCCGCCCGGTCGGCGAGGTCTGGTTCGAGATCGGCTTCGGCGGCGGCGAGCATCTGGCGGCCCAGGCGGAAGCCAACCCCGAGGTCGGCCTGATCGGGGCGGAACCCTTCGTCAACGGCATGGCCAGCCTGCTGCGCCATGTCGAGGAGCGGCACCTCGACAATGTCCGCGTGCTGGCGGACGACGCCCGCCTGCTGCTCGCGGCCCTGCCCGAGGCCAGCCTGGCGCGGGCCTTCCTGCTCTTCCCCGACCCCTGGCCGAAAAGCCGGCACCACAAGCGCCGCTTCGTCCAGCAGGAAACCCTGGACCTGCTGGCCCGGGCCCTGAAGCCCGGCGGCGAATTCCGCGTCGCCAGCGATATCATGGGTTACATCGAGTGGACCCTGGCCCAGGTCGGCCTGCACCATGCCTTCGAATGGCTGGCGGAAGGCCCGGCCGACTGGCGCGCCCGGACCGCGGACTGGCCGCCCACGCGCTACGAGGCGAAGGCGATCGCGGCCGGGCGCCAGCCGGCCTACCTGCGCTTTCGCCGCCTGCCCTGAATTGCGGGGCCTGCATCGAAAGACTTGAAACCTTCGCCCCCAGCCTGTACATGAGGGGCCGCATAACCCGATGGTGACCCTCGGGATGAGACGGAAGCGGGCCACACGGCCCGCTTCGTCATTTAAGGGCATGGGGCCTTTGAGGACATAGATGGAACTGACCAGCCGCATTGTCGCCCTGATCGAACCTTCGCTGCTGGCGATGGGCTTTCTGCTGGTGCGCGTGCGCTTTGGCGGGGCCAAGCGGCCGGTGCTGCAGATCATGGCCGAACGGCCCGACGGCACCATGACCGTCGAGGATTGCGCCGAGGTCAGCCGCGCCGTCTCGGCGATTCTGGATGTCGAGGATCCGATTTCGGGTGAATATGTCCTCGAGGTTTCGTCGCCGGGCATCGACCGGCCGCTGGTGAAGCTGGACGATTACCGCCGCTTCGCCGGCTACGAGGCCAAGGTCGAGACCGCCATGCCGGTCGAGGGGCGCAAGCGCTACCGCGGCCGCCTGACCGGTATCGAGGGCGAGGATGTGCTTATCCATGTCGATGCGACGGACTACCGCCTGCCGTTCCCGCTGATCAGCGAGGCGCGCCTGGTCCTGACCGACGACCTGATCGCGGCGAGCCTGAAGGGCGCGCTGCTGCCCCCGGGGGGCGAGGATGCGGCCAAGGTCGCCGCCGCCGTCCCCGGGACCGAGACTGAAGACGACACGGCCGGCGAAACGGATGCCGCCGGCGACAAGACCGCTTGAGGTGATGAAGATGGCCGCTGTCAGCGCGAACCGGCTCGAACTTCTGCAGATCGCGGATGCGGTCGCCCGCGAGAAGTCGATCGACAAATTCGTCGTTCTTGAAGCGATGCAGGAGGCGATCCAGAAGGCCGCCCGTTCGCGCTATGGCAGCGAGAACGACATTCGCGCCGAGATCGATCCGAAGTCCGGCGAACTGCGCCTGTCCCGCCTGCTCGAAGTGGTCGAGCTGGTGGAGAACGACGCGACCCAGATCGGCCTCGACGACGCGCTGGTGCGCAACCCGGCGGCCCAGGTCGGCGACTTTCTGGAGGAAAGCCTGCCGCCGCTGGAGTTCGGCCGCATCGCCGCCCAGACCGCGAAACAGGTGATCGTGCAGAAGGTGCGCGACGCCGAGCGCGACCGCCAGTACGAGGAATTCAAGGACCGCATCGGCGAGATCGTGAACGGCATCGTGAAGCGGGTCGAATACGGCAATGTGGTGGTCGATCTCGGCCGGGCCGAGGCGATCATGCGCCGGGACGAGAGCCTGCCGCGCGAAACCTTCCACAACGGCGACCGCTGCCGCGCCTATGTCTATGACGTGCGCCGCGAGGCCCGGGGCCCGCAGATCTTCCTGAGCCGCACCCACCCGCAGTTCATGGCCAAGCTCTTCGCCCAGGAAGTGCCGGAAGTCTATGACGGCATCATCGAGATCAAGTCGGTGGCGCGCGATCCGTCCAGCCGGGCCAAGATCGCCGTCGTCTCGCGCGACAGCTCGATCGATCCGGTCGGCGCCTGCGTCGGCATGCGCGGCAGCCGCGTCCAGGCGGTGGTCGGCGAATTGCAGGGCGAGAAGATCGACATCATCCAGTGGTCGCCCGATCCGGCCACCTTCATCGTCAATGCCCTGGCCCCGGCGGAAGTCGCCAAGGTCGTGCTGGACGAGGAATCGAAGCGGATCGAGGTGGTGGTGCCGGACGACCAGCTGTCGCTGGCGATCGGCCGCCGCGGCCAGAACGTCCGCCTTGCCTCGCAGCTCACCGGCTGGGACATCGACATCCTGACCGAGGCCGAGGAATCGACCCGCCGCCAGGAGGAATTCCGCAACAAGTCCGAGATGTTCGCCCGCGAGCTGGACGTCGAGGAGACCATCGCCCAATTGCTGGCCGCCGAGGGCTTCGCCTCGATCGAGGAAGTGGCCTATGTCGCCGAGGACGAGCTTTCGGGCATCCAGGGCTTCGACGAGGAAATCGCCTCGGCCCTGCAGGAACGCGCCCGCGAGAAGATCGCCGAGCGCGACGCCCGCTACGAGGAGGAGCGCAAGCAGCTCGGGGTCGAGGATGCGATCGCGGCCCTGCCCCATGTGACGCCGGCGATCCTGGTCGCCCTCGGCAAGGCCGGGGTGAAGCTGCTGGACGATCTCGCCGATCTGTCGACCGACGAATTGACCAACGGCAAGGACGGCGTTCTGAAGGACTTCGATCTTGGCGACGAAGCCGCCACCGAACTGGTGATGGCGGCGCGAGCCCATTGGTTCGCCGACGAGGAGGAGGGTGATGACGATACCTCCTCTGCCCCCATCGAGTGATCCGCCCGCGCCGCCGGTGACGGATTTCGTCATCGACGACGGGCCCGGCCCCACGAGAAGATGTATCGCGACGGGTGAGACCCACCCGCGCGAAGCGATGATCCGCTATGTCGTCGGTCCCGACGGCGCGCTGGTTCCCGACCTGAAGGCGGCCCTGCCGGGCCGCGGCTTCTGGACGGTATCGAGCCGCGCCGCGATCGAGGCCGCGCGGAAGAAGAAGGCTTTCGCCAAGGCGGCGGCGCGGGCCGGCCATGGCGGCGCGCTGGCCGTGCCCGACGACCTGGCGGAACGGATCGCGGGCCTCCTGGTCCAGCGCTGCATGAACATCATCGGCCTTGCCCGCCGCGCGGGCGAGGTCGTCGCCGGCTTCGACAAGATCGAGGCGGGGGCGCGCAAGGCCCCCTTCCACCTGCTGCTCGGCGCGTCCGACGGGGCGGCGGACGGCAAGCGCAAACTGCGCCCGCTCAGCGGGGCGGCCATGCACTCGGAGATATTGTCCAGCGCCGAATTGAGTTTGGCATTGGGCCGGGAAAATGTAATACATGCAGCCTTCAAACCCGGCCGGCTGGCAGAGCAGTTCCTGGGCGAGGCGAAGCGTCTCGCCGGGTTTCGTTTATTGGAAGCGGCCAAAAGGCCGGAAATGCCCCGGGCTGGGGCGCAGGCGGAATGATCGATGAGTGACGTCAAGGACAACGACGACAAGAAGCTTAGCCTCGGGGGCTCGCGCACGCTTCAGATGAAGAAGCCTGCCGGCGATGCGCCCGGTCAGGTGCGCCAGAGCTTCTCCCACGGGCGCTCGAAGCCGGTGGTCGTCGAGCATAAGCGCAAGCGCATGGTAGAGCCGGGCCATCCCGCCCCGGCCGCCGCCGTCGCGCCCGCGCCTGCCCGCCCGGCAACGCCGCCCGCGTCGCCGCAGGCCCCGGCCGCCCAGACCTCTGCGGTCCAGACCTCCGCGGTCCAGGCTTCTGCGGCCCCGGCCCCGGTGGTCCAGGCACCCGTGGTCCAGGCTCCCGCCGCCCCGGCACCGGCTGCCCAGGGCCCGGCGGCCCAGACTCCTGCCCCGGCGCCCGCCGCGGCCGAGCCCGCGCCCGGCCCGGCCGCCGATCCGCGCCCGGCCCGCGCCGATGCCGGCCTGCCCCGCATCATCGAGGCGACGGCCCCGGTCGTCCGCCCGAAGATTCTGGGCGAGGCCCCGGTCCGCCGTCCGGAAGCGGCGCCCGCCGCCGCCCCGGTCGTCCCGGCCCAGCCGGCCCAGGGCCCCCGCATGTCGCCCAACCAGGGCGCGCCGGCCCAGGTCAACCGTCCCGGCCAGCCGCCCCGCGGCGGCCAGGGCCAGGGCCAGCAGCAGCAGAACCGCAATGCCCCCCAGGGCCAGCGCCCGAACCCGCAGGCCCAGACCAAGGGCCGCGTCGTGCTCCGCTCGCTCAGCGACGAGGAAAAGGCCAACCGTGCCCGCGCCCTTGAAGGCGCCCGCGTCGCCGAGGAGCGCGCCCGCCAGATCGCCGAGATCGAAGCGAAGCGCCGCCTGATCGAGGAAGCCCGCCAGGCCGAGGAGCGCGCCGCCGCCGAACGCCGCAAGGCCGAGGAAGACGCCCGCCGCAAGGCCGACGATGATGCCCGCCGCAAGGCCGAGGCCGAGGCGGCCCGCCGCCTCGAACAGGAATCCGCGACCCAGCGCCCGGCGGCTTCCGCCGCCGCGCCGGCCGCCACCACCGAGGCGGCCGGTGCCGAGGAGCGCCGCCCCGCCCGTCCCGGCGGCCTGCCCCGCGTCCTCGACGAGGAAGAGCGTCCCCGGCCGAAGAAGCCCGGCGCGCCGGTCAAGGCCGCGCCCAAGGCCCCGGTCGCCAAGCCCGGCCGCACCGACGACAAGCGCCGCTCGGGCAAGGTGAATGTGTCCGCCGCCATCGAGGGCGAGGAGCGCCAGCGCTCCGTCGCCTCCATGCGCCGCCGCATCGAGCGCGAGAAGCGCCAGATGCGCGGCCAGGAAGAAAAGCTGAAGGTCGTCCGCGACGTGATCGTGCCCGAGGTGATCACGGTGCAGGAACTGGCCAACCGCATGGCCGAACGCGGCGCCGACGTGATCAAGCAGTTGATGCGCCTCGGCGTGATGGCGACCATCAACCAGTCGATCGATGCCGATACGGCGGAACTGGTGGTCACCGAATTCGGCCACCGCTTCAAGCGCGTCGCGGAATCGGACGTCGAAATCGGCCTCGAGGGCGAGGTCGATACCGACGAGGCGCTGGAACCCCGGGCGCCCGTGGTTACGGTCATGGGCCACGTCGACCACGGCAAGACCTCGCTGCTCGACGCGCTCCGCTCGACGGACGTGGCGGCGGGCGAAGCCGGCGGCATCACCCAGCATATCGGCGCCTATCAGGTGACCCTGTCCAGCGGCCAGAAGATCACCTTCCTGGATACGCCGGGCCACGAAGCCTTCACCGCCATGCGCGCCCGCGGCGCCAAGGTGACGGATATCGTCGTCCTGGTGGTGGCCGCCGACGACGGCATCATGCCCCAGACGGTCGAGGCGATCCGCCACGCCCGCGCCGCCGGCGTGCCCGTGGTCGTCGCCATCAACAAGATCGACAAGGCGGACGCCAACCCGAACAAGGTGCGCCAGGCCCTGTTGCAGCACGAGATCGTGGTCGAAGACCTGGGCGGCGACGTGCAGGCGATCGAGGTTTCGGCCAAGGCTCGCATCGGCCTCGACAAGCTGGAAGAGGCGATCCTGCTCCAGGCCGAAATCCTGGAACTGCGCGCCAACCCGAACCGCGAGGCGGCGGGCGTCGTGATCGAAGCCAAGCTCGACCGCGGCCGCGGCCCGGTCGCCACCGTCCTCGTCCAGAAGGGCACCCTGAAGGTCGGCGACATCTTCGTCGCCGGTTCGGAATGGGGCAAGGTGCGGGCGCTGCTCAACGATCGCGGCGACCAGCAGCAGGAAGCCGGCCCGGCCGTTCCGGTCGAAGTGCTGGGCCTGACCGGCACGCCGTCGGCGGGCGACGACTTCCAGGTCGTCGACAGCGAAGCCCGCGCGCGTGAGGTTACGGCCTTCCGCCAGCGCCGGACCAAGGAACAGCGCGCCGTGGGCACCGCCCGCGTCTCGCTGGAACAGATGTTCTCGAAGATCAAGGAAGGCCAGGCCAAGGAACTGCCCGTCGTCATCAAGGCCGACGTGCAGGGCTCGCTGGAGGCGATCGTCGGCTCGCTGTCGAAGCTCGGCAACGACGAAGTGGCGGTCCGCATCCTGCACGACGCGGTGGGCGGCATCACGGAATCCGACGTCACCCTGGCCAAGGCGTCCAACGCCCCGATCATCGCCTTCAACGTCCGCGCCAACAAGCAGGCGCGGGAGATGGCCGATCACGAGGGTGTCGAGATCCGCTACTACTCGATCATCTACGACCTCGTGGATGACGTGAAGGCGGCGCTCTCGGGCCTGCTGGCCCCGACGCTGAAGGAAACCTTCCTCGGCTACGCCTCGATCCGCGAAACGTTCCAGATCACCAAGTCCGGCAAGGTCGCGGGCTGCCTGATCACCGACGGCGTGGTCAAGCGCGGCGCCAAGGTCCGCATCATCCGCGACAACGTGGTGATCCACGAAGGCACGCTCTCCTCGCTTCGCCGCTTCAAGGACGAAGTCAAGGAGGTCAAGGCGACCTACGAATGCGGCATGGCGTTCGACAATTACGAGAACTTCCATGTCGGCGACGTGGTCGAGTGCTTCGACATCGAGGAAATCGCCAGGACGCTTTAAGTGGGCCCTCAGGCGCCGGGCGGGGCCGTCCGGCCCCTTGGCTCGCTTCGCTGAAGCTACGCGGGGCCTCAATGGCCCGGTTGGTAGTCGAGGCTGAGATTGGAAGCCCCTTCCGGGTGGGAGGGGCTTCCCCATTTATGAAAGGACAGACCATGTCTCGTGGTCGTTCGCCGGCGGGTGGCCGGCAGGGTCGTGACGACGACCATCGGGCCGGGCGCGCGGCCAGCCAGCGGCAGTTGCGCGTCGGCGAATTGCTCCGCCACCTGGTCGCCGAATTGCTGCGCCGGGATGTGATCCATGATCCGCATCTCCAGGGCGTCGCCATCACCATTTCCGAAGTGCGGGTCAGCCCCGACCTGAAGAATGCCACGGTCTTCGCCCTGCCCCTGTCGGGCAAGGACACGGCCGCGGTGATCGAGGCGCTGAACCATGCCGCGACCTTCATTCGCGGCCAGGTGTCCAAGGGCTCGGAACTGAAGTTCACGCCGAAGCTGACCTTCATCGGCGACGAGAGTTTCGACGAGGCGGACCGCATCCGCGTGCTGCTGGAAACCCCGCGGGTGAAGCACGATCTCGACGAGGCCGGCTGGGCCGACGACGAGGAGTGAGCACTCCCCCATGACGCTTGACTCCGTCCGCGCGTTCATCGCCGAACACGCGCCCGATATCGCGATCGTCGAGACCGCCGTCTCCTCCGCCACGGTGCCGCTGGCTGCCGCCGCCCATGGCGTCGAGCCGGGGCAGATCGCCAAGACCCTGTCGCTGCGCCTCGGCGACGAGGTGGTGCTGGTGGTGGCCCGGGGCGATGCCCGGCTCGACAACCGGAAATGCAAGGCGGCCTTCGGCGTGAAGCCCCGCATGCTGGACGTGGCCGAAGTGGCGGAACTGACCGGGCATCCGGTCGGCGGCGTCTGTCCGTTCGGCCTTGCCCGGCCGCTGAGGATTTTCTGCGATGTCTCGCTGAAAGCCTTCGACGTGGTGGTGCCGGCAGCGGGTTCGACCAATAGCGCCCTCTTCATCGCCCCCGACCGGCTGGCCGCGATCACCGGCGCCGACTGGGTCGACCTCTGCCAGGAACCTTCGGCGTGAAGCGGGGCAAGCGCATCGTCAACGGCTGGGTGGTGCTGGACAAGCCTCTGGGCCTGACTTCCACCCAGGCCCTGGGCAAGGTGCGCTGGGCCCTTGGTGCGGCCAAGGGGGGGCATGGCGGCACCCTGGATCCGCTCGCCACCGGCATCCTGCCGCTCGCTTTCGGCGAGGCGACCAAGGCGCTGCCCTATGTCGTCGACGCCAGCAAGACCTATCGATTCACCATCCGCTTCGGCCTCGAGACGACGACGCTGGATGCGGAAGGGGCGGTGACCGCGACCAGCGACGCACGCCCGGCCACGGCGGCCGTGGAAGCCGCCCTGGCCGCCTTCCACGGCACCATCGACCAGGTGCCGCCGGCTTTTTCCGCGATCAAGGTCGATGGCGAACGGGCCTATGACCTTGCCCGTGCCGGCGAGACGGTGGACCTGGCGGCCCGCCCGGTCCAGATCCACCGCTTTCACCTGATCGGGCGGGACGATGCGGATCAGGCGACCTTCGAGGTCGAGTGCGGCAAGGGCACCTATGTCCGCGCGCTGGCGCGGGACCTGTCCAGGGCGCTCGGCACCGTCGGCCATGTCTGCATGCTGCGCCGGCTGCGGGTCGGGCCCTTCGGCACCGGCATGGCGGTTACCCTCGACCATATCCAGAATCTAGTGGAAAACAGCCCGGATTTGCTTCATACATCGCCCCCTGACGGCATATTGCTGCCGGTCGTGACTGCGCTGGACGACATCCCGGCGCTAGCCGTGACCGCAGGCGATGCCCGCGCCCTGAAGGATGGCCGGGCAATCGATATGCCGGGCACCGTGCAGAACAGCGTGCCTGACACCGTCGCCAGCCAGCAGGTCGTGCGCCTGATGGCGCCGGCGGGGCTGGTCGCTTTGGGGCGGGTCGACGGCCCGCTTGTCCGCCCGGTGCGCGTCTTCAACCTCGATTAAGGAGATCCCCGATGTCGATAACTGCCGAGCGCAAGACTGCGCTGGTCAAGGAATATGCCACCCACGAGGGTGACACCGGTTCGCCGGAAGTGCAGGTCGCGGTGCTGTCGGAACGCATCACCAACCTCACCGAACACTTCAAGACCCACAAGAAGGACAACCACTCCCGCCGTGGCCTTCTGATGCTGGTGTCCCAGCGCCGCCGCCTGCTGGACTATCTGAAGTCCCGCGACGTGGCCCGCTATTCGAGCCTGATCGGCCGTCTCGGCCTGCGTAAGTGATCCTGCGGGCGAACGGTCCAATCTGTTCGCCCCAAGGCGTGTTTGGGGCCCGGCCGGGGTTGCGTCTGAGAACAGGCGCGCCCCCGGCCGGGCCCTTTTCCCATCCGGAGGGATAACCGGAACTGCCGTGCGGAAAGGGTCCGCACGGACCCATCGGGTCGGCGACAGGGGTTGCCGGTCCAAGGGCCCGGCACAAGGGTGTCAGGGCTCGCAGGAAGGATAGAGAGAAATGTTCACCATCCACCGCAAGGAACTGACCTGGGGCGGCCGCAAGCTGGTTCTCGAAACCGGCCGCATCGCCCGCCAGGCCGACGGCGCCGTGCTCGTCCAATACGGCGACACCACCGTGCTGGTTACCGCCGTTGCCGCCAAATCCGTGAAGCCCGGGGTCGATTTCTTCCCCCTCACGGTGAACTATCAGGAAAAGGCCTATGCGGCCGGCAAGATTCCCGGCGGCTTCTTCAAGCGCGAAGGCCGTCCGACGGAAAAGGAGACCCTGGTCTCCCGCCTGATCGACCGCCCGATCCGCCCGCTTTTCGTCGACGGGTTCCGCAATGAAACCCAGGTCGTCGCCACCGTGCTCTGCCACGACCTCGAGAACGACCCCGACATTCCGGCCCTGATCGGCGCCTCCGCCGCGCTCACCCTGTCGGGCGTGCCGTTCCTCGGCCCGATCGGTGCCGCCCGCGTCGGCTATATCAACGGCGAATACGTCCTGAACCCGCAGCTCGACGACCTGCCGAAGTCCGACCTCGACCTCGTGGTCGCGGGCACGGGCGAAGCGGTGCTGATGGTCGAATCCGAAGCGAAGCAGCTCTCGGAAGAGATCATGCTGGGCGCCGTCGTGTTCGGCCACCGCGAGATGCAGGCGGTGATCCAGGCGATCATCGAACTGGCCGAAGCCGCCGCCAAGGAGCCCTGGGCCTTGCCGGACGCGCCGGACGAGAGCGCCCTGGTCGCCCGCCTCAAGGACACCGTCGAGGCCGATCTCCGCGCCGCCTATGGCATCCGCGTGAAGCAGTCGCGCTATGACGCCGTCGGCGCCGCCAAGAAGAAGGCGGTCGCCACCCTCGACGCGGAAGGCTTCGACACCGCCCGCGTGGTCGAGCAGTTCAAGGCGCTCGAATCCGAGATCGTCCGCAACGACATCCTCGACAAGGGCACCCGCATCGACGGCCGCGACCTCGTCACCGTCCGCCCGATCGTGGCCGAGGTCGGCGTGCTGCCGCGCGCCCATGGCTCCGCCCTGTTCACCCGCGGCGAGACCCAGGCCCTGGTGGTCGCGACGCTCGGCACCGGCGACGACGAGCAGATGATCGATGCCCTCGAGGGCACCTATCACGAACACTTCATGCTGCATTACAACTTCCCGCCCTATTCGGTCGGCGAAGTGGGCCGCATGGGCGCCACCGGCCGGCGCGAGATCGGCCACGGCAAGCTGGCCTGGCGCGCCGTGCACCCGGTGCTGCCGGCGAAGGACGCCTTCCCCTACACGCTCCGCGTCGTCTCGGAAATCACCGAGTCGAACGGCTCGTCGTCGATGGCGACGGTCTGCGGTTCGTCGCTCGCCCTGATGGACGCCGCCGTGCCGCTGGAAACCCCGGTCGCCGGCATCGCCATGGGCCTGATCAAGGAAGGCGAGCGCTTCGCCGTCCTCTCCGACATCCTGGGCGACGAGGATCACCTCGGCGACATGGACTTCAAGGTGGCCGGCTCCGACAAGGGCGTCACCTCGCTCCAGATGGATATCAAGATCACCGGCATCACCGAAGAGATCATGAGCATCGCCCTGACCCAGGCCAAGGCCGGGCGCCTGCACATCCTCGGCGAGATGGCCAAGGCCCTGACCGGTGCCCGCACCGAAGTCAATGCCTATGCCCCGCGCATCGAGACCATCACCATCCCGAAGGAAAAGATCCGCGAAGTGATCGGCACCGGCGGCAAGGTGATCCGCGAGATCGTGGAAAAGACCGGCGCCAAGGTCGACATCCAGGACGACGGCACCATCAAGGTGGCGGCTTCCGACAGCAATGCGATCGATGCCGCGATCAAGTGGATCAACGGCATCGTCGCCGAAGCCAAGATCGGCGAAGTCTATGACGGCAAGGTCGTGAAGGTCGTCGATTTCGGCGCCTTCGTGAACTTCATCGGCTCGAAGGACGGCCTCGTCCACATCTCGGAACTGGCGCCCAAGCGCGTCGCCAAGGTGACCGACGTGGTCAACGAGGGCGACGCCGTGAAGGTGAAGGTCCTCGGCATCGACGAGCGCGGCAAGATCCGCCTGTCCATGAAGGTCGTCGACCAGCAGACCGGCGCCGACATCGTTCCCGAGAAGAAGGACAGGGCCGACGCCGAGTAATCGGCAAAGGCATTCGTTCCGGAAAGGGCGGCCGGCCATCGGCCGCCCTTTTTCATTTCTGGATTTTATCGGGGGCCGGGGCGCCGGTGGCCCTGCCTGCAGGGGGCGTGCCTGCAAAGGGTTGTGATTGCCCCCGATCCGGGGTAGCAGGGACGGCAGGAAGACAAGGACCCCGCCCTGCCATGCCCGTCAACATGCTTGCCCTGATGCTCCAGAGTGCGTTTCGCGTGGTGTTCGAGCGGGAATCGCTGCGCCTTGCCGTATTGATCGGCGTGCTGCCCTCGCTTGGGGCCTATATCGGCACGGTGCTGGCCGGCCTGACCCTGACCCCGCCGCCGGCGGACACGCCGCTGTCCGACGCCGAGACGCTGGCCGCGCTGCAGACGGCCCTGCTGGGGGCGGCGCTCGGCTATCTCGTCGCCATGGCGGCGGCCATGCCGCTGGCGGTGCGGGCGGCCGGCGATCTGCTGGCCCGGAAGCTGGGGGCGCCGCCCGCGGTGTTGCCGGGCGAAGCGGTGCGCCGGGGCCTGGTGCTGTTCGCCCAGGCGGTGGCCGTGGTCGTTCTGGTGATGATGGGGGGCTATCTTCTCGGCCTGCTGGTGCCGGACGGCAGCGCGGTGGCCAGCCTCGCCCTGCTCGGGGTGATGATCGCCAGCGTCTATGTCTTCCTCGGCTTCCTGATGGTGCCGGGGGTGCTGTTCTATGCCGAACGGGCGGATATCCGCGCCTCTTTCGCCCTGATGCGCGGGCAGCGGCTGAAATTGTTCCTGTTCGTGCTCGTCGTCGCCATGCCCTTCATCATGGCGGCCAGCCTGTTCAGCGCCATCGCCCAGGGCCAGCCGGACGGCGCCTGGGTCCTGGCCCTGTTCGTCTCGCTGGTCGGCGGCTTCGTCAACGGCCTGTCCACCGGGCCGCATCTGATCGGGCTGGTCCAGGCCTATTTCGCCCGGACCGGCCGCATGCCGCCGTCGATCATTGATCAGGCTGAGCCCAGAACCTGATCACTTTCCAACTGCCGTTCTGGCGCTTCAGCCAGGCCTGTTCGGTGACGCCGGCATCCGAGAAGCTGGCGTCGAACTGGACATAGGCATAGTCGCCGACCTCGCCCAGCAGGTCGGTGAAGGCATAGACCGCGACCAGGCTGCGCGCATTCAGGTCGCCGCCCCGCATGCTCTGCACCCGGTCGAACCATTCGCCCGTATCGGGGGCCGGGGTCACCATCAGGCTGCGGCCGATCTCGCCGTTCTCCAGCCCCTTGAAGAACTGGGTCGCGACATTGATCGCCTGGTCCCGGTCGGCCGCGCTCATGGCGGGGGCGGCGGCCGAAGTGTCGATATCCGAAAGCACGAAGGCGCCGTTGCCGTCGCGGCGGAAGAAGGCGCCGTCGGCCACCGTGCCCCGCGCCAGGCGGGTCTCGCTGCGGATGTAGTAATAGGGGCCGGCGCTTTCCGGCTGGAACGGCAGTTCCGCCAGATGCACGACCGCCGTCACCACCCGCTGGCCGGCGCCGGTGCCGTAGCGGTTGGCGCGGTCGCGGTAGATCCCGGCGACCTGATCGCGGCCGACCGACTTCCGCGTGTCCGGGTCCAGCATCTGGTCGTAGATCGTGCCGCTGTCGCCCTGGTCGAGCAGGGCGATATAGCGCTCGTAAACCGCGCGGACTTCGTTCGGCACGGTCACCGCCGGGGTGGCGGCCGCCGGCGGCGGGGGCGGCGGTGATGCCGGCGGAGGCGGCGGCGGCGACACGGGCGGCGAAGCCGGCGGCGGCGGGGACGCGGGCGGCGGCGGGGGCGAGGCCGGCGGGCTGGTGGTGGCCGGGCCGTCGGCGACCACGGTGGTGCCGGTACCCGGGTCCGCCGGCTTGTCGTCCAGCAGGGGCAGGACGACGAAATAGGTGAGCGCGCCCGCGGCCCCGGCCAGGGTCAGCAGGCTGCCCGCGACCAGGGCGGCGCCGCCGCCCTTCTTGCCCGGCCCGGGCGGCGGGGGCGGCACGGTGGCCTTGGCGCGCAGCGGCTCGGCCGGCGGCACCGGCTGGGGCTTCGGCGGCGGCGGGGGCGCGACGGGCGGGGGCGCGACGGGCGGCGACGCCGGGCGCGGCGGCGTGGTCGTCCCGGTCGGGGGCGCCGTGGTGCCGCTGCGCGGGGCGAAGACGGTCTGATCCGCTTCGGGCGGCGCCTTCAGGGGGATGTTCAGGGTCGCCGAGATCCCCTCGGCCAGGCGGTCGAGATATTGGGTGATGGGCGGGCGCCAGGCATCGATCCATTGTTCCGACGAGACGAAGAGTTCGAGCGCCCGGGCCGGCGTCACCTCGCGGATGCGGACGGTGAAGACATTCTTGCCCTTGGAGACCGAACGCTCGATCTCCTTCCGCACGAAGATCGACTTGTTGGAGTTTTCCGACAGCAGGAACACGATGACGCCGGCCGCATCCAGCCCGTCGATGATCTGTTCGGCATAGTCGGCGCCCGGACGGATGTCGCGGGGTGCGATGAAACAGCGCACCCCGCGCTGTTCCAGGTAGCTGGTGATCCGCTCGGCGAATTCCCGATCCTCGGATGCATGACTGATGAAGACCGGCGCGCTCATTGACCTGTCGCCTCTGACGATTCCTTGAGTCGGTGCAGTCTAGCGTCACAATCCGCCCTGTGCAGTGTCGATGCGCACACGGGTGGGTGAAATTTTTCGGGCAAAGCGCAGAAACTTTGATCCATCCGCTGGCGGAACCCTGCCGCAACCCTTTATTGATCGCTGCGATCAGCTATATGTAGACAAGGCTGAAAGCGTCACCGGATCGTCACGTCGACGGTGCGACGCATTATTATTAGGGTTCTGCGAGAGATGAAGGCGCTAAACGCGGTTCGTATTCAGGGTGTCGAGGTGTTGCCGCTCCTCGAAGGGGGGAAGGGCGTCTCGGCCACCAACGGCCAGTCGTCGGGCGCCTGGGCCGCTGCCGGCGGCATCGGCACGGTTTCGGCCGTCAATGCCGATTCTTACGATGCGAACGGCGAGATCGTCCCCCAGGTCTACCGCGGCAAGACCCGGCGCGAGCGCCACGAGGAACTGGTCGAATACGGCATTCGCGGCGGCATCACCCAGGTTCAGCGCGCCCATGACGTCTCGGGCGGCAAGGGCCGGCTGCACATCAACGTGCTGTGGGAAATGGGCGGCGCGGAACGGGTGCTGAAGGGCGTCCTCGAAGGGGCGCGCGGCCTTGTCCACGGCGTCACCTGCGGTGCCGGCATGCCCTATCGCCTGTCGGAGATCGCGGCCAGCTTCGGCGTCAATTATTATCCGATCGTGTCGTCCGGCCGCGCCTTCCGCGCGCTGTGGAAGCGCGCCTATCACAAGTTTTCCCACTTCCTCGGCGGCGTCGTCTACGAGGATCCTTGGCTGGCGGGCGGCCACAACGGCCTGTCCAATTCCGAAGATCCCCTGAAGCCGGAAGATCCCTATCCGCGCGTCGTCCAGCTGCGCAAGGACATGAACGAGGCGGGGCTGCACGACACCCCGGTGATCATGGCCGGCGGCGTCTGGTACCTGCGCGAATGGCAGCATTTCATCGACAACCCGGAAGTCGGGCCGGTGATCTTCCAGTTCGGCACCAGGCCCCTGCTGACCCAGGAAAGCCCGATCCCGCAATCCTGGAAGGACCGGCTGACCCGGATCGCCAAGGGCGAGGTGTCGCTGCACCGGTTCTCGCCGACCGGCTTCTATTCCTCGGCCGTGCGCAACCCCTTCCTGCGCGAAATGGAAGAGCGCAGCGAGCGCCAGATCGCCTATTCGTCGGAACCGGTGGGCGACCATCAGGCGGCGCTGGCGATCGGCGCCCGCGGCCGCCTCGTCTATGTCACCCCGCACGACAAGGAGCGGGCCGAGGGCTGGATCGCCGCCGGCTTCTCGGAAGCCATGCGCACCCCGGACCACACCATGGTCTTCGTGACCCTGGAAAAGGCCCGCGAGATCCACAAGGACCAGATCGACTGCATGGGCTGTCTCTCGGCCTGCAAATTCTCCAACTGGTCGCAGGGCGAGGAAGGGACGACCGGCAAGAAGGCCGATCCCCGCAGCTTCTGCATCCAGAAGACCTTGCAGGATATCGCCCATGGCGACGATCCGGAGCGGAACCTGATGTTTGCCGGCCATTCGGCCTATCGTTTCGGCACCGACCCGTTCTATTCGAACGGTTTCGTGCCCACCGTCCGCCAGCTGGTCGACCGGCTGGTGACCGGCGACTGACCAAGGGAGCAGCGTATGAACAGGACCCAAGGCCCCGAGCGCCCCTTCCGTGACGCCCTGCAGCGCCTGAAGGCGGCCGGGCTCCGCCCGACGCGCCAGCGGCTGGCGCTGACCCGCATCCTGTTCGAGAACGGTCACCGCCATGTGACCGCGGAAAACCTGCATGCCGAGGCCAAGACCGCCGGCGTCGACGTCTCGCTGGCGACGATCTACAACACGCTGCACCAGTTCACCACCGTCGGCCTGCTGCGCGAGGTGGTGATCGATACCGGCAAAGCCTATTTCGACACGAATACCGACGACCACCACCATTTCTTCTTCGAGGACAGTGGCCGCTTGGCCGACATCCCGGGCAATGAGGTCGCGATCGCCAACCTGCCCTCGGCGCCCGAAGGCATGGAGGTGGCGCGGGTCGACGTGGTGATCCGCCTGCGCGGGACCGGCCGCCTGGCGTAATACCCTTGCCACGCCGGGCGGGCAGAATGCCCCGCCTGGGCAGGTCTGGAGGAGATCGAGATGCCGTCCTCCGCTGGGAAGAACAGCCTTTACGAGCATGATTTTTACGCCTGGGCCCTTGAACAGGCGGCCCTGCTGCGGGCGGGCGACATGTCGGCCGCCGATATCGAGCATATCGCCGAGGAAATCGAGAGCATGGGCAAGGCCGAGAAGCGCGAACTCGTCAGCCGGCTTGCCGTTCTTCTCCTGCATCTCCTGAAATGGCGCTTCCAGCCGGCGGGGCAATGCACCTCCTGGCGCCTGAGCATCAAGGAACAGCGCGTGGAAGTGGCCGATCATCTCGCCGACAATCCGAGCCTGAGGGCCAGGATGCCGGAAGCCCTGGCCGCGGCCTATCGCCGGGCCTGTCTCGGCGCGGCGCGGGAAACCGCCCTGCCGGAAGCGATTTTCCCGCCCGAATGCCCCTGGCCGTTCGAGCGGATCATGGAGGCCGGCTTCTGGCCGGCCGCGGATTGACGGTGGCCCCCATGTCCCTTGCCGGCACCAGGACCCTTGCCCATCTGCTCGAAGCCTTCGCGCGGGAGGCGGCGGCCAATCGCCGCTATCTCTATTTCGCGCAGAAGGCGGATGTGGAGGGCTATAACGACGTCGCCTCGGTCTTCCGTTCGACCGCCGAGGGCGAAAGCGGCCATGCCTTCGGCCTGCTCGACTTTCTCGACGCCGACCCGACCACCGGGGAAGCGATCGGCGATACCCGCGCCAACCTCCTTGCCGCCATCGCCGGCGAAATCCAGGAATTCACCGAGATCTATCCCCGCATGGCCGCCGTCGCCCGCGAGGAGGGACTGGAGGAGGTCGCCGCCTGGTTCGACCTCCTCGCCAAGGCCGAGAAATCCCACGCCGCCCGCTTCCGGAAGGCGCTGGATACGCTGGATTAGAACGCCCGCAGGTTCTCGCGCAGGGTCTTGCCGCTGTAGTCCGTGCGCATCAGGCCCCGGCGTTGCAGGGCGGGGACGAGGCCGTCGGTCACCTCGTGGATGATGCGGCGGTTGACGCCGAGATGGGGCGTGGTGATCAGGAAGCCGTCGCCGCCCACCGCAGCGGCCACTTCGCCCATGCGGTCGGCGACCGTGTCCGGCGTGCCGACCAGGGGGATGGACGAGACGAGACCGCCCGACGCCTCGGTCACCAGCTGGCGCAGGGTCTTGCCCGAGCCCCATTGCTGGAAACTGTCCAGCGAGCCCTGCTCGCCGTTGGTGACCAGTTTTTCCGGCAGCGGCCGGTCCAGATCGAAGGCCTTGAAGTCGATGTCGGTGATCGACGAGATCAGGCACAGGTTCATTTCTATGAAGCTCGGGTTCGTCGCCATGCGGTCGTATTTCGCCTGGGCGTCCTCGACGGTTTCCGCCAGGGTCGGGGCGACCAGGAACAGGACTTTCACCTCGTCCGGGTCGCGGCCATGGGCGGCGGCGCGCTGGCGGATATCGTCGCGGAACGCCTTCATGGCCGGGATGCCCTGGTTCACGGCGACGATGGCATCGGCATATTTGGCCGCGAAATCCCGCCCCTTGGGCGAGGCCCCGGCCTGGATCAGGGTCGGCACGCCCTGGGGCGAGCGCACGCAGTTCAAGGGCCCCCGGCACTTGAAGAAGCGGCCCTCGAAATGGATCGGCTTCACCTTGGTGAAATCGGCATAGGTGCCGGTCTCGCGGTCGCGCACCACCGCGTCCGGTTCCCAGGAATTGAACAATTGCAGCACGAGGTCGAGATATTCATGGGCCATGTCGTAGCGGAGTTCCCGCGGCGGCAGGGCGTCGAGGCCGAAATTCTGCGCCGCCGCATTCTCGGCGCTGGTGACGATGTTCCAGCCGAAGCGCCCGTCCGCCAGGCTGTCGATGGTCGAGCACAGGCGGGCCAGCAGGAAGGGCGGATAGCCCAGGGTCGAGAGGGTGGCGACCACGCCGATCTTCGAGGTGGCGCCGGCGATCATGGCGACCAGCGGCGCCGGATCGCCCTTCGGCACCATGCCGAGGCCGTGCTTCAGGACCGCTTCCGAGGTGCCGCCGTAGATTTCGGAAATCGCCAGTTTGTCCTCGAACATGATGTAGTCGAAACAGGCGCGCTCCAGGGCCTGGGCCATCTCGACATAGAATTTGCCGTTCCAGGGATCGCCCCCGTTCGAGAAGGGGCCGTTCCATTCGTCGGTCGCGAAATTGGTGAACCAGCCGAGGTGGAAGGGTTTGGCCATGGCGCGCACTCCTTACATTGTTCGAACTCCAGAGTGCGCGCGGCCGGACCGGCGGCAACGCCCACCGGGCGAAAGTGCCGGAAGGCGCATATCTTTGTGCCGGGAACGACAAATCCCCTGCTGCGCTGCCGCAAAGATCTTGGCGCCGGGGCGGCGGGGGCTTAGCGTGAAGGGATCCACCACGCGGGCAGGCGATGTTTCGGGAATTCGCGGCAGAGGGCCGGTTACAGCCCTGGCAACAGGCGGTCAGCGATGTCCTGTTCCCGGTCGAGACGGCCAGCGCCGTCCCGGACGGATTTTCCGGCTGCCTGAAATCCTGGGACCTGGGCGAGGTGTCCATGGCCTTCATGGCCTCGGGCCCCGTCACCTACCAGCGCGAGCGCCATCACCTGGCGGCGGACAAGGAAGAGATATTGCTCGTCTCCTTCGCCACCAATTCCGAGATCGCCTATGCCCAGGACGGGCTGGAACTGACCTGCCGGCGCAACCAGGTGCTGGTCGAGCGCAGCCATCGCCCCTCGCTCTTCGTCCAGCCTTTGGCGAGCAATGCGCTCTGGGTGCTGAAGGTGCCGATGCGGGTGATGAAGCGCCGGCTCCGCGCCATCGACCAGATGCCGTCCCTGGTCGCCGATGCGGGCAGCGGCGCCGCCGGCCTGCTGCACGACATGCTGCGCCTCGCCCCGACGCGGCTGGCGGAAGCGGGCGCCGCGGTGCGGGACGGGGTGGGGCGGACGCTGGTCGACCTGCTCGTCCTCGCCCTCGAGAACGATGTCCGCGCCCTGAATTCCCGCCAGTCGCCGGTGCGCCAGGCCCATCTCGCCCGGATCGAGGGCTTCGTCCGCCGTAACCTGTCAAATCCCGCGCTCGGCCCCGACATGGTGGCCGGGGCCTGCGGCATTTCGGTGCGCTACCTGAATGCCCTGTTCCGGGATGCGGGCGGTCTCAGCCTCGGCCAATGGGTGTGCGAACTACGCCTCGAAGCCGCGCGCGACCAATTGGCCGATCCCGCCCGCGCCGGCACCATCGCCGAGATCGCCCGGCGCTGGGGCTTCCTCGACCAGGCGCAGTTCAGCCGCCGCTTCAAGGCCCGCTTCGGCGTAACCCCGCGCGAACTGCGCCGCGGCCCGGCTCAATAGGGCCGGTCGGGGAAGGTGACGGTCTCGCCCGGCAGGCGGGGGCCCATCAGCACATTCTCGTGATAGGTCGAAAGGATGCGGCGGCGGTTCAGGACATTGGCCTCGGTCAGGCCCGCTTCCGGCACCGGCTCGTGGCCCCAGTGGCCATGGGGATCGCTGCCGCGCACCAACTGGCCGGACCCGGTGCCGATGTTCTGGCGCCCGGCCGCCGGGGTGAAATCATAGAGGATCGCCACGCGCCGCATGGCGCTGATATTGGCCGGGGAACCGTGGACGGCATTGCCGTGGAAGATGGCGACATCGCCGGGTTCGAGCTCGAGGTTCACCGCCTTGGTCGAATCGACGTCGATCACCCGGGCGACCAGGCGTTTCCGCTGGCCCGGGCCCTCGGTCAGGCTGAAGGGGCGGACGCGGTCGTGGGTGGCGGGGATCACCTGCAGGCAGCCGTTCTCGATCGTCGCCGGCGACAGGGCGACATAGGCGATGACGAAGGAGGGCGTGACCTCGATCCGGGCGGAATCCTGGTGCCAGCCGTAATCGACGTGGCTGCCCGGGTTCTTGATGCGGAAAGTGGCGTTGGTCATCAGGATGTCGGGGCCGATCAGGTCCTCGACCGCATCGAGCAGGCGGGGATGGCGGCCCAGGTCGTAGACCCAGTCGAACAGGAGATTGGCCTTGATGTCGAAGGCCCAGGACGTGTCGCCCGGGCGCTCGCGCTCGAAGGCTTCGGTCAGGGCGGTCAGGTGCTCGACCTCGGCGGGCGAGAGCACCGGCAGGCGGGACACGAAGCCGTCGCGGGCGAAGCCCTCGATCTGCGCCTCACTCAGGAACTTGCCCATGTGATCTCCTGTTCGCGGGGGATAAGCAACGGCCGGGCGGCCAGGTAGCGGAAACGCGCCAGCAGCAGGCCGGTCGCGACCACGGATGCCAGGGCGATGGCTAGGATCAGGCCGAGGGCGCCCAGCCCCAGGGGCAGGGACAGCGCCCAGGCCGCCGGCACCATGACGGCGACATAGGACACCAGATGGCTGGTGGTCGGCGCCCAGGCCTCGCCGTAACCGCGCAGGATATTGGCGATCACGCGCTGCGCCCCGTCGATCCAGGCGACGAAGCCGATCAGGGCGACGATGGGCGCGGTCGCGGCCGCAAGGGCCGGATCGCCGGTATAGAGCGCGGTGACGGCGCCGGGCACGGCCAGGAAGAGCAGGGCGACGCCCAGCATCAGCAGGCTGAAGACCGCAAGGCCGGTGGCGCCGGAGCGGGCCATGGCGCCGCCGTCGTGGCGGCCGCGCGCCTGGGCCACCCGCACCGCCGCGGCCCCGCCGACCCCGACCGCCAGCATGAACAGCATCATGTTGATATTGACCGCGATCGTATAGGCGGCCAGCTGGACCGCGCCGATCTGGCCGGCGAAGACGGTCAGCAGGGCGAAGGAACCGCTTTCGATGCCCATGCTCATGCCCTCGGCATAGCCGAGGCGGCGCTGGCGCCGGCCGGCGCGCCAGCCGTGGTCGGACCAGCGCCCGCGCCCCAGGCTGCGCCGCTCCGGCATCAGGCGCAGGATATAGAAGAGGGTGCCGCCGGCCAGCGCCAGCCGGGCGGCCAGGGTGGCCAGCGCCGACCCTTCCGCCCCCAGCGCCGGCAGGCCCAGCGCGCCATGGACCAGCAGCAGGTTGAGCCCGAGATTGATCAGGTTGGCGGCCGCCAGCAGCACCACCCCGACATAGGGTCGCCCCGTCGCCTCGAGAAGGCCGATCGAGGCGATGTAGCACAGCATGGGCGGCAGCGACCAGCCGATGACGGCGGCGACCCAGGCCGCCTCCGCCGCCAGGGCCGGGTCCTGGCCGAGCGCCAGGAAGATCCCCTCCGCCCGGTCGGCGACGGCGACGGCGCCCGCGCCGATGACCAGGGCATAGAGCAGGGAGCGGCGCCAGATCCGGCCGCATTCCTCGGTCGCGCCGCGGCCGTAGGCGGCGGAAATCTCGACCATGCCGCCCAGGAGCAGGCCGAGGCCGATGGTCTGCATGGTCTGCACCAGGACGAGGCCAAGGGAGAAGCCGGCCAGCGCCCCGGTGCCGAAATGGCCGACGATCATATTGTCGACCACCAGCATCAGGGTGAGCCCGATCCGCGCCATGATGATGGGCAGGGCAAGGCGCGTCAGCGCCACCGCCTCCCGCCCGTCGAGGCGCAAGCCGCCGCTCACGTCGCGCTCAGTCGCGATAGGCGGGGTCTTCCGCCGCCAGCACCCGCTCCAGCGCGGCGAAATGGTAGTTGGCCTCGAATTCGGCGACATCGGCGAATTGCTTCGCCGTCTGGGCGGCGACATTGGGGCTGATCTCGCGCAGCGGCAGGCCGGTGCTCATGGCCAGGACCTGCACCTGGGCCGAGCGTTCCAGGTAATAGAGATCGGTGAAGGCTTCCGCGACCGAGCGCCCGTGGACGACGACGCCGTGATGGGCAAGGAAGACGATATCCTCGCCGCCGCTGGCGCCCTCGGCGATGCGCACGCCCTCCGAGGCATCCATGGCGAGGCCGTTGTAGCCGTCGTCATAGGCGATGCGGCCGAAGTAACGCAAGGCGTTCTGATGGACGAAGCGCAGGCGCCCGCCCTCGACGCAGGTGAGCGCGGTCGCATAGGGCATGTGGGTGTGCAGGATGCAGAGCGCGTCCGGCCGCGCCTTGTGCCCCTCGGTGTGGATGAAGAAGGCGGTCGGCTCGACCACGCCCTGGCCCTCGAGGACGACGCCGGCACCGTCGACGAGCAGCAGCCGGCTGGCCGTGATCTCGGACCAGTGCAGGCCCATGGGGTTGATCAGGTAGAGTTCCTCCTCCCCCGGCACGCGGATACTGAAATGGTTACAGACGCCTTCGTGCAGGTTGAAGCGGACGGCGAGGCGGAAGGCGGCGGCGAGCTGGCGGCGGAGTTCCGCGATCCTGGAAATCTCGAGCATGTCGGCCTCACCCCCTGGCGTGAAATCGGAAACGGTACGGATAACCGGGTATCACAGGGGGCCGGGGGCGACAATATTCATTACTGAACGAAGATGAAAACCATGGTTTGACGCCAATCAAAGCATGTTGCACCAAGCAATTCGTTCGGCATCATCAAGCAATCGACAGGTAAGGGGAGTATGCGGGATGACGGCGGCGACGGTCTACAACCACATCACGGTGACGCCGGTGGGCGGCACCTTCGGCGCAAGGGTCGAGGGGATCGACATCGCCCGGCCGATCGCGGACGCGGCCTGGGCCGAAGTGGCCCGGGCCTTCGCCGAGCACCGGGTCATCGTCCTGCCCGACCAGCCCGCCCTGCCGGACCGGATCATCGACCTCAGCCGCCGCATCGGCTTCACCGAAACCCATATCGACGGCAGCCATCTGCTGGACGGCTATCCCGAGATCATCCAGATCGGCAACCTCAAGGTCGACGGGGTGATGAAATCCCTGTTCGTCAACGCGCGGGAGGAATGGCATTTCGACTATTCCTATGTCGAGAAGCCCTCGATCGCGGCGCTGTTCTATGCCGTCGCCGTCCCGCCCGAGGGGGGCGACACGCTGTTCGCGGATTCGACCGCCGCCTTCGAGGCCCTGCCCGAAGCGGAGAAGGACTATCTGCGCGGCCTGACCGCGGTCCATTCCTGGGCCCGGCTGCACGAGCAATTGGAGGCCATGGACCCGACCCGGAAGCCCCTGTCGGCGGCGGCGAAGCAGAAATACGCCCCGGTGCCCCAGCCGCTGGTCTACCGCCATCCGGTGACCGGGCGGGAATCGCTCTGGGTCGCGGCCCAGGTGGTCTCGGAAATCCCCGGCCTGGCGGAGGCCGAGACCCGCGCCCTGCTGGACCGCCTGACCGCCCATGTGACGCAGCCCGAATTCGTCTACCGCCACCAGTGGCGGCAGGGCGACCTCGTCTTCTTCGACAATCGCGCCACCCTGCATACCGCGACCATCTTCGATTACGAGCGTTACCTCCGCCTGATGTACCGGACGACGATCCTGGACCGGGCGGCGTAAGGGGGCGGGCGGGGCGGTTGAAATCGCCGCCCCCGGGCCAATATGTAGGAAACGGGCGTAAGCCCCGCCGCTGCTATCGAAAGGATCGGCGATGAGTTTCCGTGGCCTGTTCGCGGCCCTGTCGGCGGCGGCATTCCTGTTCCTGGTATTCTTCTTCGCCGCCAGCCTGCTGGTCGCGCTGGCGGTGGCCGTCCCCGTGTTCCTGCTGATCGGCGCGATCTTCGGCCGCCGGCCCCGGCTGGTGGTGGTGCGCATGCGCCCCGATCCGTTCGAAGGCCGGGACCAGAGGTTCGGGAATCCGCATTTTGGGGAAGCGGGCCGCCAGCCCCGCCCGGCCGGGCCGGTGATCGATCACGAGCCCTGAGCCGGGCCGGTCCTTTCCTTTTCGACGATTTGTCGGCGGTTCCGATCGATGCGATAGTGCCGGCCAACGCATCGGCAGGATGGAATCGTCGAATGGATCTGCGCTTTATGTTTTGGCTTCCGGTCGTGGCCGTTCTTGCCGGCGCGCAGGCCGAGGCCGGCGAAGGGGGCGAGCGCTGGAAGGCGCGGGACCCGGTCACCGCCTGTCCCGAGATCGACGCGGCCGCCGCGCCCACGGCCGATGTGGTCGCGACCCTGGTCCGGTGCGAGCGCGAGGACGTGACCGTCACCGACGAACTTTGGCTGATGGAGGAACTCACGGTCCGGATCGGCGCCGCCCGCGCCCATCTCGGTGCCGGCGAGTTCATGACTATGCCGGAGTCCGACACGGCCAAGCCCGTCTATTCGTTGCGCGGCGCCTGGACCTGGGTCGTCTGCCGCGATCCGAAGGCGGTGGCGATCGTCGGCGGCGACCCGGCGCGGAATTGTTCGCACGCGCGGGTCGAGAAGGCCGAAGGCGCTTGCTGGGTGACGACTTTCGGCACCTGGCGCTGCAACATGACCGGTCCCGCCGCCGCGCTGCAGGCCGGCTTCGCGCCGCCGCGCTGACCGCCTCACGTCTTCTGCCATAGTTCCTTGAGGCTGCTGGGGGCAAAGCCGGTCCAGCGCTTGAAGGAACGGCGGAAATTCGTGGTGTCGTGGAAGCGGAGATGGGCCGCGACCTCTTCGTTGGTGTAACCCCGGCTGTCGTAGAGATAGAGCGCGACATGCTTGCGCACGAGGTCGTGCCATTCCTGGAAATGAGTGCCGTGCTTGGCGAGCTTGCGCTTCAGCGTGGCCGGGCTCATCTCGAAGGCGAGGGCCGCGCGGTCGAGGTTCGGCTGTTCCCGGACATGGTCGAGCAGCCAGTGATAGAGCCGGTCGAGCAGGCTGGCCTCGACCCCGAGGTCGGCCAGCTGGCGGGCGCTTTCGAGGCCCGCCGCCTGCCCGGCGGTCTGGGCCGCCCCCGGCCAGGGCAGGTCGAGCCAGCTGCGCGGGATGCGCATGGCGTCGAGATGGCGCTCGAACAGCACCGTCTCGCCCAGGTGGACCCAATATTGCTCGATATAGCGCGGCCGGGCATGGCCGACGAGGAATTGCCAGGGCAGGCGCCGGCCGGACAGCCAGCGGCACATGCCGGCGACCGCGCTCATGCTCGCCTCGACCAGGAAGCGCTGGGCCTCGCCCGCGCCGCAGGCATCGATCCAATAGAGCCAGGCCCAGTTCTCGTCCACTTGAAGGCGGGGCGCGGTCAGCGGGCTGAGCAGGGCACGGTGGCCGACCAGGCGTTCCAGCGCCTGACGCAGGTTGGCCGCATGGCCAAGGGCGTGGCTGGCGGCGCCGTAGTGGCCGGGCAGCAGGCGCTGGCCGAACAGGAAGCTGGTGTCGTCGGCGTCGAGCAGGCGCCGCACATTGCCGATCAGGGTCAGGAACTGCGCCGGGCTGAACTTCTCCCCGCCCGCGACGATATCGTCGTAGACGATGCCGGTGCCGCGCAGCAGGCGGCGGACATTGACCTCGCGCGAGAGGGCGAGGTCGATCAGCACCGCCGGCTGGTAGTGGCCGGGGATGAAGCGGCTGTCGACTTCGTACCAGGACGGGCGGACAGCCATGGGCGCCTCAGGCGGTTTCGGCGAACCGGCGGCTCTTCGCCTGCCAGAGCGCGCGGTTCAGCCGTTCGAGCAATTCCTCGGGCGTGTCGCGGATCGCCATGACCACGGCGACCGCGGCGTCGAGGTGCAGGCGCTCGCCCTGCTGGCGGGTGCGATAGGCGAAATGGCGGACGGCCAGGGCCAGTTCCCCCGCCAGCCGCGCCGCCTGGTCCTCGCCCGTGTCGGGCAGCATGACGATGAAACGGTCCCCGGCCAGCCGGCACAGCAGGTCCTGGCGCCGCAGGTTGAGCAGGAGAAGCTGGGTCAGGCTTTGCAGCAGCAGATCGCCCTCCTCGTGGCCGAAGCGCCGGGTCAGGGCGCCGAAGCCGTTGAGGTCGAGAAGCGCCAGCGACAGGGGCTTCTGCTCGCTCCGGGCCTCGGCCAGCGCGGGGCCCAGCTGGCGGCGCAGATAGTCGGCGCCGCCGAGCGGGGTCACCGCATCGAACAGCCGGTGTTCGCGGAACAGGCGTTCGCGCTTCTCCATCTGGGCCGAGATCAGCAATTGTTCCCGGTGCCAATGGTAGATGCCGATGGTCAGCAGCAGCAGGCCGACCGGCATGGGCCCCGATTCCAGCCAATGATCCCAATGGATCTGGGCCGGCATCCTGATGAATTCGTCGAGCACGTCGGCCCAGAGCGACAGGAACACGCCGCCGAGCCCGAGCACGAGGAAATTGGTCACCCGCCCGGACGGCCGCGCCTTCAGCATCAGCAGGATCCAGGTCAGCGACAGCAGCATGGCCCCGCCCTCGGCCAGGATGTCGAGCCAGACCCATTCGCCGACCGCCTTCACGTCGCCGGCCCCGAGCAGCAGCAGGAGCACGGCATTGGCGGCCAGGAAAAGGGCCAGGAGCTTCAGGCGGTGATGACGCAGCAGCGAAGGCATGGGCAGTCGTCCGGGTGGTGATCGCGACAGGTAAGCAGATGATTGTGCCCGTTATGTTGCAGCGGGCGGTTTCGTAGGGGGTCCGATCGGCTCAGCCGCCGGCGCAAATATTTCCGATCGCCCGGGGGTGCCGGCGGAAAGCCCAAGGCCCTGCCCGCGGGTGTCGCCGGGCCCTTGCCGGGGCCCGGGTCCAAACGGCTCATCCGGGCGGAAAGCGGCCCCGGGCGGACTGGCGGTTTCGCCAAACCGTCATCCGGCGTCCGTAACGTCCGGCCCGGGTTGGCGGGGGCGAAAGGCCGGTCGCCAGGGCATTTTCGCGAGGACCGTTCATGCGCAAGCGTCAAGCCGTATCCCGCCTGGCGGGGATCACCTTCTGCACCCTGGCGCCGGTCCTGCCGGCCCTGGCCCAGGACGCCGTCCCGGGTGCGACCGAACACGTCAACGTCATCGGCCAGGCCGCCAGCATCGGCGAAGCGCTGTCGGAACAGCGCCGCTCGGACGCGATCGAAAGCGTCGTCCATGCCGACGGCGTCGCCCAGCTGCCGGACGAGAATGCGGCGGAAGCGCTGCAGCGCCTGCCCGGCGTCTCGGTCGAGCGCGACCAGGGCGAGGGTCGTTTCGTCAGCGTGCGCGGCCTCGGCCCCGATCTCAACGCCGTCACCATCAACGGCACGCTGCTGCCCTCCCCCTCGGGCGACAGCCGCGCGGTCGGGCTCGACGTGCTGCCGTCGGAACTGATCCAGTCGCTGACCGTGGTCAAGACCGCGACCCCCGACATGGACGCCAATTCCCTGGGCGGCACGATCGAGATCGAAAGCCTTTCCGCCTTCGATCATCAGGGCCTGTTCTACACCGGCTCGGCCGAAGGCTCCTACGACAGCAATACCGATCGCTATTCGCCGAAATTCTCGGGCGCCTTCAGCGACCGCTTCGACCTCGGCGGCGCGGGCGAGTTCGGTATCGCCATCGCCGCCTCCTGGCAGGAGCGCGACTTCGGTTCCGACAATGTCGAGACCGGCGACGCCTGGGACTTCGAGGACGGCGCCCGGCTGGAGGAGACCAGCCAGCGCGACTATCTGATCACGCGCGAGCGCGCGGGTTTCGGCGTCAATCTCGACTACCGGCCGAGTACCGTCACCAGTCTCTACCTGCGCACGCTCTACAGCCACTATAAGGACAGCGAGACGCGCAACGCCCTGGGTGTCGAATTCGCCGATCCCCTGCTGCCGGGCGAGACCGGCGAGGGCGAGGGCTTCCGCGAGCTGAAGGACCGCGAGGAGACGCAGGAGATCCAATCCTATGTCGCCGGCGGCGAGCATATGGCCGGCGCCTGGACCGTCAGCGGCCAGGCGGGTTACAGCGAATCGAGCGAGAAGACCCCCGGCGGCATCGGCGGCGCCGTCTTCGAGGGCAACGACGATTTCGCCGGCCTCAGCTTCCGCAGCGGCCGCAAGCCGGTGCTGAACGCCGGCCCCGACTTCTACGACCCGGCGAATTTCAGCCTGTCGGAAATCGAATATACCGACGACGCGGCGACCGACCGCGAATGGAACATCCGCCTCGACATCGCCAACGAGCATGACCTGGGCGGTTTCGCCGGGACCTTCAAGTTCGGCGCCAAGCTCAGCCGGCGCGAAAAGGAGAACGGCTCGGATGCCTGGATCTTCGAGGACTTCGGCGATTACGGCTTCTCCGACGACGACCTCCTGCTCGGCAATTTCACCGGCCGCCGGCCGGATTCGACGCTCGGCAGCTTCGGCCCCGGGATCGGCGCCGACGCCCTGCGCAGCCTGATCGGCCGTCTCGACCGCGACGAGTTCTTCGACGAGGAAGAATCGCGGGTGAACGACTTCACCATCGAGGAGGACATCAACGCCGCCTATGTCATGGAAACCGTCGATATCGGCGGCCTGCGCGTCATCGCCGGCCTGCGCTACGAGGGCACGGAAATGACCGCGACGGGCACCGGCCTTCGCGACGACGATTTCGAGGCGATCAGCGTCAGCAACGACTACGAGCACTGGCTGCCCAGCCTGAACCTGCGCTATCGCCTGGGCCGGGACGCGCAGCTGCGCGCCGCCGTCACCCGCAGCGTCGTCCGCCCCAGCTTCGAGCAATTGGCGCCCGGCTTCGTCATCGACGGCGACGAGGCGGCCTTCGGCAACCCGAACCTGAAGCCGCTGGAATCGACCAATCTCGACTTCGGCATCGAGTATTACATCGACCGCACCAGCGCCATCTCGGTCTATGCCTTCTACAAGGATATCGAGAATTTCGCCTATGCCACCGATGTCGCCGGCACCGGCGCCTGGGTCGGCTTCGACGAGGCGGAGACTTTCGCCAATGGCGACCGGGCCCGGGTCTACGGCCTCGAACTCGCCTATACGCAGAAATTCTCCATGCTGCCCGAACCCTTCAACGGCCTGCTGATCGGGGCCAATGTGACCATCAGCGACTCCGATGCCAGCATCTCGGGGCAGGACGGGCGGCGCGACATCGACCTGCCCAACCAGTCGAAACTGGTCGGCAACCTGACGCTGGGCTGGGAGAACGACGACATCAGCCTGCGCCTGTCGGCCAACCACAAGTCGCGCTATCTGGTCGAGGTCGGGCCGATCGACGATCCCCTGCACGACCTGCGCGCGGATGCCCAGACCTTCCTGGACTTCAGCGCCCGCTACACGGTGATGGACGGCGTGCAACTGACCTTCGAGGCCCAGAACCTGACCGACCAGGCCTTCTACACCTATGCCGGCGACCGCGCCTTCAACGCCCAATACGAAGAATACGGCCCGACCTTCAAGCTGGGCCTCACCGTCTCGTCCTTCTGAGTGATCGAGGGCGCCCCGCCTGTTCCTGCGGGCGGGGCCGCCCCTGTTCGGAGCCTCCGGTTCGATGAAATCTTTCCTGATCTGCCTGCCCCTCGGCGCCGGGCTGCTGCTCGCCGGCTGCGACGGGCCGGCGGCCCGCGCGGCCGACGAAGCGCCGCCCCTGTCCCTGGCCCCCTGGCCCGCCGGGGCCGAATTGGCCGCCGAAACCCTGGAATTCCTGCCCTCCGCGGACGACCTGCGCCTCGCCGCCGGGCGGGACGGTCTCGCCGTCCTCGACCCGGCGGGCGGGGTGCGGGGCACCATGGCCGGGCGCTATGCCCTGCTCGACAGCCGGCCGGCGGCGGGCGGCTTCGCGGTCGCGACCCAGGACGTCGAACGCCAGCAGGCCACGGTGGTCACCCTGGCGCCGGACGCCGGCGCCTGGCGCTTCGGCGCGCCGGTGCTGCTGCCGGCGCGGGCGTTCGCGGTCGAAGGGCTCTGCCTCTACCGCGACGGCGGGGGCAATCTGTCCCTGTTCCTCGTCGGCGACGAGGGGCGGGGGGAACAATGGCTGGTCGGCGGTCCCGATGATCTTCTGCCGGCGCCGCGGCTGATCCGCCGCCTGTCGCTGCCGCCCGCCGCCACCGCCTGCCGGACCGACGATGCCGGCGGCCTGCTCTATGTGAACGAGGAAGACCTCGGGCTCTGGGTCCAGGGCGCCGACGGCGACGCCGCCGCGGACCGCCGCGTGGTCGACCTGCGCCAGCCCCATGGCACCCTGGCCGGCGGGGTGCGGGCGCTGGCCCCGGTGCCGGGCGGCCTGCTGGCGCTGGATGCCGAGGCCGGTCGCCTGCGCCGCTACGCGGCCGGCGGCACCCTGCCGCCGATCGGCCTCGCCGGCCTGAAGGCGCCGGACGGGCTTGCCGCCCGGGTGGGCGCGCAGGGGATCGATATCCTGCTGCGGGACGAGGCCACCGGCCGTTTCCACCAGGGCCGGCTGGACTGGTCGCCCGCGGCGCCCGCCGCGCCCCCGCGCCTGCCGGTGATCGCGGCCGAGCGCCAGACCGAGCCCATGAGCCGGCAGGGCGATGCCGCCGACGACCCCGCGATCTGGCTGAACCCGGAGGCGCCCGAGCGCTCCCTGGTGCTCGGCACCAACAAGAAGCAGGGGCTGGTGGTCTATGATCTCGACGGCCGGGTGGTGCAGGACCTGCCGGTCGGCCGCCTGAACAATGTCGACGTGCGGGCGGGTTTCGCCCTGGGGACGGCGCTGGTCGATATCGCCGTCGCCAGCAACCGGGACCGCAACACCATCGACGTCTTCGCCATCGACCGGGCGAGCGGCACCCTGCGCCCGGCCGGCGCGATCGAAACCGGCCTGGCCGCGATCTACGGCATCTGCCTGTTCCAGGCGCCGGACGGCCCGCTCTATGCCTTCGCCAACGACAAGGACGGCAGCTTCCTGCAATACCGGCTGGCCGGCGACGGGGAACGGGTGACGGGCACCCTGCTGCGCCGCTTCGAGGTGGCGAGCCAGCCCGAGGGCTGCGTCGCCGACGACCGCCACCAGCGCCTGTTCCTGGGCGAGGAGGATGTCGGCGTCTGGTCGGTCGATGCCCGGCCCGAGGGGGCGGCGACCCTGGCGCCCGTCGCCGCGGTCGGCGACCTGCTGGTCGCCGATGTCGAGGGGCTGGCGCTCTATCCCGGTGCCGGCGGCGGCTATCTCCTGGTGTCGAGCCAGGGCAACGACAGCTATGCCGTCTTCGACGCCCTGCCGCCCCATCGCCCGCGCGGGGCCTTCCGCATCGGCATCAATGCCGCGGCGGGCATCGACGGCGCCTCGGAAACCGACGGTATCGAGGTCACGGCCGCGCCGCTCGGCGGGGTCTTCGGGCAAGGCCTGCTGGTGGTCCAGGACGGCCGCAAGCGGATGCCCGAAAGCAGCCAGAACTTCAAGCTCGTCCCCTGGAGCCGGGTCGCGGAGACCCTGGCCCTCGACTGACGCCAACAGGAGTGGCAACAACCATGGATGCAATGCCCGAAATGTCGGTCTGGCACCTCGTCGGCGACGCCAGCCTGCTGGTGAAGCTGGTCATGGCGCTGCTCGTGCTCGCGTCGCTCGCCAGCTGGTTCCTGATCCTTCAGCGCAGCCTGCTGCTGGCCGGGCAGGAGCGCGCGGACCGGGCGTTCCTGCGCCGGTTCCGGGAGTGCGACGACCTCGCCGCCCTGCCGGATCCGTCCGGCGCCGGCCTCGCCCATCTGTTCCGGGCCGGCTTCGGCGAATACCGGCACCTGGCCGGGCGGGGCGTCGCCAGCCCCGAGGCGGTGACCGAAGGGGTCGAGCGCCGGCTGCTGGTCGCCATCGCCGAGGAGGAGGAGCGCCTGGGCCGGGGCCTGCCGTTCCTGGCCACGGTCGGTTCCGTGTCGCCCTATATCGGCCTGTTCGGCACGGTCTGGGGTATCATGAATTCCTTCATCGGCCTGTCCCAGGTCCAGCAGGCGACCTTGTCGACCGTGGCGCCGGGCATCGCCGAGGCCCTGATCGCAACCGCCATCGGCCTGTTCGCCGCCATTCCCGCCGTCGTCGCCTATAACCGCTTCTCGGCCCGGGTCTCGGTGCTCTCGACCCGCTTCTATGCCTTCGGCAACGAGTTGCAGGCGCGGCTGAACCGCCGGCTCCGGGCCGGCGACGCCCGGCAGGCCGCCTGAACCGGGACGGCACCGATGCGAAAGCCCCCCAACCCGCACGGCCCCAAGGCCGAGATGAACGTCGTCCCCTATATCGACGTCATGCTGGTCCTTCTGGTGATCTTTATGGTTACGGCGCCGCTCCTGGTCCAGGGCGTGCCGCTGCACCTGCCCAAGGTGGCGGCGGAAGCCCTGCCCGCCGACACCAGGGCCCAGGTCATCACCCTGTCGGTGAAGGCGGACGGCACCTGCTATTGGAACCTGGGGACGGCGGTCGATGTCGCCGCCCGCACCGACGAGGCGGCGGACCTCGCCGTGATGACCGCCAGGGTCGGCGCCATCATGGCCGCCCGGCCCGATACCAAGCTGTTCATCCGCGCCGACAAGGATGCGAGTTATGCCGCCGTGGTCGCCGCCATGGCGGCGCTTCAGCGCGCCGGGGTCGAGAATATCGGCCTAATCACCGAGGCGCCGCCATGACCCTGCCCCCCGATCGGGACGGGCGGCGCGCGGCGGCAAGGCGCAACCTGGTCGCGGCCGGCCTGGCCCTGGCCGGCCATGCCCTGGTCCTTGCCCTGCTGCTCGGGGCGTGGCAGCCGCAGGCGCCGGCTGCGCCCCGGCTGCGCACCCTGACCGCGGCCCTGGTCGAGGTCCGCCCGCCGGCGCCGCCCGCCGCCGAGCCGGCCCCGCCGGCGCCCGAGCCGGTCCTGTCTGAACCGGTCCAGTCCGAACCGGTGGCGGCCCCGCCGGCGCCGCCCGAGGTGGCCCTGTCCGCGCCGGCGGTTCCCGTCCCCGAACCGGTATTGCCCGAGCCGGCGCCGGTCGCACCCCCGCCTGATACGTCTGCGATTACGGTGCCCGCACCGCCGCCGGTGGACGAGGCAGCACTCGCCCGGCGCCGTATCGAGGCGGAGAAGCGCGAACAGGAACGCCGGCGCCGCGCCGAGGAACGCGCCCGCCAGCAGGCCGAGGCCCGGGCAAAAGCGGCCGCCGAAGCCGAGGCCCGGGCCGCGGCCGAAGCGGCGGCAGAGGATGCCCGCGCCCGCCAGCGGGCCGAGGCCGAGGCCGCGGAAAAGGCCCGCGCGGCGGAGCGCGACGCCGCCAGCCGCCCCTATCTGCCGATCGAGAAGGAAGCGCCGGACTATCCGCCGCGGGCGCTGGACAAGCGGATCGAGGGCGATTGCACCGTGGTTTACCGCGTGAACGAGCAGGGCCGCGTCGAAGCCCCGGCGGCGCTGGACGATTGCCATCCGCTCTTCGTCAATCCCTCGCTGGCGGCGGCCCGGCGCTTCCGCTACCAGCCGCGCATCGTCGGCGGCCGCGCCGTCGCGGTCGAGGGGGTCAGGAACACCTTCCATTTCCGCATCGAATGACGCCCGGCCGGCGGGCGATATCCGGCTTGTCGGCCGGGCGGGCGCCGGGCCAGAATGGCGCGGTCGCCTTCGAGAACATGTTGTCCCCGCCCGATGCTGATTGCGCTTCTATGGTGTCTTGCCGGTCTTGCGGCGCTTGTCGGCGGTGCCGAACTGATCGTCCGCGGCGGCGGCCGGCTGGCGGGCCGCCTGGGGATTTCGCCCCTGATCATCGGGCTGACCGTGGTTGCCCTGGGGACCAGCGCACCTGAGCTGGCGGTCGGCATCGAGGCGGCGGTGCAGGGCAACGGCTCGCTCGCGGTCGGCAATATCGCCGGCACCAATATCGTCAACATCCTGCTGATTCTCGGCCTCAGCGCCATGATCGAGCCCCTGGCCCTGCGCTTGCAGACCCTGCGCTTCGACCTGCCGATGATGGTGGCGGCGGCCTTCGCCCTGATGATCATGGCGTGGGACGGCACGCTCTCGCGCGGGGAAGGCGCGGTCCTGACCGCGGCGGCCGTCGTCTACACCCTGGTCGTCATCCATTATACCCGGCGCGAAAGCCGCATGGTGCGGGTGGAATTCAAGCAGGAATTCGGCGCGCCCGCGGCCGGCGGCGCGCCGCTTCGCGAGACGGCGGGCGACGTGGGCGCGCTTGCTCTCGGGATCGCGATCGTCGTCGTCGGCGCGGACTGGCTGGTCGATGCCGCCGTCGCCCTGGCCCGGCTCGCCCAGGTTTCCGACGCCTTCATCGGCCTGACGATCGTCGCGGTCGGCACCTCCGCCCCGGAACTGGTCACGACCATCGTCTCGACCGTCCGGCGCGAGCGCGACATCGCGATCGGCAACCTGGTGGGCAGCAGCATCTACAATATCTTCGCCATTCTCGGCATCACCTGCCTGGTCCCGGCCGATGGCGTCGAGGTCGGCGAACATCTGCGCCTGGTCGATATCCCCGTCATGGCCGCGGTCGCGCTGGTCTGCGTGCCGGTGTTCTCCAGCGGCCAGGCGATCTCCCGCCGGGAGGGGACGCTGTTCGTCGCCGCCTACGCCGGCTATCTGGCCTATCTCGTGCTGGCGCGGACATAGCCCGCCCCTCCGGTTCAGAGTTCTATCTCGAATTCCGCGTCGGTCTTCCCGGTGATTTCCTCGAGGGAGACGCCGTCTGCGAGTTCGATGAGGGTGAGGCCGGTGCCGCCCTGCTTGTCGACCTTGAAGACGCCGAGATCGGTGATGACGAGATCGACGACCCTGGTGCCGGTGAGGGGCAGGTCGCAAGCCTTGAGCAGCTTGGACTTGCCGCCGGCGACATGTTCCATGACGACGACGACCTTCTTGACCCCGGCGACGAGATCCATGGCGCCGCCCATGCCCTTGACCATCTTGCCCGGGATCATCCAGTTGGCGAGATCGCCGTTGGCGGCGACCTGCATGGCGCCGAGGACGGAGAGGTCGATATGGCCGCCGCGGATCATGCCGAAACTGTCGGAGGAGGAGAAGAAGCTGCTGTCGGGCAGTTCGGTGATGGTCTGCTTGCCGGCATTGATCAGGTCAGGGTCTTCCTCGCCCTCATAGGGGAAGGGCCCCATGCCGAGCATGCCGTTCTCGGACTGCAGGGTGACATGGACGCCGTCGGGGATGTAGTTGGCGACGAGGGTCGGGATGCCGATGCCGAGGTTGACGTAGAAACCGTCCTGCAGTTCCTTGGCCGCGCGGGCGGCCATCTGTTCGCGGGTCCAGGCCATGGTCGGGCTCCTCAGGCTTTCTTGCGGGTGGTGCGCTGCTCGATGCGCTTTTCGTATTGGGCGCCCTGGATGATGCGCTGGACGAAGATGCCGGGGGTGTGGATGTGGTCGGGGTCGATGGTGCCGGGGGCGACCAGATGCTCGACCTCGGCGACGGTGACCTTGCCAGCGGTGGCCATCATCGGGTTGAAGTTTCGGGCGGTCTTCCGATAGACGAGGTTGCCGGCGGTATCGCCGGTATGGGCCTTGACGATGGAAAGGTCGGCGACGAGGCCGGTCTCCATGACATAGGTCTCGCCGTTGAACTGGCGGAGTTCCTTGCCCTCGGCGACCAGGGTGCCGACGCCGGTCTTGGTGAAGAAGGCGGGGATGCCGGCACCGCCGGCGCGGATGCGCTCGGCGAGGGTGCCCTGGGGGTTGAATTCGAGCTGGAGTTCGCCGGAGAGATACTGCTGGGCGAAGAGCTTGTTCTCGCCGACATAGGAGGAGACCATCTTGGCGATGGCCTTGGTCTCGAGGAGGACGCCGAGGCCGAAGCCGTCGACGCCGGCATTGTTGGAGATGACGGTGAGGCCCTTGACGCCCGAGAGCCTGATGCCCTCGATCAGGGTCTCGGGGATGCCGCAGAGGCCGAAGCCCCCGGCCATGATCACCATGTCGTCGCGCAACAGCCCCGCCAGGGCCGCTGCCGCATCCGCGTAAACCTTCTTCGCTCGTGCCACCTGTCCGTCCTTCCCCCCTTTGCGTGCCGCCGTCGCGCCACTGGATGGTTGACAGGCGATTAGCAGATAATACACTAGCGAACAATAAACATGTGATCTAAGGGCTGTTGGCGGCCCAGGGGGGAAAATGACGAAGAGTGAATCGGGCGGCATCGGCCAGCCCTTCCGCGACGACGCGCTCGCGGGCAAGCGGATCCTGGTGACCGGCGGCGGCAGCGGCCTCGGCGCGCAGATCGCCCGGGGCTTCGCCCGCCATGGCGCCACCGTCCATATCTGCGGCCGGCGCGAGGCCGTGCTGGCCGAGACGGCGGCGGCGATCGCGGCGGAGGGCGCGCCCGGCCGGGTCCTGCCGGTGGTCTGCGACCTGCGCAATCCGGAGATGATCGACGCCATGCTCGACCGGATCTGGGCCGAGGGGCCGCTCACCGGCCTCGTCAACAATGCCGCGGCCAATTTCGTCGCCCCCACCAAATCGCTGTCGCCCCGCGGCTATGAGGCGGTGCGTTCGACGGTCATGGACGGCTCCTTCTTCGTCACCCTGGCGCTGGGCAAGCGCTGGATCGCGGCGGGGCTGCCCGGGTCGGTGATCAGCAATCTGGTCACCTGGGTCTGGACCGGCTCCGCCTTCGTCGTGCCGGCCGCCATGGCGAAGACGGCGATCCATGCCATGACCATGTCGCTGGCGGTCGAATGGGGGCCCTACGGCATCCGCCTGAATGCCGTGGCGCCCGGGCCGTTCCCGACCGAAGGGGCGTGGGAGAAGCTGAACCCGATCCCCGAAACCTCCGCCGGGGCGACCCAGTCGGACCAGGTGCCGCTGCGCCGGTTCGGCCGCATGCCCGAATTGCAGAACCTGATGATCTTCCTGATGTCGGATGGCTGCGATTACCTGACCGGCCAGACCATCGCGGTCGACGGCGGCCATCATCTGGCGGCGCCCAGTACTTTTGCCGGGCTCGGCAGCCTGACGGACATGCAATGGTCGGCGGCGCGGGAACGGATCCGCGCCGCATCGGAGCGCGACAAGCAGCAGCGCACCGTCGGCTGAGGGAGGAAAAGACCATGAACCTGCCGTCCATGCGGCTCGAGATGCGCGCGGCCGTCGCCCATCTGACCTTCACCCAGGGCGAGCGCGGCAACCCGATCGACGGCGCCTTCTGCGCCGATATCCGTGCCGTCTCGATCGAACTGGCGGCCCGGCCGGCGGTCAGGGCGATCCTGGTCACGGCCGAGGGCAGGAGTTTCAGCGTCGGCGGCGACATCAACGCCTTCACCGCCGATCTGGACGCCCTGCCGGCGAAGGTGACCGGCTGGGCCGGCGACCTGCACGACGGCATCGCCCGTCTGCAACGCCTGAATGCGCCGATGGTCGCCGCCGTCCACGGCGTCTGCGCCGGGGGCATGACCGCTTTCGTCGCCGGGGCCGATGTCGTGCTGGCGTCCGACAAGGCGCGCTTCGTCTCGGCCTATACCGGCATCGGCTATAGCTGCGATGCCGGCGCCTCGATCATGCTGTCGCGCCGCCTCGGCCATGCCCGGGCGAAGCGCTTTCTCCTGCTCGGGGAAGCGCTGGACGCCCAGGCCGCCCTGGCCGCCGGCCTCGCCGACGAGGTGACGGCGGCCGAGGACCTGGCCGCCCGGGCCGGTGCCCTGGCCGCGCGCTTGGCGGCCGGGCCCAGCTTTGCCTATGGCGAGATCAAGCGCCTGTTCCAGACCGTGGATCACCAGCCGCTCGAGGCGCAGCTGGCGCTGGAAGCGGCGTCCATCGCCCGCTCGGCGGCGACGGCGGACGCAAGGGCGGCCCTGACCGCCTTCAGCAACAAGGAGCGCCCGACCTTCGCGGGCCGATGACGGCAACGAAAGGCCAGGAGAAAGACGATGTGGGTCTATCCGGAAATCCGTACGCTTGGTGACCTGAGCACCTATTACCGCCGCCAGACGCCGGATCGCCGGGTCTTCCTGTTCGAGGGGCGGGACGTCACCTGGGGCGCGCTCGAACAGCGCGCCAACCGGCTCGCCCATCGCCTGATCGCCGAAGGGGTCGCGCGCGGCGACTGCGTCGCCTTCCTCGGCAAGAATTCGGACGATTTCTTCGTCGCCATGTTCGCGGCGGCCAAGGCCGGGGCGGCGTTCCTGCCGCTCAACTGGCGCCTCGCGGCCAGCGAACTGGCGGATGTGCTGGCCGACAGCGAGCCGCGCCTGATCATCGTCGAGCACGAGCATCAGGCCCAATTGCCCGGGGCGCCCTTCGCCTTGCCGCCCCTGATCCGGTTCGGGGCCGAGGCGCCGCTCGACTCCTACGCCACCGACCAGCCGGCGACGCCGCCGGACCGCTTCGTCTCCGAGGACGACACGGCGATCCTGCTCTATACCTCGGGCACCACCGGCCGGCCCAAGGGCGTGATGCTGAGCCACGGCGGGATCAACCGCATGCGCCTGTGCGAACATCTCGAAGGCGCCTATCAATGGCGCGACGGCGACAGTTTCCTGTTCTCGCTGCCGAATTTCCACCTGCTCGGCATCGGCCTGTCGCTTCAGTGCCTCTACAACGGCCTGTCGCTGACCATCCTGCGCCGCTTCGATCCGGCGGAATCGCTGGCCGCGATCAGCAAGGAACACCCGACGTTGCTGGTGCTGACGCCGACCATGATCCAGATGCTGCTGGACCATCCGGATGCGGCGGTCACCGATTTCTCCTCCCTGCGCCTGACCATGTATGCGGGCTCGCCCATTTCCCTCGGCCTGATCCGGCGGGCGATCGCGGCCATGCCCTGTCGCTTCATGCAGTTCTATGGCGCGACCGAGACGGCGGGCGCCGTCTCCCTGCTGCGTCCGGACGAGCACGATCTCGGCAACGAGGGCAAGCTCAAGTCCTGCGGCCGCCCGCTGCCGCTGATCGACCTGCGCATCGTCAACGACAAGGGCGAGGACGTGGCGGACGGCCAGCCGGGCGAACTGCTGGTCCGTTCCCCCGCCGTCGCCGCCGGCTACTGGCGCAACCCGGAGGCGACGAAGGCGGTGTTCCAGAACGGCTGGTACCGCACCGGCGACATCGCCATCCGTGATGCCGAAGGTCTCTACTATATCGTCGACCGGGCCAAGGACATGATCGTGACCGGCGGCGAGAACGTCTATTCCGCCGAGATCGAGCATGTCCTTTCCGTGCATCCGTCGGTCGGCGCGGTCGCCGTCATCGGCGTGCCGGACGAACGCTGGGGCGAGGCGATCAAGGCCGTGGTGGTGCCGGCCGCCGGCGCCGGGATCGACGCCGGCGAACTGACCGCCTTCTGCCGCGAGCGCCTGGCCAGCTACAAGGTGCCGAAGAGTTTCGACATCGTCGAGACCATGCCCCTGACTGGAACTGGAAAGATCTCGAAGAAGGACCTGCGCGCGAAATATTGGGCGGGGTTGCAGCGCTCCGTCGCCTGACGGCGCGGGAGCCGGAAAGGGCGGCCGCGGCCGCCCTTTTTTCATGCCCGGAAACGGTTGGGTTCCCATACTTTGGTTAGCCCCGTTTCGGCGCCAACCCCCGTCGGCGAGCGGCCTGTTCCGATAGAATTGGGCGGTGAAACGCCGGCCGCGCACGAGCCGGCCAGGGGACGGAAACAGGGGACGGGAACAGCATGCGACTTCCACAGATCTGGGCGTCGGTCGCCTCGGGTGCCATTCTGATGGCGGCACCCTGGGTCGCGGCGCAAGGCGCCACCGAGGCCGATACCCATGCGGTTGCAGAGACCAGCTTCCAGCTCGACGCTTTCGGCGGCGGGGACGAGGGCGGCGGCCTCTGGGGCGGCGCGCCCAGCGTCGCGCTGCCGCTCGGCGGGAATCTCGGCCTCCAGGTCGACGGCATCGCCGGCCGGGCCGCCGATTCGATCGATTTCTACGGCGGCGCGGTCCAGCTCTTCTACCGCGATCCGCAGCGCTTCCTGCTCGGCGCGGCCGCCGCCGGCCTCGTCGTCGACGGCGAATCGCAGTTCAGCCTTTCGGCCATCGGCGAATATTACCTCGACACTGTAACCCTGGAGGCCATGGCCGGCTTCCAGAGCGGCGACATCGTCGACGGCGGCGCTTTCGCCCGGCTCGGCTTCTCCTATTACGGCGGCGAGAATTTCCGCTTCGGCGGCGGCATCAGCTATTCCGACGAGACCAAGCTCGCGGCCGACGTCGAGATGGAGTACCGCATCGCGCCGGAGAACGGCATCGCCCTGTTCGCGTCCGGCGCGTTCGACAAGGACGGCGATCTCGGGCTCGCCGGGGTCCGGGTCTATTTCAACGACCTGAAGGGGCAGACGGAATCGGGCCTGCCCTCGCTGAAGGAAATCCACCGCCACCTGGGGCGGCGCAATCTTTTCCTGGCCGCGCCCACGGTGACCGGCGCCCGCTTCATCGGCCTTGCCGCCGGCGCGCTGTCGGGCGGGGACGGTTTCGGCGAGATCCAGCCGCCGCCGGCCCCGGCCGCGGCGCCGGCGGGGGGGCTCGGCGGTGCTGGCGGTGATCCGCTGTCGCTGCTCACCGATCTGCTGAACGGCCTGGTGCCGACCACCGACACGGGCACGCCGCTGGACGGCGTGCCGGTCCTTGGCGATGTCCTCGGCGCGGTCGTCAATCTGCTGTCGCCGGACACGGTCAGGGTCGGCGATCTGCCGACGGCGCCGGGGTCGATCGCCAATCTGCCGCTGCTCGGCGATGTCATCAGCCTGTTGCCCGCCCAGGGCATTCCGGCCCTGCTCGGCAGCCTGCAGCCGGAATTCGTGGCGAGCCAGCTCGTGCCGGCGCTGCTTCAGGGGCTGACCAATCCGGAGGTCGTCGGCGGCCTGCTCGGCAATCTGGGCACGGGGACGCTGGGCAACCTGCTGGGCGGCCTGCTGGGGGATGTGCCGCTGCCGGCACCGCTCGGCTCGCTGGCGACGCTCTGAGCGCAAAAAAAGACGCCCACCGGATCATCTCCGGTGGGCGTTCGAGTTTAGGCCGCAGCGGGAGAGGAGAGTAGAATTCCCGCCAGGCCCTGTTTCGCCTGCTCGTAGTCACGGGCGAGACGACCGATGAACTGGGATGCCGTTTCGATGCGGTCGACGGCGCCGATGCCCTGGCCGGCACTCCAGATGTCGCGCCAGGCCTTGGCGTTGGAGCCGCCGTCCTTGATGTTGATGCCGGCGTCCGGATCGCGCACCAGCTGCTTCGGGTCGAGGCCGTTGGCTTCGATCGAGGGGCGGAGGAAGGTCGCCGGCACGCCGGTGAAGCAATTGGTGACGACGATGTCGGACGCCGTGCCGGCGACGACCATTTCCTTGAAGCCCTGCTGGGTATTGGCTTCCTCGCTGGCGAGGAAGGGCGAGCCGATATAGGCGAAATCGGCGCCCAGCACCTGGGCCGCCAGCACGCTGCGGCCGTTGGCGATGCAGCCCGACAGCGCCAGGGGGCCGTCCCACCAGGCGCGGATTTCCTGCATCAGGGCGAAGGGCGAGAGATTGCCCGTGTGGCCGCCGGCGCCGGCGGCGACGGCGATCAGCCCGTCGACCCCGGATTCGGCGCAGCGCAGCGCATGGCGGTTGCTGATCACATCGTTGAAGACGAGGCCGCCGTAACCATGAATGGCACTGACGATCTCGGCCGGCGCCGCCAGGGAAACGATGACCACCGGCACCCTGTGGGCGACGATCACCTCGAGGTCGGCCGCCACCCGGTCGTTCGACTTATGGGCGACGAGATTGATCGAATAGGGCGCCGCCGGCCGGCCGGGGTGGGCGGCGTCGTAAGCCGCGAGTTCGGCCCGGATGGCGGTCAGGGCTTCGTCGAGCAGCGCGGTCGAGCGAAGATTCAGCGCCGGCAGCGAGCCGATGATGCCGGCCTTGCATTGCTCGACCAGCAGCTTCGGGGTGGAGGCAATGAACATCGGCCCGGCGAAGACCGGCAGGCGCAGCGATTTCAGCAGCGACGCCGACAGTTCCCTGGACCCTTTGTGCGGGACGCTCATGATTTCGTCTCCTCCTGATTCAATTGGGCGAAGCCCTGGTCGAGGACCAGCCGGTCGCCGATGCGGGCATTGAAATGGATGTCCTGCCCCTGCCGCCACAGACGAAAGTTCAGGGTATCGCCGGGAATGACGATTCCGGAGAAGCGCATCGCCAGATGGCGAAGCCCGGCGGGATCGTCCCGGCAGAAGGCCGAGAGCACGGCCCGGCCGGCAATGCCGTAAGAGGCAAGGCCGTGCAGGATCGGCCGCTCGAAGCCGGCGCGGGCCGCCACCGCCGGATCGGCGTGCAGCGGGTTCCAGTCGCCGGAAAGGCGGTAGATCAGGGCCGCGCGCGGCGAGGTCTGGACGTCGATGGTAACGTCAGGCGCCCGCGCCGGCACCGGGGGCGTTTCGTCGCGGGTCGCGGGCGGGCCGCCGAAGCCGCCGTTGCCGCGCAGCAGCAGGGTCTGGCGCAGGGTGCAATAGGGTGCGCCGGTTCTGGCATCACGGATTACACGCTGGAGAACCACGACGGCGCCCTTGCCCTCGCCCCGGTCCTGGACCGAGACGATGCGGGCCTCGGCGGTGACATCGGCAGCGGCGGGCAGGGGGGCGTGGAAGGTCGCGGCCTGGGCCGAATGGACGAGGCGCACCCAGTCGATGCCGAGCGCCGGCTCCTTGACCCACATGCCGAGGGTCGCCAGCGTAACCCCGAAGGTGGGCAGGACCTTCAGGCGGTCCTCCAGCAGGAAGCCGAGATCCGCCGCATCCAGCGGATCCCGGCCAAGCCCGAGGCCGAGGGCATAGAGAATGGCATCCCTCGGGACATAGGACTGGCGCTGGAACGGGAACACCCAGCCGAGCAGCGTTTCGGCGGAAAAGCCCATGGCGTCAGACCGGGTCCCAGGTGAAGACATCGCCGGACCGGTGCAGGGGGTAGAAATCATTGGCGAATTGCGGGAAGACCCGCTCCGCCACGCTGTCCGGGGTCCAGCCTTCGGCCGTATGGGCGGTGCGGATCGGGCGCGACTGCGAGAACAGATAGATCTCGTTGTTGCGCACGCCGAAGACCTGCCCGGTTACCTTGGCGCCGGCGTCCGAAGTCAGCGCCACGACGAAGGGCGCGATCTTTTCCGGCACCAGCTTCTTCAGGCCCTCGACCCGCCGCGCCTGTTCAGGCGTGTTGGCCGGGATCGAATCGACCATGCGAGTCCAGGCGAAGGGGGCGACGGCATTGGAGCGCACGTTGAAGCGCGCCATGTCGATCGCGATCGCCTTGGACAGGCCGACGATGCCGAGCTTGGCCGCCATGTAGTTGGCCTGGCCCATGTTGCCGATCAGGCCCGAGGTCGAGGTCATGTGGACGAGGGCGCCGGATGCCTGTTCCTTGAAATAGGGGGCGGCGGCGCTGCTGGTGTTGAAGCTGCCCTTCAGGTGGACGGCGATCACCGCGTCGAAATCCGCCTCTTCCATCTTGTGGAACAGCGTGTCGCGCAGGTTGCCGGCATTGTTCACCACGGCATCGATCCGGCCGAAGCTGTCGATGGCCGCCTTGATCATTTCCTTCGCATCGGCGCTGGACGCGACGCTGCCATGGTTGGCGACGGCCTTGCCGCCGGCGGCGCGGATTTCCGCCACCACCTGTTCGGCGGGGGAGACGTCCTCGCCCCCGTCGCCCTTCAGCGAGGTGCCGAGGTCGTTGACGACGACGGCGGCCCCCGCCGCCGCCATCTCGAGCGCGATGCCCCGGCCGACGCCGCGCCCGGCACCGGTCACGAGAACGGCCTTGCCCGCCATGCTGGCGATTGTCGATGTCATGATGCCTGGCCTCTCGTTCAATAGGATTTGGGCAGATCCAGGACCTTCTCGGCGATGAAGGACAGGATCAGCTGTTCGGTGATGGGGGCGATACGGGTGACGGTCACCTCGCGCAGCAGGCGTTCGACGTGATATTCCTTGGCGTAACCGAAGCCGCCATGGGTCAGCACCGCCTGGAGGCAGCTGTCGTAGCCGGCGCGGGCGCCGAGGAATTTGGCCGAATTGGCCTCGGCGCCGCAGGGCTTGCCGGCGTCATAGAGCTGGGCGGCGCGCATCGCCATCAGCCAGGCGCTTTCGAGATACATCCAGCGTTCCGCCAGGGGGTGCTGGATGCCCTGGTTCTGGCCGATCGGGCGGTCGAAGACCACGCGCTCCTGGGCGTATTTCGCGGCGCGGCGCAGGGCATCCTGGCCGATGCCGATGGCCTCGACCGCGATCAGCACCCGCTCCGGGTTCAGGCTGTGCAGGATGTAGGAGAAACCCTTGCCTTCCTCGCCGATGCGGTCCTCGTCGGGGATGAACAGGCCGTCGATGAAGATCGCATTGGAATCGACAGCCTTCCGGCCCATCTTCGGGATCTTGCGGACCTCGATCTTCGCGCGGTCGAGATCGGTGTAGAAGATGGTGATGCCGTCGGTCGGGCGCTTGGCGTCCTCGTAGCGCGTGGTGCGCGTCAGCAGCATGATCTTGTTGGCGACCTGGGCGGTCGAGGTCCAGACCTTCTGGCCGTGGACGATGTAACCGCCTTCGACCTTCTGGGCGAAAGTCTTGATTCGGGTCGTGTTCAGGCCGGCGTCCGGCTCGGTGAAGCCGAAGCAGACCTGGTCCTCGCCGGAAATCAGGCGCGGCACCCAGCGCGACTTCTGCGCGTCCGTGCCGTGGACCACGATCGGGTGCGGCCCGAACAGGTTGATATGGACGGCGGAGGTCGCGGCCATGCCGCCGCCGTGGCTGGCGACCTCATGCATCATGATCGCCGCCTCGGTGACGCCGAGGCCGGCGCCGCCGTATTCGACCGGCATGGTGATGCCCAGCCAGCCGGCCTCGGCCATGGCGCGGTGGAACTCGAAGGGGAATTTGCCGTCTTCGTCGCGTTCCAGCCAGTATTCGTCGTCGAAGCGGGAGACGACGGCGCGGACGCCCTCGCGGATCGCGCGATGGTCTTCGTTGTCGGTCAGATCGGTCGGGGAAAAGGCGTTCATCGCTCTGTCCTCAGGCTTCGGCGGCGGCCAGCACGCGCCGCGCCTGTTTCAGGTGGGGTATGTCGTACATCTTGCCGTCGATGCCGATGGTGCCGGCATCGGGGGCGGCCTCGAAAGCCTCGACGATGCGCCGGGCGTGGGCGACATCTTCGTCCGCCGGGGTGAAGCAGCGGTTGATCACCTCGACCTGATCCGGGTGGATCGCGATCCGGCCGGTGAAGCCGTCACGGCGCGACAGCCGGCAGCTTTCGGCCAGGCCCGCGGGGTCGCGGAAATCGGCATAGAGCGTGTCGATGGGGGCGACATCCGCCGCCGCCGCCGCGAACAGGCAGAGCGAGCGGGCGACCCGATAGGGGAAGGTCCAGTCGCCGTCCGCGTCCTTGTTGGCGGTGGCGCCGATGGCGGCCCCCAGGTCCTCCGCCCCCCAGGTCAGGCCGATCAGGCGGGGATGGGCGGGGGCATAGCTGCCGAGGTTGAACAGGGCGGCCGGCGTCTCGGTCGAGACGACCAGGATCTTCACCGTGCCCGGCGCCATGCCGGCCTGGGCCTCCAGCGCGTCCAGGTAATGGCCGATGCGCTGGATGTCCGCCGCGCCGTTCGCCTTCGGCACCAGGATGGCGTCGAGGCCGGGGCGCACCACCGCCGAGAGATCGGCTAGCGTCAGGCCGGTGTCGAGGGCATTCACCCGCACGATCAGGCCGGCAGTGCCGCCGCCATGGCCGGCCAGGAGGTCGCGGACGATGAAGCGGGCGTCGGCCTTGCGGCTGGGCGCCACCGCATCCTCGAGGTCGAGGATCAGGGCGTCGGCCCCGGCCTTGGCCGCCTTGGCGAATTTCTTCTCGCTGTCGCCCGGCACGAAGAGGAGGGAGCGCAGCCTCATGCCGGCTTCCTCAGCATCAGGGCGACGCGCCGGCAATAGGCGACTTCTTCGCCCCGCTGGTTGAAGCCGCGATGCTCGAAGGTGACGATGCCCTGGTTGGGGCGCGACTTGGACGAGCGGATGGCCACGACCTTCGATTCCGAGCGCAGCGTGTCGCCGGCGAAGACGGGCTTGGCGAAACGCACCTCTTCCCAGCCGAGATTGCCGACCGTGGTGCCGAGGGTGGTGTCATAGATCGACAGGCCGACGACCAGCCCCAGGGTGAAGATGCTGTTCATCAGCGGCTTGCCGAATTCCGTGTCCTTCGCATATTCGGCATCGATATGGATCGCCGCCGGATTGTAGGTGAGGCTGGAGAACAGGATATTGTCCATATCCGTCACCGTGCGCCGCACCTCATGGGTGAAGGTCTGGCCGATCTCGAAGTCCTCGAAATAACGCCCTGCCATGCTGTCCTCCCTGGTTTTTGTCAGCCGAGACGGCCGAGGATCGAAACGGCGGCGACGCTGTTGAAAGGCGCGCCGCCCAGATTGTGGGTCAGGCCGAAATCGACTGTGCCGCGCTGGCGTGCCCCGGCGCGGCCGAGCAACTGGCTGTAGACCTCATAGGCCATGCGCAGGCCCGATGCCCCGACCGGGTGGCCGAAGCACTTCAGGCCGCCGTCGATCTGGCACGGCAACTCGCCCTCGCGGTCGAACTTGCCGTCCAGGATGTCGAAGGGGGCCCGGCCCTCGTCGGACAGGCCCAGGTCTTCCATGGTCACGAGCTCGGTGATCGAGAAGCAGTCGTGCACCTCGGTCAGGCCCAGCTGCGCGCGGGGATCGTTCAGGCCCGCCTCGGCATAGGCCCGGCGCGAGGCTTCCCGCGTGTTGCGGACATAGGAGCCGTCCCAGGCGCCATGCTGGCTTTCCCAGCCGTTGCTGGCGGAAAGCTGGATCGCCTTCACGGTCACGATGTCGGTCTTGCCCAGGCCCCTGGCGATGTCGGGCGTGGTCACGATGGCGCAGGCCGCACCGTCGGAGACGCCGCAGCAGTCGAACAGGCCCAGCGGATCGGCGATCAGCGGCGCGTTCAGGATCGTGTCCATGGCGACGGGCTTCCGCAGATGCGCCTTGGGGTTCAGGGCGCCGTTCTGGTGGCTCTTCCACGAGACATGGGCCATGGCCCGCTTCAGGTCGCCGGCCGCGATGCCGTGGCGCCGGGCATAGGCGCCGGCAAGCTGGGCGAAGGAGCCGGGGGCGGAGCCATAGGGCATCCAGAGATCGTTGGCGAGGCCCTTGGTGCGCAGCGGCAAGCCGCCATAGCCCGTGTCCTTCAGCTTCTCGACGCCCAGCGCCAGGGCAATGTCGCAGGCGCCGGAAGCAACCGCATAGGTGGCGGCGCGCAGCGCCTCGGTCCCGGTCGCGCACATATTCTCGACCCTTGTTACCGGGATCGGCGGCAGGCGGAGTGCAAAGGCCAGCGGCAGGGCGGAATTGCCGACATTGACGTCGTCGAGGGCGGCGCCCAGCCAGGCGGCGCCGATGTCCTTCCGCTCGATCCCCGCATCCGCCAGGGCTTCGGTGAAGGCTTCGACCATCAGCTCTTCCGAACCCATGTTCCAGCGCTCGCCGAAACTGGTGCAGCCCATGCCGAGAATGGCGACCTTGTCGCGAATACCTGTTGCCATGGCTCAAGCCTCCAGCTGCGGCCGGGCCACGGGGGCGGCCTTCCAGAAATAGGTGCGGAAGCCGCGCCGCCGGTCGGCGGATTTCACGCGGAACCGCATGGTCAGCGCGTCGCCCACCGCCGGCGGCGCGGCGGCGATATCGGTCACTTCCATCAGCACGCGGGCACCGCCCGGGAATTGGATGAGGCCGAAATAGAACGGCGGATCGGGGCAGTAGTTCAGCCGGTCGGCGGTGATCGAGACCACGGTGCCGGTCTCGTCCGCCAGCCGCACGTCGGTCATGGGGCCGGCCTCGACATCGGGGGCGACGGGCAGGCGCGTCTTCGGGAACTGGGTATTGCCGCCGGCATCGCGCCCGCCGATGAAGCCGGTGAAATCCCGGCCATAGCGCTCCAGCACCGAGGCGGAGGTCTTCTGTTCCAGTTCCGAGCGCGGACCCCAATCCAGCGACAGGGCGCCGCTGAGGCTGAGGAAGCGGACGTAGTCGGCAAAGCCGAGGCCCTGGGCGAGTGCGGCGGCCGCGGCCCCGGCGCCGGCCACGGGGCCCGTCACCTCGAGGACCAGGGCATCGCAGCCGCTGCCGAAACCGGCAAGCAGGATGCGGTCGCCGGTCTTCGCCGTTTCGAGCGCAAGGCCGAGGGCGAAAAGAACATGGGCGGTGCCGAGGTCGCCCGCCGCTTCGGTCACCGCTTCCGCCAGGTTGGGGACCTTCAGGCCGAGGGCGGCGGCAACCGCCTTGTAACAGCCGGAGACCGGTTCATGGACCACGGCGGCGGCGATCTCCGCCGCCTCGACGGCGGCCGCCTCGAGGGCGGCGCCGATGGCCGGCACCAGCACGGCGGCGACGGCGGTATCGCGGATGAAGCGCTCTTCCGACTGGTAGGGCGTCGGGTGCGCCGGCGAGGCATAGACATCGAGCAGATCATGGGCGAGGGAGGCATGGCCGATCAGCCGGGCCCCGTCGCCGGGCCCGACCAGGGCGGCGGCCCCCCCGTCGCCCCAGGCGAGGTGCAGGGCATTACCGGCCTGGCCCGGGCGGTTCTCGCCGGCGGCGATCAGCGTGTCCCCGCCGTCGCCCGCCAGTAGCGCATCCAGAAGGGCGGAAACCCCGGCGCGGCGGCTGCCCGCCACATCCAGGCACCGGGTCTCGGCCGGCAGGTGCAGGGCATCGATCAGCAGGCCGGCCTGGGCGCGTTCGGTAAACGGGCTCGACGTCGTGGCCAAGACCACCTTGGCGATCGGGCCCGACTTTCGCACGGCGATCCGCGCCGCTTCCACGGCGACAGTAAGGGCGTCTTCGTCGAAGGCGGCGACGGCGCGCCGGCCGTTGCGGGGGCCGCCCAGCCCGCTCCAGCGCAAGGCCTTGGCGGCGGCCTGCCGGTCCAGCCGGAGCAGGGGCAGATAGGCGCCCAGTCCTTTGACGCTGTTCGGGCCTTTGATGCTTTTCGTCGCCATGGTCGATCCGTTTCCATTCCCTATGGATCGACTAATAACTCGCTTGCGTATCGTACGCAAGTGTACGATAAAGGTATCGCGAGTGAATGATGCAGAGGGAGCAGATTGGCGCTAGTACATGGATTCTGCCGCTTTTGGAGGGGTTGGTCCATGTCGACGGATCTGAATTGGAAATTGCGACTCGGTTTCCTAGTGCACGATGTTTCGCGGTTGCGCCGCAACGTGACCGACCGGGTTTTGAAGCCGCTGAACGTGACGCGTTCGCAGTGGTGGGTGCTGGCGTTCCTGTCCCGGCGGGACGGCATGCCGCAGGTCGCCCTGGCCGAGGAACTGGATCTCGGCAAGGTCGCCCTCGGGGGCCTGATCGACCGGCTGGAGGCCAACGGTCTCGTCGAGCGGCGGGCCGACCTGACCGACCGCCGCGTGAAGCGGGTGTTCCTGACCAAGGTCGGCACCAAGCTGATCAAGGACATCCGCAACAGCGTCGCCGAGACGGAACACGACATCCTGCTCGGCATCGATGAAGCCGACTTGCAGGTGATGGTGAAGGCATTGCGGGCGATGAAGGAAAACCTTCTCGAACTGCTGGGTGGGGATCGCGTCGAGCACGAGGAGGATGACACTTCGGCCGGCGCCTCCTGAGATCATGTCCCGTGGGAGGAAAGACATTGCGTGGATTGTCGGATAAAGTCGCCATCGTCACCGGCGGCGGCCAGGGGATCGGGCGCGGCATCAGCCTGCGCCTGGCCGAAGAGGGGGCCAAGGTCGCGATCTTCGACCTGAACCCCGCGGCGGGCGAGGAAGTGGCCGCACTGGCCGGCCCGGGCGCCACGGTGAAGACCTATCAGGTCGACGTCAGCGACTATGCCACCGTCCAGGCGGCGGTGGCCGCCGTCGAGGCCGACCTCGGCCCGATCTGGCTGCTGGTCAACAATGCCGGCTGGGACAAGCCGCTGGCCTTCCTGAAGACCGACCAGGCCCTTTGGGACAAGATCATCCGCATCAATCTCTACGGTCCCTTGAACACCCATCACGCCGTCTGCCCGCTGATGGTTGCGCGCGGCGGCGGCCGGGTGATCAACATCGCCTCCGATGCGGCCCGCGTCGGCACCAGCGACGAAGCGGTCTATTCCGCCTGCAAGGGCGGGCTGATCTCCTTCACCAAGTCGATCGCCCGCGAACTGGCCCGCAAGGGCGTGCTGCTGAACACCGTCTGCCCCGGCCCGACCAACACGCCGATGATGCAGTCCGTGCTCGGCACCGGCGACGACGCCGTGAAGTGGAAGGATGCCATGGTGCGCGGCATTCCGCTGAAGCGCATGGGCGAACCCGAGGATTACGCCGGCATCGTCGCCTTCCTGGCGTCGGAGGACGCGAATTTCATCACCGGCCAGACCGTCTCGGTCTCGGGCGGCATGAACATGATCTGATCGAGAAAAAACGCCGAGAGGAACGCCCCATGGGCCAGACCACGACCTACGAAGACATCATCTACGACGTGCGCGACCGCGCCGCCTGGATCATCATCAACCGCCCCAAGGTCTATAATGCCTTCCGCGGCCAGACGATCGAGGAATTGATCAGCGCCTTCCAGCGTGCCGCCAACGACCGCGCGGTCTCCTGCGTGGTGCTGACCGGGGCGGGCGAAAAGGCCTTCTGCACCGGCGGCGACCAGTCGGCCCACGAAGGCTCCTATGACGGCCGGGGCGTCGTCGGCCTGCCGATCGACGAATTGCAGGGCATCATCCGCGACATCCACAAGCCGGTGATCGCCCGCGTCAACGGTTTCGCTATCGGCGGCGGCAATGTGCTGGCCACCCTCTGCGACCTGACCATTGCGTCCGAAACCGCGCAGTTCGGCCAGGTCGGGCCCAAGGTCGGCTCGGTCGATGCCGGCTGGGGCACGGCCTATCTGGCCCGCCATATCGGTGACAAGCGCGCCCGCGAGATGTGGTTCATCAACGACCGCTATACCGCGCAGCAAGCCTTTGAGATGGGCCTCGTCAACAAGGTGGTGCCGGCGGCCGAGCTCGATGCCGCGGTGAAGGACTGGACCGACAAGCTGGCCCAGCGCTCGCCGACCGCGCTGGCCCTGGCCAAGCGTTCGTTCAACGCGGATTCGGACTCGATCCGGGGCATCGCCAATTTCGCCCTGCATGCGGTGAAGCTCTATTACGACACCGACGAGTCCAAGGAAGGCGTCGCCGCCTTCAACGAGAAGCGGACCCCCGACTTCCACAAGCATTTGCGCTGATGCCTGTGGAGGTCCGGCGGTGGCACCGGTTCGCTTAAGGCCAGAAAAGCTGGCTGACGTGCTGCCGCCGGGCGGCCTGACCTATGTCCAGGGCTGCTCCGGGGAATCCGCAGCCCTGAACGGGGCGGTCATGGCCGCCGGCGATGCCCTGGGCGCGATGTCCTTCACCGGGATCTTCGTCCCAGGGCTCAACCGGGCGAGCTATCTCGCCAACCCGGACTGCCGGGTGGAAACATTCTTCCTGACCCCGGAACTCCGCGCGGCGGGGGACCGGGTGCGGTTCCTGCCGCTGTGTTATGGCGATATATTGGCGCGGCTGCGCCGGCAGCCGCCGACGGCGGCGATCTTTTCCGTGGCGCCGCCCGATGCCGACGGCTTTTGCAGCTTCGGCGCCATCATCGATTTCCTGGCCGATGTCTGGGACCGCATTCCCATCCGTATCGCCCATATCAACCCGCGCATGAAGGCGACCCGGGGCCATCGGGGCATTCCCTGGCACGAGTTGACTGCCGTCCTCGAAGACGAGGGCTTCGACCTGCCCGGCATGGCGACCGGCGGCAGCGATCCCGAGGCGGACGAGATCGCGCGCCATATCGCGGGCCTGATCCCCGATGGCGCGACCCTCCAGACCGGTCTCGGCAAAGTGCCCGGCGCATTGATGCGCAATCTTACCAATCATCGCGACCTGCGGATTCATTCCGGCCTGATCGGCGATGGGGTGCTCGACCTGCTGCGGGCCGGGGCCTTGGCACCGGGGGCGGCGGTGAAGGGCGGTGTGGCCATCGGCGCGCCGGCGCTCTACGACGCGATCGACGGCGAGGCCTTCTCGTTCCAGGGCGTCTCCCACACCCATGCGGTGGCGGTCATCGCCGGCATTCCGAACTTCATCGCCATCAATTCGGCGATCGAGGTCGATCTCTTCGGCCAGGCTTTTGCCGAACTGACCCCGAAGGGCTTGATGTCCGGCCCCGGCGGGGCCTCGGATTTCGCCCGGGGGGCCAGGCTTTCCGAAGGGGGGCTGCGGATCGTGGCGCTGCCGGCGGCCGCGCGCGGGGCCAGCCGGATCGTGCTGCCGGGGGCGCCGGCCGGGCCGGTCTCGCTCGGCCGTTTCGACATCGATCTCGTGGTGACCGAGCAGGGCGTCGCTGACCTGCGCGGCAAGGACCACGGGGAACGCGCGGCGGCCCTGATCGCGGTCGCGGCGCCCGAACATCGCGAATCACTGGCGCGGGGTTACCGCGAATTCGCCGGCCGGCTGTAAGCCGTCTTGCCACGGGCAGGGCTTTGCCGTAATAGTACGCATGCGTACGGTAAACTAATGATCAAGGGGCGGAAACGAAATGATCGAACGGACTCTGTTCAAGGAAGAGCATAACATTTTTCGCGACTCCGTTCGCCGCTTCATGGAAAAGGAAGTGGTGCCCTACCACGCCCAGTGGGAGAAGGACGGCATCGTCCCCCGCGACCTGTGGCTGAAGGCCGGCGAGGCTGGCTTGCTCTGCTGCACCGTGCCGGAGGAATACGGCGGCCTCGGCCTCGACTATCTCTTCGATGTCGTGGTGTTCGAGGAATTGTGGCGCGTCGGTGCGTCGGGCCCCGGCTTCCTGATCCATACCGACCTGGTCGCGACCTATATCCTGTCCTTCGGGACCGAGGAACAGAAGCGCCACTGGCTGCCGAAGATGGTGAAGGGGGAGGCGATCGGCTCGCTGGGCATGACCGAGCCCCACGCCGGTTCCGACCTCAAGGCGATCCGCACCCGGGCAACCCGGGACGGTGACGACTTCCTGATCAACGGCCAGAAGGTCTTCATCTCCAACGGCCAGATGTGCGACGTCATCGTGCTCGCTACCAAGACCGACAGCGCGGCGGGGGCCAAGGGCATCACCCTGTTCCTGGTCGATACCCATACCGAGGGCTTCCGCCGTGGCCGCAACCTCGACAAGCTGGGCATGCATGCCCAGGACACGTCTGAACTGTTCTTCGACAATGTCCGCGTGCCGGCCAGCGCGATCCTCGGGCAGGAAGGGCGCGGCTTCCAGCAGATGATGACGAAACTGTCGCAGGAACGCCTGGCCCAGGCCGTCCGCTCCGCGACCGTGACCGAGACGGTGATCGGCTGGACCGCCGACTATACCGCCGACCGCAAGGCCTTCGGCCAGACGGTGGCGGATTTCCAGAACACCCAGTTCAAGCTGGCGGAACTCCAGGCCGAGGCGATCACCGCCCGCGTGCTGACCGACAAATGCATCGAATTGTTCATGGCCGGCAAGCTCGACCCGGTCGATGCCGCGGTCGCCAAGATGATCACCGCCAACCTGCACTGCAAGGCGGTGGACGAATGCCTGCAGCTCCATGGCGGCTGGGGTTACATGTGGGAATATCCGATCTGCCGGGCCTATGCCGATGCCCGCATCATCAAGATCGCCGGCGGTTCCATCGAGGTGATGAAGATGATCATCGCCCGCGACCTCTTCGCCACCCGCAAGGGCCCGCGCGCCCAGGCCGCCGAATAACAAGAAGACAAGGGGAGGAACATCATGGCCGTCGCCAACAAGGTCATCATCACCTGCGCGGTGACGGGGTCGATCCACACCCCGTCCATGTCGCCCCACCTGCCGGTGACGGCGGAGGAAATCGCCGAGGCGGCCATCGGTGCCGCCGAGGCCGGCGCCGCCATCGTCCACCTGCACGCGCGCAACCCGGTGGACGGCCGGCCCGACCAGTCGCCGGAAGCCTTCGAGCCCTTCCTGAAGGTGATCAAGCAGCGTTCCGACCTCGTAGTCAATCTCACCACCGGCGGCTCGCCCTTCATGTCGGTCGAGGAACGTATCCGCCCGGCGACGGTGTGGAAGCCCGAGGTGGCCAGCCTCAACATGGGCTCGATGAATTTCGGCCTGTTCCCGATGCTGGCCCGCTTCAAGGATTTCAAGCACGGTTGGGAGCCGCAGATGCTGGAGAATTCCCGCGATCTCGTGTTCCGCAATTCCTTCAAGGACATTGAATACGCGCTGCGCACCCTGAACGAGACCGGCACGCGCTATGAATTCGAGTGCTACGACACCAGTCACCTCTACAACCTGCATTACTTCTGGACGCAAGGCCTGGTGCAGGCACCGCTGTTCATCCAGACCGTGTTCGGCCTGCTCGGCGGCATCGGCGCCCATCAGGAAGACGTGCTGCACCTGAAGCGCACGGCCGACCGCCTGTTCGGCGACAATTACCGCTGGTCCGTGCTGGGCGCCGGCAGGTCGCAGATGCCGGTCGCCGCCATGGGCGCGGCCATGGGCGGCAACGTCCGCGTCGGGCTCGAGGATTCGCTCTGGCTCGGCAAGGGGCGGCTGGCGGAAAGCAATGCCGCCCAGGTCACCCAGGTGCGCCAGATCGTCGAAGGCCTCGGCCTCGAGATCGCGAGCCCCGACGAAGCCCGTGAAATCCTGGCGCTGAAGGGCGCCGACAAGGTGGCGTTCTGACCATGCTGCAAACCAAAGACCGCACCACCGGCGACGACTCGCTGGACCTGTTCCGCGACCAGTTCCGCCGCTTCCTCGACCGGGAATTCACGCCCAACCTCGCCCGCTGGGAAGAGCAGGGCATCGTCGACAAGAGCTTCTGGCTGAAGATGGGCGCGGCCGGCTATCTCTGCCCCTCGGTGCCGGAGGAATACGGCGGCCTCGGCCTCGATTTCCGCTATAACGCAGTGCTGAACGAGGAATTGACCTACGCCGGCTCGACCGACACCGTGACGCTGCAATCCGACATCACCATCGGTTACATGCAGAACCACGGCTCGGAGGAACAGAAGGCCTATTGGCTGCCGCGCATGGTTTCGGGCGAGAGCATCGTCGCCATCGCCATGACCGAGCCGGGCGCCGGTTCCGATCTCCAGGGCGTGCGCACCACCGCGATCCGCGATGGCGACGACTACATCGTCAACGGCTCCAAGACCTATATCACCAATGGCCAGAACGCCGACCTGATCATCACGGTCGCCAAGACCAACCCGGGCGAAGGCGCCAAGGGCACCAGCCTGATCCTGGTCGAGGCGGACCGGCCGGGTTTCGCGCGCGGTCGCAACCTCGACAAGATCGGGCAGTTCTCGTCGGATACCAGCGAATTGTTCTTCGCCGATGTCCGGGTGCCGGTCACCAATGTCCTCGGGGCCGAGAACCGGGGCTTCGTCGTCCTGATGAACGAATTGGTGCAGGAACGCCTGTCGATCTCGATCACGGCCCAGGCCGCCGCGCAGCGCGCCTTCGACGAGGCGGTCGCCTTCACCAAGGAACGCACTGCGTTCGGCCAGAAGGTGTTCCAGTTCCAGAACACCCGCTTCACCCTGGCCGATCTCGCAGCCAAGCTCCAGATCGGCTGGGCCCATATCGACTGGGCGATCAAGCGCCACGTCGAGGGCAGGCTGACCCCGGCCGAAGCCTCCGCCTCCAAGCTCTGGCACACGGAAACCCAGTGGGAAATCATGGATGCCGCCCTCCAGCTCCATGGCGGGGCGGGTTACATGAACGAATATGCCATCGCCAAATTGTGGCGCGATGCGCGGGTGCGCCGCATCTATGGCGGCAGTTCCGAAATCATGAAGGAATTGCTCAGCCGCAGCCTCTGACGCCGGGGATATGTCCTATGTTACCTTATTCCAGCGAATTCGCCTTCAGTTACACTGTGGCGCTGGCCCCGCCGGATGTCGTCGGCCCCGGGCCGGGCGGCATCCGCCTGAACTTCCGGCTTCTCGGCGGTGAATTCGCCGGGCCGCGGCTGAAAGGCACCGTCCTGCCGGGCGGTACGGATTTCGTCACCCTGCGCAGCGACGGCGTGCTCGACATCGATGTCCGGGGATTGCTGAAGACGGAGGACGGCGCGGTCATCGACATCGCCTATAAGGGCGTGATCGATGCCGGGCCGGATGCCTATGCCGGGTTCCTGGCCGGCAGCCTGCCGGCGGCATTGCTGGTTCGCGCCGCGCCGCGCCTGACCGCTGCTCATCCGGATTATCTCTGGCTGAACCGCTTGCAGTTCTATTCGATCGGCCGCGCGGTGCCGCAGGACCTGAAGGCCGAGTTCGACGTCTACGCCCTTGTCTGAGACGGCACGCGGCATCCGGGCGTATCGCAACTGCGGCCGGGCGTCGTGGAAAAGGCGGCGGGGCAAAAACCCCGCCGCCTTTTCTTCTGGTCAGGCGAAGAGGATCATCGCGGCAAGGCCGATGGCGATCCCCCCGGCCCAGAGGTCGGCGACCAGCCGGTAGGCCAGGGGCGCATGCCGGATCTCCATGAAGTCGCGGATCACGAAGCGGACTTTCAGCATGGCGACGGCAATGATCGCGGCACTGCTGGCCCGGTGATCCTGAAAGCCCAGGCCATGGCCGATTTCCCAGGATGCCAGGGTGGCAAGGACGAGGAACAGCCAGATCGCGGAAATGCGGCTGACGATGAAAGCGCTCATGGTTACACCAGCAGATAGAGCAGGGCGAAGATCACGATCCACAGCACGTCGACGAGATGCCAGAAGGTGGCCCCGCTTTCGACATGCTGGAGGTTGACCGCCTCGATCGGCCGTGACCGGACGTAATTGATCAGCAGCAGCAGGATGCCCATGCCGATCACGACATGGATCATGTGGATGCCCGTATAGGCGAAATAGAACATGAAGAAGTCGCTGTCGGCCAGCGCCAGGCCGGCATCGAATTTCGCCCTGTACTCGAAGACCTTGACCGCGCCGAAGCCGAGGCCGCAGCCCAGGGCGGCGGCGAAACAGGCTTGCGGCACCCCGGCCGCCCGCTGCCGCGCCGCCTTCACCCCGGTGGCGACGAACCAGGAACTGGTCAGCAGCAGCAGGGTGTTGACGAGGCCGAGCACCTGGTCCAGATGCGCCCGCCCCGCGGCGAAGGCTTGCGGGCTGCCGGCGCGATAACTGAGGAAGGTGAAGAACAGCACGGAAAACAGGACCATGTCCCCGGCGATGAAGAGCCAGACGCCCCCCTCGCCGGGAACATGGACCCGGCGCGCTCCGGCCGTCACGGCCGGGCCGCCGCGCGGGCGTCCACTGCGATGGCGCGCAGCGTGACGATGCTCATCACCAGCATCCAGCCGAAGAAGACGGCGAAGACGAACCAGAAGGAGATCAGCCCGTCATAGGCGAAGGGGCCGGTCTTGAAGAATTCGATCAGGCCCGCCGGGATGATCAGCACCGCCGTCCACAGGTTGAAGAAGGCGACCCAGCGCGGAAAGATCGTCGGCACATTGTGATCCCGGAAGATCGCGACGGCGATGAAGACCATGAACAGGGCGAAGGGCGGCCAGCTCAGGATGAAGATGAACCAGACGAGGTCGTTCATCACCTGAAGGACGTTGGGATCGAGGTTCTCCGGCCGGAAGGCCAGCGCGGCCCAGGTGATGGGCATCAGCAGGAAGAAGACGTAACCCCCGCCGATATTGGCGATCGAGGCATAGGTGAGGACGGGAATGCCCCGCTCCATCCGCCGGATGTAGAAGGCGATCGAGATCGCCCAGGTGAACCAGAACGTATAGCAGATGCATTGGATCAGGGTGCCGATGCGGATGCTCATCTTGCGGTCGATGAAGATCTTGGCCAGTTCCTCCGCCGGCAGCGCGGGCGAGGGCGGCGGAATGAAGCCCATCAGCCAGCCTTGCGTGACGACGAGCGAAAGAACCAGGGCGACGCCGGTATAGACGAAGGTCCTGGCGATCGTGCCGTCGATGGTTTGTTCTTGCATGATTGTTCCCTCCCGGGCGCGCCGATCGTGCGCACGGGTACCGTAATCCAGAATACGGATGCCGTATCCGGCCGGAAGTCGGGCCCGGCCCGGTCAGACCAGGACGTGGCCGCCGTCGCCGAGCAATGTCGTGCCGGTCAGGATCGGCGTCGTCATCGCGGTCAGGTAGAGCCGGGCGATGTCGTCCGCGCTGGCGATGCGGCGGGCGGGCAGGACTGCCGCCACCGTCTCGAAATAGGCATGGCGCTTCTCCGCCGGCAGGCCGGCCCAGAGCGGCGTGTCCACCAGGCCGGGCGAGACCACGTTCACCCGGACGGGCGCGAGTTCCAGGGCGAGGCCGCGGGCCAGCCCCTCGATCGCGGCATTGATCGCCCCGGCGATGACGCGGCCGGCGGCCGGCCGCTGGGCAAAGGCACCGGAGGTCAGGGTCAGGGAACCGGTTTCGGCAATGACGGCCGCGGCGGCGATGCGCCACGCCGACCAGAATTTGGCGTTCATGCCGGCCATCGCCGCCTCGATCGGCTGTTTCCGGATCGGGCCGGTGCGGACATCGCCGGCGGTAACCGCGATATGATCCCAAATGCCGGTGGCGCCCAGGGCTTCACGGGTCTGCCGGTCGTCGGCGACGTCGAGAACCAGCGTCTCGACCGGGGCCGGCAGGGCGGCAGCCGCCGCGGCCAGCCGCTCGGCCGAACGGCTGGCGATGGTGACCCGGGCGCCGGCCCGGGCGGCCCGGCCGGCGACGGCAAGCCCGATGCCTGAGCTGCCGCCGATCACGAGAACGCGCTGGTCCTGAAGTTCCATCTTGCTTTTCCTCCCGCCATATAGTTCGTATGCGTACTATATGGCGGGAGGGCCCGCGGCCACAAGACCAAGCCGTCAGGAGGAAACGATGACCGACCAGCCGATCTTGCGCGAGTTCCGGATCGAGGACAGCCGCGAGGGCATCATCCATCTCGTCTTCGACATGCCGGGGCGGACGATGAACGTCTTCTCCAATGCCGCCATTCACGAGATCGGGCGCGTCGCCGACTGGCTGCGCGGCAGCGACGTGCGGGGTGTCGTGCTGCGCTCGGGCAAGGCGACCGGCTTCTGTGCCGGGGCCGACCTGAACGAATTGGGCGTCGCCTACGACATGATCATGCAGCGCCCGAAGGACGAGCGCACCAAGGTTGCCTATGATCATTTCTTCCCCTTGAGCCGGGGGCTTCGTGCCCTGGAGACGGCGGGCAAGCCGGTCGCCGTCGTCGTCGACGGGCTGGCGCTCGGCGGCGGCTGCGAATTCGCGCTCGCCGCCCATTACCGCGTCCTGACCGACAATCCGAAGACGGCGCTGGGCCTGCCGGAATCCCTGGTCGGCCTGCTGCCGGGGGCGGGCGGGACGCAGCGCATGCCGCGCGTGGTCGGCATCGAGGCCGCTTTGCCGATCCTGCTGGAAGGCGGCCGCTTCTCGCCGGCGACGGCGCTCGCGGCCGGCCTCGCTCACGAGGTCGTGGCGCCGGAGGCGGCGGTGGCGGCGGCGGAGCGCTGGATCCTGTCCGGGCCCGAGGCGTCCCAGCCCTGGGACCGGCAGGTGCCGCCGGCCGTGGACGGCAGGGCGGCGGCCGCCCTGCTCGATGCGGCCTGGACGAAGGCCCTGGCCGATCCCGGCGCCTTCTACCCCGCGCCCTTCGCCATTCTCGACTGTATCCGGGGCGGGATCGAAAAGCCGATGGACCGCGCCATCGAATGGGAGATGACGGTCTTCGCCGGCCTGATCCAGCGGCCCGAGCCGCGCAACATGATCCAGACCCTGTTCCTCGGCAAGCTGGAGCACGACCGCCGGGCCAAGGCGGGGGCACTGCCCGATGGCCTGGCGGCGGTGACCGCGGCGGTCCTCGGCGCCTGGCGCGCCGAGGGGGCTGGCGCGGATACGGCGGCGGCCCTGGCGTTCCTCGGCCTCGGCAAGGCGGCGCCGGCGATCCAGGCCGCGGCACCGGTGCCGGTCGCCGTCCCGGCGCCCACGGGTGGGCATTTCTGGTTCGAGGCGCAGCAGGACGAGCCCGCGCGTACCCTGGCGGCCCGGCTTCTGATCGCCTCCGCGCTGGCGGCGGATGCGGTGGCGCCGGCCGATGAAGCCGAGCGGCGCGTGATCGATTACGCCCTGGTCGCCCGCCTCGGCTATCCCGCCTATGTCGGCGGGCCGCTGTCGCTCGCCCGCTATCTCGGGCAGGCGCAACGCCTGGTCGCCTGAGGTGAGGAGGGGGCGGCCCGGCCGCCCCGCCCCGCTCAGACCAGCGAAACGATCGCCTTGCCCAGGTTCTCCCCGCGATAGAGGCCGGCAAGGACGGCGGGGGCGTTTTCCAGCCCCGCCGTGATATCCTCGTCATAGGTCAGCCGGCCGGCCCGGATCAGGTCGGCGAGGCTGGCCGCCGTCGCCGGGAAGGCGGCCAGATGATCGAAGATCACGAAGCCCGACCAGGACAGGCGCTTGGTCAGCACCTGGCGCTCGCTGCGCGGGCCCTGGGGCGGTGGCGTCCAATGGGGGATGGAAGCGGTGCCGCATTGGATGATGCGACCGCCCGTGTTCATCAGCGCCCGCGCCGCATCGCCGATGGCGCCGCCCGTATTGTCGTAGAAAATGTCGATCCCGGCGGGGCAGGCCGCGGCGATATCGGCGGCGATATCGGCCGAGGCGCGATAATCCACCGCCTGCGCGTAGCCATAGCGCGTGGTTGCCGCCGCAACCTTCTCCGCCGATCCCGTGACCCCGACGGCGCGGCAGCCGGCAAGATTGGCCAATTGGCCGACGAAGCTGCCGACGCTGCCCGCCGCGGTCGAAACCAGGACGGTCTCGCCCGCCCGGGGCCGGCCCAGGCTGTGAAAGGCGAGATGGGCGGTCAGCCCGTTGATGCCGAGGACGCCGAGGCTGGCGGTCAGCGGCAGGTCGGTCTCGGCCACCAGGCGCAGCACCGCGGCCGTTGTCGTGGTGCAATAGTCCTGCCAGCCGAACCAGCCGTAGACGAAGTCGCCGGCGGCATAGCCGGGGGCCCGGCTCTCGACGATCTCGCCGACCGCCAGCGCGCGCATGGCCGAGCCGAGGGGCACGGGATCGCTGTAATTGCCCTCGTCATTGGCCCAGCCGCGCTGGGCGGGATCGACCGACAGATGATGGTTGCGCATCAGGATCTCGCCGGCCGCGGGCGGGCGGACGGCGGCGCTCGACAGCGTGAAATGCTCCGGCTGGGGCACGCCCTTGGGGCGGCTGCTCAGGATCACCTGGCGATTGGGGGGGAAGGGGGTGGGCATGGTTTCCTCCTGGCCGGGGCCCGGCGTGGCGGTATTTTATAAAAAACAGTACGTACGGCTTGTTTAATCTAAAAACTGAGGCAATAGTGGCTGTGCCGGGATCGCGGCGGCACCACCGCTGCCGAAAAGGCCGGGGCATAAGTACATATGTGTATCATCCCTGGGTAAGCGGCAGGGCGTGGGGCCGGGATCCGTGGCCGCCACGGCCGGCCTTCCGCCGCTGCCTTTGCGAGGGGAAGCAAAAAATGGCCCGAACTTTCGGATAGGCTCTTGGTTCCGCGATCCGGAGTGTGTTAGTGTCCATATTGATAGTGCGCTAGCGTATTAAAATAAAGCGTACAATTGCCGGCGGAGAAACCGCTGGCCTGGGGGTGGCCGAAGGGCGCACCGGGAGGAAATGATGCAACAGAACTTCAGGACCCATGTCCTGTCGGCGGCCATGCTTTGCGCCTGCGGGGTGCTTGGGGCCATGCCGGCGGGGGCGGTGGAATTCCAGGCGGCCGGGGCCGACATCACCTTCTCGACGGTGATCAGCGCCGGCCTGCTGATCCGGGCCGAGGACCCGAGCGGGGAATTCTACGCCGCCGGCAACCGGGCGGGCGGCTTTTCGTCGACCAGCGCCTATGACGATCCCTCGCTCAACTTCAAGAAGGGCGAGATCGTCTCCAACGTCTACAAGATCTTCAGCGAATTGAAGGTCGACTACGGCGATTTCGGCGGCACCCTCTCGGCCAAGGCCTGGTACGACCACGAACTCGATTCCGGCGACCGCCGGCACGGCAATATCGTCAACGGTTACGCCCCGGGCCGGCCGCTGAGCGACCGCACGTTCGACGACCTGGCCAAATTCAAGGGCTTCGCCCTGATGGATGCCTATGTCCGCGGCAAGGTCGAGGTCGGCGACATGCCGCTCGAACTGCGCCTCGGCCGCCAGGTCGTGAGCTGGGGCGAGGGGCTGTTCATCGGCGGCGGCATCAATTCGATCAACCCGATCGACGTCTCCGCCTTCCGCCGCCCGGGGGCGGAACTGAAGGAGGGCCTGCTGCCGGTCGAAATGGCCTATGGCAACATCGGCCTGACCGGCGACCTGTCGTTCGAAGCCTTCTACCAGCTGAAATGGGCGCCGACCGTGATCGACGGCTGCGGCACCTATTTCTCGACCGTCGATTCGGTCGCCAAGGGGTGCAACGGCTTCACCCTGAGCGCGGCGCAGAGCGACCCGACCGGGCTTGCCACCGGCAATGTCGCCAAGCGGGCGGACGATCTCGAGGCCCGCGACGACGGCCAGTTCGGTTTCGCCCTGCGTTACTACGCGGCGGCCCTCGATGTCGAACTCTCCGCCTATTACATGCGCTATCACAGCCGCGTGCCCTATATCAGCATCTACAACACGACGGCAGCCAACGGCGGCGCGCCCTTCATCAACGGCGATCCGCTGGGCGGCAATTTCCGCTATGTCATCGAATTCCCCGAAGACATCAACCTGTTCGGCCTCGGCTTCTCCACCGTGCTCGGCGGGGTTTCGGTCTTCGGCGAAGCCTCCTACCGGCCGGATATGCCGGTGCAATTGAACGCGAACCACCTGCTGGCCGCCTTCCGCAGCGGGGGAACATCGGCCCAGTCGCCGCTGTCGCCGGCGGTCGCCGTCGGCTCGGGCGCGCTTTTCCACGGCTATGACGAGGCGGAACAATACCGGGCCCAGGTCGCGGCCTTCAAGCTGCTGCCACCGGCGCTGGGCGCTGCGGGCATCACCCTGATCGGCGAGGTCGGCTTCGAGGTTCTCGACGGCCTGCCGGGCGACCGCCGCTATGGCCGCACCGCGGTCTACGGGCTTTACAACCGCAGCGGAACCTGCGCCGAGACGACGGCCCGGAAATGCGCCGACGACGGTTACGTCACCGATTTCTCCTGGGGGTACCGGGCGCGCGGCGTGCTCGACTATCCGGATGCCGTGCTCGGCTGGAACATGAAGCCCTTCCTGTCCTGGGCCCATGACGTCAACGGCACCGCTTCCGACAGCACCTATCTCGAAGGCCGCATGGCGCTCGGCCTCGGCGTCGATTTCGACAGCGGCGGCTACAGCTTCGGCACGTCCTATGTCCGCTTCATGGGCGGCGACTACAACTACGGCAAAGATCGCGATTTCGTTTCGATCAACGCGACGGCCCGTTTCTGAATCCGGGAGGAACAGTGAAGGTGAACAGGATCTCTCTCATCGGGGCGGCGCTGGCCGTCCTCGTCGCGGGCGGCGGGCCCGCGCTTGCCAGGATCTCGGAACAGGAGGCGGCCCGCCTCGGCCAGGACCTGACGCCGGTCGGCGCCGAAAAGGCGGGCAACGCCGACGGTAGCATCCCGGCCTGGGACGGCGGGCTGACGGGCGTGCTGCCGGGGGTGGTGCCCGGGGTCTCGCGGCCCGATCCCTTTCCGAACGAAAAGCCGCTCTTCACCATCCGGCCGGCGGATATCCCGCGCTACAAGGACAGGCTGACGCCGGGCCAGATCGCCCTCCTTGAGCGCCACGGCGGCAGTTTCTACATGAATGTCTATCCGACGCACCGGACGGCCGCCCTGCCGCCCGAGGTCTATCAGCGGATCAAGGATCAGGCGACCAAGGTGGAACTGGAGGACGGCGGCTACGGCCTTGCCAATCTCGGGCTTTCGACAGTGCCTTTCCCCATTCCGAAGACAGGGCAGGAAGCGATCTGGAACCACCTGGTGCGCTATCGCGGCCAGGCGTTCGACCGCCGGGTGATCCAGGCGGTGGTGAAGCGCGACGGCAGCTTCACCCCCATGATCTATCACGACCTGCTGACCTTCCGCTCGGGCGTGCCGGAAACGCCCGACAATGCGGATATCGTCCTCAAGATCGTGCAGAAAATCCTGCAGCCGCAGCAACTGGCCGGCACCACCCTGCTCGGCATCGACCGCGTCAACCCGGTGCGGCAGCCGCGCCAGGCCTGGATGTATAATGCCGGCGCGCGGCGGGTGATGCGGGCGCCGGAAATCGGCTACGACAACCCGGGCATCGGCGCCGACGGCGCCCGCACCAACGACAATTACGAGATGTTCAACGGCGGTCTCGACCGCTACGACTGGAAGCTGCTCGGCAAGCGGGAAATCTATATTCCCTATAATGCCAACCGTCTCGATGCCCGCGGCATTCCTTACGAGGACATCCTGAAGCCCGGCCACCTCAATCCGGACCTGCTGCGTTACGAATTGCACCGGGTCTGGGTGGTCGAGGCGACGCTGAAGGATGGCCTGCGCCATCTCTATGCCCGCCGGACCTATTATCTCGACGAGGACAGCTGGTCGATCGTCGGCGGCGAGCATTACGACGGCCGGGGCGAGCTGTGGCGCGTCTCCGAGGCGCATCTGATCCAGTACACCGAGGCGACGGTGCCCTTCTACTGCGTGGAGACGCTCTACGATCTGTTGAACGATCGCTACATCGCCTTCGGCATGAACAACAACGAGCCTTACGAAATCAAATTCGACTGGCGCGCCGACGACGAATTCTACACCCCCTCGAACCTCCGCCGCATCGCCAACTAAGCCCCTTGGCAAGGCGGAGACTGGCCGGTGGTCCCCCCTGGGACCGCCGGCCTTTTCTTTCTTTCTTTCTTTCTTTCAGGGCCGGTGCAGGACCCGCAGCGCCCGGGCCTTGGCCAGGGCGCCAGCGCGGTTCTTCACGCCCAGTTTCGAATAGATATTATAGAGGTGCCATTTGACCGTGGGCACCGACAGGGACAGGCGCGAGGCGATCTGGCTGTTGTCGAGCCCGGAATCGAGCAGTTGCAGCAACTCGATCTCGCGCGGGGTCGGCGCCTCGACGATGTAACCGTCGGCATCGACGGCCTGCGGCCGCACCGACGCCGGGCTGACGCCCAGGGCATCGCAGACCCGGTTGAAGAAGGCGAGATCGGCCGGAAGCGTCAGGCCGAATTTCTTCAACGGCGTTTCCCCGACCACCTGCAAGACCAGGTCGCGCTGTTCCAGGAACGGGCGCAGCAGCCCGCGCTTGGCCGCGGTGACGACGGCGCGGGCCAGGGCCTTGATGGCACCGTCCTGGTTGCCGAGGCGGGTCATCAGGGCGGTCTGCATCAGGTGCAGTTCGACCTGATCGCGCCGCCGCCCGGTATCGAGCGCATTCTTCAGTTCCTGCTCGATCAGGGCGCCGGCTTCCTTCAGGGTGCCGGCGGCCATCAGCAGGTCGATGCCGGCAAAGATGGCCGCCGTCCGTTCCATCGCCGTCAGGTCCGCCAGGGTCCCGGGGTGGAATGCCGCCGGCCGTGACCAGATCGCCAGGCTCTCGGCCTTGTCGAAGGCGTCGGCGGTACGGCCGTGGCGCAGGGCGCAGCGGATCAGGGCGAGGTCGACCAGGAAGGGCAGGCGGCGGGCATAGCGCCGCGCCAGGGATTGCAGCGTGGCGGTGTCGGACGGCGCCTCGCCGTCGCCCGGGCAGGCCAGGGCGACTTCGATGCCGAACCAGGCGGTGTCGAGAATGCCCTGTTCGATGCCGCGGTCCATGCCCTGCTTCACCATCTCGACCGCCTCGGCAAGGCGGCCGGTATCGGCGGCGGCCCGCGCCCGTCCGAGGGTGAGGACCGAGACGATGGCCGCCGAATCGCCGATATTGGAACGAACCTGTTCCTCTGCTTCCCGCAGGTTGCGTTCGGCCTCGACCGGATCGCCTTGCAGTAGTTCCACCACCGCGCTGACCGCCGCCACCCAGGAGAAGCCATAGTCGCTGCGCACGCGGATGATCGAATCCTGCGCGAGACGAAGCGCGTGGCGGGCGGTCGGGAAATCATGCATCACGGCGCAGGCGATGCCATAGGCGCCGGCCACCGCCGCATAGTCGAAAGTGCCGGCGTCGGGATAATCGGCCAGCCAGCCCGGCGCCTCCGCCCGGACCGCGTGAATGCGGTCGAGGTGGAAATTGACGATGATCTGGGCCATGCGGTAGGGCGACCACAGCGGGCTCTTGCCGTCGCCGTCCGGCTCCGCCTCGCGGATCCGGCCGGCCAATTGGTCGAGGGCGGCGCCGGCGCGCTCGTAATGGCGGTTGAAGACCAGGGCCCAGGCATACCAGAGCAGGGTCTCGAGGCCGAGGGTAATGCCCAGGGTCTTCGCCTGTTCGACCCATTGGGTATAGGTCGCGAGATCGCCCCGGTCACGCACCATGGGGCGCGCCAATTGTTCCAGGATGCCCGATACGCGGTCGGGCAGGGGCACGTTCAGCGCCAGTTCCAGGGCATAGCTGCGGTCGCCCTTGGCCAGCAGCCAGTCGGTCGCCGCGCCCAGGACTTCGCGCCGCCGTTCCGGCGCCTGCCTGCCCGCCGCATCGGCGACCAGGAACTGGCGGAACAGGCCGTGGAAGCGGAACCAGGTCTGTCCCCGGTCCAGCGGCACCACCAGCACGTTGCGCTCGACCAGGAAGCGCACCCAATGGCCGGCCCGGGGATTGCCCGTCGCCGCCAGCGCCAGCTCGACCGAAAAGCCGCGCAGTTCGGCGATGTCGTGCAGGAAGGCGACGAGATCGGGATCGAAGCTGGCGATCAGGCGCCGGGACAGCAGCGCGGCCAGATCGGCGTCCGCGCCGGAAAAATGCTCCAGCCCCTCCGCGGCATCGGATTCATTGCTCAGGATCAGCTGGATCAGGCGGATGGCCGCGGGCCAGCCCTCGGTCTTGGCGACCACCGCGGCGATATTCTCGCGGCTCAGGTGGTCGAGGCCCGAGGCCCGCAGCATGGCCTCGGTCGTGCCGGAATCGAAACCGAGTTCGGAGACGGTGATCCGGCGCAGCTTCATTTCCAGCCGGGCCCGGCCGGCATCGAAGGGAATGGGCGCGGTCGAGGTGATGCACAGCCGGACATGGCCGGGGGTGCGGAACACCAGCGCATCCAGCAGCAGGGCCAGCCCCGGGTCGGTGCAACTGTTGATATTGTCGATGAAGATCACCGTCTCGACGCGCCTGCCGGCGAGATGGGACACCAGCCGGTCCACGCGGTGGGGCAGGCTGCCGCGCGGATCCTCGACCGAGGCGGTATTGAGGTCGAGCCGGGCCAGGCCGAGGGCGTGCTCGACCAGGGTCAGGACCACCGGCAGGTCGGCCTCGCGGTCGTCGATGCCGATCCAACTGCACTGGGCCCCGCCCGCCGATGCCAGGGCGTGCAGCTGGGTCATGAGCACGGTCTTGCCATAGCCGGTGGGGGCAACGACAGTCGTTACCTTCGGCAAGGGGCCGGCGGCGGCGAAGGACTGGATGACCCGGGTCCTGACCAGCGAGAAGGCATAGCGGGGCGGCTCGAAACGGCCCGCGCCGATGAAGGAATGATCGTCGATCGAGCGGGTGGCGCCGGCCGGCGGCTCAGGCGCGCGGGCGATGTCCCGCGGCGGTGAAAAAGATGGTTGCGTCGTTGCGCTGTCTGCCAGGCACGGTTGACCTTGCATGGGCGTATCCTCCTAACCCCCCAGGGTCCGGCCGCCGTTTTTATGGTCGCGATGCCACGGCTGTCCGGTTGTTGTTCTTTCGTTTCAGAAAGATTTCACATCTTAGCATCCTTTACATTTCGGCGCTTCCGTGGATCGAGCCTCGTTCCAGGGAATCTCCCTCGGGACGGGGCGTTTTCCCGGCCGATTTCATGCACGGGCAAACCTTTCGTCAGGCGACGGCCCCGTCGGAGGCGCCGGAAATGTCCCCAAGCGATGAATCGGCCGCTCGGTTGAAGCAAGGCAAGCCGTTCGCGCAGAGGGAGGTGGATCATGTCTATTGCGGATGCGCTCAGGGAAAGCCCCGGCGCCGATCGGGGGGCCGTCGCCGGCCGCGCTGCGGTTCTGTCGTCCCCGGGCGGGGTGTTTTCGATCGAAGAGATCACGTTGCAGAAGCCGCGCCGGGACGAGATCCTGGTGCGCGTCGCCGGTGTCGGCGTCTGCCATACCGACGTCGTCTGCCGGGGCGATTTCCCGGTGCCGCTGCCGATCGTGCTCGGGCACGAGGGGGCCGGCGTGGTCGAGGCGGTGGGTGCCGGCGTCACCCGGCTGCGCCCGGGCGACCATGTCGTCCTGAGCTTCGATTCCTGCGGCGCCTGTCCCAATTGCGCCCGTGCCGCGCCGTCCTATTGCTTCAACTTCATGGCCGCGAATTTCGGCGGCGTGCGCCCGGGCGACGGCTCGACGCCGATGAGCCGGCGCGACGGCGGCGCGGTGAACGCCCGCTTCTTCGGCCAGTCGTCCTTTGCAACCCATCTGATTGCGCGCGAGCGGAATGCGGTCGCGGTGCCGAAGGACGCCCCCCTGGACATCCTCGGGCCGCTCGGCTGCGGCATCCAGACCGGCGCCGGCTCCATCCTCAATTCGCTGAGGGTCGGGCGCGGCGATGCGGTCGCGATCTTCGGTGCCGGCGCCGTCGGGCTCAGCGCCGTCATGGCCGCCCGGATCGCCGAAGCCGCCCATGTGATCGTGGTCGAGCCCAACCCGGAACGCCGGGCGCTTGCCCTCGAGCTCGGGGCGACGGCGGCGCTCGACCCCCGCAGCACCGAGGACGTGGTCGCGGCGGTGAAGGCGGCGGGCCCCGGCGGTGTCACCCATGCGCTCGATACCACCGGCATTCCGGCCGTGATCGGCAGCGCGTTCCAGACCCTGCTGCCGAACGGCCAGCTTGGCCTCGTCGGCATGCCGCCGCCGGACGCGGCACTGCCCGTGAACATCATGGACATGCTGGCCCGCGGCGTCGGCGTGAAAGCCTATGTCGAGGGCGACAGCGATCCGGAAATCTTCATTCCGCAACTGGTCGGCTATTACCTGGACGGGCGGCTGCCCTTCGACCGCCTCGTCAAGCGTTACAGGCTGGAAGACATCAACCAGGCCTTCGACGACACGACGACCGGCAAGTCGATCAAGCCGGTCCTGGTGATCTGAGCGCCGGCTCAGGCCGGCAGGGCATCGAGGCCGAGGAAGGCCAGGGCGTTCTGCGCCAGCAGGTCCGCGGACAGGACCTGCTCGGCGAAGGCGCCCGGTGCATCCTGCTGGATGACGAAGGGGAAATCGGAACCGGTCACGATCCGGTCGGCGCCCAGCCGTTCGGCGATATAGCCGAGGGTGACCGGATCATAGACCACGCTGTCGTAGAAGAAGCGCTTCGCCATTTCGCTCGGCCGTTCCGGAAAGCTCGCGCCGAGCGGCCCGCCCAGCGACCAGACCCGGTCGAGACGGGGCAGGATCCACGGCAGGGCGCCGCCGCCGTGGCAGAGCATGATGCGCAGGCGCGGAAAGCGCAGCGGGATGCCGGCCGCCAGCAGGCTGGCCCCGGCCAGGGCGGTATCGAGCGGGAAGGCGGCGGCGGCGGCCAGCGCGGGATGGCCGGGCAGGCGGTCCCTGCCCGCCGGGTGCAGCGGATGGACCATGAGGGCGAGGTCCAGCGCCTCGGCCGCGGCATAGAATTCGTCGAAGCGGGGATCGCCGAGGGGGGCGCCGTTGACATGGCTGCCCAACTCGACCCCGCGCAGGCCGAGGGCCTTGACATCGGCCAGCCGCCTCGCGGCCAGGGCCGGGTCCTGGACCGGCACCATGCCGATCCCGCCGAGGCGCGCGGGCGCGGCGTCGACCATGGCGGCCAGCGCGTCGTTCATGTAACGGCAGAGATCATCGGCATCCGCCGCCCCGAACCAGTGGGACAGGAGTTCGGGCATCGGCGACAGCACCTGGTGGCCGATGCCCTGCGCGGCCATTTCGGCCAGGCGCGCGGGGACGTCCCAATTGCTCGGCGCCAGCACGCGGAACGGCTTGCCGCCGATCACGACCGCGGCCTGCCCGTCCGCCCGTGGCGCCATGACCGGCCACAGCGGGGTGCGGCCGCGGGCGTCGGGAAAGGTCGCGGGGACGAAATGGGCGTGCGTATCGATGGTCGGGACATCGGTTTTTGGGGGCATGGCGCGTTCCTCCCGCTCTTGTTTCAGCTTCGGCCCACTATGCGGTGATTTTTCCTATTTACAAGCAGTCTGTACTGTTTGTACAAAAATGAACATCGACCCCGCGCAAACGACGACGGGGCAATGGGGATGGAAGCAGCATGCAGGGCATTGCGGACAAGGCGCCGGGCATCGTCATCGTCGGGGCCGGCCAGGCCGGCGCCCGCGCCGCGGAGGCGGCGCGGGGCGCGGGCTTTTCCGGCCGCATCACCCTGATCGGGGCGGAACCCCACCTGCCCTACGAGCGCCCCCAGCTGTCCAAGGCGACGCTGATCGAGGACGGCGCGCCCATCGTCTCGATCCGCGACGGCGCCGGCTGGGCCGCCCTTGGGGTCGAGGTCGTGGCCGGCACCCGCATCGCCGGCGGCGATGCCGCGGGCCGCACGGTGACTGCCGAGGACGGCCGCGTGTTTCCCTATGACGCGCTGCTGATCGCCACCGGGACCGCGCCGCGCCGCCTGCCGGTGCTGGAGACCGGGGCGTTGCCGGTCCTGGCGCTGCGCTCGGTCGAGGATGCGCTGGCGCTGCGCCGGCACCTTGCGCCGGGGGCGCGGATCGCCATCGTCGGCGGCGGTGTCATCGGCCTCGAAGTTGCCGCGGCGGCGGCCAAGGCGGGGGCGGCGGCGACCGTGATCGAGGCGGCGCCCAGCCTGCTGGCCCGCGCCCTGCCGGCGCCGGTCGCCGCTTTCCTGAAGGCCCGGCACGAGACGGCGGGTGTCACCTTCCGCCTGGGCCGGGTGCCGGTCGGGCTTTCCCCCGAGGGGGTCGCGCTGGCGGATGGCGAGGTGGTGCCGGCGGATGCCGTCGTGGTCGGCATCGGGGTGGAGCCGGAACTGGAACTGGCCCGCAGCCTCGGCCTTGCCGTCGATCAGGGCATCCTGGTCGATGATTGCGGCCGCACCTCCGTGCCCGGGGTCTTCGCCGCCGGCGATGTCGCCAGCCGCGCCTGCCCCTGGCTTGGCCGGGTAGCGCGGACCGAGACCTGGGCGAATGCGCAGAACCAGGCGGCGGCGGCGGCCCGCACCATGGTCGGGCAGGACACCGCCTATGGCGACCCGCCGTGGTTCTGGACCGATCAATACGAGTTGAACATCCAGGTCGTCGGCAATGCCGCCGCCGGCGACATCGTGCTGCGCGGCGATCCGGCCGCCGGGCGCTTCACCGCGATCGCGCTGGCCGGCGGCATCGTCGCCGGTGCTGTCACCGTCAACACGCCGAAGGATATGGCGGCGCTGCGCCGGCTGGTCGCCGGCCGGCGCAGCCTTGCCGCGGACGAGGCCGGCGATCCCGGCTTCGACCTGCGCAAGGCGGCAACCAGATAATCAAAGGGAGGAACAACGGATGAGCACATTGGACGGCACCAGCCCCCTGGTCCTCGTCGACCGGGAGCACCACAGTTTCAGCGTCGCCCGGCGCAGCTTCGTCGATCCGGGCATCCTGGAGGCGGAACGGGAGCGCATTTTCGGCCGCTGCTGGCTCTATCTCGGGCACGAGTCCGAGCTGGCGAAGCCGGGCGATTTCGTCACCCGCCAGGTCGGCGGCCGCCATGTCATCTTCGCCAAGACCCCGAAGGGCGAGTTCCGCGCCCTGCTGAACACCTGCGCCCACCGCGGCGCCCGCGTCTGCCGCGAGCGCAGCGGCAATGCCAAGTCGTTCCAGTGCTTCTATCACGGCTGGATCTTCGGCCTGGACGGCAATCTCCGCCACCTGCCGGACGAGGCCGCCTATCCCGCCGACTTCAAGGACAGGCCGACATCCGGCCTGAAATCCGTGCCGCGCTTCGAGCGCTATCGCGGCTTCGCCTTCGTCTGCTTCGACGAGAATGCCGTGCCCCTGACCGATTATCTGGGCCAGGCGACGGAATATATCGACATCGTCGCCGACCAGTCGGAAGCCGGCATGACCGTGGTCGGCGGCACCCAGGAATATTCGATCCGCGCCAACTGGAAGCTGCTGGCCGAGAATTCCTATGACGGCTATCACGCCGCGACCAACCACGCGACCTATCTCGACTATCTGCGCAACACCAACGGCGGCCTCGCCAATGTCGCGCTCACCGGCGAGGGGCGGGACCTCGGCAACGGCCATGCCGTGGTCGAATACAAGGCGCCCTGGGGCCGGCCGGTCGCGCAATGGATCCCGATGTGGGGCGAGCAGGGCAAGGCGGAGATCGAGGCGATCCACGCCCGCCTGGTGGAGCGCCACGGCGAGGAGCGGGCGGCCCGCATCGCCACCCGCAACCGCAACCTGGTGATTTTCCCGAACCTCGTCATCAACGACATCATGGCGGTGACGATCCGGACCTTCTATCCGGTCTCGACCGATTACATGCAGATCAATGCCTGGGCGCTGGCCCCCAGCGAGGAAAGTTCCTGGGCGCGCGAATACCGGCTGTTCAACTTCCTCGAATTCCTGGGGCCGGGCGGCTTCGCCACGCCCGACGACATCGAGGCGCTGGAACAATGCCAGCGCGGCTATGCCAATGCCGGCGAGGTCGGCTGGAACGATATTTCCAAGGGCATGAACCGGACGCCGCCGGCTTACGACGACGAGGCCCAGATGCGCGCCTTCTGGACCCAGTGGAACCGCCGCATCGCCGACGGCGTGGCGGCCTGAGCCGGGGACGGGACGATGACCAGCGTGAACCGCACCGACATCGAGGAATTCCTGTTCCAGGAAGCCGCCCTGATCGACAATTGGCGCCTGCCGGACTGGCTGAAGCTCTTCACCGACGACGCCCATTACTACGTCCCCTCGACCGACGTGGCCGAGGATGCGCCGGCCGAGAATAATCTCTTCTATATCGCCGACGACCGCTTCCGCCTGGGCGAGCGGGTGGTGCGGCTGATGAAGCGCACGGCCCATGCCGAATACCCGCGCTCCAAGCTGCGCCACCTGATCAGCAACGTGCTGATCCGGAAACGCGAGGGCGACACCATCGAGGTCGGCTCGGTCTTCGTCACCTATCGCTCCAAGGACGGCCAGACCGACGTCTATTTCGGCTCGAACATCCACAAGCTGGTGGCGGGCGAGGACGGTCTCCGCATCCGCGAGAAGCGCTGCATCCTGGCCAGCGACGGGTTGCGCCCGCAGGGCCGCGTCAGCTTCATCCTGTGAGGGCGGCGATGAGCGGAAAACTGGCCGGACGGGTGGCGGTGGTGACGGGGGCGGCCCGCGGCATCGGCCTTGCCATCGCCGACCGCCTGGCCGCCGAGGGGGCAAGGCTGGTCCTGGCCGACCTCGACGAAGTGGCACTCGATGCGGCCGCGGCGGAGATCGCCGGCCGCCACGGCCCGACCCCCGTCGCCGTCGCCGGCGACCTGTCGCGGGAAGAGGTGGCGCAACGCCTGATCGCCACCGCGGAGGAGGGGTTCGATACCCTCGACATCCTGGTGAACAATGCCGGCGGCGGCATCATCCGGCCGTTCCTGGACCACACGCCGGACACCCTGCGGACGACGGTCGAGCGCAATCTGTGGACCGCGCTCTGGTGCAGCTATTACGCGCTGCCGGGCATGAAGCGCCGCGGCTATGGCCGGATCGTGAACCTCGGCGCCGATTCCGTGCGGAACGGCCTCTGGGACCACGCCGCCTATAACGCGGCCAAGGGCGGCGTGCACGGCATGACCAGCGGGCTGGCGCGCGAATTCGCCCGGGACGGCATCACCGTGAACACGGTCGCCCCCTGCGCGGTCGACAACGAGCAGCTCGCCGTCTTCGTCGCCAAGGCGCCGGACGTGGCGCGGAAATTCATCGACGTCATCCCCATGGGCCGCGCCGGCGCCATGGCCGAGATCGCCTCCATGGTCGCCTATCTCGCCTCGGAAGAGGCGGGCTTCGTGACCGGCCAGGTGATCAGCGTCAACGGCGGCAGCACCATGCTGTGAAGGGAGGGCCGGCATGTCGCAACGCGTGAAACTCTGTGCCGTCGCCGATCTTCCCGAGGGGGAGATCCGGGGCGAAACCCTGCCCGACGGTACCCGCATCGCCCTCTACAAGGTCGGCGGCACCATCTATGCCACCGCCGATAAATGCACCCACGGCGAGGTTTCCCTGTCGGAGGAGGGAACCCTGGACGGCTGCACCGTCGAGTGCAGCTGGCACTTCGGCACTTTCGACATTACGACTGGAAAGGCCACGGGCATGCCCTGCGAAGTGGCCCTGAAGACCTATCCGGTCGAAGTGATCGAAGGAAACGTCCATGTCGTCGTCTGACAATGCCGCCGCCCCGTCCCTCCGCCGTCCGCGCGGCCGGCCCCGGGTGAACCCGGTGTCCGATCACCCGGTCCGCACCCAGGCGGAACGGTCGGAGGACATGCGCCGGCGGATCGTCGATGCGGCGGCCGAGGTCATGGGCCTGCATGGTTACGCCGGCTTCCGCACCGCCGAGGTCTCCCGCGTTGCCGGGGTCTCGCGCGGGGCGCAGCTGCACCATTTCCCGACCAAGGACCAATTGGTGGTCGCCACGCTCCGCCATGTCTACGGCGAAGCGCTGGAGCGCAGCAAGGCGCGGGCGGCGGCGATCGATCCCGGGCGCGACATCCTGGACCAGCTGATCGACGATGCCCGCGACTTCTTCTTCAGCCGGCATTTCCTGGTCTCGGTCGACATCGTCGTCTCGGCGGCGACCGATCCTTCGGTGCGCGACGAAGTGCTGGAGATCGCCCGCACCGCCCGCCTGCCGGTCGAGGTCGCCTGGAACCGGGCCCTGGTCGAGGCCGGCATCCCGGAACGGACGGCGCCGGGGCTTCTGTCCATCGTGCTCGGCATCGTGCGCGGCCAGGCGCTGCGCAAATTCTGGGACAACGACCCGAAGAAGGACGAGGCCCAGTTCGACCTGCTGCGCGACATGGTCCGCACCTATATCGCGGCCAAACTGCCGGCCGAACCGGCGCCGGACAGAAAACCAAGGAACAAGAAGACGTGACCGCCCCCCTTCTCGCCGCGCCCGCCTATGCGCGCCTGCCGGTGGCGGATATCGCCGCTGCCGGCCGTTTCGCCCGGGATATCCTGGGCCTCCCGCCCGGCCCCGCCCTCGACGGCATCGCCTGTTTCAGGGCCAGCCAGCGCCAGCACGATCTCTCCTTCACCGGTCCCGAGGGGATTGCCGCCCTCGGCGTCGAACTGCGCGACGAGGCCGCGCTCGAGGCCGCCGAAGCGGCGCTCGGCGCTGCCGGCTTCGCCCATCGCCGGGCCGGGGCCGAGGAGTGCCGCCGCCGCCTGGCCGATGCGGTGCTGCTGACCGCCGACCGTTCGGGCAATGCGGTCGATCTCGTGCTGCGGCCCCATTACGGCGGCCGGCGCTGCCACCTGCTGCGCGATACCGGCATTCTCGGCCTGCATAGTGTCGGCCTGCGCTCGACCGATCCGGCCGGCGACCTCGCCTTCTGGCAGGCGCTGGGCGCCGGCGTCAGCGATCATGTGGGCGACATCGCCTATCTCCGCATCGACGGGCGCCATCACCGGATCGCCCTGCATCCGGCCCGGCGCCCCGGCCTGCTGAATGTCGCCTTCGCGGTCGAAGGGCTGGATCACGTCATGCAGGCCAGCTATTTCGCCGCCGAGCATCAGGTCCGCGTGCTGCACGGGCCGGGGCGGCAGGCGGTTTCCGGCCTCGTCTTCCTGCATCTGGCGGGGCCCGAGGGGCATATCGTCTCGCTGGTCGCCGGCGACGACGAGATCGGGCCGGGGCCGCGCCGGCCGCGCCGCTTCCCCTTCCGCGCCGATACGCTGTGCACCTGGGGCAGTCTCTGCACCGAGGTGCCGGAATGGCAGGCGGAGGCGGGCCGATGATCCGCCTCGACGACATCACCTATGTCCGCCTGGGCACGCCCGACCTCGCCCTGGCCGAGGATTTCGCCACCCGCATCCTCGGCCTCGAGGTGACCGGGCGGACGGCGAAGGCGCTCTATCTCCGCTCCGATGCCAGGGCCCATACGCTCTGCTATGTCGAGGGCGATCCGGCGGACCAGACCGCGGCCTTCGAGGTCGCGGACGGGGCCGAACTGCAAGCGGCGGCGGCAGCCCTCGAAGCCCTGGGGCACCGGGTCGCGGCTGGCACGGCGGCGGGCGCCGACGCGCGCAAGGTGATGGATTTCATCGCCTTCCGCGATCCGAGCGGCAACCGCATCGAACTGGTGGTGAAGCCGGAATACCGGGGGCCGCGCTATTTCGGCACCCGCGATGCGGCGATCACCGGCTTCAACCACATCGGCCTGAATTCGACCGACCCGCTGCGCGACGAGGCGTTCTGGACCCGGGTCTGCAATGCCCGGGTCAGCGACCGGATCGGCGATATCCCGCTGATGCGGATCAATGCGATCCACCACACGATCGCCCTGGTCCGGGCGGCGGGGCCGGGCATCCAGCACATCAACCACCAGGTGGTCGAGCGGGGCGACGTGCTGCGCAACTACCACCTGCTGCGCCGGCACAATGTCCCGATCGTCTTCGGCCCCGGCCGCCACCCGACCTCGGGCGCCAATTTCATCTACTTCCGGGGACCGGACGGCATGGTCTTCGAATATTCCTGCGGCGTCGACGAGATCGCGGACGAGGCGGGCCACCGCCCGCGCAGCTTCGCCTTCGAGCCGGCCAGCCTGTGCCTGTGGGGGGCCAAGCCCGGCGGCCTGATCAAGGGCGCGTGAACAAGACCAGAGGAAACCAGGAGCATCACCATGACGGCACAAAGCCCCGAAATCGCCCGGTCCATCCGGACCGGCAGCTTCAACACCAATTGCCACGATCTCGGCCAGGGCAAGCCCGTGGTGCTGATCCACGGCTCGGGCCCCGGCGTCACCGGCTGGGCCAACTGGCGCCTGGTGATGCCGGACCTGGCAAAGCGGGTGCGCGTGCTGGCGCCCGACATGGTCGGCTTCGGTTACACCGACCGGCCGGACGGCTTCGCCTATTCCCGCGCCGCCTGGATCCGCCAGATCCTCGACCTGATGGACGAACTGGGCCTGCCCCAGGTCGACATCGTCGGCAATTCCTTCGGCGGCGCCATCGCCCTGGCCCTGGCCATCCAGCATCCCGGGCGCGTCGGCCGGCTGGTGCTGATGGGCAGCGCCGGCCTCACCTTCCCGGTGACCGACGGCCTGGCCGCGGTCTGGGGCTACGAACCCTCGTTCGAGGCGATGAAGGGCCTGCTCGACATCTTCGCCCACGACCGCACCCTGGTGACCGACGAACTGGCGGAACTGCGCTATCAGGCCAGCATCCGGCCCGGCTTCCAGGAATCCTTCGCCGCCCTGTTCCCCCGGCCGCACCAGCGCTGGCTCGACGCCCTCGGCAGCGATCCGGCCGACATCGCCAAGGTCGGGCACCGCAGCCTGATCATCCACGGCCGCGACGACAAGGTGGTGCCGCTCGACGTCTCGCTGCAACTGCATCGGCTGATCGAACGCTCCGAACTCCATGTCTTCGGGCAATGCGGCCACTGGGCGCAGATCGAGCATGCGGCGCGCTTCAACAAGCTGGTCGCCGATTTCATCGCGGATTGAACCCCATGACCGCCATCCTTCACGATCTCGCCGCCCGGCTGGACGCGGCGGCGCAGGCCCGCGCCCCGATCCCGCCGATCAAGGCGGAAATTCCGAATGCCGATGCGGCTTATGACATCCAGCAGGTGAACACCGCCCGCCGCCTCGGCGCCGGGCGGCGGCTGGTCGGGCGCAAGATCGGCCTGACCTCGCCCGCCGTGCAGCGCCAGCTCGGCGTCGACCAGCCCGACTACGGCATGCTGTTCGACGACATGGCGGTGCCCGACGGCTGGGACGTCGCCGCCGACCGGCTGATCCAGCCCAAGGTCGAGGCGGAGGTCGCCTTCGTCCTCGGCCGCGACCTGGACGACGAGCGCCTGACCGTGGCTGACCTGCTGCGCGCCATCGATTTCGCCCTGCCGGCGATCGAGATCGTCGATTCCCGCATCGCCGATTGGAAGATCAGCTTCCTCGACACGGTGGCGGACAATGCCTCGTCCGGCCTCTATGTCCTCGGCACCACGCCGCGCCGGCTGGGCGATCTCGATCTCCGCGCCGCGAAGATGGTGCTGACCGAGGGGGAGCGCCAGGTTTCCGCCGGCATCGGCGCCGCCTGCCTGGGCCATCCGTTGAACGCCACCCTGTGGCTGGCCTCGACCATGGCGCGCCTGGGGCGGCCGCTGCGGGCCGGCGACACGATCCTGTCCGGCGCCCTCGGCCCCATGGCGACGGTCGGGCGCGGCCGCACCTATGAAGCCCAAATCGAGGGCCTGGGCACCGTCCGGGCCGCCTTCGCCGCCGACAAGGACGCATGACCATGGCGATCGACCCTTCCCCGAGTTTCGCCGAGGCGCGGGATTTCCTGCTGCGCCACCGCACCGATTACGACACGGCCGTCGCCGGCTTCCGCTGGCCGCGCCCGGCGCAGTTCAACTGGGCGCTCGACTGGTTCGACGGCGTCCTGGCGACGGCGCCCGATTCCCGCGACCGGGCGGCCCTGCGCATCCATGACCCCGAAGGCTCGGAGATCAGCGTCAGCTTCGGCCAGATGGCCGCGGCCTCCAATCGCGTCGCCAATTTCCTGCGCGCCCAGGGGGTTCGCCGGGGCGAGCGCATCCTGCTGCTGCTCGGCAATGTCGTGCCGCTGTGGGAATGCATGCTGGCCGCGATCAAGCTGGGCGCGGTCATCATCCCGGCCACCACCCTGCTGACGCCGGAAGACCTGGCCGACCGCCTGGCCCGCGGCCGCGTGCGCCACATCGTCACCGATCCGGCGCAGGTGGAGAAATTCGCCGGCCTGCCGGGTATCGAGGCGGTCGGCAAGATCGTGACCGGCGCGGCGGTGCCGGGCTGGGCCGGCCTGGCGGCGGCCCATGGCGGCGACTATGCCGATACATTCGCGCCCGGCGAGGCGACGGCGGCGACCGATCCCATGCTGCTCTATTTCACCTCGGGCACGACGGCCAAGCCGAAACTGGTGGTGCATTCCCACCAGTCCTATCCGCTCGGCGCGCTCAGCACCATGTACTGGCTGGGCCTGCAGCCCGGCGACCTGCATCTGAACATCTCGTCGCCCGGCTGGGCCAAGCATGCCTGGAGTTCCTTCTTCGCGCCCTGGAATGCCGGGGCCACGGTCTTCATCGTCTCCCAGGCCCGCTTCAACGCCGCCCAGCTGCTCGACGTCCTGGCGACCACGGGCGTTACCACCCTGTGCGCGCCGCCCACCGTCTGGCGCATGCTGATCCAGCAGGACATGGGGCGGTGGCGGACCGGGCTGCGCGAATTATGCTCGGCCGGCGAACCCCTGAACCCCGAGGTGATCGAGCATGTCGAACGGGTCTGGGGCCTGACGATCCGCGACGGCTATGGCCAGACCGAGACCACGGCCCAGATCGGCAACCCGCCGGGGCAGAAGCTGAAGCTCGGCTCCATGGGCCGCTCGCTGCCGGGCTATGGCCATGTCCTGCTCGATCCGGACGGCGCCGTCGCGGCCGAGGGCGAGGTCTGCCTGCCGCTGTCGGGCGCGGGGCGCCCCGCCGGCCTGATGCTCGGCTATGAGGTCGAGGGGCGGATGACGGCGACCGACGGCGAAGTCTATCGCACCGGCGACGTGGCGGAGCGGGATGCGGAAGGATACCTGACCTTCGTCGGCCGGGCCGACGATGTCTTCAAGGCATCGGATTACCGGATCAGCCCGTTCGAGCTGGAAAGCATCCTGATCGAGCACGAGGCGGTGGCCGAGGCGGCGGTGGTGCCGTCGCCGGATCCCCTGCGCCTGGCGGTGCCCAAGGCTTTCGTCATCCTTGCTGCCGGCCATGCGCCGGACGGGGCGACGGCCCGGGCGATCTTCGCCCATCTGCGCGGGCGCCTGGCCCCCTACAAGCGCGTGCGCCGGCTCGAATTCGTCGAAGACCTGCCGAAGACGATTTCCGGCAAGATCCGCCGCGTCGACCTGCGCCGCGCCGAGGAAAAACGCGGCGACGAACCCGGCCCGCGCGAGTTCGCGGAGCATATGTTCCCCGATCTCGCCTGACGCGGACCGGGACGCCACTTGTTGCGGCGCGGGGATTCCCGCGCCGCTTTTCATATGGCCGCGCCCCGGCGGCCGGGTTGCATCCGAAAGGCAGGATTTGTCAGGGCTTTCGTCCCGAAACGGGGCGAGGAACCAACCTTCTGACTGGTCCCATACCCAACCGCGCAGACCATCCTGCACTCGAAAATGATTTCCGTAAGGATGCGTACCATCTGCGGGAATCGAACAACAAGAATGCCGTCGCCATTCGCGGCTCGGGGATAGGGAACGATGGTGGGACCTCTGCACATGCCAGGGCGGCCGGGGCCGCGGCGATCGGTAATCCTTAGAATTACAGGCGGCGAGCCCGGCGGATCGGGCTGAGCCCGCCCACGCCCCCATGCCGATTTCGGGCAAGCCCAGCGCCGGCCTCGAGCCGGGCGGCTTGCATCTCGTTTCCCCCTAACGGAAGGCTTGAGGTTCCGTGCAGAACAAACCCGCGCGCTTGGCGCATTTCACGATGAAGCATCGCACCTGGTCGATACTCGTCATGGCCGCCCTGACCATCTTCTTCGCGTTCGGCTTGCGCAATGTCGAGCTGCGCACGATCTTCTCCGACCTGCTGCCGTCGGATCATCCTTACGTCCAGACCTTCAAGGATCATCCGAACTTCGGCAGCCCGCTGACCGTGACCATCATGGTCAAGCGGAAGGACGGCGACATCTACAATGTCGAGACCCTGAACAAGATCTGGAACATGACGCGGGAGGTGGATACCGCGCCTGCCGTCGACCATGACCAGGTGCTCTCGATCACCACCGAAAAAGCGCGTTATGCCGAGGCGACGCCGGAAGGCATCGACGCCCATCCGATCATGGGCGACAAGCCGCCGGCCTCGCAGGCCGATGTCGACGAATTCCGCCGCCGGGTGGAAATGGCCCCGGGGCCGCGCTACTTCCTGATCTCGCAGGACCAGACCGCGACCATCATCACCGCGACCTTCATCGAGCGCCTGCTCGACTACGGCGAGACCTTCGCCTTCCTGCAGGCCCTGGTCGAGCGCGAGCGCGACGCCGACCATGAAGTCTATATGGCCGGGCAGCCGGCCCTGACCGGCTGGGTCTATTACTACCAGAGCCAGATGCTGTGGATCTTCGGCGTGACGCTGGTGGCGCTCGTCGTGTCGCTGGCGCTCTACATGCGGAACGTCATCGGTGTCGTCGTGCCGCTGGCGGCCTCGACCGTGGTCGCGATCTGGGGCTTCGGCTTCGTCGGCTGGCTGAACCTGCCGATCGAGCCCCTGATCATGGTCGTGCCCCTGCTGCACGTCGCGCGGTCCTTCAGCCATTGCGTGCAGTTCATCGAGCGCTATTGCGAAGTGCTGTACCACGTCAAGGACCGGCGCAAGGCGGCGGAGATTTCGCTCGGCGTGATGATGGTGCCGGGCACGCTCGGCATCGTCACCGATGCGGTCGGCCTCTGCCTGATCGCGGTGGCGCCCATCCCGGTGATCGAGCGCCTGGCCATCTTCTGCGGCTTCTGGGCCTTCATGCTGGTGCCGACCAACGTCTTCCTGGCGCCCTTGATGCTGTCCTACCTGCCGACGCCGCGGAACATCCTGAAGATCACCGGCCGGGCCGGCGACGGCGGCATCCACGTCAAGATCCGCAACGGCCTGCGGGTGCTGTCGACCTGGACCTACGGCAAGCGGGCGCGCTTCACCTCGATCGCGGTCCTGCTGGTCGCCGGCTTCAGCATCTACCAGACCCTGCACATCAAGATCGGCAATCCGGTCGAGGGCTCGAACCTTCTCTACAATGATTCGGAATTCAACATCGCCGTCGCCAAGATCAACGATCACTTTCCGGGCCTGAACACGCTCGAACTGGTGCTCGAGGCGAAGGATCCGATCAATCCGAACCGGGTGGCCCGCCAGGCCCACACCATCGAGACCATGATGCGGATCGAGTATTTCCTCGAGAAGCAGCCGGTGCCCCCCGTCGCCACCCTGTCCTTCGGCGACTACCTGCCGGAAGCCAACCGCATCTTCGCCGGCGGCAACCCGAAGTGGGCGCCGCTGGACCCGACGGACGAGGCGACCAGCGCCGCGGTCGGCGCGGTGATGCTGGGCACCAGCCCCAAGGCCTTCCTGCATGTGACCGACTTCGAGCAGCAGAACGCCACCGTCTCGCTCTGGTACAAGGACAACACCCAGGAGACCGTCGACCAGGCGCTGGAACAGGCGCGTGCCGCCATCGCCTTCGTCGGCGAGGATCATCCCGAGTTCCGCGTCCGCCTCGCCACCGGCACCATCGCCCTGCAGCAATCGGTGAACGACGCGGTCGAGCATTACCACTGGATCATCCTCGGCCTGCTCAACCTCGCCATGTTCGCCTCCTGCGCCTATGCCTATCGCTCGGCGGTGGCGGGGCTGATGCTGCTGGTGCCGGTCAACCTGTCGAACTTCTTCCTGATGGCGGTGATGGTGTCGATGGACATCGGCCTCGACGTCAACAGCCTGCCGATCACCGCGATCGGCATCGGGGTCGGCATCGATTACGGCATCTACCTGCTCTCGCGCATCTGCGAGGAGTACCAGGGCCACAAGCAATACGACAAGGCGATCTACGCCTCGGTCGCGACCACCGGCAAGGCGATCTTCTTCACCGCCACCATCATGCTCTTCGGCATCCTGCCCTGGTACTTCCTGTCGGAACTGAAGTTCCTGGCCGACATGGGGCTGCTGCTGGTCATGGTCATGCTAATCAACATGGTGATCGCGCTGATCGTGGTGCCGCTCCTCGTCTGGGTCGTGAAGCCCGTGTTCATGACGCGCGACGACCTGATCGTCGGCGAGGGCGTCGACCTTTCTCTCTACACCACGGACGAGGCCGAACTCAAAGGCCTCGCCCCCGCTCAATGACCGGACCTGGAATAGCAGAAGTTACTGGGAGGAAGACCATGCATATCCGCAAATACGACGCCGGCTTCAGCCGCCGCCAGTTCCTGGAGCGCACCGCCAAGGGTATCGTCGCCGCCGGCGTCTTGCAGCCGCTGTGGCCGCTGATCGCCAACGCCCAGGACACGTCCAAGGCCTATCCCGAAGAGCTTCAGTCGATCGACGCCTATACCAAGGGCAAGGTGAAGACCGGCGATATCGTCGATGCCGGCAATGTCGACATCGTGAAGGACCTGCTCGATCCCATCACCTACAAGCAGATCAAGGAGATGGGCCGGCGGATCAAGATCGTGAAGACCGCGACCGATCCCCTGGTGCTGAACAGCAACAAATATCTCGAGGCGACCGTCCGCAACGCCGGCAAGGCGAAGTTCGACGCCAAGGGTAACGTCGTCACCCAGGACGGCAAGCGCTGGATCGGCGGCAATCCCTTCCCGAACGCCAAGACCGGCGAGGAAGTCTACGGCAACCTGTCGCTGTCGTGGGGGCGCAACGACGTCGGTTTCTATGCGCTTCGCGACTGCGACATCTCGCCGTCGGGCGAGGTCGCCTATAAATACGACTTCTGCTGGGTCGAACAGAATGTCGCCGGCCTGATCAGCGATCCGAACAAGCCCTATCTCGAGGGCTTCGACGACATGCTGCGCTTCCAGACCGTGTTCTTCTCCTCGCCCAACGACGTGCGCGGCACCTCGTTCCTGTCGAACCACTTCTACGACCAGTCGAAGTTCCCGGACCTGTTCGGTTACCTGCCGGCGTTCAAGCGCGAGCGCCGCTTCCCCACCAACCAGCGCTTCGAGCCGCTGGTGCCGGGCCTGACCCTGTTCCTCTCGGACGCCTGGCACGCCGGCGACCCGATGCTGACCTGGGGCAATTACAAGATCGTCGACACCAAGCCGCATCTTGCCGCCGCCGGCAGCAACTGGAACGGCGACCGGCCGGGCTGGGAACCGGAGGTCCACGGCGGCCCGAAGGGCATCAGCTTCTACCAGTACGAATACGAACTGAAGCCCGAGGTGCTGGTGATCGAGTCCGAGCCGACCGGTTACCCCCGCGCCCCCGTCGGCAAGCGCCGCACCTATGTCGACGTCCGCAACATGCAGGGTCTCGTCAGCAACACCTACGACCGCCGCGGCGAATTGTGGAAGCTGGTCGAGGCGCCCTATGGCCGCTACGAGAAGAACGGCAAGTCGGTCAAGGACGGCAACGGCGAGACCGTCTGGTCGGTGCAGTCCTGCATGGCCCACGACATCCAGTCGAACCGCCTCAGCCGCTTCTACATGGCCGAGGAAATCGGCGGCGGCTACAAGCCGGGCTGGAACAACGGCAGTCTCTACGAGCAGTTCCTGACCATCCAGGCGATCCGTCGCCTCGGCAGCTCCTGAGCGGGCGGGGGAGAGCGGCCCATGCGCTTTCGCGGACATCTCGCCCTCGGCCTGATCCTCGCCGGCATCGCGCCGGCGGGGGCCAAGGCCGGGACCATCGGCTTCGACGTGGTGCACCAGGGCACCATGCACGAGGCCGTCTATTGCATCAATCGCGACCAGGACCGGCTGATCGCGGTCGGCGCCCCGAACCTGCTGTTCGACAGCGCGGACGGCGGCCGGACCTGGACGCAGAACACCACCGTCGCCTTCTCCGGCGCCCCCATGGGCTGCCGCCTGAAGCACGGCATCGGCTTCGTCGTCGGCCAGGGCGGCCAGATCTTCCGCCAGGAAGCCGGCGCCTGGAGCGCCGTGCCCAAGGCGACCGAGGCCCGCCTCTTCGCCGTCGACCATAACGCCAAAGGTCTCGCCGTCGCCGTCGGCGCCTTCGGCGCGGTCCTGGTCTCGACCGATGCCGGCCGCAGCTGGACGCCGGTGCAATACGACTGGTCGAGCACCAATACCGAAGGCTTCGAGCCGCATGTCTATGCCGTCTCGGTGGCCGAGGACGGCACCATCCTGATCGCGGCGGAATTCGAATCGATCCTGCGCTCGACCGACCAGGGCCGGACCTGGACCCTGGTCCACAAGGGCAAGGCGTCGCTGTTCGACCTTTCGGTCGGCACGGACGGCATCGGTTTCGCCGTCGGCCAGGACGGCCGCGTGCTGCGCACCGCCGATGGCGGGCTGAGCTGGACGGCGGTCCCCACCGGGGTTTCCACCAACCTTCTCGGCGTCAGCCGGGACGGCGCGGGCAAGGTCCTGGTCAGCGGCCTGCGGACGCTGCTGGTCGGCGCCGACGACGGCTCGGCGCTGGTCTCGGTCGAGGCGGGCGACGTCGCGACCGGCTGGTACCAGGGCATCGCCCGCGGCGGCAACGGCGCCTGGCTGCTCGGCGGCCAGAGCGGGCGGCTGGTCCAGGTAACCTCTAAATAGACAAAAGGCCGCGACCGGAAGCGGGCGGGAACAAGGGGGTAGGGGAAGATGAGAAGCTCAGAGAAGCGGTTGATCGCAGGCCTGATGAGCAGCTGCGCATTGGTCGGGCTGGTGGTGCCGGCCTTCGGTATCGATTTCACGATCTCCGGGTTCATCCAGCATCAGGTCGCGGTCAAGATCACGGACCAGGAGAACCCCAACAACCAGGCGGGCGATCCGTTCAACGGCCAGCAGGTGCCGCTGGAACCCCTCGGCCTCGATCTCAGCTCGGTGCAGGCGGTGAACAACCTCCTGACCAGCCTGTCGCTGCCGTCGCTGAACGACCTGACCTCGCCCATCACCGGGCAGGCGGTCACGATTCCGCCGACCGGATACCGCAACGTCCGTTCGACCAGCAACGATTTCAACCTGATGGTGACCCGCCTCGAGGTCAACATGCAGGCCTCGATCGATGCGAATTGGAGCGCCTCGGCCACGGTCCGGGCGATCTACGACTGGAACCCCTACAAGGATGTTTCCGGGGGCAATAATTTCTACGAAACCCAGTTCTACGACGGCGGCGGCGCCACCCCGCTCGAATATGCCGACAAGAGCTTCATGGTCGACCTGCCGAACGCGACCATCAACTACACCAACGGCTCCTTCTACGCCAAGCTGGGCAACCAGCAGATCGCCTGGGGCGAGGCGGTGTTCTTCCGCGTGATGGATGCGCCGAACGGCCTCGATCTCCGGCGCCACCTGATCATGGATCCGGGCCTCGAGGAATATTCGGACAAGCGCGTGCCCGGGCTCGGGCTTCGCATGTCCTATCAGGTGACGCCGGAATGGGAAGTCGAGGGTTTCGTCCAGAAGTTCCAGCCCTCGGTCTTCCCGACGCCGTCGTCGCCCTACAACATCATCCCCGACCAGTTCACCCTGCACGAGCGCTATCGCGGCTTTTCCGACGACGTCTGGAACGTCGGCGGCCGCATCCGCGGCCAGCTGGGCGATCTCGGCCTGCAGTTCATCGCCGTCTCGCGCCATAATCCGGACGGTGCCATCCGCTGGACCAGGTCGGGCGTGAACAAGGACATCAGCCCGCTGCTGCCCGGTTCGGGCGCGATCGCGGCGGAGACGCCCTTCGAGCGCGACGAGGCTTACGGCGTGAAGAGCCAGGAGGAATGGTTCCACTACGCCGGCGCGGTGCGCCTCGACGGCGTGCAGGCGCTGAACTCGGCGGTCGACGATTTCCAGCCGGCGACCGGCTCGCTCACCGCCTATAACGTCGGCAACAGCCCGAGCCTGGCGGCGGCGGAACTCGATACGTTCTTCTGGCTGTCCGGGGGGCTCCGCGGCCATATCGAACGCATCTTCCCCTATGAGAACATCTTCGGCGCCAGCGCCAACTATGTCTTCAGCGGTTCGCCCGGCTCGTTCTTCGAGCAGCTGATCGGCCGCGTCGAGCTGACCTATACGCCGAACAAGGTGTTCACGGCGCCGTCGCTCAGCAAGGACTTCCTGGTCAAGGACGAATGGGCCTTGGCCGCGGTGGTCGAGAAATGGTACCGCTGGAGCGAGGATTTCCCCGCCGCCTATCTCGTCGGCCAATATATCTACAAGTCGGCCAGCGACCTGTTCAGCCGCAGCATCGACGGCTACGGCGGCAACAGCACCGGTCTCCACGGCGGGATCTCCAGCTATCAGGCGGTGGCCTTCGCCGGCTTCCAGCCCTCGCCCTCGCTGGAGTGGCGCTTCGAATGGGCCGTGCTCTACGACCTGCAAGGCGGCTGGTACATCCAGCCCGGCGTCCGCTGGAAGCCCGACGACAAATGGCAGGTCGACCTGCACGCCACCATCATCACCGGCAAGGACAACAACAACAATGCCGTCTCGTCGATCGACTTCGCCGACGAGATCGCCGTCCGCGTAACCTATCAGTTCTGACTGCCGGCCCTCCTCCGGCTCGACTGGGGGAACGGTCCCTGCCGTTCCCCCGCCTTTTTCCGTCGAGACGCGAAGGCCACCCGTCTCCCAAGGCCGGTTCTCCCCCGGCTCCACTTGAGGGGGTACCGGCCCGTCCGGGCCCCCTCGCTTTTTTGGGATGGAACCATGCACATCCGCCGTTACGGCCCCGATTTCACCCGCCGCCACTTTCTGGAACAGGTGGCGCGCGGCGTGGTGACCGCCGGTGTTCTCGCCCCGCTCTGGCCCGCGCTTGCCGCCAAGGGGGCGGCGGACACCGCCTATCCCGAGGAACTGCTCTCGATCGAAGCCTATACCAAGGGCAAGCTGGCCCCGGGGAAGGTGATCGATGCCGGCAATGTCGACCTCGTCGCCGACCTGCTCGACCCGATCCAGGTCCTGCAGATCAGGACCATGGGCCGGCGCCTGCTGCTCGCGCCCGAAACCAGGGAGATCATGCGGCTGTCGCCCTGGGAATATATGGAGGCGACGCTGAGGAACGCCGGCAAGGCGCGCTTCGATGCCGACGGCAATGTGGTGAACGAGGACGGCCGGCCCTGGATCGGCGGCCATCCCTTCCCGGCGACGACCGACGGCCTGGAGGCTTTCGCCGGCCTGACCCTGTCCTGGGGCCGGCATGATTCCTGCGTCTATGCCATCAGGGAATGCGATCTCGGCACCAAGGGCGCGATCGACTACCGCTATGAGGCGGTCTGGGCCGAAATGTCGCCGGTCGCCCGCGTCGCCATGGAACCCCGGCCCTATCTTGCCGGGCAGGAAGACAAGCTGCGCTACCAGGCGATCTTCTTCATGTCGCCCGACGATGTGCGCGGCGGTTCGTTCCTCAATGTCTGGCCCTACGACCAGCGGGAATTTCCCGATCTCTTCGGTTACGTCCCGACCTTCAAGCGCATCCGCCGCTATCCGACCAACCAGCGTTTCGAGCCGATGCTGCCGGGCTCGGATCTCTATCTCTCCGACGCCTGGGCGGCGGGGGACCCGTTCCTGACCTGGGGCAATTACAAGGTCGTCGCCACCGGGCCGGCGCTGGCGCCGATCTCGGGCAATTGGTCGGGGGCGCGCGAGAACTGGCAGGTGCCGACTCACGGCGGGGCCAAAGGCCTGACTTTCTACGATACGGCGGTCGAACTGGTGCCGCAGTCGATCACGGTCGAGGCGGAACCAGTGAAATTCCCGCGGGCCCCGGTCTCGAAGAAGCAGGTCCGCTTCGACCTGCGCACCATGCTGCCGATCGGCATGGTCAGCTTCGATCGCCGGGGCGACCTGTTCCGTTCCTTCGACGGCGCCTATTCGCTCTACGACGACGGCACCCGGCAGGTGATGGACGGCAAGCATCCCTATTGGTCATGGACCCATGTCCACGCCTATAATGTCCAGACCGGCCGCATGACCCGGATCGAGCAGGCGGCGAAACTGTCGTCCGGCGACGGCATGCGGGTGAACGATCCCGCGATCTACGATCTCTACCTGAACCAGGGCGCGATGCAGCGCCGGGGGCGTTGAACCCCCGGCGGCGCGTCAGCGCTTGCCGGTACCGGCGTCGGTGAACTTGTCGTAGTGGATCGCCGGCAGCGGCACGCCGAGGCGGGTCAGCTCGGCGATCGCCGCATCGATCATGCCCGGCGGCCCGCACATGTAACCCTGGAATTCCGCCCGGTCACCCTCGGGCAGGGTCGCGGCGATATGGTCGGTGACGAGGCCGCGCAGGCCCGCCCAGCCGCTCTCGGCAGGTTCGTGGCTCAGAACCGGCACGAAGCGCAGCGACGGCAGCCAGTCCCGGGCGATTTCCTCGATCTGTTCGACCTTGTAGAGATCGGCCTGGGTCCGGGCCCCGAACAGCATGACGCAGCGCCGCCGCACCCGGTTCTTCCGCGCGTGCTGGAGCAGGCTGAGCAGGGGCGCAAGCCCGCTGCCGCCGGCGATGCAGACGATCGGCGCCTCGCCCGGGCGGAGGTGGAAGGTGCCGTGGGGGCCGCTCACCGAAACCTCGGCCCCGGCGAGGGCGCCGGCGAACAATTTCTCGGTGAACTGGCCGCCCGGCACCTTGCGGATGAAGAAGCTGATTTCCTGGCGTCCGCCCCGTTCCGGCGCGGTGGCGAAGGAATAGGAGCGGGCGGGCAGGCCGGGCGCCGTGATATCGGCATATTGGCCGGCGACGAAGTCGATCGGCCGGTCGAGGCCGAGGGTCACGGCCTTGATGTCATGGGTGAGGTCGTCGGTCCGGATGATCCGGCCGGCGAAGACCTCGGGCGCCGGCAGGTCGGCGCCCGGGTTTTCGATCTCGATCGTGATCGCCCCCTTCACCTGGGCCTGGCAGGCAAGGATATAGCCCGCCTCCAGTTCCTGCCGCGACAGCGTATAGCCGAAGTCGGTGATGGCGCTGACCCGGCCTTCGGTCAGCCGGCACTTGCAGGACCCGCAGGTGCCGACCGTGCAACTGTGCGGGAAGGCGATGCCCTGGGCGAGCGCCGCTTCCAGCAGGGTTTGCGAGCCGTCGACGGTGATCTGGACGCCGAGCGGGTTGATCGTCGCCACGCGCGGTTCGCCCCGGCCGAAAAGTTTCTTGAGCAGACTGGCCATGTTTCTTTCGCAATTCGCCGTCGACGGTGGAGTTTCAGCGCGCGATCGCGCCGGCCAGGAATTGCCGGATGGCATCGCCATAGGGCGGGCGCAGGAAATATTCCGCCTCGACCGCCTTGCTCTGGCGGTAGACCGCCTTGGCGTGGCTGAAGGCCAGGAAGCCGGCCTTGCCGTGATAGGCGCCGGTGCCCGAGCCGCCGACCCCGCCGAACGGCAGGTTTTCGGCGAAGGCATGGCTCATCGCGTCGTTGACGGTGACGCCGCCCGAGGTCGTGCGGTCGAGCACGCGGCGCTCCTCCGCCTCGTCCTGGCCGAAGTAATAGAGGGCGAGGGGCCGGGGCCTGGCATTGACATAGGCGATGGCCTCGTCGATCGCCCTGTAGGTCCGGATCGGCAGCAGGGGGCCGAAGATCTCGTCCTGCATGATCCGGGCATCGTCCGGCGCATCGATGACCAGGGTCGGCGGCAGGCGGCGCGCCTCCTGCTGGCTGAAATCCTCGCCTGCGGGGTTGAGTTCGACGATGGCGGCGCCTTTCGCCCGGGCATCGTCGAGATAGGCGCGCAGGCGGTCGTAATGGCGCTGGTTGATGATCGACGTATAGTCCGGATTGTCCTTCAGCGTCGGGAACATCGCGGCCACGGCGGCGCCGGCGGCGGCGGTGAATTCGGGCACCTTGCCCTCGGGCAGCAGGACGTAATCCGGCGCGAGGCAGATCTGGCCGGCGTTCAGCGTCTTGACGGTCATGACCCGGGCCGCGGCATCGGCGACCGGGGCCGTCCCCGAGACGATGACCGGCGACTTGCCACCGAGTTCCAGGGTCAGCGGCACCAGGTTCTCGGCCGCCGCCCGCGCGACATGTTTCGCGACCGAGGTCGAGCCGGTGAACAGGATATGGTCGAACGGCAGGGTGGCGAAATGGGCCGCGACCGCGGCATCGCCGGTAACGACGGCGATCTCGCTCTCATCGAAGGCGGCGGCGATCATCCGCCGCGTCAGCTCGGAACTGGCGGGGGTGAATTCGGACGGCTTGATGATCGCCCGGTTGCCCGCCGCGACCACGCCGGCAAGCGGGGCGAAGATCAGGTTGAACGGGAAATTCCACGGGCTGAGGATGCCGACCACGCCCAGCGCCTGGTACTCGACCCGGGCCGCGGCATCGGGAAACTGGGTCTCGAAGCCTTCGGGCTGCATCCAGCCGCGCAGGTTCTCGCGTGCATATTTCAGCGAGCCGACCACGGCGAAGACATCCGCCAGCAGGGTGGCGACGGCGCTGCGGTTGCCGAAATCCTCGTTCAGGGCGGCGACGATATCGTCCTGGTGATCGACCATCAGGCCGATCAGGCGGTCCAGCCATGCGATGCGCGTTTCCGCGCTCAGCGGGCCGGTGGCGAGATGTGCCGCTTTCTGGACGGAAAGCAGCCTTTCCAGCTCGCGTTGCGGTGCCGTGAAGGCGGCCGTGCTCATGGCGATGAATCCTTCCCTGTGATTTCCCGGTTCTATAGGCGTTCCGGGGCGGAACCGGCCCGGTGCCGTCGCATCAGAACCGCGGGCGCCCCGCCGCGTAACCGACGAAAGGATGGTCGGGCGCCGTGCACCCGAAATGGGACGGCCCGAAATGGGACGGCCCGAAATGGGACGGCCCGGAAAGGGAAGGTGGGGCGGGCCAACCTTCCGTCGGGCGCGCCTCTCGCCCGCATCGGCCACAGTGGCCGCAGTGGTGGTGCGCCCGGCGCCCGCCGCCCTCAATGAACGCCGGAAAAACCGGGCACGGAAAGCCCGCCGGCACATCTCGGGAGGATCGCGAGAATGTACTCATACCTGATCTACTATATTCCAGTGCTCGTCCAGTTGGCGACCGCGGCCGGTTTCATCGCCGGTGGCGACTGGGTCTATGTCGGTATCGCCAGTTTCCCCTTCTTCGCGCTCCTCGACACGATGCTGCCCGACGACATGTCGCCGCGCCGCATCAAGAGCAAGTCGATCGCCTATATCCCGATCTGGCTTGCCACCCTGCTTTCCCCGGCGCTCTTCCTCGTCGCCGCCTGGCAGATCGGCCAGGGCGGGCTGACCTTCTGGCAGCTCGCGGGTTGCGTCATGGGCTGCGCCTGGATGGGCGTGGTCCCCCTCGTGCCGGCCTCGCACGAGCTTTACCATCAGCGCAGCGCCTTCGCCCGTTTCGTCGGGCATTACGCCCAGGTCTGCTACCTCGACTGCACCCGTGATATCGCCCATGTCATCGGCCATCACATCGACGTCGCGACCCCGAAGGACGGCGATACGGCCCGGCGCGGCCTCAGCCTCTATGCCTTCACCGGTCCCGCCATCATCCGCAGCACGCGGGAAGCCTGGGGTGCCGAGAGCGACGCGCTGGAGAAGCGGGGCAAGGGGCGCTGGTCGCTCGGCCACCGGCTCTACAAAGCACTGGTGGCACAGGGGCTGTTCCAGCTCGCGATCTTCCTGATCGGCGGCTGGACCGCGCTCGCCGCCGGCGTCGCCGGGGTGGTGGTCGCCCGCATCTGGGTCGAATCCTTCAACTACTTCCAGCATTACGGCCTGATCCGGGTCGAGGGCGCGCCGATCGCCCGCCGCCATGTCTGGAACCACCTCGGCTTCTTCTCGCGGACGATGGCGTTCGAGATCACCAATCACGCCGACCATCACCTCGACTCCTACCAGGCCTTCTACCGGCTGGTGCCCGACCGGTCGGCCATCCGCATGCCCAGCGTCTTCGTCTGCTTCCTGGCCGCGCTGGTGCCGCCGCTCTGGCACAATATGATCATCAAGCCGGCGCTGAAGCGGTGGGACAACGAATTCGCCTCGGCCGAGGAACGCAAGCTCGCCCGCGAGCAGAACGGTGCCGCCGGCTGGCCGGACTGGTTCGACGAAGCACCCGCGGGCGGCAAGGCCGCCGGCGCTTCCCAGGCGGCGTAATCCTTCAGGTCTTCGAACGCCATGGGTCGGCGCTGCGCCGGCCCATGGTCTTTTTTCCGGGCACGGAGAGAGTGGGAACATGAGCAACCTGCAAAGACGCATGATCGGCCACGGCGCCCTCGTCATGCTGGTGGCCTTCGCGGCCGGCGTCGGCCTGCTGGCCAGCCTGCTCGGCGGGCTGGAACTGGTCCCGGGCGAGATCATCGGCTTCGACCTGTTCGGGCCGACCGATGCCTGGGTGCGGGCCCATCTGGGCGGGATCCTGAACGCGATCATGGTCATCGTGGTGGCCCTGGCCCTGCCTGCGGTCGGCTTCGGCGAGGCCGGCGCCCGGCGCATCGGCTTCGCCATCGTGGCGACCGCCTGGGCCAATACGCTGTTCTACTGGGCGGCGCTGCTGTCGCCGAACCGGGCGCTCAGCTTCGGCGACAACCGCTTCGGCGAAAGCAACTGGATCGCCGTCGCCGGCCTCGCCCCGGCCCTGCTGTTCACCGTCGTCGTCATCGTCACCTTCATCGCCATCGCGCGCCGGGCCTTCGCCAGGGCGTGAGGCCGGCGCCGGCCCGCCCTGCCTGAGGCCGGCAGCGCGGGCCGGCGCTGAGAGACCGCCTGGAAGCCGCGGCCGGCTTCCATCGAGATATCGGCGCGCGGCCGCCGGGTGTGAGCGGGCAGAACCCGCCCGTGCCGGATCCTCCGGCTCAAATTTTATATCAAGGCATTGACATTAAAATCCGGGTGCGTAGATTGCGCTCAGGAGGAATATCAATGCCTTTACATAAAAGCGACCTGGAAGCGATCACCGCCGCCGTGCGCCGCTTCGTCGACGAAAGGCTGATCCCCGCCGAGGCGCGCGTGGCCGCGGCGGACGAGATCGATCCCGACATCGTGGACGGCATGCGCGAACTCGGCCTCTTCGGTCTTTCCGTGCCGGAGGAATACGGCGGCCTCGGCCTGACGATGGAGGAGGAAGTCCTCGTCATGCTCGAACTGGGCCGGGCCTCGCCAGCGTTCCGCTCGCTGGCGGCGACCAATGTCGGCATCGGTTCCCAGGGCATCTCGATCGACGGCACGGCGGCGCAGAAGGCCAGCTACCTGCCCCGCATCGCCACCGGCGAACTGATCGGTTCCTTCGCCCTGACCGAGCCGAACGTCGGCTCCGATGCCGTGGCCGTGCAGACCCGGGCGCGGCGGGACGGCGACCACTACGTCCTGAACGGCACCAAGCGCTTCATCACCAATGCGCCGCGCGCCGGGGTCTTCACCGTGATGGCGCGCACGGACCCGGACAAGCCGGGGGCCGCCGGCGTTTCCGCCTTCATCGTCGAGGCGGGCACGCCCGGCCTTTCGATCGGCAAGCCGGAAACCAAGATGGGGCAGAAGGGCTCCCATGTGGCCGACGTGGTGTTCGACGACTGCCGCGTGCCGGCGGCAAACATCATCGGCGGCATCGAGGGGCGCGGCTTCCACACGGCGATGAAGGTGCTCGACCGCGGCCGCCTCGGCATCGCCGCCGCCTGCACCGGCTTTGCCGAACGGATCGTCGGCGAATCCGTCGACTATGCCGCGACGCGGCGGCAGTTCGGCAAGGCGATCGCCGACTACCAGCTGATCCAGGCGATGATCGCCGACAGCCGGACCGAAGCCCTCGCCGCGCGCTGCATGGTGCTGGAGACGGCGCGGGCCAAGGATGCCGGGCGCGACGTCGGCATCGAGGCGTCGTGCTGCAAGCTGTTCGCCTCCGAGATGGTCGGGCGCGTCGCCGACCGCAATGTGCAGATCCATGGCGGCGCGGGTTACATCGCCGATTATCCGGCCGAACGCCATTACCGCGACGTCCGCCTCTATCGCATCTACGAGGGCACGTCGGAAATCCAGCGTCTGAAAATCGGCCGCGACACGGTTCGCGCCCGGGCGAGGTGAGACCATGAGCACGATCAACCCGGCGATCGCCGCCGGCCTGCCCTGCGGCTTCACCGAGGAGCAGGCGAGTTTCCGCGAGGCGGCGCTGCGCTTCGCCCGCGATGTCCTCGCCCCCGCCGGCCGCCGCTTCGAGGCCGAGGGCGCGGTTCCCCTCGACGTCCGCCGCTCGATGGGCGGGCTCGGCCTCATCGGCGCCGAATTTCCCGCCGCATACGGCGGCCTCGGGGTTTCCCATGTCACCTCGGGCGTTATCCTCGAGGCGATCTCGGAAGGCGATTTCAACACCGGCTACATCCAGCTGCTCGGCTCGCTGTGCGGCATGATCCTGGCGCGTTACGCCTCGCCCGAGATCGCGGCGGCGGTTCTGCCCCGGATCTGTTCCGGCCAGTCGATCGTGGCGCTGGCCCTGACCGAGCCGCAGGGCGGCTCGGATGCCGCGGCGCTGCGCCTCAAGGCGGTGCGCGACGGCGACGATTATGTCCTGACCGGGGAGAAGACCTCGATCTCCATGGCCGACCAGGCGGATTACGCCGTCGTCTTCGCCCGCACCGGCACCGAGGCGCAGAAGGCGCGCGGCATTTCCGCCTTCCTCGTCGACCTGGAGGCGCCGGGCATCAGCCGCACCCGTTTCCACGATCTGGGCCAGCTGGCCATCGGCCGCGGCTCGATCTTCTTCGATGCCGTCCGGGTCAAGGCCGCGGCGCGCCTGGGCGACGAGGGCATGGGCTTCGTCCAGGTCATGCAGGGTTTCGATTTCAGCCGCGCGCTGATCGGTCTGCAATGCCTGTCGATCGCCCGCGTCAGCCTGGCCGAAACCTGGAAATACGTGCAGGAGCGGAAGGCCTTCGGCAAGCCGCTGGCCGACAATCAGGGCGTCTCATTCCCCCTGGCGGAGGCGGAGACGATGGTCGAGGCGGCACGCCTGCTGTGCTACCAGACGCTGGCGGCCAAGGATGCCCACGCGCCCCATACCAAGGAGGCGGCGATGTGCAAGTGGTGGGCGCCCAAGCTCGCCTTCGAGGTGGTGCACCAATGCCTGCTGATGCACGGCCATGCCGGCTACAGCACCGAACTGCCCTTCGAGCAGCGCCTGCGCGATGTCCTCGGCCTGCAGATCGGCGACGGCACGGCCCAGATCATGAAGCTGATCATCGCCCGCGAGGCGCTGCGCGCGGCCGCCTGAGAAGCCACGAAAGCCCGGCAGAAGCCGGCCGGAAACAACAAAGGGGCCGGCCGGGTCCCAGGGAGACCGAAACATGACCGCTTATGGCAGCACCGCCCACAGGCGCGACGACATGGTGGCACAGGGATACTGGCGGGATATCACCCTGCTCGACCATCTCGCCCGCGTCGTCGCCGAAACCCCGGACAAGACCGCCCTGGTCGCCAACCGGGCCGAAAGCGGCGAGACCCGCCGCTTCACCTTCGCCGACCTCGATCGCCTGTCCGACCTCGTCGCCCTGTCACTGCGGGCGCTCGGCGTCGGGCGGGGCGACGTCGTCTCGTTCCAATTGCCGAACTGGTGGGAATTCACCGTCCTGCATCTCGCCAGCCTGAAGCTCGGCGCGATCAGCAATCCGCTGATGGTGATCTTCCGCGAACGCGAGCTGGCCTTCATGCTCGGCCTTGCGGAAAGCAAGGTCCTGGTCGTGCCGCACCGCTTCCGCGGCTTCGACTATCCGGCCTTGGCGGCCGACGTCCAGGCCCGCCTGCCCGCGCTGGGGCATGTCTTCGTCGCCGGCGGCACCGGCGACAACGCCTTCGACCGCCTGCTGGCCCCCGCGGCGGGCGAGGCCGGGCGGGCGGCGCTGAAACCCTATCCGCTGGCGGCCGACGACGTCGTCCAGCTGCTCTATACCAGCGGCACGACCGGGGAGCCGAAGGGGGTGATGCATACCTCCAACACCATGCTCTCCAACCTGGTGCCCTTCGCCGCGCGGCTGCGCCTCGGCGCCGACGACGTGATCCACATGCCGTCGCCCATGGCCCACCAACTCGGTTTCATGTACGGCCTGGTGCTGCCCGTGGTCCTGGGGGCGACCGCCGTGCTGCAGGATATTTTCGCCGCGCCCGAAATGGCGCGCCAGATCGCCGACGAGCGGGCGACCTTCACCATGGGTGCGACGCCGTTCCTGAACGACCTCACCGGCCATGTCGAGACCACCGGCCAGGGCACGCCCACGCTGTCGGTCTTTGTTTCCGCGGGGGCGCCTATTCCCCGGGCCCTGGTCGCGCGGGCGCGGGCGGCGCTCGGCGCTGCCGTCGTCTCCGCCTGGGGCATGTCGGAGAACGGCGCCGTCACCACCACGCGGCCGGAAGACGGCGCGGACAAGACGACCTCGACCGACGGCCTCGCCCTGCCCGGGATGGAGGTGCGCGTGATCGACGCCCAGGGCAACCTGCTGGCGCCGGGCGAAGAGGGCATGCTGCAGGTGCGCGGCTGCTCCAATTTCGTCGGCTACATGAAGCGGCCCGATCTTCCCGGCCTGTCGGCGGAAGGCTGGTTCGATACCGGGGATATCGCCCGCATGGATGCGGAGGGCTATATCCGTATCGCCGGGCGTTCCAAGGACATCATCGTGCGCGGCGGCGAGAACATCCCGGTGGTCGAGGTCGAGGAACTGCTGTTCAAGCATGCCGCGGTCGCCGCGGTCGCCGTCGTCGGCTATCCGGACCTGCGCCTGGGCGAGCGTGCCTGCGCCTTCGTCGTCCTGCGCGAGGGGGCGTCCTTCAGCTTCGAGGCGATGATCGCCTATCTGAAGGAACAGCGGATGGCGCAGCAGTATTTCCCCGAACGGCTGGAGATCGTGGACGAGCTGCCGCGCACCCCGAGCGGCAAGATCCAGAAATTCCGCCTGCGCGAGATCGCCGCCCGGCCCGGGGCCTGAACGGCGATGGCCTCAGACCTCCTCCAGCCCCAGCTTCAGCCGGTCCAGCAGGCGGTAGAGCGCCAGCTTCTCCTCCATGCTGAAGCCGGCGAGGGAGCGGTTGTAGAACTCGTCGATCCTGACCAGCATCCGGTCCCAGGTGGCATCGCCGAGCGGGGTCAGGCGGATGCGCCGGCTGCGGCCGTCGTCCGGGTCCTTCACCCGCTCGACCCAGCCCCGCGCCTCCAGCCGGTCGATCACCGGCGTCAGGTTCTGGCGGCTGACCGAGAGAAACTCCAGAAGTTCCTTCACCGTCATGCCCCGCTGGTGGCTGCGGGGGCGGGCAAGGGCGCCGAGCACGGCCCATTGCTGGGTCGTGGTGCCGAAGGCCGACATGAAGCGGGTGCCGTTCTTGTGCAGCAGGTTGGAGGCCTGGTAGAGCCGGAAGTACAGGCGGTTCGAAAGATCGAAAATCGCCTGGTCGATCTGTTCGCTTCCGGCTGCCGCCGTCTTGGCCTTCGTCATCAAGGACACCCCGTTCTTCAAACAATACCTTGCCATAACCAGTCTATAGCAAGGGTCGAATACAGCAAGATTCCCGACGAAGATAGAGGTTGAGAGATGAGCGATTTCAGCAACAGGACCGTCGTCATTACCGGGGGCGCGGGCGGCATCGGTTCGGCCACCGTCGCCCATTTCGCCGGCCTCGGCGCCAAGGTCGCGGTCTACGACCGCAACCTCGAAGCGGCGGAAAAAGTAGCGGCGACGGTGACCGCCGCCGGCGGCATCGCCAAGGCCTTCGCCTGCGACATCACCGATCGCGCCGCGGTCGAGGCGGCGGTGGCCGCGACCGAGGCGGAGCTGGGCCCGATCGAGGTCCTGGTCAACAATGCCGGCTGGGATGTCTTCCGTCCCTTCCTGAAGACGACGCCTGCGGAATGGGAGAAGCTGATCGCCATCAACCTGACCGGCGCCCTGCACATGCATCATGTGGTCGTGCCCCTGATGGCGGCGCGGAAATCGGGCCGGGTGATCAACATCGCCTCCGACGCCGCCCGGGTGGGCTCGTCGGGCGAGGCGGTCTATGCCGCCTGCAAGGCGGCGCTGGTCGCCTTCTCGAAGACCATGGCGCGCGAACACGCCCGCGACCAGATCACCTTCAACGTGGTCTGCCCCGGCCCGACCGATACCGCCCTCTTCGCCGAATACAAGGAAGGCGCCGGCAATCCGGAAAAGCTGCTCGAAGCCTTCCGCCGCTCGATCCCGCTCGGCCGCATCGGCCAGCCGGCCGACCTGCCGGGCGCCATTTCCTTCTTCGCCAGCGATGCAGCCGGTTACATCACCGGCCAGGTGCTGTCCGTCTCCGGCGGCCTGACCATGGCCGGCTGACGGCGGGGGGCGGAGCCGGCCGCGGGCACACGGCCGGTTCCGCTTTCGACGTTCGATGGAATTGACAGTGTACATAAAATAAGAATACTTAGTAATTGGCCGGCATGATCCGGACGATGAAGAACGATGCGGCCGCAAAGGCGCAGACCGGGGGAAACGCAATGAACGCAAGCCTGCAAGGCGCCTGAGGCGCATCGCCATTCGCAATCCGTAACGGTGTAACCGCAGTCGTTTTCACGGCTGGGGCTGAAGCTCGCGGTCCCTTGGCCGCGGGAAGGGCGGCGCTTTGCCGAAATCCAGGATAAGGGGATGCAACATGTTGAAGCATAAGGGCAGGAAATTGATCGCCGGGACGGCGTTGGCTTGCGTGCTGGGCGCGCCGGGCATCGCGGCGGCGGATGCGGAAATGGATGCGCTGAAGCGCCAGATCGACCAGTTGCAGCGCCAGCTGAACGATATCCAGGCGCGCCAGGCGACGGTCGAGAAAAAGCAGGAAGAGGCACTGACCGAGGCCGACCTCAAGGGTTCGATGCCCGGCTCGATCCGCATTCCGGGCACCAGCACCTCGCTGAAGATCGGCGGCTATGTGAAGCTGGACGGCACCTATGACATGGGGCCGTCCATGGGCTCGGTGGTGACGCCGGATGCGATGCCGCTGGACGGCACCCGGGAACGGGACGGCGCCTTCGGCTTCAATGCCCGCCAGACCCGCCTGAACGTGACGACCGAAACCCCCTTCGACGGCTTCACCGCCCGGTCCGTGCTCGAGATCGATTTCTACGGCTCGGGCGGGACGGAAGCCTATACCAATTCGGTCAGCCCCCGGCTGCGCCATGCCTATATCACCGCCGGGCCCTTCACCATCGGCCAGACCTGGACCACCGCCTACGACCTGGTGGCGGCGCCCGAGAAGCTGGACTTCGGCGGTCTCCCCGCCGAACTGGCGCTGCGCCAGCCCCAGGTGCGCTATACCCATGCGGAGGGGGCGGGAACCTTCTCGGTCGCGCTGGAAAATCCGGAAAGCGATTTCATCGGCAATGTCGCGGCGAACAATTCCAACCCGGCGGCGACCGGCGGCATTTCCGGCCTCGCCGATCCCAATTTCGACCGCCTGCCGGACCTGACCGTCCGCTACGCCCATAAGTTCGACTGGGGCCATCTGGCGGGCTTTGCCATCGCGCGCGAGATCACGGCCGATACGGCGACGGCGGATGATTCCGTCCTTGGCTGGGGTGTCGGCCTGTCGGGTTCGGTGAAATTCCTGGAGAAGGACAAGTTCGGCTTCCAGGCCCTCTACGGCGAAGGCGTCAACCGCTACATGACGCTGTCCTACCGCCAGAGCGCGAGCTTCGACGGCACCGATCTCGATGCCCTGCCGTCCTGGGGCGGGACCTTCACCGTCCAGCACCATTGGGACGATATGTTCCGCAGCAATGTGACCTTCGCCTACCACCGCATCGAGAACAACAGCACGGTGCCGCAGACGGCGAACAAGGAAATGCTGACGTTCCACGGCAATATCATCGCCGCGATCATTCCGGCACTCGACGTCGGCCTCGAATACAGCCACGCCCAGCGCGAGACGGAAGGCGGCCAGACCGGCAGCGCCGACCGCCTGCAAGCCTCCGTCATGTACAAGTTCTGAGTTTCGGCCCCTCCAACGCGCCCCGGGCGGCAGAAATGCTTGCCCGGGGATTTTTCCGGCCATATATAACAATGCATTGACATAAATATCCGGGGCGCCTAGCGTGACGCCCGGAACAAGCAAGGGAGAGGCTCCAGGATGACCGCCTACGAAGACATCACCTATGAAGTGCGCCCGGCCGGCGTCGCCCGCATCACCATCAACCGCCCCGACCGCTACAATGCCTTCCGGGGCCAGACGGTCGAGGAATTGATCCATGCCTTCCAGGTCGCGGGCTGGGACAAGTCGATCGGCGTGATCGTACTGACCGGCGCCGGCGACAAGGCGTTCTGCACCGGCGGCGACCAGGGCGCCCATGACGGCCAATACGACGGCCGCGGCACCATCGGCCTGCCCATCGACGAATTGCAGAGCCTGATCCGCGACGTGCCGAAGCCGGTGATCGCGCGGGTGGCCGGTTTCGCCATCGGCGGCGGCAATGTGCTGGCCACCATCTGCGACCTGACCATCGCTTCCGAAAAGGCGCAGTTCGGCCAGGTCGGGCCCAAGGTCGGCTCGGTCGATCCGGGCTTCGGCACGGCCTATCTGGCGCGGATCGTCGGCGAGAAGCGCGCCCGCGAGATCTGGTACCTGTGCCGTCGCTACACGGCGGCGGAAGCGCTGCAACTCGGCCTCGTCAATGCGGTCGTCCCGCATGAGGAGCTGGACGCGGAAGTGGATCGCTGGTGTGCCGAACTGATCGAGCGCAGCCCGACCGCGATCGCGCTGGCTAAGAGGTCCTTCAACGCGGATACGGAGAGCATCCGGGGCATCTCCTCCCTCGGCATGGCGGCGCTCAGCCTCTATTACGATACGGATGAATCGAAGGAAGGCGGCGTTGCCTTCCGCGAGAAGCGCAAGCCCGAGTTCCGCCGCTTCACCCAAGGCAAGTGAAGGGGAACAAGCGATGAGCGCGGTGGCTGAAACCCCGGTGGTGGCGACAAGGCGCCAGGGGCGGGTGATGGTGGTCGAGATCGCCAATCCGCCGGTCAATGCGCTGTCCGCCGCTGTCCGCCAGGGCCTGCTCTCGGCCCTGCGCGCGGCGGAGGCGGCGCGCGGCGTCACCGCCCTGGTGCTGACCGGCGGGGCCGCGCGCTTCGTCGCCGGCGCCGACATCCGGGAATTCGGCCACCCGCCCGTGCCCCCCAGCCTGCCCGAGGTGCTGGAAGCCATCGCCGGCAGCCCCCTGCCAGTGGTCGCGGCCATCGGCGGGGCCGCCCTTGGCGGCGGTCTCGAACTGGCGTTGGCCTGCGATGGCCGGGTGGCCAATATCGGCGCCAGCCTTGGCCTGCCCGAGGTCAATCTCGGCATCATTCCCGGCGCCGGCGGCACCCAGCGCCTGCCGCGCCTGATCGGCCTTGCCCGCGCCATCGAGATGATCGCCGGGGGCAAGCCGGTGCCGGCCAAGAAGGCGGCCGGCATGGGCCTCGTCGATCGCGTGGTCGAGGGCGATCCCCTGCCGGCGGCCATCGCCCTGGCCGAAACCCTGACCGGCAAGCACCGCCTGTCCGACCTTACCCCCCCGGCCACGGGGGATGTCGAGGCCGCCATCGCCGCCGCCTGCCCCAGGGGCAAGGCACCGGCCGCCGTTCTCGCGGCGATCAAGGTGATCCGCGAAGGGGCCGCATTGCCCTTTGCCGAAGGCCTCGCCCTCGAACGCCGGACCTTCATCGAACTTCGCGACAGCGAGGAAGCGGCGGCCCGCCGCCACCTGTTCCTGGCCGAACGCAGCGCCCCCCGGATCGACGGCCTGAGCGCCCCCGCCAAGGCCATCGGCCTTGTCGGCGTCATCGGTGCCGGCACCATGGGCACGGGGATCACGCTGGCGCTGATCGCCGCCGGCTTCCCCGTGATCCTGGTCGAGCGGGACGCGGCCGGGCTCGACCGGGGGATCGAGCGCATTCGCGACCAATTGGCCCGCAGGGTCGCGGCCAGCCGCCTGACGGCGGAAGCCATGGCGGCGCAACTGGCCCTGATCACCGGGGCGACAGAGCTTGCCACCCTGGCCCCGGTCGATCTGGTGATCGAGGCGGCCTTCGAGGATATGGCGGTGAAGCGCGAGCTGTTCGCCACCCTCGACCGCATCACCCGCCCCGACGCCATTCTCGCCACCAATACATCCTATCTCGACGTGAACGAGATCGCGGACGTTACCACAAGGCCGGAAAAGGTGCTGGGCCTGCATTTCTTCAGCCCGGCCCATGTCATGCGCCTGCTCGAAATCGTGCGGGCGGCGCAAACGGGGGACGAGGCCCTGGCGACCGCACTGGCGCTGGCGAAGAAGATCGGCAAGCTGGCGGTGGTCGCCGGGGTTTGCGACGGCTTCATCGGCAATCGCATTTTCTCCGCCTATCGCCGGCAATGCGAATTCCTGCTGGAGGAAGGGGCGACGCCCGAGGCGGTGGACGGTGCGCTGGAAGCCTTCGGTTTCGCCATGGGGCCTTTCGCGGTCGCCGATCTCGCCGGCCTCGATATTTCCTGGAGCCGGCGGAAGCGTCTCGCCGCCAGCCGCGACCCGCGCGAACGCTATTCGTCGGTGGCGGACACGCTTTGCGAAGCCGGGCGCTTCGGCCAGAAGACCGGCGCCGGCTGGTACCGATACCCGGGCCGGGAGCCCGACCCCATCGTCCATCGGGCGATCGAGGATGCGGCGGCCAGGGCCGGCATCACCCGCCGGCCCTTGGGCCCGGCGGAAATCCAGCAGCGTGTCCTGGCGGCCATGGTGAACGAGGCGGCCCTGGTGCTCGAGGACGGCATCGCCGCCCGGCCGTCCGACATCGATATCGTGCTGGTCCATGGCTACGGCTTTCCGGCGGCCAAGGGCGGGCCGCTGTTCTGGGCGTCCCGCCAGGAGCGGGCGGCCCTCGAGACGGCGCTCGAGGCGGTCGCGCAGTCCACCGGTTTCGGCTTCCGCCGGGGCCGACTTCCCACCCTTCCGAGCGAGACTTGAAATGGCCCTGAAGATCCTGGTGCCGGTGAAGCGCGTCGTCGATTACAACGTGAAGATCCGGGTGAAGCCCGATGGTTCTGGCGTCGATCTCGCCAATGTGAAGATGGCGATGAACCCCTTCGACGAAATCGCGGTCGAGGCGGCGCTGCGCCTCCGCGAGGCCGGCAAGGCGGGCGAGATCGTCGTCGTTTCCATCGGCCCGGCGGGCAGCGCCGAGACGATCCGCACCGCGCTCGCCATGGGCGCCGACCGGGGCATTCACTACAAGACGGAAGAGACGGTCGAACCGCTCGCCGTCGCCAAGGTGCTGAAGGCGGTGGCCGAGGCGGAGGCGCCGGGCCTCGTCATCCTGGGCAAGCAGGCGATCGACGACGACAGCAACCAGACCGGCCAGATGCTGGCGGCCCTGCTCGGCTGGGGGCAGGCGACCTTCGCCTCCACCCTCGACGTGACGGAGACGGCCGCGACGGTGACCCGCGAGATCGACGGCGGCCTGCAAACCATCGAGGTGGCGCTGCCGGCCATCGTCACCGCCGACTTGCGCCTGAACGAGCCGCGCTATGCCTCCCTGCCCAACATCATGAAGGCCAAGAAGAAGCCGCTGGAAGAACGGGCCCTCGATGGGATCGATGCCGCCCCGCGCCTCGAGGTCCTGCGGACGGAAGAGCCGGCGGGCCGGAAGGCGGGGATCAAGGTGGCATCGCCCGAAGAGCTGGTCGAGCACCTGCGCGGCGTGCTGTAAGGGAAGGAAACAAGATGGCCATTCTGCTGCTTGCCGAACACGACAACCGTCAGCTTTCCGACCAGACGGCAAAGGCCCTGACGGCGGCCCGTGCTCTTGGCGGCGACATCCACCTGCTGGTTGCCGGGCAGGCCGCCGCAACCGTTGCCGGGGCGGCGGCGGCCCTCGATGGCGTCGCCAAGGTGCTGGTCGCGGATCACGCGCTGCTGGCCGATCAACTGGCGGAGCCGGTGGCGGCCCTGGTCGTCGCCCTGGCGCCGGCCTATGCGGCCGTGGTCGCGCCGGCCACCGCCCAGGGCAAGAATGTCCTGCCGCGGGTGGCGGCACTTCTCGATGTCATGCAGGTCTCGGATGTGATCGAAGTGGTTGCACCCGATATTTTCAAGCGCCCGATCTATGCCGGCAACGCGATCCAGACCGTGAAGACGGCGGACAAGGTGAAAGTGCTCACCATCCGCACCGCCGCCTTCGCCCCCGCCGGGGCGGCAGCGCAACCGGCCGCCCCGGTGGAGACGGTCGAGGTCGGCACGCTGCCCGCCCTGTCCCGCTTCATCGAGGCGAAGCTCTCGGTCAGCGCGCGGCCGGAACTGACTTCGGCCAGGATCATCGTCTCCGGCGGGCGGGCCCTTGGCTCGGCCGAGAAATTCAACGACGTCATCCTGTCGCTGGCCGACAAGCTGGGCGCGGCGGCCGGGGCCAGCCGGGCGGCGGTCGATGCGGGCTATGCCCCGAACGACTGGCAGGTCGGCCAGACCGGCAAGGTGGTGGCGCCGGATCTCTATATCGCGGTCGGCATTTCCGGGGCGATCCAGCATCTCGCCGGCATGAAGGACAGCAAGGTGATCGTCGCCATCAACAAGGACGAGGAAGCGCCGATCTTCCAGGTCGCCGATTACGGGCTGGTGGGCGACCTGTTCCAGGTGCTGCCGGCGCTCGAAGCCGCGCTGGAGGGCCGCTGACATGACCGATGCCTTTCTCTACGACGGTATCCGCACTCCCTTCGGCCGCCATGCCGGCGGCCTTGCCCCGGTGCGGCCGGACGATCTCCTGGCCGGGGCGATTGCCGCCCTGGTCGGCAAGACCGGCGTGCCGGGCGAGGCGATCGAGGAAGTGATCGTCGGCTGTGCCAATCAGGCGGGCGAGGATTGCCGGAATGTTGGCCGCCACGCCCTGCTGCTGGCCGGCCTGCCCGATCGCGTGGCCGGGCAGACCGTGAACCGCCTCTGCGGGTCGGGCCTTGCCGCCGTGATCGATGCGGCCCGCGCGGTGAAGACCGGGGAGGGCGATCTCCTCATCGCCGGCGGGGTGGAAAGCATGACCCGCGCCCCCTTCGTCATCCCGAAGAGCGAAAGCGCCTTCGGCCGCGATGCCCGGATCTATGACACCACCATCGGCTCGCGCTTCCCGAACCGGAAGTTCACCGCGGCCTTCGGCGATGATTCCATGCCCGAGACGGCGGAAAATGTCGCCGCCGACCTCGGCCTGTCGCGGGAGGCGGGCGACGGCTTCGCCGCCCGGTCCCAGGCGAATTATGCCCGGGCGCTGGCCGAAGGCTTCTACGAGGGCGAGATCATCCCCGTTTCCCTGCCCGGGCCGAAGGGCACGGTGAAGACGGTGGCGGCGGACGAACATCCCCGCCCGCAATCGGATGCCGCCGCGCTGTCGGGCTTGAAGCCCTTGCGCGCCGGCGGGGTCGTCACCGCCGGCAATGCCTCCGGCATCAACGACGGCGCGGCTGCCCTGCTGATCGGCAGTGCCGCGGCCGGGGAACGCCTGGGCAAGGCGCCCATGGCCCGGCTGGTCTCGGCCGCCGTTGCCGGCGTCGCCCCCCGGATCATGGGGGTGGGGCCCGCCTATGCCATCCCGAAGGCGCTGGACCGGGCCGGCCTGACCCTGGCCGACATGGACCTGATCGAGATCAACGAGGCTTTCGCGGTGCAGGTGCTCGGCTGCCTGAAACTGCTGGACCTCGGCTTCGACGATGCGCGGGTCAACCCCAATGGCGGCGCTATTGCCATCGGCCATCCGCTGGGGGCTTCCGGTGCCCGGCTGGCCCTGACGGCGGCGCGGCAATTGCAGCGCAGCCAAGGGCGCTATGCCGTCGTCTCCCTCTGCATCGGCGTCGGCCAGGGCATTGCCCTGGTGATCGAAAGGCTCTGACCATGCGCGATTCCTACATGAAGCTGGCCTTCGAGGGAGCGGTGGCGACACTCACCCTGTCGCGGGCGCCGGTGAATGCGGTGGACGACGATTTCCTGGCCGATCTCGACCAGGCCTTGAGCGCCGTCGAAGTGCGCGACGACCTGGCGGTGCTCCGCATCCGCAGCGACCAGCGGGTGTTCTGCGCCGGGGCCGACCTTCGCCTCGTCGCCGGCCGGTTGCAGGATGCGGCGGGGGCGGCGGCCATGGTGACCACGGTCCGGCGCTTCCACGCGGTCTATGACCATCTCGCCTCCCTGCCGGTGGTGACGGTGGCCGAGATTACCGGGCATGCCCTGGGCGGCGGGCTGGAACTGGCGCTGGCCTGCGATCTCCGCGTCGTCTCGGACCGGGCGAAGCTGGGCCTGCCCGAGGCGAAGGTGGGCTTGCTGCCCGGCGCCGGCGGCACCCAGCGCCTGACCGAGCTTTGCGGCCCCGGCGTTGCCGCGCGGGTGATCCTGACCGGCGACCTGATCCCCGGCGAAGAGGCGGAGCGGATCGGCCTTGCCCAATGGGTCTTTCCGCAGGCGGATTTCGAGGCGGGCGCCGATGCCATCGCGGCCCGTATCGCCGGGCTGTCGCCCGAAGCCCTGCGCGCCTCGAAGAATTGCGTGCGCATTGCCGCGACCATCAGCCAGGCGGGTGTCGCCGCCGAGATCAGCGGCATCGGCCGCCTGATGCGCAGCAAGGATACGGAACGCCGGGTCCACGCCTTCCTCGGGGCATGACCGACAAGACTTCAGGGAGATATTCGATGAGCACCAAAGCGGCCTATGCCCCCTTCGTCTGGCAGGACCCCTTCCTGCTCGACGACCAGCTGACCGAGGACGAGCGGATGATCCGCGATACCGCCCGGGCCTTCGCCCAGGCGGAATTGCTGCCCCGCGTCGAACAGGCCTATCTGGATGAAGTGACCGATCCCGGCCTCTTCCCCCTGATGGGCGATGCCGGGCTGCTCGGCGTTACCCTGCCGGAAGAATATGGCGGCGCCGGCGCGTCCTATGTCGCCTATGGCCTGGTCGCGCGGGAGGTGGAGCGGGTCGATTCCGGTTACCGCTCGATGATGAGCGTGCAGGCCTCCCTCGTGATCTATCCGATCTATGCCTATGGCTCGGAGGAACAGCGCCGCAAGTATCTGCCGGGCCTCGCCTCCGGCCGGCTGATCGGCTGTTTCGGCCTGACCGAGCCCGATGCCGGCTCCGACCCCGGCTCGATGAAGACCAGGGCGCAGAAGATCGCGGGTGGCTATCGCCTGACCGGGTCCAAGATGTGGATTTCCAATGCACCCATCGCCGATGTCTTCGTCGTCTGGGCGAAATCGGAGGCTCATGGCGGCGAGATCCGGGGCTTCGTCCTCGAGAAGGGCATGACGGGCCTGTCGGCGCCGAAGATCGGCGGCAAGCTGTCGCTCCGCGCCTCGATCACCGGCGAGATCGTGATGGACGGGGTCGAGGTGGGCGAAGATGCCCTGCTGCCCAATGTCGCCGGCCTGAAGGGGCCTTTCGGCTGCCTGAACCGGGCGCGTTACGGCATTTCCTGGGGCGCGCTCGGCGCGGCCGAGGATTGCTGGCTGCGCAGCGTGCAATACGGCCTCGACCGGACGCAATTCGGCAAGCCGCTGGCCGGCACCCAATTGTTCCAGAAGAAATTCGCCGACATGCAGACCGAGATCGCCCTCGGGCTGCAAGCCTCGCTCCGCGTCGGGCGGCTGTTCGACGAGGGGCAACTGGCGCCGGAGATGGTCTCCCTCGTCAAGCGCAACAATTGCGGCAAGGCGCTGGATATCGCCCGCGTGGCCCGCGACATGCACGGCGGCAATGGTATCCAGATCGGTTACCACGTGATGCGCCATGCCCAGAACCTCGAAACCGTGAATACCTATGAAGGCACCCACGATGTCCACGCCCTGATCCTCGGCCGGGCGCAGACCGGCATCCAGGCCTTCTTCTGATCCTTCCCTGAGCCCTCGGCAGGATCTCTCCCCTGCCAGCCTCGGCCCGCCGGTGCCCTGCACCCGGCGGGTCTTTTTTTGCTGCCGGGATATTGACAGTATACTTATTATAAGAATACTGAGCAAATAACGGGCGCAAGGCCCGGCGGGGAAAACAGTGGAAGGAAGCGTCATGGGCGATCGGGAAGTCTTGATTGCGGGGGGCGGCATCGGCGGGCTGGCGGCGGCCCTCGGGCTGGCGGGCGGGGGCTTTCGGGTCCATGTGCTGGAAAAGGCGCCGGCCCTTGGCGAGATCGGCGCCGGCATCCAGCTGGGCCCCAATGCCTTTCACGCCTTCGACTTCCTCGGGATCGGGGTGCAGGCCCGCGCCATGGCGGTCTTCGTCGACCGCCTGCGCCTGATGGATGCCCTGACGGCCGAGGAAATCGCCGGCATCCCGCTGGACGAGCCGTTCCGCAAGCGTTTCGGCAATCCTTACGCGGTGATCCACCGGGGCGACATGCATGGCGTCTTCCTGCGCGCCTGCCAGAACCACCCGAACATCCGCCTCAGCGTGAACAGCGAAGTGGTGGATTACGACCAGGACGGCGGCAGCGTCACCGCCCTGCTGGCCAGCGGCGCCCGGGTCACCGGCTCGGTGCTGATCGGCGCCGACGGGCTGTGGTCGAAGATCCGCGCCCGGGTGGTGGGCGACGGCCAGCCCCGGGTCTCGGGCCATACCACCTATCGCTCGGTCATCCCGACCGAACAGATGCCGGAAGACCTGCGCTGGAATGCGGCCACCCTCTGGGCCGGGCCGCATTGCCATATCGTCCATTACCCGCTGTCAGACTGGAAGAATTTCAACCTCGTCGTAACCTCCCACAACGACGCGCCGGCGCCTGTCGCCGGTGTCCCCGTCGCGACCGAGACGGTGCTGGCCGAATTCGAGCACGTCCATGACAAGGCCCGGCAGATCATCCGCCACGGCACCAATTGGAAGGCCTGGGTGCTGTGCGACCGCGAGCCGGTGGGCAATTGGGTCGATGGCCGGGTCGCCCTGCTCGGCGATGCCGCCCACCCGATGATGCAATATTTCGCCCAGGGCGCCTGCATGGCGATGGAAGATGCGGTCTGCCTGTCCCATGCGCTGAGCACCGGGCGCGACGATCCGGCGGCAGCGCTCGCAACCTATCGCGACCGCCGGGTGCTGCGCACGGCACGGGTGCAGTTGCAATCGCGCGAGATCGGCAAGCACATCTATCACCCGTCGGGCGTCCACGCCGAATTGCGCAATCTGGTCATGCGGGCGAAAAGCCCGGCCGACTGGTACGACACGCTGGCCTGGATCTATGGCGGCGATCCCCTGACCCAGGCGGCGGTCGCCGCCGATCCGATGCCGCTGGCCGCCCCGGCCGGGAAGGTGGCCCATGGCTGAGGCCCTTGCCAACGACCAATCCCGCCAGCTCGACCATCTCTATGACGAGCTGAAGCCGCACAGCCTCTATCCGCTCTGGACCGTGCTTTCGGCCCTGGTGCCGCCGGAACCCGCGTCGGGCGCGCTGCCCTGGGCCTGGGACTATGGGCCGATGCGCGATTATCTGCTGCGCGCCGGCGACCTGATCAGCGCCGAACAGGCAGAGCGCCGGGTGCTGATCCTGGAAAACCCCGGCCTGCCCGGCACATCCGGCATTACCACCAGCCTTTACGCCGGGCTGCAATTGATCCTGCCGGGCGAAGTCGCACCCTGCCACCGCCATGCCCAGAGCGCGCTTCGCTTCGTCCTCGAAGGGGAGGGGGCTTTCACCGCCGTCGATGGCGAGAAGGCGATCATGCATCCCTTCGACCTGGTGCTGACGCCGGGCGGCCAATGGCACGACCATGGCAATCACACCGGGCGGCCGATGATCTGGCTCGACGGGCTGGACATCCCGACCGTGCGCGCCTTCGACGCCGGCTTTGCGGAAAAGCTCGGCGCCTCGGCCCATCCCGAAACGGTGCCGCCTGGCGATACCGGCGCCCGCTACGGCCGCAACCTCCGCCCGGTGAAGGGCACGGCGGCGGATCGGCGCCCGGCGCATCAGCCGCTGTTCCACTACCCTTACGCCGACTGGCGGCCCAGCCTGGATGCGCTGGCGCAATCGGGCCTGCCGGACCCGCATTTCGGCCATGCGCTGGAATTCCTGAACCCGGCCGATGGCGGCGCGATCATGGCGACGATTTCCGCCCATGTCCGCCTGCTGCCCGCTGGTTTCGAGACCCGGCCCCGGCGCTCCACCGACGGCACGATCTTCGTCGTCGTCGAGGGCGACGGCGAGGCGGAAATCGCCGGCCGGACCGTGACATTGCAGGAGCGCATGGTCTTCGTCGTGCCGTCCTGGAAGGAATTGCGCCTGCGCGCCGGGCGGGACCTCGTCCTCTTCGCCTATTCCGACCGCACGTCCCAGGAAAAGCTGAACCTCTTCAAGGAGCATTGCGCGTGAGCCCGCTGCCGCCCATTCCCGCCCCGACTTTTGCGAAGACCGTGGACGGTGCCGATTTCCCCGTGCGCCGGGTCTTCTGCGTCGGCCGGAACTATGCCGAACATGCCCGCGAGATGGGCCGCGACCCGGACCGGGAGCCGCCCTTCTTCTTCACCAAATGGGCCGAGACCGTGGTGCCGGACGGCGCCCTCGTGCCCTATCCGCAGAAGACCGCCAATTTCCACTACGAGGCGGAACTGGTCGTCGCCATCGGCAGGAGCGGGCGGGACATTCCGGCAGCGGCAGCGCTCGGCCATGTCTTCGGCTATGCGACCGGCCTCGACATGACCCGGCGCGACCTGCAACTCCAGGCCCGCAGCGAAGGCCGGCCCTGGGACACGGGCAAGAATGTCGAAGCCTCGTCGCCTCTCGGCCTGATCCATCCGGTGGCAACACTAGGCGCGGCCGACCGGGGCGCGATCGAGCTGACGGTGAACGGGGTCGTCAAGCAGAAGGCCGATCTCGCTGACCTGATCTGGCCGGTGGCGGATATCGTCGCCTTCCTCTCCGGCCTCTACCGGCTGGAGCCGGGGGATCTGATCTATACCGGCACGCCGGCCGGCGTCGGCCCGGTGGTGGCGGGCGATGCGATCGTGGTGACGATCGACGGCCTGTCGCCGCTCGCCGTCACCATCGGCCCGCCGGCGGCCTGAGGCTCAGGGCCTGTCGTCGATGCGCAGCGGCGCGCTGGTCACTTCGTTGTTCTCGGTCGTCAGCTTCTGCAGCAGGGCGACGAAGGTCTTGCGCTCCTTCTCCGACAGGGGCGCGAGCAGCCGGTCCTGGACCCGGGTCACCGGATCTTCGACGTCGCCGACCAATTGTTCGCCCGTGGCGGTCAGATACAGCAGCTTCTGGCGCTTGTCCTCGGCACTGGGGCGGCGGGCGACGAGGCCGCGGGTTTCCAGCCGCTCGATCACATTGCCGATGGTCGAGCGGTCGAAGGCGATCATGGCGGAAAGCCGGGTGGCATCCACCCCCGGCCGCTCGCCGATGGCGACCAGGGCCGAATATTGCACCGGGGTGATGCCGAAAGCGGCGCATTCGTCGAGGAACAGGGCCCAGGAAATCTGATGCGCCCGGCGGATCAGGTGGCCGGGACGGGCATAAAGGTCGGCGAGGGACATGGTGTTGGAACTCCGCAGGCGGCGCCGGCCATATCGACAGAATACTGAATGATCGCCCCGGCAGCATAGCCGAAGCGACCGACGCATCCAACCACCCGTGCGTTACGGGACCGGCAGAGAAAAGAAACGGGAGGCAGGCAATGGCACGGCTGAAGGACAAGGTGATCCTGGTGACCGGCGGGGCAAGGGGGCTGGGCGAGGCGGAAGCCCGCCGTTTCGCGGCGGAAGGCGCCCTGGTCGCGATCTGCGACCGGCTGGAAAAGGAAGGCACCGAAACGGCGGCGGATATCGTCGCGGCCGGCGGCCGCGCCCGCTTCTTCCCCCTCGACGTGACGGACGAATCGGCCTGGGACGCCGCTGCCGCCGCCGTGGCGGCCTGGGGCGGCGGGCTGCACGGCCTCGTCAACAATGCCGGCGTCGTCAATCGCACGGGTACCATGGGCACCACGCTCGCGGCCTGGACCCAGGTGCTTGCGGTCAACCTCAGCGGGGCCTTCCTCGGCATCCGGGCGGTCGCCCCCCACATGCGCGCTGCCGGCGGCGGGGCGGTGGTGAACATCGCCTCGGTCGCAGCCTATACCGGGCACAATGATCCCGCCTATTCGACCACCAAGGCCGGCATCCTGGGGCTCACCCGCTCGGCGGCGATGGAATTCGTCGATTGGGGCATCCGGGTGAATGCGGTTTCGCCCGGCATCATCGTCACCGCGCTGAACAATGGCGGCGCCCATCTCGAACCCTGGCGCCGCGCCACCCCGCTTGGCCGCTACGGCCGGATGGAGGAAGTGGCGAACACCGTGCTGTTCCTGCTGTCCGACGAGGCGGGCTTCATCACCGGCGAGGATATCGCCGTCGACGGCGGCTTCAAGGCGGGCGGGGCGGCAAGGCGCATTTCGCTTGAAGCCGGCATCGACCTGACGGCGCCCGGGACCTGAAAAAATATATGGCAATGAGTTGATATAACGTATAGAGACAATAAGGAACGAACAGAATGACCGGACCCCGTCAAAAGGTCGGACAAGGGAGGGGGCGGTGCCACGGCACGGCCCTGGGCGGACGATGAAACTTCACGGTTATTACCGGAGTGGTGCGTCCTGGCGCGTGCGGATTGCCCTGAACCTCAAGGGCATCGCGGTGGACCATGTCTTCCACCACCTGCGCAAGGGCGAACAGCGGGCGCCTGACTTCCTCGCCCTCAATCCCCAGGGGCTGGTGCCGGCGCTCGAGGCCCCGGGAGGCGTGCTCACCCAGTCGCTGGCCATCGTCGAATGGCTGGATGAAACCGTGCCGGTTCCGGCCCTGCTGCCGCGCGGCGATGCCTTCCGCCGGGCGCGGGTGCGCGCCTTCGCGCAAGTGATCGCCTGCGATACCCATCCGGTGCAGAATCTGAAGGTCCTGAACCGTCTCGCCGCCGAAGGCATGGCGGAAGCGGCAGTCGAGGCCTGGCCGCGCTGGGTGATCGGCAACGGGCTTGCCGCCTGCGAAGCCCTGATCGCGACGGAAGACGGCCCCTTCTGCTTCGGGGCCAGCCCCGGCCTCGCCGATCTCTGCCTGGTGCCGCAACTGGCCAATGCCCGGCGTTTCGGCCTCGATCTTTCACCCTATCCCCGGCTTCTCGCGGCGGAGGCGGCCTGCGCTGCCCTGCCGGCCTTCATCGACGCGGCCCCTGGCCGCCAGCCGGATGCGGAATAGGGGGAACGCCAGATGATCCGTGAAGAAACCGATATCATCGTCGTCGGCGGGGGCGGTTCGGGCCTGACCGCGGCGATCTTTGCCCGCCAGGCCGGGGCCAAGGTGATCCTGCTCGAAAAGCACGAGGAATTGCGCGGTTCGACCGGGCTTTCCATCGGCTCGATCACCGCCAGCGGCACCTGGCACCAGAAGCGGGCCGGCGTCACCGACAGCGCGGATGCCCATTTCGAGGATATGGGGGCCATGGCCCGCAAATTCCTGGGCGATCTCGAAGCCGGCGACAATCTGGAACTGCGCCGCATCCTGGTCGACAATGTGACCGAAAGCGTCGACTGGCTGATGTCGCTGGGGGTTACCTTCTACGGCCCCATGCCGGAGCCGCCGCATCGCCAGCCGCGCATGCACAATATCCTGCCCAATTCCCGCGCCTATATCTGGTTCCTGGCGCGGGAGGCGAAGCGTGTCGGGGTCGATGCCCGCGTGCGCGCCACGGTCACCCGCCTGATCCTCGACGGCGGGAAAGTCGTCGGGGTGGAGGCGGCGGTCGGCGGCCGGGCGGTGGAACTGCGCGCCCGGAAGGCGGTGATCCTGGCGACCGGCGACTATTCGTCCAGCGGCGAATGGAAAGGCCGGTTCAACCCGGCGGTGGCGGATGTCGATGGTGTCAACACCACCAATGTCGGCGACGGCCACCGCTTCGGCGAGGAACTGGGGGCGGCGGTCAAATTCGGCCAGGTGGTCTATGGCCCGAACCTTCGCTTCATGCCGCCGGCAAAGCCGAGCCTGCTGCTCAGCCTGCCGCCCTGGCCCTGGTTCACCAAGGCCATGCGCATGGCGCTGGAACTTCTGCCGTCCTGGCTGCTGCGGCCCTTCATCCTGTCCTTCGTCACCACCTATCTCAGCCCCGAGCCCAGCATGTTCAAGGAAGGCTCGATCCTGGTGAACAAGCGCGGCGAGCGTTTCACCGACGAATTGGACAAGCCGACCTATGCCTTCGGCCCGCAGCCGGACAAGCAGGGCTTCATCGTCTTCGACGACGAGGTGGCGCAGAAATTCCGCAAGTGGCCCTATTTCATCTCGACCGCGCCGGGGGTGGCCTATGCCTATCTCGACGACTACCGCCGCACCCGGCCCGACCTTTACCACAAGGCGGCGACCATCGGCGAACTCGCCCGCTCGATGGGCGTGCCCGCCGAAGCGCTGGAGCGCACCGTCAGGGATTACAACGCCGAAACCCCGGGGACGGGCCGGCCGGCCCTGGCCAGGGGGCCGTTCTATGGCCTCGGCCCGGTGAAAAGCTGGATCATCCTGACCGACGGCGGCCTGACCGTGAACCGCCACCACCAGGTCACCAAGGTCGACGGCACGGTGGTGCCCGGCCTCTATGCCGTGGGGTCGGTCGGGCAGGGCGGGCTGCTGCTCGAAGGCCATGGCCATCACCTGGCCTGGGCCTTCACCTCGGGCCGCCTGGCCGCCCGCCATGCGGCCGCAAACCCGCGCTAGGTTCACATTGGAATATTGACAGTATGCAGAATAACAGCATACTGAGCAAATAACGGTGCCAGACAAGGCGCCGGGTCCAAGTAAAGCGGGGGCCGGCCTGGCCGTCACCCCCAGGGGTCGGAAAACGTCCGGGGACTGTCCCGCAGCCCGTTGCCGCGATGCGCGCTCGCGCGGTGTCGACGGGATCGGATTGCCGGTTTCCGACCCCCGGATGACAAAGGGGAGCGTGACGTGTCCGGGCAAGACTACCGTATTCCGACCTATCCGATCGTAACCTTCCTGGTCGCCAGGGGGATGGTGCTGGCCGCCGTCCTCGGCCTGGTGCCGCTGGCGGCCTCGGTGCTGCTGGCGCTGGCGGGCTGGCCGCCGCTGGTGGTCGCGGGCGGCGCCGTCGCCAGTCTCGTCCTCGGCGGGCTGCTCGCCTCCTATGTCGAGGTGCTGCGCATCATCGCCGACACCCTGATGCCGAAGTGAGGGCCGGGCGATGAGCGACCATCAGGATCTCGTCGTCGTCGGGGCCGGGCTGGCCGGCCTTGCCGCCGCCATCCGCGCGGCGGAGGACGGGCTTGCCGTCACCGTGCTGGAGGCCGGCGCCGAGGACGCCTATCTCTGCAACAGCCGCTATACCGGCGGCCTGTTCCATATCGCCATGGACGACATGGCGGGCGATCCCGCCTGGGTGCTGGACAATCTGCACCGGGCGACCCATGGCGAAACCGATCCGGCCCTCGCCGCCGCGCTGACCCGGAATGCCCGCCGCACCCTCGACTGGCTGCGCCGCCAGGGCATCCGCTTCATCAAGGCGGGGCCGGACGGGTTGCGCCGCAATTCCCTGGCCCCGCCGGGCGTGCGCCAGACCGGGCTGCATTGGCAGGGCCGGGCGGGCGACGTCATGCTGCGCACCCTGGGCGAGCGCCTGGCCCGCCTCGGCGGGCAATTGCACCGGGGGGCCGCGGCCGGGGAACTGATCCTGCGCGAGGGGGCGGTCGCCGGCGTCATCGCCACCATCGGCGGGGTAAGGGCCGAGATCCCGGCCCGTGCCGTGGTGCTGGCCGACGGCGGCTTCCAGGCGGATATGGAACTGATGCGCCGCTTCATCTCGCCGGCCCCGGAAAAACTGCTGATGCGGAACGCCGGCAGCGGCCGGGGGGCGGGCCTGCGCATGGCCGAGGCAGCGGGGGCGGCGCTCCGGGGCATGGATCGCTTCTATGGCCATATCCAATACCGCGAGGCGCTGACCGACCAGCGCTTCTGGCCCTATCCGGTGCTGGATTCGCTGGCCACCGCCGGCTTGGTGGTCGATGGCCTCGGCCGCCGCTTCTGCGACGAGGGGCTGGGCGGCGTCTATATCACCAATGAAATCGCCCGCCTGCCCGATCCCGCCGGTGCCTGGATCATTTTCGACGCGGCGATCTGGCAGGGGCCGGGTACCGACTGGCTGCTGCCCGCCAATCCCTATCTGCTGCAGGCGGGCGGGCGCCTGACCACGGCGGCGACGGTCCCCGATCTGGCCGCGGCGACCGGCCTGCCGGCGGCGGCGCTGGCGCAGACCCTGGCCGACTACAATGCGGCCATCGCCGCCGGCCAGCCCGAAGCCCAGGGGCGAAGCGCCGCGCGCTACAAGCCCTGGCCCATCCTGAAGGCGCCCTTCCATGCCGTGCCGATCGCTGCCGGCGTCACCTACACCATGGGCGGCATCGCCATCGATGCCGCGGCCCGGGTGCTGGATGGCGCGGGGCAACCGATCCCCGGCCTGTTCGCCGCCGGATCTTGCACCGGCGGCCTCGAAGGCGGCAGCAAGGCCGGCTATTCCGGCGGCCTGTCCAAGGCCGCCGTCTTCGGCCTGATCGCGGGCGAGACGGCGGCGGCAACCCTGGCCGCGTCCCTGGCGCGCCGGGCCTGACGGAGAACGAGCATGACCCAGCCGACATTCGACCGCGAGACCGATCTTCTGGTCGCCGGCGCCGGCCCCGGCGGCATGGCGGCGGCCCTGGTCGCCAGCCTCGAAGGCCTCGACGTGGTGATCGCGGAAAAGAGCGAACAGGTGGGCGGCACCGCCGCCACCTCCGCCGGGACCCTGTGGATCCCCGGCAACCGTCAGAGCCTCGCCGCCGGCTGGACCGACAGCGCGGCTGACGCGGAACGTTACATGGATGCCCTGACCGGCGGCCCCGAGGCTCCCAACCGGCGCCTGCGCGAAGCCTATCTGGCCAGCGGGCCCGAGGTCATCGACGACCTGATGCGGCGCACCGAGGTGCAGTTCGTGCCCTGCGGCAAGCACCCGGACTACCAGTCCAACCGGCCGGGCGCCGCGGTTGCCGGGCGGGCCATCGTCGCCCGCATGTTCGACGGCCGCCTGCTCGGCCCGGATTTCGAGCGGGTGCGCCCGCCGATCCGCGAATTCATGGTCTTCGGCGGCATGATGGTGGGCAAGGACGATATTCCCCGCCTCCTCGGCCGCTTCAAGTCCGTGGCCAATTTCATCCATGCCGGCAAGCTCTTCGCCCGCTACCTGAAGGATCGCCTGCGTTACAGCCGGGGTACCAGGGTGGTGATGGGCAATGCCCTGGTGGCGCGCCTGTTCTACAGCCTGAAGCGGCAGGACGTGCCGATCCTGTTCGGGGCGGGCATCGTCGAACTGATCCAGGGCCCGCGCGGCGTCGAGGGGGCGGTGATCGAGACCGCAACGGGCCGGCTGCGCATCCGGGCGCGGCGCGGCGTGGTGCTGGCCACCGGCGGCTATGCCCATGACCAGCAACTGCGAAACGCCTTCATGCCGCAGCCGGTGACGCCGCTCTCGCTGGCCGCGGCGCCGGACACGGGCGACGGCATCCGCCTGGGCCAGGGGCTCGGCGCCCGCGTCGCGCCGGGCGAACATGGCAGCGGCGCCTTCTGGACCCCGGTCTCGAAAGTGCCGCGCCGGGACGGCACCCAGGGGCTGTTTCCCCATCTGTCCCTTGACCGGGCGAAGCCGGGCCTGATCGCGGTGAACCGCGAGGGCCGGCGCTTCGTCGACGAGGGCGCTTCCTACCATGATTTCGTCGAAGCCATGTATGCGACCAGGTCGATCCCGGCCTTCCTCGTCTGCACCGCCGGGTTCGTGCGGCGCTACGGCATCGGCCCGGTCCATCCCGGCACGCGCGACCTGCAGCCCTTTGCCGACAGCGGCTATCTGACCCTGGCGCCGACGCTCGAGGCGCTGGCCCGCCGCCTCGGCCTCGACCCAGCCGTCCTGGCCGCGACGGTGGCGCGCCACAACGGCTTCGCCCGGACCGGCCGGGACGAGGATTTCGGCAAGGGCGAAAGCGAATTGTCGCGGTTCAACGGCGATGCCGGCCATGGCCCCAATCCCTGCCTGGCCCCGCTCGAGACCGGCCCCTTCTGCGCCGTCGAAGTCTTTCCGGCCGAAATCGCCTGTTCCACCGGGCTCTCGACCGACGAGGACGCCCGCGTGCTGAACGGTGCCGGCGAGGTCATTCCCGGGCTCTATGCCTGCGGCAACGACATGGCTTCGATCATGGCCGGGACCTATCCGGGGCCGGGCACCACCCTCGGGCCCGCCATCGTCTTCGCCTGGCGCGCCGCCCGCCATGCGGCGGGATGCGTGCCGCAACAGCAACAAGAACGGCGACTGCGCGCCGTCTGATCCATCACCAGGGAGGACCACCCATGACCCGAGCCCTCACCCCCAATCCCGGCGGAGGCGGCACATGCTTGTTCACATCCTGAACGGCCTCGTCCACGGCGGCATGCTCTATGTCATGTCGGTCGGCCTCGTCATGATCTTCGGCCTGCGCCGGGTGGTGAATTTCGCCCATGGCGCGCTCTATATGCTCGGCGCCTATGTCGGCTATGCCGCCGCCGTCGCCTTCGGCTTCTGGGTGGCGCTGCCGGTCGCGGCGCTGGCCCTCGCCGCGCTCGGCGTCGTTCTCGACCGCATGGTCTTCCGCACCCTGCAGAAGGAAGACCCGATCGTGACCGTACTCGTCACCTTCGGCATTCTCCTGGTGCTGGAGGACGTGGTGCGCGCGATCTGGGGCAAGGACCTGATCAGCTTCCCGATGCCCGAGCTGCTGTCCGGTTCGATCGCCATCGGCGACGTCACCTTCCCGGTCTATCGCCTTGCCGTGATCGTCGCCGCGGTCCTGGTCGCGGGCGGTCTCAGCGCCTGGCTGCGCTTCACCCGGGCGGGGCTCTACGTCCGCGCGTCCAGCGTCGACCCGGTGACCACCGCCATGCAGGGCGTCGACACCGAGCGCCTGTCCATGCTGGTGGTCGCGGTCGGAACCGGGCTGGCCGGGCTGTCGGGCGTCATCGCGGCGCCGCTGATCGCGCTGTCGCCGTCGATGGGCGCCTCGATCCTGATCGAGAGTTTCATCGTCGTCGTCACCGGCGGGCTCGGCTCCTTCGGCGGGGCCTTCATCGCCGCCCTGGTGATCGGCCAGCTGCACAACCTCGGCGTCGTCTACACCCCCAATGTCGCCTCCATGATCCCCTTGATGCTGATGGTCGCGGTGCTGATCTGGCGCCCCAACGGCATCGTGAGGAGCGCCCACTGATGAGCGAGAGAACGGACATCATGCCCGCACAGGCCCTTCGCCTGCCCCGCGCCTGGGGCTTCCCGGCCGGCCTTGCCGCCGTTGCCCTGGCCGGCGCCCTGCTGCCCGCCGTCGCCGGCTCGCCCCTGCTGGCGACGCTGCTGACCCAGGGCACGATCGTCGCCATCCTGGCGACCGCCGTCGGCTTCCTGATCCGGCAGAACGGGCTGGTCAGCTTCGGCCATGCGCTGTTCTACGGCGGTGCCGCCTATCTGCTGGCCCTGGCCCTCGAACACCGGCTGGTCTCGGTCGAGGTGGCGGTGATCGCCGCCGTCGTCGTCCCCACCGTCTTCGCCTTCCTGATCGGCTTCGTGATGCTGCGCGTTGCCGGCGTCGCCTTCTCGATGCTGACGCTGGCGGTGGCGCAGGCCGGGTTCGAACTGGTCATGCGCTGGCGCTCGCTGGCCAACGGCGAGGACGGTATCGCGGTTGCCCTGCCGGATGCGGTCTTCGGCATTCCGGTCGCCGTGTTCCAGCGTGCCGACAGCATGTTTCTGATCTGCTGGGGCATCCTCATGCTGGTGCTGCTCGGCCTCTGGCTGCTGGGGCGGTCGCATTTCGGCACGCTGACCCTGGCGATCCAGGGCAACGAGGAACGGGCGCGCTTCATCGGTTACGAAACTATGGTGCCGCGCGCCGTGGTCTATGCGATCTCGGCCGGGATCGCCGCCCTGGGCGGGGTGCTGTTCGCCGCCTACAACGGCTTCGTCACACCCGATTCCGTGCATTGGACCCATTCGGGCGAAGCCCTGGTCATGGCCATCATCGGCGGTGCCCGCACCGTCTGGGGGCCGGCGCTGGGGGCCATGCTCTATTTCTTCGTGCGCGATGCGGCGGGCAGCATCACCGACCATTGGCCGGCCTTCATCGGCATCGCCCTGATCGTCGTCACCGTCGCCCTGCCGTCCGGCATCGGCGGGGCGCTGGGCACCCTTGCCCGTCGTATCTTCGGAGGTCGCCATGGCTGACGCCTATAGTCTCGAAGCCAGCGGCCTGACCCGGCGCTACGGCGGCTTCACCGCGCTCGACAATGTCTCGATCGCGCTCCGGCCCGGGGAAATCCGCGGCCTGATCGGCTCGAACGGCGCCGGCAAGTCCACCTGCATGGATGTGCTGTGCGGCCGGGGCGCCAACCCGATGGGCCGGGTCGTGATCGAGGGGCGGGATATTTCCGGGATCAGCGAAAGGGCCCGGCGCCGCGCCGGCCTCGCCCGCTCGTTCCAGAAGACCAATATCTTCCCCGATCTCACGGTGCGCCAGCAGGTGGCGCTGGCCGCGCGCAACGCCGAGAACGACAATACGGAAGACGTGCTGCGCGAGATGCACCTCCTGCCCCATGCCGGGCGGCGCGCGGCCGACATCTCCTACGGCGACCAGCGCCGGGTCGATATCGCCCTCTCGCTGGTCGGCCATCCGAAGGTCCTCCTCCTCGACGAGCCGGCGGCCGGCCTGACCATGGGGGAAAGCCTGGCGCTGGCCCACCTGCTGCGCGACCTGGCGCAGCGCTGGAACCTGACCGTTCTCCTCGTCGAACACGACATGGAGGTGATCTTCTCGATCTGCAGCCGCATCACCGTGCTGCATCTCGGCCGGATCCTGACCGAGGGCACGCCCGACGAGGTGCGCGCCAATCCGGACGTGATCCGGGCCTATCTGGGGAGTGCGGTCGCATGAGCCTGCTTGAACTCGACGGCGTCGATGCCGCCTATGGCCGCGCCCGGGTGCTGCACGATGTTTCGCTCGCCGTCAGCCGGGGGGAACGGGTGGCGATCCTTGGCCGGAACGGCGTCGGCAAGACCACGGTGGTGAACACCTGTCTCGGCCTTGCCGCCTTGAAGAAGGGCCATGTCGCCTTCGGCGGCAAGCGGGTGGGCACCATCCGCACCTTCAGCGCGGCCCGCGCCGGGCTTTCGGTGGTGCCGCAGGGCCGGCGCATCGTGCCCGGCCTGACCGTGCGCGAGAACCTGCACCTGGGCGCCGCCCCCAACCGCAAGGGGCCCTGGACCGTCGAGGCGGTGTTCGGCCTCTTTCCCATCCTGCGGGAACGGGCGGAGACGCCGGGCACGGCCATGAGCGGCGGCCAGCAGCAGATGCTGGCGATCGGCCGCGCCCTGATGGCCAATCCCGACCTCCTGATCCTCGACGAGCCGAGCGAGGGCCTCGCCCCGGTGGTCGTCGACGAACTGGGCGACAACCTGGTGAAACTGGCCGACGCCGGCACCTCGATCCTGCTGATCGAGCAGAACTTCGGCCTCGTCCGCAAGGTCGCGGAACGTTACTACGTCCTCTCCAAGGGGGCGGTGGTGGAGGCCGGGCAACTGGCCGGCCTGTCCATGGAAAGCCTGAAGAAGCACGTCGCGGTCTGACGAATGACACAAGCAACGGGAGGAAACATCATGCATCTCAATCGCCGCACCCTGCTGGCGGGCTCGGCCGGGGCCGCCCTGCTGGCCGCCGCCGGCCCGCGCTTCGCCCGCGCCGCCGATCCGCTGCGCATCGGCATCCCGACCGCGCTGACCGGTCCCTACGGCGACCTCGGCGAACAGGCGCGCCGCGCCGTCACCATCGCCGTCGACGAAGCCAATGCGGCAGGCGGCATCGACGGCCGCCCGGTCGAGGTCCGCTTCCTCGATACCCAGGCGAAGGCCGAGATGGCGCGCCAGCAGGCGGAGAAACTGGCGCTTTCCGGCTTCAACATCATGGCGGCCTCGATCGCCTCGGGCGAGGTGCTGGCGATCGCGCCCATGCTGGAACGCTGGGACGCGCTCTATGTCGCGACGATCTCCAAGGCCGACGACATTACCGGCAAGTCCTGCAACCGCCGCCTGTTCCGGGTGAACCACCCGGATTCGGCCGACGCCAATGTGGTCACCCCCTGGCTGGCCACGCGCGAGGAGAAAGACTGGGCGATCATGGGCTCCGACACCGCCTGGGGCCGGAATTCCGGGGCGAGCTTTGCCAAGGCCGCCGCCGCCAACGGCCGCACCGTGGTCGCTGAAGGTTACGCCAGCCTGGGCAACAATGATTTCGCGCCCTATATCCAGAAGATCGCGGAATCCGGGGCGAAGGGCCTGTGGGTGGCGCTGGCCGGGCGCGACGCGGTGAATTTCGCCACCCAGGCGAAACAGTTCGGCCTGTTCGACAAGGTCTTCACCGCCGGCGTTTCCTTCGCCACCGACAATACGGTGAAGACGCTGGGCGAGGTCGCCAAGGGCGTCTGGGGCGTGATCAACTACAGTTCCACCCTCGATACCCCGGCCAACAGGGATTTCGTCGCCCGCTGGGCCGCGAAATACCCCGGCACCGCGCCGACCAATTTCGAGGGCGAGACCTATGTCGGCATGCAGGTGATCTTCCAGGCGGTGAAGACGGCGGGCAGCGTGAAGCCGGCCGATGTCGCCGCCGCGATGGAAGGGGCCACGTTCGACACGCTGTTCGGCCAGCAACTGATGCGGAAGGAAGACCACCAGCTGGTGGTGCCCAATTACTTCGGCGTGGTGAAGGAACATGAAGGGGTGCTGAAGCCGGTCATCACCATGACCGTGCCGGCCGACCAGGCCATGCCCGCCCCGAACGCCGAGTGCAAATTGTCCACCTGACCTTGTGCGCCCGCGCCCGCTTGCGGCGGGCGCGGGCGCGGGAGTTTCGTTGCATGAACAGGATCGATCTCGCCGGCCGCTTCGCCATCGTCACCGGCGGTGCGGGCGGCATCGGCGCCGCCATCGTCGAGCGGCTGGAACAATCGGGCGCGCGGGTCGCGGTCTGGGACGTGCGGCAGGGCGCGGAGGCGCCCGGGCGCCTGCGCCGGATCGTCGACATCACCGATGAAGAGGCGGTGAGCGCCGCCATGGCGGAGGCCGTCGCGGCCTTCGGCGCCCTCGATATCCTGGTGAATGCCGCCGGCATCACTGGGCCGACCGGGGCCCTGGAGGATTACACCCTCGCCGACTGGCGGCGCATCGTCGACATCAACCTGACCGGCAGTTTCCTGGCGACCCGGGCCGCGATTCCGGCGATGAAGGCGAAGGGCTATGGCCGCATCGTCTGCATCGCCTCGATCGCGGGCAAGGAGGGCAATCCCTATATGGCGGCCTATTCGGCCTCGAAGGCGGGCATCATCGCCATGGTCCGCTGCCTCGGCCGCGAATTGGCCGAGACCGGCATTCTCGCCAATGCGATCGCCCCCGGCCAGATCGCGACCGATATCCTGAAGCAGATGTCGCCCGAAAGCGTCGACTTCTTCCGCAGCAAGATCCCGCTGAAGCGGGTGGGCGAGCCGTCGGAAGTGGCGGCCCTGACCGCCTGGCTGGCCTCGGCGGACTGCAGTTTCAGCACGGGCGCGGTCTACGACATCTCGGGCGGCCGGGCCGTTTGCTGAGTGCGGCGTCAGGCGGCGGCGGCGACCCTTGCCACCACCCGGTTGCGCCCGGCCTGCTTGGCCGCATAGAGCGCCTTGTCGCCGCTGGTGAGCAGGGCGTCCGCCGTGTCGCCGTCCTCGGGCAAGGTCGCGACGCCGATCGAGAGCGTGACCTGGCCGATATCCCGGTCCTGGTGGACGAAGGCGTGGCCGGCGACGGCGGCGCGCAGCTGTTCCGCCCGGCGCCGGGCATCGGCCTGGCCGGCGCCGGGCAGGATCACGGTGAATTCCTCGCCGCCGTAACGGCAGGCGATATCGCCTGCCCTGAACTGCGCGGCCAGCAGCCGGCCGATCTCGGCCAGGACGTGGTCGCCGGCCTCGTGGCCGAAACTGTCGTTCAGCCGCTTGAAATGGTCGGCGTCGATCATCAGGACCGAGAGCGGGGTGTTGTCGCGGCCGGCGCGGGCGATCTCGAGCTCGATCGCTTCTTCGAGGTAGCGGCGATTGAACAGGCCGGTCAATGCGTCGCGGATCGATTGCTCGCGCAGGTCTTCCCGCAGTTGCAGGTTGACGAGGGCGAGGGAAATGGTCTCGACCAGCATGTTCATGTCGCGGTCGGCGGGATCGACCGCCGTCTGGAGATAGAGCAGGCCGGCGGTCTTCTCCTGCGCGACCAGCGGCAGGCAGGCATAGGGGCGGGGCTGGCTGCCGTGGTGTGAACAGACGAGTTCCGCGCCGTCCGTGCCGACGATATGGCCCTGGCCGCGGCGCAGCGCCCAGCAATCCTCGGCCTCGAAGCCGGCGGGCATCAGGGCGGCGGTATCGCCCCAGGCGGCCAGCCGGTCCAGGTGGCCCTTCCCGGCGGTGAAGAGGTAGAAGGCCCCGGCCACCCCGGGCAGGATCTGGGGCACGAAACATTCGACCGTGACCGAGAATTCCCGGATGTCGCGGCAGCAGGGCAGGCGCTGGGCCATGCGCCCGATGAGATCGATCCGGTGCCGGCGCTCGTCGAGGGCGCGGCTGGTGGCGGCCAGCCGGTCCTCGACGGCGCGGCGTTCCGAGACGTCGCGGGCGGCGGCGATGAAGCCGCGCTCGGCCGGGATATAGCGGAGCGAGGTCTCCAGCCAGATGTAATGGCCCTTGCGGTGCCTGACCCTTGTCGTGGCGCTGCCGTGCCCGTTCTTGGCCACGGCCTTCATGATCGCGAGCAGCCGGGGCAGGTCGTCGGGATGGACCAGCCCGCCATAGGGCAGGGTCACGAAGGGGCCGGGCTCGTAGCCGAGAATATCGGCGCAGGACGGGGAGGCATAGGTCGGCTGGCCGTCCGCGTCGAGCTTCAGCACGAGGTCCGAGGCATTCTCGGCCAGCAGGCGGTAGCTGGCTTCGCTGGCGGTGACCGCCTGTTCCGCCCGGTCGCGCTGGCGCGCCTGCCGGGCCATGGCGAGGCCGAGATAGGCGAGGAACAGCGACAGGGCGATGGCGGTGCCCATGCCCTGCCAGGTCGCCGCGCGCCAGGAGGCCAGGGCTTCGTCGGTCGAAAGGGCGACGATGATCACCAGGGGGAAATCCTCGACCCGGCGAAAGGACAGGAAGCGGCGGATGCCGTCGATGCTGGACACGGTTTCGGCATTGCCGGTCGGGCCCCGGGGCAGCAGGTCCCGGAATACCGGGCCGTTCAGCATGCTTTTGCCCAGCGTCGCTTCCTCGAAGGGCTTGCGCATCAGGATCCGGCCGTCGCCCCGGACCAGGGTGATCACGCCCCGCTCGCCGACGTCGAAGCCGTCGTAGAAGCGCTTGAAGAAGTCGAGCGAGATCGAGGCGAGGACGACGCCGTTGAAACTGCCGTCCGGCTTGTTCAGGCGCCGGGTGACGGTGATGATCCAATTGCCCGAGGTCTTGCTCAGGACCGCCTCGCCGATATGCAGGCTGATTTCGGCATGGCCCCGGTGATAGTCGAAATAGGCGCGGTCGCTGTAGTTGAAGCGCGGCTGCGGATCGGGAACCGAGGTGACCACCGGATCGCCGTGCTCGTCCATGATGAACAGCCCCTGGAGCAGGGGAAAGCTGGCGGTGCGGCCGACCATGGCGGCCCGCAGCCGCTGGCGGGCGTCGTCGTCGAGCGCGCTGCCGTCGCCATAGCGGTCGGCGATGTCGCGCAGCACGGCATCGGTGATCTGGAGCGAATTCGTCGCCTGCTGCGACAGCGAGCCGGCGAGATTGGCCGTCTCGCGGTAGATCGCCTCGATCCGGTTTTCCCGCGCCGTCCACTGGCGGAAGCCCTCGAGCCCGACGAGCGACAGGCAGGCGAGCGCCACGAAGACGAGGGACCGCCAGTAGAGCGGCGCGCGGGTGCGGAACGGAAGTAAGGCCATGGCGCGATCGGAGCGGGAAGGGTCCACCGGCGGACCCGCGCCCAGAGTGCCGGCCGACATCTTAAAATCACTTAAACGCCCCGGGGTTCCGGCCGCCCGGCCGGGGCCCGGATCAATCCCCGGAAGGCGGCGGGCGGTCTGGGGACGGCGGCAGGCCCGAGAGATAGCTCTGCACGGTCAGCCGGCCCAGGCTGGCGGGATCGTGCCAGGGGAATTCGGGGATGGTGATGAAATTCAGCGCCAGCCCCTGCAACAGGCAGACCAGCCCCTGGGCGACCTCGGCGGCATCCGGCCCGCCAAGCTCGGCCCCGGCCTGCGCGTCCGCGACCAGATGCATGAAAAGGCCGAAGCGCCCGACGATATCGGAAGCCTCCAGATAGCGCCGGGTCCCCCCGGGGACCAGATCCTTCTGCAGGAAGACGATCAGGAAGCGGTCGGGATGCGCCGTCCAATAGTCCAGATAGGCGAGCGCCGCCTGTTCCAGCCGGGCCCGGGGCGAGGTGGCCTCGATCCGCTCCAGCCGGTCGAAGAGTTCGCGGAAGAACAGGTCCCAGACCTGCCACAGGATCTCCTGCTTGTTGTCGAAGTAGCGGTAGAGCCACATCGGCGAGCAGCCGACCTCGCCGGCGAGGTTGCGCATGGAGACCGCTTCCACCCCGTCCCGCAGGAAAAGCGTGCGCGCGGCGGCGACGATGCGCTGGCGCATGTCGTGCTCGTCGGTCGCGGCCTGGCGCGGGCGCCCGCGGGGTCTGGCGTCGGGAGGATTCATGTGTATTATCGTATACGCGTATATGAAAAATGGGAGAGCATCGGGATGACGGGCAAACCAGGGCAGGCCGGCACGCCTTTCCGGGGGATCGTAGCATGACCGCGCCGGCACAGGTCGATGTCTGCATCATCGGCGCCGGGCTGGCGGGCCTGCGCGCGGCGGGACGGCTGAGCGAGGGCGGGCGCAGCATCTGCGTGCTCGAAGCGCGCGACCGGGTGGGCGGCCGCACCATGGGTGGGGAATTATGCGGCGAGCCGGTCGACCTGGGCGGCCAGTGGGTCGGCCCGACCCAGCACCGGGTGCTCGCGCTTTGCGCCGAACTCGGCCTCGAGCTTTACCCGCAATATGCCGAAGGGCTGCGCCTGCTCGATATCGGCGGCCGCTTGCGCCGCTATCGGGGCACCGTGCCGCGGATGTCCCTGCTCGCCGCCCTCGATGCCGGCCGGGCGGTTCGCGGCCTGAACCGGGCGGCGGCGACGATCGACCCGGCGGCGCCCTGGCTGGCGGCCGGGGCGGCCGATCTGGACCGGATGACCCTGGACCAATGGCTGCGCCGCACGCTGTTCACGCGGGACGGGCGCCGCGTGCTGGATATCATGACCCGGGCCATCTTCACCTGCGAGGCCCATGAAATCTCGCTGCTGGCCGCGCTGACCACCATCGCGGGGGCCGGCAGCCTGGAGGTCCAGGCCGAAGTCCAGGGCGACGGCGCGCAGAAGCTGAAGATCCGCGGCGGCGCCTTCCAGCTCGCGGCCCGGCTGGCCGACCGGCTGCCGCCGGGGGCGCTGGTGCTGCAAGCCCCGGTCCATGCCGTCGAACCGTCCGAGACCGGGGTGACGGTGCGCCATGCCGGCGGCGAGATCCGTGCCGGCCGCGTGATCGTCGCCCTGGCCCCGGCGCTGGCCGCGCGCATCGATTTCGGGGCGGCCCTGCCGCCGCTGCGCCAGCAGTTGCACAGCCGCATGCCCATGGGCTCGGTGATCAAGGCGCTGGTGGCCTACGAGCGGCCGTTCTGGCGGGCGCGGGGGTGGTCGGGCGAAGTGGTCAGCGACCGCGGGCCCTTCGGCCCGGTCATGGATGCGACGCCGCCCGGCAGCCCCCATGGCTTTCTGGTCGGCTTCTTCGACGGCGGCCACAGCCGGGCCCTGTCGGGCGCGCCCATGGACCTGCGCCGTGCCGCCGCCGTCAAAGCGCTGCAACGCTATTTCGGGCCCGAAGCGGCGACGCCGATCGGCTATGTCGACAAGGATTGGATCGCCGAGCCGTGGAGCCTGGGCGGCTATGCCGGCTTCACCGCGCCCGGCACCCTGACCACCTGCGGGCCCGCCCTGCGCCTGCCCTGCGGCCGTATCCACTGGTCCGGCACCGAAACCGCCACGCGCTGGATCGGCTATCTGGACGGGGCCCTCGAAGCGGGCGAGCGCGCGGCGGCGGAAGTGATGGCCAGCCCCGCTTGAGGCCGGGTTTCAGGCGGTCGCGGCGGTGACGGTGATCTCGACCCACAGTTCGGTGCTCTGATAGCGGGCGGCGCCGGGATCGCCGACCGCGGCGAAGGCCGCGGCTTCGGCCTGCCGGTCGCCGTCGCCGCGCACCACCCTGTCCCGCGTCTTTTCCCGCAGCCGCTGGTAGAGGTGGGGATAGGGCATGTTCCAGTTCTTGCCCTTGCCTTTCGCGATCTCCTCGACGACGGGGATGGCGGCGACGAGCCGGGGGTCGGTCATGAGTTCGAGGCCGAGGGCGCTGAGGGTGGCATTGTGACTGCAATGGTGGCCGACCTTGTAGAAGGTGACCCGGCCCAGGATATCGTTGACGGTCGCGGGAAAGGGTATCTCCGCGGTCGCCGCCGCCGGATAGGTCTGGTCGCCCCAGGACAGCCAGTTGCCGACCTGGGCATCGCCGGGAAAGAGCAGGATCTGGCCGTCCGACAGTTCGAAGGCGAGCACGAGACTGGTGTTGTTGACGTCCGAATCCATCTTCAGCGCCAGGGATTCCGCCGCGCCGAGCCACTCGTCGTCGATGCGCCGGTCGAAGTCGGCGACGGTCCTGTTGTAGGTCTTCTCGATATGATCGGCCCGAACCCCCGGGGCGCGGCCGTGGCGCCGGCCGAAGGGCGGCGGGTCGGCGACGGCATCGCCGCCCGCGGCGGTGGCCGGGGCGGCGCCCAGGTCGGCCGCCCTGGCCAGGAGCCGGGCCTTGGCGGCGCTGGCGACCGCCAGGGTTTCGTCCAGCGAGGTCAGATAGACTTCCCGCCCGGCGCCTTTGCGCGGCGCATCGTTTTTCAGGCGGTGCGTGGTGCGCGGCGGGCCGAGGACATGGGCCTTGATCCCGCCCGAAGCCGCCCGGACCACCTGTCCGGGTTCGAGATAGCGGGTCGCGGGGGCGCCGACCTTCGCCTTCATTGCCTCCATGATCGCGTTGCCGGTGCGCGGCCGGGGGCGGGACGGGGGGCCGGCAGGCGGTTCGTCGTCGATGACGGTGATGAAGCGGCCGAGTTCGATCACCGTGCGCAGGGCGGGAGTGTCGGCCGCGCCCATCATGCCGAACTGCTGGACCAGTTTCAGGGCCTCCTTGCCCTGTGCAAGCTGCACCCCCAATGTCTTGGCCTGGTCGTCGTGCACGTTCTCGGTCCAGGCCAGCCAAAGCTCGCGGATGGTCAGCTGGTCGCAGAAACAGGGCCAGGCATGGGCGATGCCCGAAATGTGATCGGCATGTTCGTGGGTCAGGACCAGAAGGTCGATGATGCCGCCGGTGGTCCGCCGGATATCCTCGACGATGGCGACGATCCGGTCCTTGGCCCCGGTAACGGCCTGCAGCACGCCGCAGTCGATCAGGATCCGGCGGTCGCTGCCCCCGGCGGCATAGGTCAGGAGGAAGCAATCGCCGAGAATGCCCCGGTACATGCGGATGGTGACGGCGCCGACCGCAGAGGCGCCCGTGGTTCCCCCCGGCATGGTCAGCACCCCCGGTGGGCGACGGCGAAAGGCTCGCCGTGCCGGCCGTCGCCGCTCTTGTAGGTGAAGCCGAGGGACATCCTGCCCGATGCGTCGAGGAACGCCCGCTGTCGCATCAGGCGGGCGTCGTCGTCGATCCTCTTGCGGATCGCATAGCGGATGCGGCCGTCCCGGAGGTCGACGATCAGCGTGGCGCCGCCGCGGAAAATGAAATCGCCGGGCTTCTCGCCGCCGGGATCATCCTCCTGCTCCGCCTGCACCGCCGCATCGAGGAAGCCGCGCCGCCGCTGCGTGACGGTGATCACCAATTGGCGCAGGTCCTGGCCGTCGGGGCCGGCCCGCCGCGCCGTCCTGACCGAATGGACCTCGACCGCCGGGGCCGGCCAGCCGTATTTCTTGGTCAGGGCCGCACTGATATGGATGGTGTTCCGCCAATGGTCCGGCTTGACGCTGAAATGGACGCCCAGCGTCGCCTCCCACGCGGCATCATGGCCGTCGCTCTGGTAGATCCATTTGAAGACTTCCTCCCGGTTCTTCTCCGACTGCCTGAAGGACTGCGTCCGCCGATAGGCCGGCAGGAGGTCGAGATTCACCCGGATGCGCTGCGGCAGGCCCTTCCCCTTGCTCTTATCCGCATCGCCGGCCGGGGAGACGAAATCGGCATAGGCGGCGGAGGTGGCGGGCAGAAGATCGGCGGCATCGATGTTTTCGTCCGGGGCTTCCCACAGCAGGCTGTCCGGCGCCAGCGAGATGCAATTGTCCGGGAAAATGCCGCGGCGGCGGAAGGCGCCGATGACGGCGACGCGATAGTTCAGCCGGTCTTCCGGGATCAGGTCGGTGTCGGCGGTGACGATCGCGCGCAGGTATTCGCCGAAGGTGACGTCGACCGGCGGCAGGTAGTCGAGGGCGCGGATGCACATGCGCAGGACATGGTCGGCGGCCTTGGTCGCCTCCGCCGTCAGCCGGGCGACGAGATCCGGATGCAGGTCCCGCGCCGCCCCGCCCGCCGGCACGGCGGCGAGGCGCAGGAGATCGGCCGTGCGCTGCTGGTAGATGGTGACGAAGGCGTCGAAGACGGCGGCGACGAGGATGGCACCCCGGTCGTGCGGCTTGTCCAGGCTGTCGAGCCGTCCCGGGTCGGGCTCGCCGTCCGGGCCCTTGTCGTCGATCCCCGAGCGCAGCGCCCGGTAGTGGCCGGTGGCCTCGCCGAATTGCCGGGCGAGATCGCCCAGCAGGGACGGCCCGTCCAGACGCCCGCCCCGGTGGGCGATCTCGCCGCGCACCGCCTCGGGCAGGGTGAAATGCAGCAGGAGGGCGACGATATCGGCGAAGGCTTCGTGAAAGGCCAGGCTGTCCGGGCTGGTCGGCTCGGCATAGCGGCGGTGCAGGCCGTCGAGCAGGGCGTGGGTCGTCTCATGGACGATGATGTCGTGGGACAGGGCGGTGAACACCCAGCCGCCCGGCAGGTTGCCGCCGTTCCTGTTCTTCGGCGCCCGGAAATAGCCGAACAGCAGGGCCTTCTTCTCGGGGCTGTAATAGGCATTGGGTTCGCGCATCGCATGGGGATAGATGCGCAGCTTGTCGACCGGCAGATAGGTCCGCTTCTCTTTGTCCCAGCGGGGCGACCAGAAGACCTTGCGGCCCAGCGCCCGCTCGAACGCCCTGATCGTCTTCATGGCCACGGCGAAGACCATCTGCTGGTGAAAGCGCGGGTCGCCTTCCGACGGCGCCAGCCCGTGCTGGGCAAGGATATGGGGGTCGTTGAGATCGATCGGGTCGTAGTAGAGGCCGGTCACCGGGTCGTAGTCGATCACTTCCAGATATTCGTTCACCGGCCCGGGCCGGATGCCATCCTCCCACGGCAGGCTGATCAGGGCATGGCTGAAGGCGGTCGATTCCAGGCGCGTGGAGGCCTGGGGATCGAAGGCATAGACCCTGAGATGCCGCATGGCCGGCGGCGGCAGGGTGGGCGGTTGGAGATCGGCCGGCCGCCGTGCCGGCGGGATGGTGGATATCTGCATGATCGTCCCTCAGTCTTCGACACCTGGGCGCGTGGCGGGGAGGACAGCCGTCGGCGAACGATAAGGGGCCGGCGGAAACGGCCTATCGGGAGAGATTATTAAAAATATACACGCAATCATTGAACGCCTGTCAAGACGTTCTCGCGGCCCCGCCGCCCTTCAGCCGTGGGATTCGCTGAGGCGCTTGCGCACCGCCGACAGGCGGCCGCGGGCGACCGGGATGCTCTGTGCCGAGGGCGCGCCGATTTCGGCGATGCCGCCGTCGCCGGCCCGGCGCACCGCTTCGACCCGGCCGATCGAGACGATGTAGCTGCGGTGCACACGCATGAACAGGACGGGGTCCAGCTGGGCCTCGATTTCGCTGATCGCGCTTTGGCAGAAGAATTCCTGCTCGCCGTCGGAGATCAGCGTGTAGTGGCCGTTGGCCCGGATGAAGGCGATGCTCGCGACCGGCAGCCAGTGCAGGCGGTTGTCCTTCTGCACTTCGATCTGGCGCGGATAGCTGGGGGGCCGGGGCATGGCGGTCGGGGCATGGCCCGACGCCGGCATGCCCGCGCGGGGCGCCGGCCGTTCGGCCGGGGCGGCGGCGGGCAAGGCCGGCGCGGCCAGGGCCGGTGCCGGCGGCGGGCGCCGGTCCGGCGTCAGCGAGAGCAGGAAGCCGCCGGAAATGACGAAGGAAACGACGGCGACCACGATCGCCATCGTGTCGTGGGGCATCACCGGATCGGACGGCGGGGCGAGATCGATCGGCACCGCGGTCATGCCGGCCATGGCGCTGTAATGCATGCCGGCGATGGCAAGCCCGAACAGGACCGCGGGCAGGCCGTGGGCGACGCCCGCCGGCCGCGAGCGTTCCATCTGCCACAGGGTCAGGCTGCTGGCCGCGATCGCGATCAGGACCGAGGCGACGATGGAGAGGCCGGAATGGTGCAGCTCGCAACTGTCGATCGCCGACATGCCGACGTAATGCATGGCGGCGATGCCCGCCCCCATGGCGATGGCACCGCAGAGGATACGTTGCAGCTTGGGCCGCTCGGTATGGACGATCAGCACCCCGGCGCCCACCACCAGCACGCAGATGAGCAGGGAGACGAGGGTGGGCAGGACCCGGAAGCCGACCATGACGGGAAAGCGCGCGGCCAGCATGGCGACGAAATGCATGGACCAGATGCTGGTCGCCAAGGTGAAGGCCGAGGCTGCCAGGATGAAGCGCCGGCGCATGCCGAAGGCGCGATCCCCCTCGTCCGCGAGGAGAAGGCCGACATAGCTGCCCTGCGCGGCGATGATGATCGACAGCCCGACGAGCCAGGGGCTATGGGCGAGCACGTCCGTCCTCCCAGGATTTTTGTTGCTTCGGGGTCACCGTGCGGCCGGGGCTCCCGGTGATGCCGCGTTTCCTGTCGGTTTCTTCGATTTCGCGCCGGGTGCTGATCGGCGCGGCTTATTGTGATCCAGGATGGCACAGGCAGGGACCGGGTCAACCGTCAGATCACCCGGTCCGGGGCAAGGCGGCATTCCGGACCTCATCCGCCGGTCACGTTCATGTGCCGGGCCAGGGCGGGGCGGGGCGTCGCGCGGTCGATGACGAAGTCATGGCCCCGGGGCTTGTGCGCCAGGGCGCGCCGGATCGCGGCCTCGATCGCCGGATCGTCGGCGCCGCCGCGCAGCAGGGGCAGGAAATCGACGCTGTCCTCCTGGCCGAGGCAGAGATAGAGCCGGCCGGTGCAGGTCAGCCGCACCCGGTTGCAGCTGTCGCAGAAATGATCGCTGAGCGGGGTGATGAAGCCGACCCGGCCGCCGGTCTCGGCGATGCGGACATAGCGGGCGGGGCCGGCGCTGCGGTGGGCGCTGTCGATCAGGGTGAAGCGCCGGGCGAGCGCGGCGCGGACCTCGCCGAGGGGCAGGTAATGCGCCGTGCGGTCGCCGTCGACATCGCCGAGGGGCATGGTCTCGATGAAGGTGACCTCGTGGCCCTGGCCGTGCGCCCATTCGACCAGGGGGATGAATTCGTCGTCGTTCAGGCCGCGCAGCGCGACCACGTTCAGCTTGACCGCGATGCCCGCCGCCCGGGCCGCGGCGATGCCGTCGAGCACATTGTCCAACCGGCCCCGGCGGGTGATGCGGGCGAAGCGCCCGGCCTCCAGGCTGTCCAGGCTGACGTTCACCCGGCGCACGCCGGCGGCGGCCAGGGCCGCGGCATGGCGGGCCAACTGGCTGCCGTTGGTGGTCAGGGTCAATTCGTCGAGCGCGTCGGCCGCGACCTGGCGGCCGAGCGCGGCGACCAGGGTCATGACGTCGCGCCTGACCAGGGGTTCCCCCCCGGTCAGGCGCAGCCTGCGCACGCCCAGCCGAATGAAAGCGGTGCACAGGCGTTCCAGTTCCTCGAGCCCCAGGACCTCCGCCTTCGGCAGGAAGTCCATCTCCTCGGCCATGCAGTAGAGGCAGCGGAAATCGCAGCGGTCGGTGACCGAGACCCGGAGATAGGTGATCCGCCGCTGAAAGGGATCGGTCAGCGGCGGCACGGGGCCGGCGGGGACGAGCATCGGGGGCTCCGGCAGGAAACGGGGGATCAGAAGCGGTAGCCGACGCCGACGCCGACCAGCAGGGGATCGATGTCGACATCGGCCTTGACCGCGCCGTTCACCGTCACCTCGGTCGACAGGAAGATCTGCTTCACGTCGACGTTCAGCGCCCAATGGTCGTCGATCGGAATGTCGACGCCGGCCTGCAACGCCCAGCCGAAGCGGTTCTCGTAGTCGACCGTGGTGCCGCCCGGCTCGTCCTTGCCGTAGAAGATGGTGTAATTCACCCCGACCCCCAGGTAAGGCCGGATCTTGCCCTCGGGCGCGAAATGATACTGGAGGGTCAGGGTCGGCGGCAGCAGCCAGACACTGCCGAGATCGACGTCCGGGCTCTTCACCTTGGCATCATGCGGCGTGGTGCCCAGGATCAGCTCGGCCGCGATGTTGGGGGTGAGGAAATAGGTGATGTCCAGTTCCGGCACGACGGAATTGTCGATCGAGACATCGGTATTCGGCCCGAGGACCGGGTTGATGCTGTCGAGGTCCTCTTCCGGCAGGACGGCGAGGACGCGGCCGCGCACCATCCAGGGGCTGCGGTCGGCGGCAGCCGCTTCCGCCGCGGCGATCATGGGGCCGGCCAGCGTGGCGGCGATCAGCATTAGTCTTCCGAGCATTATTTTTTCCTCCCTGCTTCAGTCTTGGCTGCCTGTGGTTCGACGGGCGCCGGCACCGGGCGCCAAGGTTGAACGCAACGCTTACGTACCGCCGGCCTCGGCATAGGCGGCGCCGGTATCGATGTCGGTCAGCACGCCGTCGTCCGCCATTTCGATCTCGACGATGCTGTCCGCCTGGGCGGCCGCCAGCAGGCGGGCGCCGCGGTCGCCGTCGAGGGCCGCCATGGCGGGAAAGAAGCGCCGGGCCCAGAGCAGCGGATTGCCCCAGCGGCCCCGCACCGTGGGCACGGCGATCTCGCGCCCTTCGCCGGGGGCGAAGGCGGCGGCCAGGCGGCGCAGATGCGCGGCCGTAATCCGCGGCATATCGCCGAGCAGGACGAAAGCGCCGTCGACCGTATCGTCGAGCGCGCCCACCCCGACCCGGAGCGAGGCGGACAAGCCCTCGGCGTAATCGGGGTTGTCGCGGAATTCCACCGGGCAGCCGGCCAGCGCCGCGCGCACCGCCTCGCCCTCATGGCCGGTCACGACCACGACCGGCCCGAGGTCGGCCGCGACCGCCGCCTCGACCGCGTGGCGGACCAGGGGCTTGCCGGCCAGCGGCAGCAGCAGCTTGTTCGGCCCCGCCATGCGGGTGGAGCGGCCGGCGGCCAGCACCAGGGCGGCGAGGCGCGGCGCCCGGGCGGGCTGGGCCGCCGGGCAGCCCTCGCCGTCGCGCGGCTGCGGCCGCATCTCGATCTCTTTCAAAAGGCCGCCGACGCCCATGGTGGCGATCGTGTCGCGGTCGGTGGCCAGGCCGGCGAAAAGGCGCCGCAGCACGAGGTCGAAACCGTTCAGCTTCAGGCTGCGGGCGCAGCCCGGCACGCCGATCACCGGCCGGCCGAACAGGGTTCCGGTCAGCAGCAGGTTGCCCGGATCGACCGGCATGCCGAAGCGTTCCACCCGGCCGCCCGCCGCCTCGATCGCGGCCGGGATATGGTCGCGGCGGTCGATCACCGCATTGGCGCCCATCACCAGGATCAGGTCCGGGCCCGCCGCCCCGGCCCGGGCCAGGGCCTCGGTCAGGGCGCCGGCCTCATGGGGCACGGTCAGGTGCAGCACGATCCGCCCGCCGAGGCCGGCAACCCGGGCCGCCGTCGCCGCCATCGCCTTCTGGATCACCGAGTCCTTGGTGGTCGGCGTGGTGGTGACGATGAGCGCGGCCGACAGCGGGGCAAAGGGGGCGACGGCGACGGCCGGCGCATTGCCGAGGGCGGCCACCGCCCGTTCGATCAGGTCGCGCGGCACGGCGAAGGGCATGATCTTCACCGTCGCCAGCATCTGGCGCGGTTCCACCATCTCGTCCACCGGCAGGGTGGCGACGGTGATCGCCTCGTCGATCCGGTTGACGGCATTGATGCGGTCGACGTCGATGCGGGCGAGGCCGGCGCTGCGGGCATAAAGGTTGGCGCGCCCGGTGAAGGCTTCGGTCAGCACGGCGCCCGCGCCGCACAGCGCCTCGGCCAAGCGGCGGGCGGCCTCGTCCTCGCCGATGTCGCCGGTCTCGGGACGGGCGACGATCACGGTCTCGCGCCGGGCGGCGCCCAGCAGGGAAATATCCTCGTCGCTGAGCCTGCGGCCCTTTTTCCAGGCCTTGCCCGCGACCACCTGGCTGTGGGCCAGAATGGCGCCCGCCGCCTCGGCCAGGGGAACGGCACCGAATTTCATGACAGTCTCCCGTGCAGGACCGCGGTCATCTCGGCCAGGATGGCGACGGCGATCTGGCCCGGCGTGCCGGCGCCGATGTCGAGCCCGACCGGCCCGTGCACCCGGGCCAGCGCCGCCGTGTCGAAACCCGCGACCGCCAGCCGGGCCAGGCGCTTGGCATGGGTCTTCTTCGAGCCGAGGGCGCCGATATAGAAGGCCGGCGTGGCCAGGGCGGCGGCCAGCGCGCCATCGTCGAACTTCGGGTCGTGGGTCAGGGTGATCACCGCCGAGCGCTGGTCGAGGCCGAGATCGGGCAGGATCTCCGCCGGCCAGCCGGCGCGGAGCGCCGCGTCCGGAAACAGTTCGGCGCGGGCGAAGGCGCGTCGCCCCTCGACCACGGTGACGGCATAGCCGGCGATCGTGGCCATGCGCGCCAGCGGCTCGGCGATATGGACCGCGCCGACCAGGACGAGGCGGAGCGGCGGGCTGAACGGGTTCAGGAACAAGCGGCCGTCCGCGCTCAGTTGTGCCTGGTCGGCGGCCAGGACGGCGGCGGCGGCCTCGTCGTCCGGGTAACGCAAGGTGTTGCTGCCGGTCTCGAGGTCGGTCGCGCGCACGGCGGGGCGGCCGGCGGCGACCGCCTGTTCCCATTCCGTGAAGTCGGGCGTGCGCGCCACCGGCTCGACCAGGACGCGGATGCGCCCGCCGCAGGCAAGGCCCAGCGCCCAGGCATCGGCATCGGCGACGCCGAAGCTGAGGACGCGGTGGCGGCCGTCGTCGATCGCTTCCTGCGCCGCCTCGATCACCGCCCGCTCGACGCAGCCGCCCGAGACCGAGCCGACGAAACCGCCCCGCCGGCTGACCGCCAGCAGGCTGCCCGCCGCCCGCGGCGCCGAGCCCCAGGTCTCGATCACCGTGGCGAGCGCGGCGCTGCCGTCGGCATCGGCCCAGCGCCCGGCCTGGGCAAGGATCTCGGTGCGGTCCATGGGACCTCCCGTCAGCCCGCGGGCCGGTCGGCGGCATCGCCGCCGCCGCCGAACAGGCGCCGGATCGCCCGCACCACCCGCTTGATCACGCGGATGACGATCCACTGCCGCGCCTCGCGCTCGGCCAGGATCTCGTTCGTCGGCGGGGCGACGATATCGCCCAGCTTCTGGAAGAAATCGTCCGCCAGCTTCTTCGCCGTCGCATCGATCAGGCGGGCGCCCAGCTGGGCCAGCTTGCCCGTAACCTCGGCATTCACATCATAGTTGAGCACGGTATAGCGCCCGTCCCGCGTCAGCCAGACCCGGGCCCCGCCCTTGGCCTGGCCCGACGAGCCGCCGTTGCCTTCGCCCTTGATGGTGTAACCGTTCGGGGGGTCGATGTCGGACAGTTTCACGGCGCCCTTGAAGCTGGCCTTCACCGGCCCGACCCGGAGCACGACCAGGGCTTCGAGGTCGGTCGGGCTGACGCGCGCGATCTGCTCGCAGCCCGGGATGCATTGCTTCAGGACGTCGACATCGTTCAAGGCGGTCCAGACGGCCTGCTGGGACGCGTTGATCCGTTGTGCACCGGTCATTTCCATGGTTCTGCTGCCTTGTCTCTGGGTTTTTTGGGTTTTCTGGGTTTCTGGGTTTCTGGGTCTTCAGGGCGCGGGGGAAGCAATGCCGCGGCGCCGCACCGCCACCGCCTCGGCCAGGATCGAGAGAGCGATCTCTTCGGGGGTGACGGCGCCGAGGTCGAAGCCGGCGGGGGCCTTGAGCGCGGCAAGGCGCGCGGCCGGCACGCCGGCGTCGAGCAGGTCGCCGCGCAGGCTCTCGGCCTTGCGGCGCGAGCCGACGAAGGCGATATAGGGCACGTCGAGGGCGACCGCGGCACTCAGCGCCGCGAAATCGTCGGCCCCTTGCGTCGCCACCACGACGTAGCGCAGCCCGTTCGCCGGCGGCGGCACGAAGCCGTCGATCAGGCGGTCGGCCAGGGACAATTGGCCGTGGGCCGCGGCGGGGGCTGCCGCCATCACGCGAAAGCCGAATTCCCCGGCCAGCGCGACCAGGACGCGGGCGACCGGCGAGGTGCCCATGACCAGCAGTTCGGGCCGCGGCAGCACGGGATCGACGAAAATATCCATGGTGCCTCGGCTCGGGCAATGGTTGTGGGCGTAACGCACGCCATCGCGCGTCTCGCCGTTCAGCAGGCCCTGCTCCTCCATCTGGTCGTCGGGCTGGACCGAAATCAGCCGGGGCTGGCCGTCGGCCAGGGAGTCCTGCGCCGCCTTCAGGGTGGCGCCGCGGGCGCAGCCGCCGCCGATCCAGCCCGCCGCCACCGTGCCGTCGGCCAGGATCACCGCCTTGGCCCCGGCCTTGGCGGCGGTGACCGAGACGGTGCGCACCACCGTCGCCAGGACGAAGGGCGTTTCCGCTTCCTGGAGGTCGTAGACCTTGGCGAAGAGATCGGGTTCGATCATCGTGCCGTCCCCCGCTAAAGCCGTGCCAGATAGGGTTCGAGGGCTTCGAGGCTCTCGAGGTCGTGGGCCGGCGCAAAAAGGTCGAGATGGGGCAGGGCGGCCCGCATGCCCGCGGCGACCGGGGCATAGTCGCGCCAGCCCATCATCGGGTTCAGCCAGGCGATGCGGCGGCAGCGGCGCCGGAGCGCCGCCATCTCGCGCCCGAGGCGCGGGGCTTCGCCGGTGTCGTAACCGTCCGAGACGATGATCACGGCGCTGCGCGAATTGAGGGCACGCGCCGCGTGCCAGCGGTTGAAGGTGGCCAGGCAGTCGCCGATCCGGGTGCCGCCGCCGACCCCTTCGGCGATCAGGCTCAGGCGGTCCAGGGCGCGCTGGGGCTCGCGATCTTGCAGCGCCTCGGTGATGTCGGCGAGGCGGGTGTGGAAGAGGAACGCCGCCGCCTGGCGGAAGCCGCTGAGCACGCCGTGGATGAAGCGGACGAAGACCGCGGTATAGGGGCCCATGGAACCCGAGGCGTCGAGCAGCACGACGAGCTTCAGGGGTTTCGGCCGGCGCCGGCGGCGGACGAGGTCGACCGGCACGCCGCCCCGGCCGACACTGCGGTGCAAGGTCCGGCGCAGGTCGATGCGCGGGCCGCCGCGGGCGATCTCCTGGCGCCGGGTCAGGCGGGCGCGCATGCGGGCGGCCAGGCGCGCGACCAGCGCCGCCAGCCGTTCCTGTTCGGCGGGATCGGCGACATGGCGGAAATCGGTCCGGCCCAGGCGCTCGCTCGCCGCGGCGCCGCCGCGCTCGTGGCGGCCGGGGGCGGCATCGTCGCCCTCGCCGGTGCCGTCGTCCGGCCGGCGCTCGCTGCGCAGGATCGGGCCGTCGCCGCCGTCCTCGCCGGCCTCTGCGGCGGCGAAGCTGCGCGAGCCCTGGCGTTGCGGCAGGGGCGGGGTGATGCGGACGCCGGCGCGCAGGTGGCGGCCCAGCCAATAGGCGTCGAACAGGTCGTCGAACAGCCGCCAGTCGGCCTGGCGCGAGGCGAAGAGGGCGCGCAGCCCGGCGCGCAGCACCAGGCGCCCGCGCAGCCCGGCGGCGGCGATCACGGCCAGGGCGTCGGCGCTTTCCCGCAGGCCGACGGCAAAGCCGTGCTCGCGCAGCGCCGCCGCGAAGCCGGCCATCCGCCGGCGCAGCAATTCCCCCGCCGCCGCCATCTCAGGCGACCTTATGGGCGAGGCGGTCGACCACCGCGGCATCGATGCCGGCGTGATCCTCCCGCGTCTTCAGAAGGGTGGACAGAAGATCGTGCAGCGCGCCCGCGTCCTGGCGGATCTCGGTGATGCCGACGCCGAGCAGGGCGGCGGCGAAATCCAGCGTCTCGGCGACGCCGGGCACCTTGCGCAGGTCTTCCTTGCGGATCTCGGCGACGAAGCGCGCGACCTGAAGCGCCAGCGCCGCATCGATGCCGGGCAGCCGCGTCTTCAGGATCGCCGCCTCGCGGTCGATATCGGGAAAATCGACATAATGGTAGAGGCAGCGCCGGCGCAGCGCATCCGACAATTCGCGGGTGCCGTTCGAGGTCAGCACCACCCGCGGCACGGCCCGGGCGGTGATCGTGCCCAGTTCCGGGATGGTGACCTGGAATTCGGCCAGCAGTTCCAGCAGGAACGCCTCGAATTCCTCGTCCGCCCTGTCGACCTCGTCGATCAGCAGGACGACCGGCCCCGGATCGCGGATCGCGGCCAGCAGCGGCCGTTCCAGCAGATAGGCCTCGGAAAAGATCGCGGTTTCGATCGCGTCCGGGTCGCCGCCCGCGGCTTCCCGCGCCTTGAGGGCCAGGATCTGGCGCTGGTAGTTCCACTCATAGAGGGCGGCGTTCTGGTCCAGCCCCTCGTAGCATTGCAGGCGGATGAGGCGGGCGTCATGGACCCGGGCCAGCGCGCCCGCAACCGCGGTCTTGCCGACCCCGGCTGCCCCTTCGAGCAGCAGGGGCCGGCCCAGCAGGTCCATGAGCCAGAGCGCCGTCGCCAGGTCGCGGTCGGCGACATAGGCCGCCGCCGCGAGGCGCTGCGCGATCGTGTCGCGTTCCGCCATCACTTGTGCAGGCCGAGGTTTTCGGCCGCCTGCCAGTTGCGCCAATAGTCGTGCGGCATGTCGATATGGGTGGCGCCGAGGAAGGCGAAGGCGTCGTTCACCGCATTCGAGAAGCAGGGCACGCCGCCGACATGCGGGCTTTCGCCCACGCCCTTGGCGCCGATCGGGTGATGCGGCGAAGGCGTGACGGTGTAGTCGGTCTCCCAATGCGGGGTCTCGACCGCGGTCGGCACGAAGAAGTCCATGAAGGACGCGCCGAGCACGTTGCCCGACTTGTCGTAACGGATCTCCTGGCCCATGGCGACGGCGAAGGCTTCGGTCAGGCCGCCGTGCACCTGGCCCTCGATGATCATCGGGTTGATGCGCGTGCCGCAGTCGTCGAGCGCGTAGAAGCGCCGGATCTTAAACTCGCCGGTGTCGACATTGATGTCCATGACGCAGAAATAGGCGCCGAAGGGATAGGTCAGGTTGGGCGGGTCGTAGTAGTTCACCGCTTCCAGCCCCGGCTCCAGGTTGGGAATGCCGGTGTTATAGGCGGCCCAGGCGATTTCCTTCATCGACTTCCGCTTCTCGGGCAGGCCTTTCACCGCGAAACCGTCGATGTCCCATTCGACGTCGTCGTGGTGAACCTCAAGGAGGTGGGCGGCGATCATCTGGGCCTTGGCCCGGACCTTGCGCGCCGCCACCGCGGTCGCCGCCCCCGCCGTCGGCGTCGAGCGCGAGCCGTAGGTGCCGAGACCATAGGGCGCGGTATCGGTATTGCCTTCCTCGATGGTGATGTCGTCGGCGGGGATGCCGAGTTCGGTCGCCAGGATCTGGGCGTAGGTGGTCTCGTGGCCCTGGCCCTGGCTCTTGGTGCCCATGCGCGCGATCACCGAGCCCGTGGGATGGATGCGGATCTCGCAGCTGTCGAACATGGCGATGCCCAGGATGTCGCAGTTCTTCGACGGTCCGGCGCCCACGATCTCGGTGAAGAAGGAGACGCCGATGCCCATGACCTCACGGGTTTCGCCGCGCTTGAAGGCTTCGCGCTTGGCCGCCTGCTCGGCGCGGAGGCCGCGGTAGTCGACCGCGGCGATCGCCTTTTCCATGGCGAGGTGATAGTCGCCCGAGTCGTATTCCCAGCCGAGCGCCGCCTTGTAGGGGAATTGCTCGCGGCGGATGAAGTTCTTCATCCGGAAATCGACCGAGTCCATGCCGAGCTTCTGGGCATGGACCTCGATCGCCCGCTCGATGGCATAGACCGCCTCGGTCACCCGGAACGAGCAGCGATAGGCGACGCCGCCCGACGCCTTGTTGGTATAGACGCCGTCGACCGCGAGATGGGCGACCGGGATGTCGTAGGAGCCGGTGCAGATGTTCATGAAGCCGGCCGGCCATTTGCTGGGATCGGCGCAGGCGTCGAAGGCGCCGTGGTCGGCCAGCACATGGCAGCGCATGCCCAGCAGCCTGCCGTCCTCGGTCGAGGCCAGTTCGGTGGTCATGTGGTAGTCGCGGGCGAACGAGGTGGTGGAGAGATTCTCCATCCGGTCCTCGACCCATTTCACCGGCTTGCCGAGCACGATCGAGGCGACGACGGCGCAGACATAGCCGGCATAGGCCCCGACCTTGTTACCGAAGCCGCCGCCGATGTCGGGGGCGATGACGTGGATCTTGTGTTCCGGCAGGCCGGAGATCAGCGAGACCACGGTGCGGATGACGTGGGGCGCCTGGAAGGTGCCGTAGAGCGTGAGTTCGCCCTTGATCTTGTCCATCGAGGCCAGCGCCTGGCAGGTCTCCAGCGGCGACGGATGGGTGCGGTGGTAGTAGAAGACTTCCTTGGTCGTCACCGGTGCGCTGGCGAAGACGGCGTCGGTCTCCGCCTTGTCGCCGATCTGCCAGTCGAAGATATGGTTGTAGTGCTTGCGCGGGCCGTGGGCGCCCTCGGTCTTGTCCTTGATGTCCTCGCGCAGCAGGGGGGCGTCCGGCGCCATCGACACCCAGGGGTCGACCAGGACCGGCAGTTCCTCGTATTCCGCCTCGATCAGTTCGACGGCGTCGGCGGCGATATAGCGGTCGTCGGCGACGATGAAGACGACTTCCTGGTTCTGGAACAGCACCTTCTCGTCGGCCAGCACGGCCTGCACGTCGCCGGCGAGCGTCGGCATGTAGTGCAGGTTCAGGGGCTTCAGGTCGGCCGCGGTCAGCACGGCGCGGACCCCGGGCAGGGCCTTGGCCTTCGAGATGTCGAGCTTCTTGATCCGCGCATGGGCGAAAGGCGAGCGGTAGAAATCGCCGAACAGCATGCCGGGCAGCTTGATGTCGTCGACGTAATTGCCCCGGCCCTGGGTGAAGCGGATGTCTTCGACGCGCTTCCGCTTGCAGCCCATGCCCTGGAGCTTTTCCTCCCGCTGTTCGCGGGTGACGGCCATGTCGTTCATTCTGCGGCCTCCGTGAAGGGCGTGCCGTTGATCTTGGCGGCAGCGTATTGGATGGCTTTCACGATGTTCTGGTAGCCGGTGCAGCGGCACAGGTTGCCGGCGATGCCGAAGCGGATCTCCGCCTCGGTCGGGGCCGGGTTTTCCTGCAGCAGGCGGTGGGCGCGCATGATCATGCCCGGCGTGCAGAAGCCGCATTGCAGCCCGTGCATCATGCGGAAGCCTTCCTGCAGGGCGTGCAGCGTGCCGTCCGCATTGGCCATGCCTTCGACGGTGGTCACGCTGCCGCCGTTGGCCTGGATGGCGAAGCGGGTGCAACTCTTCACCGAGCGGCCGTCGAGATCGACCGTGCAGGCCCCGCAGTGCGAGGTGTCGCAGCCGATATGCGCGCCGGTCAGGTTGAGCTGCTCGCGGATGAAATGGATCAGCAGGGTGCGCGGTTCGACGAGGCCTTCCACCTTGTCGCCGTTCACCGTCATCTGGACGTGAACCTTGGCCATGTTTCTTCCCCGTTGGTTCTCTCTAGGTCAGCCCTGGGCGCGGCCGGCGGCGCGGGCGAGCGCGCGGCGCACCATCACCCCGGCCATCTTGGTGCGATAGGCGGCGGGGCCGCGGCCGTCGGTCGCCGGATCGGTGATGGCTTCCGCCGCCGCGACCGCGCGGTCGATGCTGGCGGGATCGAGGGCGCCGCCGGTGACGGCCGCCGCCGCCGCCTCGGCCAGCAGGGGCGTTTCGCCGACATTGGTCAGGGTGATGGTGCAGCGGGCGATGCGCCCGCCCACCCGGGTCAGAAGCACGGCGGCGGCGGCGGTCGCATAGTCGCCGATCTTCCGCTTCAGCTTCTCGTAGGCATAGCCGTGGCCGGCGGGCGGCGGCGCGAAGGAGACCGCGGTCACCACCTCGCCCGGCTCCAGCGCGGTGAAATAGGCGCCGTGATAGAATTCGCGGGCCGCGATCTGGTGCTCGCCCTCGGGGCCGGCGACGTGATAGCGGGCGTCGAGCGCCATCATCAGGGCCGGCATGTCGTTGCCCGGATCGCCGTTGGCGACATTGCCGCCGATGGTGCCGTAATAGCGCACCTGGGGATCGGCGATCAGCAGCGCCGCCTCGCGCAGGATCGGCACCTGGCGGGTCAGCAGGTCGCTGCCGATGACTTCGTGCTGGGTGGTCATGGCGCCGATGACGATGCGGTCGCCCGCCTGGCGGATACCCTTCAGGTCGGCGATGCCGCCGAGGTCGATCAGGTGTTCCGGGACCGCCATGCGCAGCTTCATCATGGGGATGAGGCTGTGGCCCCCGGCGAGCGGACGGGCGTCGTCGCCGAGATCGGCCAGAAGTTTGACCGCATCGGCGATGGATGCCGGCCGGTGATAGTTGAAGGGGCCTGGGATCATCGTTGCACCGCCTCCCCGCGGCGTCGGGACGTCGTTGCGCTTTGGTTGCGCCTTGGGTCCCACGGTCGGTTGCGGTGCGGTGCAGCATCAACGCCGGATTCACCGGTGCGGTTTTCGGGGCCCGGACGGCGCTTGTCGTGAATGAACGGCGGTGCGGCTGCACGAAATGCGGCTTTGCCGGGGGCCGGCGCCGCCCGGCCCTTTTGCGCTGCCGCAAGGGCTTGCGGCGGTGCGTTTACGCCGGTTGGCGCCGCTCGTGCCCGACAGGCGCCGTTCGTGCACGGGGCCTTGGCCGGCCCTCGGGCCCGACGCCAAGACTGGGGCGACTTAAGACCTGAACCGGGGTGAGACGCCGCGATGGATCCGACGCGCGAAGAGTGTGCGGTTCAAAAGGGCCGGCCGGTGCTGCTGCTGTCCGGCCTCAGCCTGGCGGGCTGGACCTTGCTGGTCTTCGGCGAGCGCGGGCTGTTCCTGCCCGGGCTGTGCGGCCCGGGGGCCGGCGTCCTGCTGGACTGGGATTGGCAGCGCCTCGAATGGCTGCTGCTGCTGAACCCGCCGGGGGGGCTTGCCCTGTCGTGGAGCGTGATGCTGCTGGCGATGATGCCGCTGCTGCTGGCCGTGCCGCTGGGGCGGCCGGCAGCGGGGCCCGGCGACGTGGTGCCCTTCGTCGCCGGCTATCTCGCGGTCTGGCTGCCGGCGGGGGTGCCCCTGACCGTGGCGGCCCTCGCCCTCCATGCCGCGGCCGGGACCTGGGCCGTGGTGCCCGCGCTGGTCCTGGCCCTTTGCTGGCAGGGGACGCCGGCCCGGCGCGCCTGCCTCGAACGGTGCCGCTGCCGGCCGGGGGCGGGCGCCGGGGCGCTGCGCCTGGGGCTTGCGACCGGCGCCGCTTGCCTCGGCACCTGCTGGGCCCTGATGCTGGCGGCCATGGTGGCGGGGCCGTTCCATCTCCCCGCCATGGCCCTGTTCACCCTGGTCCTGACCGTCGAGCGGCTGGGGCCGGGGCCGGGGCTCAGAGTCCCTGGCCGCCGGAAACCTCGATCCGCTGGGCATTGACCCAGCGGTTGTCCTCGCCGAGCAGGGCGGCGATCATCGGGCCGATGTCGTCGGGCAGGCCGACCCGGCCGAGGGCGGTCATTTCGGCGAAGATCCGGTTGATCTCCGGATTGTCGCGCACCGCGCCGCCGCCGAAATCGGTCTCGATCGCGCCGGGGGCGACGGCGTTCACGGCGATGCCGCGCCCGCCCAGTTCCTTCGCCATATAGCGGGTCAGGACCTCGACCGCGCCCTTGGCCGCGGCATAGACGGCATAGCCGGCCAGCGAGACCCGGGTCAGGCCCGACGACAGGTTGACGATGCGCCCGCCATCGGCCAGCAGGGGCAGCAGGGCCTGGGTGAGAAAGAACACGCCCTTGAAATGGACGTTCACCAGACGGTCGAACTGCGCCTCGGTGGTGGTGCCGATCGGGGTCAGGTCGCCGTGGCCGGCATTGTTCACCAGATGGTCGAAAGTCTCGCGGCCCCAGGTCTCGCGCAGGCCTGCGCGCAGCCGGTCGGCGAAGCCCGGAAAGCCGGCGATATCGCCGGCATCGAGCGGGAAGGCCAGGGCCTTGCGGCCGAGGGCGGCGATTTCCGCGACCACCACCGCCGCCGCCTCGGCATTGTTCTGATAGGTGACGATGACGTCGCCCCCGCGCCGGGCGATATGCAGCGCGGTATTGCGGCCGAGGCCGCGGCTGGCGCCGGTAACGAGGCTGATCTTGGTCATGGCGTCGGTCTCCTCTGTCGCGTGACGGGATCACTATCGGCGGGCGGCGGTGCGCGCGGTTGCCGGAAGCTCGACAAGATTTGCCTGATCCTGCCAGGGGGGATGCGGGCGCGCGGGCGATGGCATAGGCTTCGACCATGACCACGCTGCTCGATACCGTCCGCCGCTATGCCGATGCCCATGCCGATGCCTCGGGCCTTGCCGCGACCCCCATTCCCGGTCTCGGCCTCGTCCGCGCCACGGCGCCCAGCGGGTTGCTGCATGCGATCTCGCGGCCTTTGGTGTGCATGGTCGTCCAGGGCGGCAAGCAGGTCACCATGGGGGCGGAGAGTTTCGCCTTCGCCGCCGGGGACAGCCTGCTGATCACCGCCGATGTCCCGACGGTCAGCCAGATCACCCGGGCCAGCCCGGTCGCGCCCTATTACTCCCTGGTCCTTGCGCTCGATCCCGCCCTGATCGTCGATCTCGCGACCGAGATGGGGGCCGCCCGGGTCGCCGATGCCGCCCCGGTCCGGGTCGAGCCGACCGATGCGGAAGTGGCGGATGCGGCGCTGCGCCTGATGAAACTCTTGGACCGGCCGGCGTCCCTGCCCGTGCTTCAGGGGCAGTTGCTGCGCGAAATGCATTATTGGCTGCTGGCCGGGCGCCACGGCACGGCGATCCGCCGGCTCGGCTGGGCGGACGGGCACCAGCAGCGGGTGGCGCGGGCGGTCGCCGTGCTGCGCGCCGATTTCGCCCGGCGCCTGCCGGTCGAACATCTGGCCGAGGTGGCGGGCATGAGCCCGTCCTCGTTCCACCGGCATTTCCGTGCCGTCACCTCGCTGTCGCCGCTGCAATTCCAGAAGCAGTTGCGCCTGATCGAGGCCCGCCGCCTGATGCAGGCGGAAGGGCAGAGCGCCGGCAGCGCCGCCTTTGCCGTCGGCTATGAAAGCGTGCAGCAATTCACCCGCGAATACGGCCGCCTGTTCGGCCTGCCGCCGGTGCGCGACGCCGAGATCGCCCGCCGCAAGGCGACCGCCGCCGCCTGAACCGCCGTCTTCCTCGCTTGACAGGCGGGCCGGCTTGGCCCCTGCTGTCCGCGCTTGTGGTTTCCGGCCGGCGGGTGGCCCCCGCCGACCGGATGAAAAGGGAATGGGGAAGGGCCCTTAGGCCCCAGCCCCGACCGCCCCCGCGACTGTGAGCGGCGAGCGTCCTTCCATCATGCCACTGGCCTTGCCGGGAAACCGGCCGGGCTGGGAAGGCGGAAGGCGCAGCGACCCGCGAGTCAGGAGACCTGCCACCGGCAAGATATCAACCTCGCGCCGTCGGGTGAGACGGCAAAGGAGATTGGACATGCATATCGAACCCGGCCTCGTCGAGGGCGGAAAGATCTGGCTGAGCTATGCGACCGCGGCGGGTGCCGGCGGTTACACGCTGAAGCTGGCCTATGACGCCGCCCGCGAGCGCGGCTTCGTCTCCCTCGGCCTGCGTGCCGTCGCGGCGACCGCCCTCGTCTTCTCGTTCTTCGAGCTATTGCCGCATTACCCGGTGGGCGTTTCCGAGGTGCACCTGATCCTCGGTTCCACCCTGTTCCTGATCCTGGGCGCGGCTCCGGCGGCGCTCGGCTTGGCCGCCGGGCTCCTGATCCAGGGGCTGTTCTTCGCGCCCTTCGACCTGCCGCAATACGGCATGAACGTCACCACCCTGCTGGTGCCGCTCTTCGCCCTCGGCGCCCTGGCGCGCAAGGTGATCGCGCCCGAGACGCCCTATGTCGAATTGCGCTACACGCAGGCTCTGGCGCTGTCGACCGCCTATCAGGCCGGGATCGTCGCCTGGGTCGCCTTCTGGGCCCTCTACGGCCAGGGCTTCGGGGCGGAGAACCTGACCGCGGTCGCCAGTTTCGGCGGCGCCTATCTTCTCGTCATCGCGATCGAGCCGCTGGCCGATCTCCTGGTCCTGGCCGGGGCCAAGGCGCTTCACGGCCTCAGGGGCCGGGGCATCGTCGAACGCCGCCTCTACGAAGCCGCCTGACCGCCCGGAACGGGCCGGGGGCCATCGGGGGCGCCCCCGGCCCCGTTCCAAACCTTTCTCATCCGACAAAATTCTATTTCAACTGACAAAATTGTGCGTATAGTGGCGCCGTGCCCGGCCCGATGGCCGAGGCCGTCGCGACATAACGGCGGATCGCGCCTTTAAGGCAAACCGCAGGGCCAGGATGGGGAAGAGAATGCCGACCGAGCATCTGGACGTGCTGATCGTGGGCGCCGGCCTGTCCGGCATCGGGGCGGCCTATCACCTCCAGGCCCATTGCCCGGGCAAGAGTTTCGCCCTGCTCGAAAGCCGCGAGCGCCTGGGCGGGACCTGGGACCTGTTCCGCTACCCCGGCATCCGCTCGGACAGCGACATGTATACGCTCGGCTATTCCTTCAAGCCCTGGACCGATGCCAAGGCGATCGCCGACGGCCCGTCGATCCTCCGCTACATGACCGGCGTCGCCAAGGACAACCATATCGCCGAGCGCATCCGCTACGGCCTCAAGGTCAAGGCCGCCTCGTGGTCGACCAAGGATGCCGCCTGGACCGTCGAGGCCGAACGCACCGCGACCGGCGAGACCGTGCGCCTGACCTGCAACTTCCTCTACAGTTGCAGCGGCTATTATAATTACGAAGCGGGCTTCACCCCGGATTTCCCGGGGCGGGACGCCTTCAAGGGCACCTTCATCCACCCGCAGCACTGGCCGGAAGGCCTCGACTATGCGGGCAAGAAGGTGGTGGTCATTGGCTCGGGCGCGACCGCGGTGACGCTGGTGCCGGAAATGGCCAAGACGGCGGGCCATGTCACCATGCTCCAGCGCTCGCCGACCTATGTCATCACCCGCCCGGGCGAGGACAAGCTGGCGAACAACCTGCGCAAATGGCTGCCGGCCCAGCTTGCCTATGGCATCACCCGGTGGAAGAACGTCGGCCTCGGCATGATGTTCTTCCAGCTCTCGCGCAGCCGGCCGGAAAAGGTGAAGCAGAAGATCATCGACCTGATCAGGCGTCAGGTCGGGCCGAATTTCGACGTCGAGAAGCATTTCACCCCGACCTACAAGCCCTGGGACCAGCGCGTCTGCCTGGTGCCGGACGGCGACCTGTTCAAGGCGCTGCGCAAGGGTTCGGCCTCGGTCGTCACCGACCATATCGAGACCTTCACCGAAACCGGCATCCGGCTGAAGTCGGGGCAGGAGATCGAGGCGGATATCATCGTCTCCGCCACCGGGCTGAAACTGCTGTTCATGGGCGGCATGAGCCTCAGCGTCGACGGCAAGGCGATCGACAACAGCGCGCTCTACAATTATCGCGGCATGATGTATTCGGACCTGCCCAACCTGGTCACGGCCTTCGGCTATACCAATGCCTCCTGGACCTTGAAGGCGGACCTGACCGCGGAGCGGGTCTGCCGCCTGCTGAACCACATGGACCGCCACGGCTTCCGCTATTGCGTGCCGCGCCTGAACGACCCGACGGTGACGGCGGAACCCTTCATCGATTTCTCGTCGGGCTATGTCCAGCGGGCGCTGCAGGATTTCCCGCGCCAGGGTTCCAAGCGGCCGTGGAAACTCTACCAGAATTATGCGCTCGACATCCTGTCGCTGCGCTACGGCAAGCTCGACGACGGCACGCTGGAATTCGGCGGCAAGCCGGCCGGCGCCACCCTGGGCGCCGTGCCGAAACAGGCCTGAGCCGCGATCAGGCCGGGACGTAGGTCAGCTTGACCGCGTCCGGGCCGATCAGGTCGCTGGCGACGAGGCGGAGCCGCGGCAGGGGGCCTGCGAAGAACGGCTTGCCCCGGCCCAGCACGACGGGGTGGAGATAGAGCCAGTATTCGTCGACCAGGCCAAGCCCGGCCAGGCTCTGCGCCAGCGCCGGCCCGCCGACCTCGATCTCCCCGGGAAGCCGGGCCTTCAGCCCGCGGATCGCCGCCTCGACATCATCCGCGATCAGGGTGGCATTGGGCCCGACCGCGGTCAGCGAGCGCGACACGACCCATTTCGGCTGGCACCGCCATGCCGCCGCGAAGTCGCGCAGGTCCGGTGTCCATTCGGGATGGTCTTCGTCCCAATAGCGCATGATCTCGTACAGGCGGCGACCGTATATGCTGCCGGTCAGGCCGCGCGCCTGCTCGATGAAGTGGCGGAACAGCACGGGGTCGGGCGCAAAGGCGTCGTGGTCGACATAGCCGTCCAGGGACAGGTTCATTCCGAAGACGAGCTTCGCCATGCCGTGAGGTCTCCCTTCCCCGGGGTCCGGCTGTATCGGGCCGCGTTACGCGCGCGGGCCGACCAGCGAGAAGAAGGCGCCCTGCGGATCGACGGCCTGGATGATCCAGACGCCGCCGGGCACTTCCATCGGCTGCTGCACGACGGTGCCGCCGTTCGCCGTCACCCGGGCCAGGGCGGCATCGATATCGTCGACCGCGATGTAGAAATTCCAGAACGGGTGGGGAATTTCCGGCGTCCTGGTCATGATGCCGCCGACCGCCTCGCCCGGGCGGGTGCGGAACAGCTGGTAGGTGCCCATGGGGCCCATGTCCATGCCCTCCGCCTTGCTCCAGCCGAAGACCTGTTCGTAGAAGGGGAAGATGGTCGGCTCGTCGCCGGCGAAAAGCTCGTGCCAGCCGATGCGGCCGGGGGCGATGTCCACCCCCGGCGCCTCGCCCGGTTCCGACCAGGCGATGATGCCGAAGGGGGCGCCCTGCGCGTCGGCGACGATGGCGAAGCGCCCGACTTCCGGGATATCGGCCGGCTCGCGCAGCACCTTGCCGCCGGCCGCCGCGATCGCCGCCGCCGTCTCGTCCGTATTCCCGGCCCCGACATAGACGGTCCAGCCCGGCCGCATGCCCGCGGCGCCATCCTCGTCCGGGATGGCCATGGCGCCGGCGACCATGGCCGCGCCCGCCGACAGCACGCGATAATCGACGCCGCCCGCACCGGCGGCGGCAACGGTCCAGCCCGTCACCGCGCGATAGAAGGCGAGGGCGCCCTCCAGATTGTCGGTCATCAGTTCGTACCAGACGAATTGCCCGTGAATCCCGGCCATGATGGCGTCTCCCTGTCGTTGCCGTCGTCGGAACGACGGAGGAGAACAGCCTAAGCCGACAGGAGAAAGACCGGACGATGAAATTTTTCCGCATCCCCGCCGGCGGCGGAAGGGGAGCCCGACCCTGCCCGGCTCCCCTTCCCCCTGTGCTCGCATCGAAGGCCGGTCAGGGGCCGCCGTCCCGGGCTTTCACCGCCGCGGCGGCCCGCCGGGCCAGGGTCGCGCCCTCCATCCCGGTGATCGCCGAGAGGATGCGTTGCCGGTCGGCGTCGGCCCCGTCGCCGCAGCCCTTGATATAGACGTAATGCAGCACGCCGTTCGAGCCGAGCGCATAGGCGGTCGGCGCAATGCGCAGCATTACCCCTTGGGAGACGGCGGTCTCCAGGTCCTTCAGTCGAGAGCGATGTAGCTCGGCCTCGCATTGATGGCGGAACAGAAAGCTGCCTTCCGTCCGGAAGTCGGCAATCTGGCCGCTGGCCGAGAGGATGATCGAATAGAGCAAGACATTCACGGTCTTGCCGGTCCTATCCGATCGCCTCCATCAGGACGGTCCGTATCGTATTCTGGTCAGCAATTGCATGGTTCGATTCCCCGTTCAGCCCTGCGACAGGCATGACACCAGCGGGGGATCCGCTGGTGTCGGGAGGGTCGCAGCGCGCACGAGGCAGACGCCCTGCCTATTCCCCATGACGGCAAACGCGGGCGTTCACCGCCTGGCCGAAGCCGGGTGTTGTATTTGGCAGGCCACCCGACATGGGGGCTGCCTCGTGGAAAAGGTGCTGCGACACACCATCACGCATTATGCATGAAAGCCCGGGAAAGCAAATCAATCTTCAATAAGGCATTGAAATTAAATGATTTTCTGATTCGGGCAGGAAGGTGCTGCCGCCGCCGATGAATTTTCACGGGCCCTTGTCGGCGGGGGCGGTATCGGTGCGTCCTCGGGGTATCGGCAACGGGAGCTTGGCCATGTCCATCCGCCAGAAGATCACCCCCTACCTTTGGTTCGACAGCAATGCGGCCGCGGCGGTCGACCTCTATGTCTCGGTCTTTGCCCGATCCCGGGTCGTCGGCACGGTCCGCTATGCGGAGGGCGGGATGATGCCGGCCGGCCTGCCCATGGCGATCGAGTTCGAGCTGGAGGGGCAGCGTTTCGTCGCCCTGAACGGCGGGCCGCATTTCCAGCTGAACGAGGCGGTATCCTTCTTCGTCGAATGCGCCGATCAGGCAGAGATCGACCGCCTGTGGGCGGTGCTCGGCGACGGCGGCCAGTATCAGCAATGCGGCTGGCTGCGCGACCGTTTCGGCCTCGCCTGGCAGATCAACTGCGGCCTCGTCGCCGATTTCATGGCCGACCGGGACGAGGCCCGGCGCGCCCGCGTGCTGCAGGCGATGATGGCCATGGTGAAGATCGATATCGCCGTGCTGAAGGCGGCCTACGACGGCTGAAGTCCGGCCAGGATGGCCTTGGCCGCGTCCCGGGCAGCTTCGCGGTCGGTGCCGATCGGCAGGCGGTAGAGCAGCCAGAGGAAGAATTTCTCTTCCGCCGTCAGATGGGTGACCGGGTCCAGCGCTTCGGGCAGCGGCTCGCCGCCGGCATATTCGCCAAGCCCGCCGAAGCCGATCGCCCGCAAGGTCGCCAGGGCGAAGCAGCGCCCGCGCACCGGTTCCGGCGCGCTTTCCAGCTGGCGGATGGTCATATTGGCCAGGTGGCGCGGCTTGAACAGATTGGCCGATGCGGCGAAGGCGCCGCAGGCGGCGTTCGGCAGCGTGTCCGGGTCGGCCACCGTATAGAACGGCAGGCGCAGGGCAGGGCCGTTGGGCGGCGGTTCCGGCTTCAGCCGCGCCACCGTCTCATGGGCGAAAAAGGCGGCAGCGTCGTAATCCGGGTCCCGCAGCTGGGGCTGGGGGCGCAGCCCGGTCAGGCGCCGGATCTCGTCCAGGATCGGCGGCTCGTCGGACCCCAGCTCGTTCCAATAGGCATAGTCGAGGGGGGTGCCGTCCGGGATGCGCGCCAGCCGGTCGGTCGCGATCGGCATGATCATGGCGTTGTAATAGGGCGGCCCGCCCAGCACGGCGTCGAGGAAACGATCGACGATATCGGGCTGGCGGGCGAAGGCCGCCGCCTCGGCCGGCGGGGCGATGCCGGTCGCGGCCACGGGCGGCGGGGGCGGCGGAATATCGGCGCCCGCCGCACCCGGCACGGCAAGGGCGAGCAGGACGCCGGCGAGCGCCGCCCTCATCCGTCGACCCGCGCCAGCAGGGCGTCGATCGCGGCCAGGGCGGCCGGCTCGTCCAGGAAGGGGGCATGGCCGCGGCCCGGCACCTCGACGGCGACGAGGTCGGGCTTCGCCGCCTTCATCCGCTCGACCGTCGAAGATGCCAGAAGGTCGGACAGGACGCCGCGCAGCACCAGGGTCGGCACGGCGCCGAGGCCGGCGAAGATCGGCCACATGTCGACCGGGGGACCGCCGGCGCGCATGGCATCGCCGATCTTCGGATCGTAGTTCGGGCGCAAGCCCCCGTCCGGCTTTTCGGTGAAGACGGCGCGGGCGAATCTGGCCCAGGTGGCGTCGTCCACATCGGGGAACTGGCTGAGGTTGACCGTGCGGATCTGGGCGACGGCCTCGTCCCAGGTCGCGGGATCGGCCTGAAGCCCGGCATAGGAGGCGATGCGGGCAAGGCCGGCGGGGTCGAGTTCCGGGCCGATGTCGTTCAGCACGGCACCGGCGACCAGGGACGGCGCCGCCAGCGCGATCAACTGGGTGACGATGCCGCCGAGCGAGGTGCCGACGAAGAAGGCCCGCCCGATGCCGAGCCCGGCCAGCAGGCCGATGGTGTCGCCGGCATAGGTCGGCGGCACGTAGTTCATGAACTCGGGGTCATAGGCGGACAGCCCGCGGCCGCGGAAATCCGGCGAGATCACCCGCCGCCCGGCGGCGGAAAGATGCAGCGCCAGGGTCTCGAAATCGGCCGAATTCCGGGTCAGGCCGGGCAGGCAGACGACCGGCAGGCGGCCGTCCGCGGTGCCGTAGTCGCGGTAATAGAGGTCGAGGCCGTTGCCGGATGTGTAACGCTTGCCGACATAGGCGGCCATGGCCTTCTCCCCCGTTTGTCGTTGTCGCGGGCTCAGCCCGAAGTGGCGCGGTAGGCCTGGTCGACCACCGGCGAGGTGCGGCTGCCCGAGCCGCGCAGCAGGTCGCGGGCGATGCCGAGGGGCACCGCCTTGCCGGCGGCAAGGCGCAGGCGGTAGACCTGGGTGTTTTCCAGCACGCGCTGCACGTAGTTGCGGGTTTCCTCGAAGGGGATGCGCTCGATCCAGTCGACCACGTCGACGTCGGACGAGCGGGGATCGCCGTAACGCCCGATCCAGGTGTCGATGCGCCCGCCGCCGGCATTATAGGCGCCGATCACCATGGCGTAGGAGCCGCCGAAATCGTTCAGCAATTCGTCGAGATGGGCGACGCCCAGGGTCATGTTGTATTGCGGATCGGTGGTCAGCTTGCCCGGCTCGAACTTCAGGCCCAGGCTCTTCGCCACCAGCTTGGCGGTGCCCGGCATCAGCTGCATCAGGCCGCGCGCCCCCGCGGGGCTGACCGCATCGCTGCGGAATTCGCTTTCCTGGCGGGTCAGGGCCAGGGACAGGGCCTTTTCCGTCAATTCCCCGTTCGGCATGTTCAGCAGCGGATAGCCGCGATTGCCGAGGAAGGTGCCGACGAAGCTCGCTTCCTTGGCGGCGATCACGCCGGCATAGGCGCCGCCGGCGGCACCCGCCATCTCGGCGATATGGGCGCGGCCGCCCGGGCTCGCGGTCGCTTCCATCGCCGCCTTCAGGAAGGGGCGGATCCGGCCCTTCTCGTCGATCTCCAGCAGCATGCGGATGGCGCGGTATAATTCGCCCCGTTCGACCGCGGATTGTTCGCCGGCGCTGGGGCGCGGGTCGGCGGGCAGGGCGCGGGCGCTGGCCTCGCCCAGCTCGAAGGCGGCGAGCTGGCCGTAGAAGGTCTGGGAATGGACCGCGGCCTTGGCGTACCAGGCACGGGCGGCCTCGCGCTGGCCGAGGGCGGCGGCGGCGCGCCCGCCCCAGTAATTGGCCCGCGCGGTCGAGATCGGCGACTGCACCTTGCCGGCCATGGCGGTGAAATGGCGTAGCGCCGCTTCCGGCTGGCGCAGGAAGCGCAGCGCGACCCAGCCGGCGGTGAATTCGGCATCGAAATAATCGACGCCGTCGCTCAGGTCATGGGCCCGGGCCACGCGATAGGCATCGGCGTAGCGCCCGGCATTGAGCAGCCGGTGAGTGGCATAGCGCAGATGCGGCCACCAGCGGCCGGGGTTCTGCGCCGCCACCCCTTCGGGCAGGCGGGAAATCAGCTCGACCGCCTGATCGTCCTGGTCGAGGGAGCGGAGATAGCGCACCCGGGCATAGAGCAGCCCCGGGTCCTGGGCCCGGGCGGCCGGCACCGCGGCGAGGTCGCGGCCGGCCGAACTCGCCTTCATGATGAAGGCGATGGCGGCGGTGGCCGAGGCGCGATAGTCGGACGGCACCAGCGACAGCATGCGCCTCGCCTCGGTCACATCCTCGTCCATCAGCAGGCGCTGCAGGCGGGCGATATGGTCCGCCTGGGTGAACATGGACTGGAAGCGGGCCAGGATGTCGTTCTCGACCGCGGTGGTCATATCCGCCTCGATCCAGCCCTGGCGCAGCATCAGAAGGCCGCGGGCGCGGTCGGCGGTGGCCATCAGGGCCGCACCGTAGCGGATCTTGCCGAGGCCGCTGGCGGGCGGGAATTTCGTGAACCAGGCAAGCAGGCGGGTGGCCGATTCCTGGCCCGTCAGCGCAGCCTCGGCCCGGGCCAGGGTGGTCGAGCGGCGCGGCCAGTCCGGGTTGCGCTCGACGAATTGGGCGATGGTCTCGAAGGAGGCGGCGGCGGATTGCGCCTGGATGCGCTGCCAGTCGATGACCTTGGCCAAGGTCCGGTCGCGGGCGGCCAGCGCGATCGCGGCGGCGCCGTCCCAGTCGCCCTTGCTGCCGGCGGCGAAGGCGCGGAGATAGATCTGGCGGTCGGCGGCCGTCAGCAGGGCGGGAAAGCGCGATGCCGCCGTCTGCGCCGCCGCCGGGGCGGGCACGGCCAGGGGGACGATGCCCCCGAGCCCGAGCACCAGGGCGAAAGCTGCAACGCCGGAGATCAGACGCATTCCACCACCCCCCGATCAGGTCCCGCGGGCCCGGCGAATCATCGCCGGCCCTGCGGAATCAGTCTAGCGGCGGCGGCCGGCGGACGCCACCCATGGCGGGCCGCCCGCCCGGCTCGAATGCGTCCCGCCTCAATGTGCCGCGGGCGGTGCCGCCGGGGCCGGCCGGGTTCCCCGCGCCCGGCCGATCAGGCCGCGGATGACGGTATAGAAGACCGGCGTGAACAGCAGGCCGAACAGCGTCACCCCCAGCATGCCGAAGACGACCGCGGTGCCCAGCGCCTGGCGCATCTCCGCCCCCGCCCCGGTGGCGATGGCCAGGGGCACGACGCCGAGGGTGAAGGCGAAGGACGTCATCAGGATCGGCCGCAGGCGCAGCCGGCAGGCTTCCAGCACGGCCCGGAAGCGGTCGCGCCCCTGGTCTTCCAGCTGGCGGGCGAATTCGACGATCAGGATCGCATTCTTCGAGGCGAGGCCGACGAGGACGACGAAGCCGATCTGCACCAGGATATTATTGTCGATCTGGCGCAGCATGATGCCGCCCAGCGCCGACAGCAGGCACATGGGCACGATCAGGATGATCGCCAGCGGCAGGGCCCAGCTTTCGTATTGTGCGGCAAGGGCCAGGAAGACGAAGAGCACGGCGAGCGGGAAGACGATGAAGGCGACATTGCCCGCGGCGCGTTCCTGATAGGACAATTCGGTCCATTCGAAGGAAATCCCCTGCGGCAGGGTTTCCGCCGCCAGCCGTTCCAGCGCCGCCATGGCCTGGCCCGAACTGACCCCGGGCAGCAGCGAGCCGGTGACCGGCGCCGCCGCATATTGGTTGTAGCGGATGAAGAGATCCGGCCCCGCGATCTCGCGGAAGGTGGCGACCGAGCCGAGCGGCACCATCGCCCCGTCGTTGGAGCGCGCCCGCATGTGGGCGATGTCGTTGCGGTCGATGCGGAAGGGCGCATCGGCCTGCACGGTCACCCGGTAGGAACGGCCGAACAGGGTGAGGTCGTTGATGTAGCTCGAGCCGAGCAGGGTGGACACGGTGCTGAAGATCGCCTCGGGCGAGACGTTCAGGATCTGCGCCCTGACCCGGTCGATGTCGACATAGAGCTGGGGCGTGCCGACAGCGAGCGGGGTATAGACCGAGGTCAGGCCCGGGACCTGGTTGGCCTTCTGCACGAAATCGTCCGCCGCCGCCTTCAGGGCGGCGAGGCCGAGGCCGCCCCGGTCCTGGACCTGCATCGAGAAGCCGCCGGCATTGCCGATGCCCTGCACCGGCGGCGGCGGAATCACCAGGGCGAAGCCTTCTTGGAGCGCGAACAGGCGCTGGCGGAGGCTGGCGGCGACCGCGTCCACGGTCTGGCCCAGGGCGGCGCGCTTGCCCGCGTCGTCCAGGATGATGAACAGGGTGCCGGCATTGGTCGCCGAGGTGAAGGTGGCGCCGGAGAAGCCGGCGATCTGCACCGTATGGGCGACGCCCGGAACCTCGCGGGCGATCTCGCCGGCCCGGCGCACCACGTCGTCGCTGCGCGCCAGCGAACTGCCGGGCGGCAGCTGGATGACGCCGATCAGGAAGCCGCGGTCCTGCATCGGGATGAAGCCGGTCGGCTGGCGGGTGAAGCCGAAGACCGTAAGCCCGATCAGCCCGGCATAGACGAGCAGCACCAGGGCGCTGCGCCGCGTCAGCCCGCCGACCAGCCGGCCATAGCGATCCGACGTCCAGTCGAAGCCGCGGTTGAACAGGCCGAAGGCGCGGGCCAGCGGGCCTTTCCGCCCCGCCTGCTTCGGCCGCAGCAGCAAAGCGGCCAGCGCCGGGCTGAGGGTCAGGGAATTGAAGGCGGAAATCGCGGTCGCGACGGCCACGGTGATCGCGAACTGCTTGTAGAAGACGCCGGAAATCCCGGGGATGAAGGCGGTCGGCAGGAACACCGCGATCAGCACCACCGCGATCGCGACCAGGGCGCCCGAAACCTCGGTCATGGTCTGGCGTGCCGCGTCCCTGGGGCTCAGGCCCTCGGCGATATGGTGTTCGACCGCCTCGACCACGACGATGGCATCGTCGACCACGATGCCGATGGCGAGCACGAGGCCGAACATGGACAGGGTGTTCAGCGAGAAGCCGAAGCCCGCCATGATCGCGAAGGTGCCGACCAGGGCGACCGGGATCGCCACGATCGGGATGATGGTCGCGCGCCAGCTTTGCAGGAAGACGAAGACGACGAGGACGACCAGCGCCACCGCCTCGAACAGGGTCTTCACCACTTCCTTCAGCGATTGCTCGACGAAGTCGGTGGGATTGTAGACGATCCGGTATTCGAGGCCATCGGGGAAGCCGGCCGCCAGTTCCTGCATCTTCGCCTTCAGGGCGGCGGCGGTGGCGACGGCGTTCGAGCCCGGGCGCTGGAACACGCCGATCGCCTGGGCCGGCAGGCCGTCGAGATAGGAATTGGTATTGTAGTCGCGCGCCGCCAGTTCCACCCGGCCGACGTCGCGGATACGCAGGAAACGGCCGTCGCCCGTCGCCTTGACGATGATGTCGGCGAATTCCTCGGGCGATTGCAGGCGGCCTTGCAGGCGGACCTGGATCTCGAAGGGGGTCGGGTTGTCGATCGGCTGCTGGCCCAGGCGGCCGCCCGCGACCTCGTTGTTCTGGACCGCGATGGCGTTGTTCACCTCGGTGACCGAGACGTTGAAGGCCGCCATCTTCTCGGGGTCGAGCCAGATGCGCATGGCATAGTCCCGCGCGCCGAAGGCGATGATGCTGCCGACACCGTCGATCCGGGCCAGCACGTCGCGGATCTGAAGGGTGACGTAGTTCGAGATGTAGATACTGTCGAAGCGCCCGTCCGGCGACAGGAGATGGATCAGGAGAAGAAGGTCGGGCGAGGATTTCGCCGTGGTCACGCCGGAGCGGCGGACGGTTTCCGGCAGCAGGGGTTCGGCGATCGCGACCCGGTTCTGCACCAGCACCTGGGCGGTATCGAGATTGGTGCCGGGGGCGAAGGTCACGGTCAGCTGCATGCGCCCGTCGGACGAGGCATAGGAGCGCATGTAGAGCATGCCCTCGATGCCGTTCACCTGTTCCTCGATCGGGGCCGCCACCGTGGTGGCGATGGTTTCCGGGTTGGCGCCCGGGTAATTCGCCGTCACCACCACGGTGGGCGGGGCGATTTCGGGATATTGCGCCACCGGCAGGCGGAAATAGGCGATGCCGCCCACCAGCATGACGACGATCGACAGCACGGCCGCGAAGATCGGCCGGTCGATGAAGAAATGGGGAATTCTCACTTGCCGGCCTCCGGCTTGGCGGCGGCGGGGGGCGGCACGTCGCTGACGATGCTGCCGTCCTCGGCCAGATGGGCGGGCAGGGGGGTGACGGGGACATTGGGCCGCACCCGCATGATGCCGTTGACGATGACCTGATCCGTCTCCTTCAGGCCGCCGCCGCGGACGACGCGCAGGCTGCCGACCACGGCGCCCAGGTCGACGATCTGCGGCCGCGGCACGTTGTTCTCGCCCACGACCCAGACGAAGCGCCGGGTCTGGTCGGTGCCGATCGCGGTCTCGGGTACCAGCAGGGTCGGCTTCGGCTCGCTGGCGGGCACGCGGATGCGGCCGAACATGCCGGGCGTCAGCAGCCGGTCCGGATTGGCCAGGACGGCGCGGACCCGGATGGTCCCGGTCGCATTGTCCAGCTGGTTGTCGACGAAATCGATGGCGCCGGCATGAGGGAAGCCGATCTCGTCCGACAGGCCGATGCGCACCGGCAGGCCGGCGTTCTGCGGGTCCGGCCGCTCGCCCGACTGAGCCTGGCGCTGGTAGCGGATGAAGACCTGCTCGTCGCCGTCGAAATAGAACTGGATCGGATCGACCGAGACGATGGTGGTGAGCACCGAGCCCGCCGCATCGCCCGACACCAGATTGCCGACGGTGACATTGGTGCGGCTGATGCGCCCGGCGATCGGCGCCTCGATGCGGGTGAAGGCGAGGTTCAGCTCGGCCTGGCGCAGGCTGGCCTTGGCGGCGGCGACGCTCGCCTCGGCCCCGCGCCGGGCCTGGAGGCGTTCGTCCAGCACCTGCTGCGAGGCATTGCCCGACTGGCGCAACTGGCTGTAGCGGGCGACTTCGCGCACCGCAAGGTCGAGGGCCGCCTCGGCGGCATCGACATCGGCGCGGGCCCGTTCGACCACCGCCTCGAAGGGCCGGGGGTCGATGACATAGAGCAGCTGGCCCTTGGAGACTTCCTGGCCGTCCTTGAAATGGATCGAGTCGAGATAGCCGCTGACCCGCGCCCTGACCTCGACCGAGGAGACGGGGGCGAAGCGGCCGGTGAAATCGTCCCATTCGGCGATCTGGCGCAGCAGGGGCTTTGCCACCGTCACCGGCATGGGCGGGGGCGCCGCCGGCGGCGCCGCGCCGCCGTCGCAGGCGGCAAGGCCGAGAACGGCGGCAACAGCCAGGGCCAGGCGCCGGCCAGGGAAGGGAAGGGCCACGGTCAAGCTCCGCTTGGTTTTGTTTTGAAACGTCTACGTGCGGGCAGTCTTGGCGCCGCCCCATGGCAGACAGGATTGGGTGCGCTTTGATCTGCGTCAATCGTACGCGGGTATAATGCCGCTCATATGTGCGGTGCAGCAAACGCACGGCTCGGCGACTGGCTGTTGAAGCGGCGACAAGCTGTCGCTATGGTCTGCGGCTCTTGTTCCCCCAGAGGCTCCGACTGTCATGTCCGACATCCGCGCCCGCATCCGCGGGTCGATTACCGCTCTCGTCACTCCCTTCCGCGACGGCAAGGTGGACGAGCGTGCGTTTCAGGATTTCGTGGACTGGCAGGTCAAACAGGGCACGCATGGGCTCGTCCCCTGCGGCACCACCGGCGAAAGCCCGACCTTGAGCCACGACGAGCACCACCGGGTGGTCGAACTGGCGATCGAGGCGGCCGCCGGCCGCGTGCCCGTCATCGCCGGTGCCGGCTCGAATTCGACCGCCGAGGCGATTTCCCTGGCCCGGCACGCGAAGGACGCGGGCGCGGATGCCGTGCTCGTGGTCACGCCCTATTACAACAAGCCGACCCAGGACGGCCTCGTCGCCCATTACGAGGCGATCTCGACCGCGGTCGACGTTCCGATCATCGTCTACAATATCCCGGGGCGCTGCGTCGTCGACATCACGCCGGCGACCATGGCCCGCATCGCCAGGCTGCCCACCGTGATCGGCGTGAAGGAAGCGACCGGCGACGTCTCGCGCTATGCCAAGCACCGGGAACTGATCGGGCCCGACTTCATCCAGCTCTCGGGCGACGACGGCCTGGCGCTGGCCGCGATCGCGACCGGGGCGGTCGGCTGCATCTCGGTCGGCTCCAACATCGTGCCGCGGGCCTATGCCGACCTTCAGGAAGCGGCGCTGGCGGGCGATTTCGCCACCGCGCTGAAGATCCAGGACCGGCTGGCGCCCCTGAACGAAGCCCTCTTTACCGAGCCGAACCCCTGCCCGGTGAAATGGGGCGCGGCCCGCCTCGGCCTGATGCAGCCCGACCTGCGCCTGCCCCTGCTGCCCGTCGGTCCCGCGACCGAGGCGCGCATGGACGAGGCGCTGCGCCGGGCCGGCGCCCTGAACTGAGGACGCGATGGCCCCGAACAACAAGCGGGAGACGGCGAAGAAATACATCGCCGAAAACCGCAAGGCCCGTCACAATTACTCGATCGAGGATCGGATCGAGGCCGGAATCATCCTCAAGGGTTCCGAAGTGAAGAGCCTGCGTTCGGGCGCCACCAATATCGGCGATTCCTATGCCGGCGCCAACCAGGGCGACGGCCTCTGGCTCTACAACGCCTATATCCCCGAATATAAAGAGGCGAACCGCGAGAACCACGAGACGCGCCGCCCCCGCCAGTTGCTGCTGCACAAGCGCGAGATCGCCCGCCTGCACCAGGAGGTGACGCGCGGCGGCATGACCCTGGTGCCCCTGTCGATGTATTTCAACGACAAGGGTATCGCCAAGGTCGAGCTCGGTCTCGCCAAGGGCCGCAAGCTCCACGACAAGCGGGAAGCCGAGAAGGAGCGCGACTGGAACCGCGAAAAGGCCCGCCTGATGAAGAGCCGGGGCTGACCGGTTCATTCTTTCCGTTCCGGAAACAATATCTTCCCTCGTCTGGGAATTATCTCCCGATCCCCTCGTGCCAATATGGCAGCAGAAGATCGAGGAGAATGCCCATGACCACCGACAATCCGACCTTTCGTCCCTTACGCCGGCTGGTGCGCGGCCAGGCGGCTTCCGACGGCGACGGCGTGCGCCTGACCCGGCTGCTCGGCCACGAGACCGTGGAACTGGCCGATCCCTTCCTGATGCTGGACCATTTCGATACCGAACAGGCGGCCGACTATATCGGCGGCTTTCCGGACCATCCGCATAGGGGCTTCGAGACCGTCACCTATATGCTGGCGGGGCGCATGCGCCATGGCGACAACAAGGGCCATGCGGGCATCATCGCCGCCGGCGACGTGCAGTGGATGACGGCCGGGCGCGGCATCGTCCATTCCGAAATGCCGGAACAGGACCAGGGCTTGATGCGCGGCTTCCAGCTCTGGGTCAACCTGCCGGCCCGGGACAAGATGGTGCCCGCCCGCTACCAGGAAATCCCCGCCGCCACCATCCCGGTCGAGACGCGCCCGGGCGCCCGCCTGAAGGTGATCGCCGGCGTTACCGGCGAAGGCACCGCGGGGCCGATCGATTCCGGCGCCACGGCGGCCCGTTTCTTCGACATCCGCCTGACGCCCGGCGCCCGGGTCGAGGAAGCGCTGCCCGCCGACCTGACCGTGCTCGCCATCGTCTATGACGGTGCGGTCGCCATCGGCGACGGCACCACCGTGCCCGCGGTCAATGTCGCGGTGCTTGGCGCCGGCGAGCGCGTCGCGCTCGAAAACCCGGGGGCGGTGGAGGCGGGCGTCCTGCTCATCGCCGGCCGGCCGCTGAACGAGCCGGTCGCCTGGGGCGGGCCCTTCGTCATGAACACGCGCGAGGAAGTGATGCAGGCCGCGCGCGACTATCAGGCCGGCCGCTTCTGACCCGCCCGGCAGCATCACGCCGATGAGCGCCGCTCATATTGACAAACTGGCCCGCTGCTCCATTTTGGAGAAATGTTGAACAAAGCCGTCGGCCATCGCGCCGCCCCCTCCAGCAAGGGGCGGCTGCATATCACCCAGGGCGCCAGCCATCCGGGCGAGGCCGTTCGCCTGCACACCTTATGGATCACGAAAAGGACCGTTCAGGCCAGGCAGGCGATCGCGGCTTCGCCGGAGCGCCGCTCGATCATGGTCGAAGACCTGGATGACGCGGTCATGCAGGAAATGCTCGACCATGTGGCCGCGCGCCAGCGCTGATCTTGCCGCTGCCCCGGCCTCCCGTCCCTGGCATGGTACTCGAATATGAGTACGTGTGGGCGCATGAGTACGACAAGGGATGCGGGAATGCGGTAAAGAGCCGGCCCTGTTGCCTGATCTGGGTGCGTGAAAAAGAGGGCCCGCAAAAGCAGGCCTTCTGGGTGCCGATCTCATCGGTGAACGACCCGAGCCGGCCAAAGCTGGAAATCCCGTCCGCCGAACGGCGTTCCCTTGGCTTGCGCAAGCAAAGCTGGCTTCTTCTCGATGAAATGAACATCGATTGGTGGCCGTTGCAGGTGCGCAAGATCGGTGGGGAGGGCAAGGGGGACTTTCTCTACGGCTCTCTCAGCGATCACCTCTATGCCCAGTTGGTCGAAGGGATCAGGCAGCACCGAGAGCGCAGGCGCCTGATCCCACGGCATGCGACCTGACTTCGGTGCCCGTCGTCACAAGCTGCCGAAGCGCCGCCGGTAGTCGCCGGGCGACAGCCCGACCCGCTTCAGGAACAGTTTGCGGAAGGCGCCGGGGTCCTGATAGCCGACCGTAAAGGCGATGCTGTCGATGGCGTCGCGGGTCGTTTCCAGTCGTTCGCGGGCGGCGGCGAGGCGCAGCTGCTGGCAGTATTCGGTCGGGCGCAGTCCCGTCGCCTTGCGGAAACGGCGCAGGAAGGTCCGCTCCTCAAGGCCCGCTTCCGCCGCCATGGCGGCGACGCCGAGGTCGGCGGCCGGGCCGGCGGCGGCCAGGCGCTGCTGCACCTTCAGGATGGCGCTGTCGCCATGGTCGGTCTTCGGCTGGAAGCGGGCATAGAAACGCTGTTCCCGCCCCGGCGGATCGAGCAGGAAGAAGCGGGCCGTCGCCATCATCAGGGCCGGGCCGAAGAAGCGCTCGACCAGGATCAGGCCGAGGTCGGTCCAGGCCATGACGCCGCCCGCGGTGATGATGTCGCCGTCGTCGATGATCAGCCGGTCGGCATCGACCTTCACCCCCGGGTGACGGCTCGCCAGGGTCTCGGCATAGCTCCAATGGGTGGTGGCGGGCCGGCCGGCCAGCAGCCCGGCATCGGCCAGCAGGAAGGCGCCGGCGCAGACCGAGCAGAGAACGGTGCCCGCCGCCTGGCGGTCGTGCAGCCAGCCGGTGATCGCCGGCGTGCTGCCCGGCGGCTCGCCCAGGCTCGGCGGCAGGACGACGACCGCGGGCATCAGGCCGTTGCCGGCGCTGTCGAAGACCGGGACCAGCCGGTCCCCCGCCGGCTGCCAGTGGCTGACCCGCAGCACCGTGCCCGCCAGCCGCCCGGCGACGGAAAGAAGGTCGCTCAGGCCGTGCACCGCCGCCGCCTGGGCGCCGGGGTAAAGCAGCAGGCCGGCACCGGCCGATGGATCCAGGGTCATTTGTCGGTTTTGCCCCGAAGAATGTCAGTTCCGCCAATCCGCATCCTGGCCCGAAACCGCTATCACTGTCACCGGCGGCGGGGAGCGCCGTCCATTGAACTGAAGTACTGAAGGTGGGAGCGGAAACCATGAGCAAGCGTGCGCTGATCGTCGTCGACATCCAGAACGATTATTTCCCCGGCGGCCGCTGGACGCTGGACGGCATGGACCAGGCGGGTGCGAATGCCGCCGCCGTGATCGCCGCCGCCCGCGCCGCCGGCGACAAGGTGATCTTCATCGCCCATGAATTCCCGAGCGCGGACGCCCCCTTCTTCGCCCCCGGCACCGAAGGGGCGAAACTGCACCCGGTGGTGGGCGTCCGCGCCGACGACACGGTGATCGTGAAGCACGCGGTGAATTCCTTCCAGGGCACCAACCTGAAGGACGTGCTGGATGCGGCCGGGGTCGAGGATGTCACCGTCATCGGCGCCATGAGCCACATGTGCATCGATGCCGCGACCCGGGCCGCCGCCGACTTCGGCTATAAGGTCACCGTGGTCCACGACGCCTGCGCCACCCGCGACCTCGATTTCGCGGGCACGGTGGTGCCGGCGGCCAGCGCCCATGCCGCCTTCATGTCGGCGCTGGGCTTTGCCTATGCCAGCCTGGTCTCGACCGCGGACTATGTCGCCGCGGCCTGACCGCGGGCTTCAGTGCAGCAGCCCGGACTGGCGGGCGATCTGGACGGCATGGGTGCGGTTCCGCGCGTTCAGCTTCTTGGTGATATTGCGCATGTGCCATTTCACCGTTTCCTCGGACAGGACCAGCGCCGTGGCGATGTCGCGGTTGGTCAGGCCCTGGGAAATCAGGCTGAGCACATGGCCCTCGCGGTGGGAAAGGCCGTGGAGCCCCGGCGCCGCCCCTTCGGGCAGGGCGAAGTCCGGTTCCGGCAGGGCGGCGGCGGTGGGGACGAGAAGGTAATCCTCGTCGATCACCGAACGGCGCAGCCCGGCCTGGGCCGCGGTCAGCCGGGCCTGGGTGGCGAGGCGCCGGCTCTCCGCCGGGTCGCCCTGCTGGCCTTGGGCGGCGGCGGCAAGGCAGAGCGCGGAGATTTCCAGCCGCACCCAGCCGGTGGAACGCACCCGGTTCAGCAGGGTGCCGACCAGCCGCATGGCCCGGGCCGCATCGCCCCGGGCCAGCGCCAGCCGCGCCTGGGTCAATTGGCGCATGTCCATCGAGGGGGCGAATTCCTCGGTGGTCGGCAGGGACAGGCCCATTTCCTGATCGACCTGGAAGGCGAGGTCGAGACGGCCGAGGCGGATGAGGCAGGTCGCCAGTTCGCCGCCGAGAAGATCGGCCAGGCGCGGCAGCCCCGCCTGCTGGGCAAGGCCGATCGAACGGCGCAGCACGGCGACCGCCTCGTCGTTGCGGCCGGCGGCAAGGGCCAGGCGCGCCAGCACGCGGGTCGCCGATTCGCCCAGTTCGACCGTGACATGGCCAAGGGCGGATTCGCCGGCATCGTTGATCGCCTGGCGCGCCTCTTCCAGCCGGTTCGCCTCGTAATGGGCTTCGGCCAGGCAGATGGACAGGAGGCTGCCGACGAAGCCATGGGGCCGCACCGCCGCCTCGCCGGCGTCGAGCTGGGCGCAGGACAGGGCGGTGACATCGTTCAGCCGCCCCTCGAACAGGGCGAGGCGGGCCTGGACGATGCAGTTCCAGCCGAAGGCATAGGGCGACTTGGACAGGCCGACGATCTCGCCCGCCTGTTCCGACAGCCGCCGCGCTTCCCGCGGGCGGCCCAGCACCAGGGCGGAATAGGCGCTGGCGATGATGACCGAGCCTTTCTCGATCAGGCCGCTGTTGCCCCATTTGCGGTCGAAGGCGCGGAACAGCTTGCCCGAGACCATGTGCCGGTCCGAGGCGGTGGCGGCGATCGCCCGGATCATGTCGCAGGTGGCCAGGGTTTCGGCGGCCTGGGCCTCGGTGATCTTGTCGAGGTTGAGGGCGGCGTTGATATCGGTCTCGACACTGTCGAGCAGGCGGCCGGCCTCGGCATGGCGCTGGCGGAAGGTCAGGGCCCAGGCCAGCCCGATCTTCAGCGAGGGATAGCGGTCGATGATCTCCCCCGGCAGGTTGCTGATCCAGCGCTGCACCGTCGCATGTTCGCCGCGGCTGAGGGCGATGTCGGTCACCCGGTCCGAGGCGAAGGCGGCCGCCCGCTCGTGGTCGCCGGCGCGGAGCGCGTGTTCGACCGCAAGCTCGACCTCGCCGGCCTGATGGAACCAGGACGCCGCCGCCGCCAGCAGCCGCCGCTTCTCGCCCGGGTAATCGACTTCCAGCCGCGATTCGAGGAATTCGCGGAACAGGGCATGATACTTGAACCAGCGCCGCTGGCGGTCGAGCGGGATCAGCAGGAGGTGGCGGTCCTCGATCTCGGCAAGCAGGGCCCGGGCATTGTCGAGGCCGGTCAGGGCGGCGCAGAGATCGGGCGAGAACAGGTCGAGGGGGGAGGAGGCGAGCAGCAGGCGCCGCACCTCCGGCCGTTGCAGGTCGAGGGTGACCTCGCAGAGATAGCGCGAAACCTCGACATCCGTGCCGGAGAATTCCTCGACGAAACGGGCCGGGCTGGCGCTGGCGCCAAGCGCGAGCCCGGCCATCTGCAGCATGGCGGCCCAGCCGCCGGCCCGCCGGCGCAGCCGCTCGGCCTGGGCCGCATCGACGTCGCGGCCGCAGATATTATGCAGCAGGTGGCGGGTTTCCTCGGCATCGAGGGCGAGATCGGTTTCCCGCAGCACGATGACATGGCCCGCCAGCCGGGCCTTGGCCAGGGCGACGGGCAGGGCGATGCGGCTGCTCAGGACCAGTTGGAAGCCTTCCGGCGCCGCGGCGGCCAGGCGACCGATGGCCCGGTGAATGGCGGCATCGGCGATGACGTGGAAATCGTCGATGAAGAGGACGGCCGGCCGGTCCGAGAAATCATGGGTCAGCAGGCGGTCGATGACCGCCTCGATTTCGAGGAGTTCGCCGGCGCCGATCAAGACCGGCTCGCGGCACAGGCCCGGGAAGATGCCGATGAGCAGGGAGGCGAAGCGCGCCGGCTCGTCGTCCAGGGTGTCGAGCGACAGCCAGGCGGTGCGCCAGCCCTGTTCGGCGCGCAATTCCAGCCATTGGCGCATCATGGTCGACTTGCCGTAGCCGGGCGGCGCCTCGATGACGATCGTCTGCATTTCCGCCGCCTCGGACGCGAGCCGCGCCAGCAGGTTGTCGCGGCGGACGGTCCATTGGCGCAGCGGCGTCGGCCGGGCCTTGGCGGTCCTCACCAGTGATGGCGGCGATTTCGTCCCCATCCGTTTCCCCCATTTGGTTTCCGGCCTTGGTGCCGGTGTTTTCTTCATTCGTATTGGTATTTTCCCCATTGTGCAAAAAAGCGGGGAGGAGGTCTTGGTTTTTCAGGCCTCCTCCCCGAGTGCCGGCTGGGGGGCCGGGGGATCGATTCTAGAACTGATAGGTCACGCGCAGCGCCACCTCGTCGAGATAGTCGACGACGCGAATGGCGGAGCGGCCGTCTTCCTCGGCGACGATGATGTTGGCGTAGATATTGGCTTCCCACTTGTCGTTCGGCTTCCAGCGCAGCCCCGGCTGGAAGAACCAGCCGCCGTCGACCTCGTAGAGCACGGCCCATTCGAATTTCCATTCGAGCGAGGGCGAGGGCTGGAAGCCGGCGAAGGCGAAGGCGGCCGAATAGTCGACGCCGGTCGGCGTCGTCGTGGCGGTCGAATTATAACCCGACAGATGCCGCGTGCCGACGTCGAAGATATCGCTGCCGTTCTTGTACATGAACTGGAGCACGAGATAGGCGGCGGGGAAATCCTCGCTCCAGCGGTGCCATTTCTCGAACACCGCGGCCATGGCCCATTGGTCTTCCTTGATGAATTCCTGGCCAAGGGTCGGGTTGGTGAAGGTCCGCTCCGGGGTATAGGTCACCTCGACGCGGGCGATCAATTGTTCGAGGAACGAGCCGGGTTCGCCGTCGAAGACGTAGTTCACGCTGGCGCCGAACACATTCTCATAGGGGAAGAGGCGTTCGATATGGCCGCGCAGGCCGCCCGACAGCCAGAAGAACGTGTCCAGTTCCCCCCGCGCCAGGGCATCGCTCTGGCCGACGTTGTAGGCGGTCAGCGCGCCGGTCGCCGGCTGGAAATCGTCGACCGCGGCATTCAGCCCCTGCGTCCCGTCGAGGCGGATGCTGTTGGCGTACCAGTACCATTCCTCCTGGCTCTTCACGCCGTTGTCCTGATCGACCTCGAAGGCGGTGTTCTGCAACTGGTTGCCGGAGCCGGGCAGCACCGGCAGGTCCTTGTTCACGCCCGATTTGGTCCAGCGGTAGACGCCGTGGGGATTGTGGCGCGAGACGGCGATGAATTGCAGGCCGAGGTTGCCCAATTGGGCACGGATGCGACCGCCGACATTCCACAGGTCGTCGGCATAGCCCTTGTAGCGTTCGTGCACGGTGAACTGGTCGGGCACGACATTGTAGGGGGTGGAGGGATTGGGATAGATCGTCGGCTCGAACTTCTGCACGAAGCCCTCGATCTCCCATTCCGAATTGATCTGGTAGGAGGCGCGGATGCCGAGGCCGGGCACGCGCTTGTCGCCGTATTCCTCGATCGCCGGCTCGAAGATCAGGTGGCGGCGGTAGTCGAGGCCGGCGGGCACGTCCATCACGCGGAAGAAGATCGCCTCGCCCCAGGCGATCTGCTGGTTGCCGGCGCGCACGAACAGGGGGCCGTTGGTATATTCGATGGTCGCGACCGGCAGGTCGACCATGAAATCCTTGCCGGCATATTCGAGCGGCGTGCCGCCGCCGCCCTCGCGGAACTGGGTGTCGAAGAAATTGGTCGGGCCGTTGTCGTCGTAGGTGTTCCAGTCGTAGTAGCCGCGGACGGTCAGGCGGGCGCTCCAGTTGGCGTCGATCGCCGCCGCCATGTTCACCTCGACCCTGGTGGCGAACAGGTTGAAGTCGTTGTCGGCGGTGCGCCCGTTGCGCCGGCCGGTCGGCGGCAGGGTCGCGGCCGAACCGAACAGCGGCTGGGTGATGTTGGTCAGGGTCGGCAGGCCGAGGCCGGACAGCAGGTTGTTGACCCCGGTCACGGTCGACAGGTCGAGGCCGAGCGGCTCCAGCGGCACGTCCTGGCCGTTGAACGGATTGCCGTGGTTGTTGGCCTGGTTCTCCCGGTCGCTCAGCTTGAAGGCCATCTCGTGGCGGATGAAGCCCGAGATGGAGAAATCGATCGCCAATACCGGCATCACCAGCCCGAGCAGGGCCCCGCCCGCGACGCTGCCGGCGATCAGCGTCGCGGCAGACCGGTTCTTCCTTGTCCTCGACATGTCTCCCCCTTTTTCTTGTCGTTCAGTTCTGGCTGACGCGGGCGATGCGGCCGGTGTGACCGCCGACGAGCCAGCCGCCGCCCCGCGCCGGCGATGCCGGCTGATACCAGGTCGTGGCGATATCGCCCGTGACCAGCGGGGTTGCGCCGGCGGCCCCGTCGGCGACCACCAGCATGGTGCGCAGCCCGGTGACCAGGGTCTTGCCGTCCTCGGCCCGCGCGATGCCGAGCAGGTTGGCCGTGACCCCGGTCTCGACCGTTGCCCAGGTCTTGCCGTGGTCGCGGCTGCGCAGCACCTTGCCGTTCTGGCCCACGGCATAGCCGATGCCGCTGTCCTCGACCTTCAGGTCGAAGAGCGAGGCCGTGCCCTGGTGCACGATGTCCCAGCTGGCGCCGTGATCGGTCGAGCGCAGGATCAGCTCGAATTCGCCGACCACGGTGATCGCGCCGTCGCTCTCGATGCTGGCGCCGTAGAGATGGGGCTCGAAGCCCTGGTCGTTGGTGCGGTTCCAGTCGAAGGCGATCTTCTGCCAGGTCCGCCCGGCATCGGCGGAGGTGAGGATGGTGCCGAAGGCGCCGACCGCGACCGCGCGCCCGGCCGCATTGGCGTCGACCGCGAACAGGCGGGCGTCGGTCCCGGCGTCGATCTTGGCCCAGCCCTTGGCGTCGCGGCGCAGCACCACGCCCTGCTGGCCGACGATGAGGGCGGTGTCGCCGGTCATCACGCAGCCGAGATAGGCGCTCGGGCTGCTGATCTCGGTCACGCGCTGCCAGGTCGCGCCGGCGTCGCCGCTGGTGAAGAGCAGATTGGGCACGCCGGCGGCCAGCCGGTCGTTGCCGCTGCCGGCGATGCAATAGATCGCCTCATGGGCCGTGCCCTGGCGCATGGTGTCGAGTTGCGCGCCCGCGCCGGCCGTGGCCGCGCCCGCCGCCAGCGCCAGCGCGCCGGCGATCAGGCCCGAGAGGCCGCGCATGGCTCCGATCCTGGTTCCCATTCCCTTAACCCCTGTCTTTCCCTTTGGGGGCCGGCGATCGCACGCGCCGGCCCCGGTTCGTCACGGTTCAGGCGCCGAGGCGCCGGATGGCCTGGATGGTCAGGAACTGGTCGTGAATGCCGTCGCCCTGGTTGAAGCCCGACTTGTAGCCGCCGGTGATTTCCTTGGCCTTCAGGGCCCGGCTCATGCGGTTGGCCTGGATGTCGTGGCAGGTGAAATGGCCCCACGACCAATGCACGTGGTCGCCGTCCATCACCTTGTTCTTGCCGGTGTCGTAGAGGCTGAAGGCCGGCTCGAACGACTTCCACATCTCGCCGCGGCGGTCGTAGGTCAGATAGGCGATGAACATCATGTTGCGGGTATCGATATAGACCCGCTTCTTGCCGACCGGGGCCCGCGGGTAACCGGTCGGTTCGCATTCGACCACCAGCACCTCGGGGCAGAGTTCCATGTTGGACAGCCAGAAGGTCTGGTCCTTGGGACCGCCGTGGGCCGGCTTTTCCCAGTTCGGGTCGTCGCCCGCCCAGTTTTCCGACACCGCGCCCAGGTGCGGCTTGGTCTCGATCACCTTGTAGTTGCCCCAGGTCAGCATGGGGTCGCCGGCCGCCCAGGCATCCGACAGGAAGATGGTGATGCCGGGCACCAGCGGCTCGAAGCGCTGGTTGGTGGGGAAGCGGCGCTCGCGCTTGAAGGCGGGCAGGTAACCGAACAGGTCCGGGAACTGGGTCTGGTCGTAGTACCATTCGTTGAGGAACGAGGTGCCGCGCACGTCGTTCGGCGAGACGAACCACACCGACTGGAAGCGGGCGCGGTCCTTCTTGCCCTTCCAATAGGGGCCGTCCGGGCTGTTCAGGAGACCGGTGGTGTTCTGTTCGCACCAGCAGAAGTCATACTGGTAGGAGACCGTGCCGCTCGGCGAGATGTCCCAGTCCTTGACGGTATAGAGGGTCTGGTCGTGGCGGCCCCACGACAGGGTGATATTGGCGAAGGCCTCGACGCCGGTCTTGGCGTCGGGGAAGGGATTGCCGCCGATCCAGGGATCGCCGTTCTCGATCACCACGTTGCCGGTGCTGTCGAGCTTGGCCTTGCCCTTGTTGCTGAGGGTGGCTTCCAGGTACTTGTGCGGGAACATGCGGGTGATGTCGGTCGTGGTCTTCACGATCCGGATCTTCCGCCCCATTTCCTTCACCTGCTTGTAGGCGATGGGATCGAGCAGGTCCTTGACGATGTCGACATTGTTCGCGTCGACGATGTCGCCGGTCTTGATCTTGCCCTTGGTGTAGGCGTCGATCGACAGAAGCTCTTCCGGATAGACCTTGGTGATATCGCCGGAACGGGCGATCTCGGGCCAGAGCGACGTCAGCATGCCGAGCGAAAGCCCGGCCTGGGCCGACTTGGTCAGGAACTGGCGGCGGCTGTAACCTTTGTCGAACTTGGTGATATGCATTTCTCTCATCCTCCCGGGGTGGATTTTCTGCTTTTGGGGTGGATCACTTGGCGAAGGCGGGCTGGTCGAGGTTGCGGCCCTCGGTGTACTGGCTGAGGTCGATGGATTCACCGACCAGCAGGTCGTCACGGGTTACGAAGCGCGGCTTGAACAGCCAGACCAGCAGGGGCAGCGCCACGATGGCGAGGACCATGTTGATGGTCATGACCATCAGGAGCAGGCGGCCCATGTCGGCCAGGAACTTCAGGTCCGACATGAAGGTCCAGGGGATCAGGCCGGCGGCGACGATGGTGGCGGTGAACATGATCGCCTTGCCGGTGGTCATCACGGCGGCGCGGATCGCCGTGTCGTAGCGCTTGGTCGCCTGGTATTCCTCGCAGATGCGCGACAGCAGGTAGATGCCGTAGTCGATGCCGACGCCGATGCCGATCGCCGCGATCGGCAGGGTGTTGACGTCGAGGCCGATGCCCATCTCCGTCATCGCCGCGCCCAGGTAGATATTGGCGAGATTGACCGGGATGAGCAGGAAGAAGCCGGCCACGACCGAACGGTAGGCATAGGCGCAGCCGATCAGGATGCAGAGGTTGAGGGCGGCCAGGATGATCGTCTCGTAATGGGCGACCGTGTCGTTGATCGACTGCTGCAGGGGGATCGTGCCGGTGGCGAGGCGGATGTTGAACTCCGCATGCTCGGCGCCGACCAGTTCCACCGCCTTGCGGGCCTGGGTCAGCGCGCGGTCGACCGTTTCCTGCTTGTTGTCCGGGTACCAGAGCGAGACGGTGGCATTCTGCTGCTCGAAATCCGCGACATGCAGGAAGGCCTTGGGGCTGGTGCCGAACATCACCGCGCCGACCGCGGCGCCCATGGCCTCGTTGGTCGGATCGAGCGGCGCCCATTTCGGATTGCCGCCGGCGAACAGGCGGTTGGCCTCGGGCAGGTAGTCGGCGAAGGACAGGGTGGCGCGGGGCGGGTTCTCCATATGCTCCAGGGCATATTGGATCTGGGCCATGGTCAGGATGGTCTCGGCCTGGCGCGCCACCCGGCTCGGGTTGATCGGGTTCTTCGCCTCGAGCACGATCTCCAGCGTGTTCACGCCCGGGAAGCTGCGGTTGATCGCCGCCACCGCCTTGTTGAACTCGCCGTCCTCCCACAGGATGTTGCTGCCCTCGACCGGGTTGCCCACCTCCATCTGCGAGAAGCGGTGGAACGAATAGGCCGAGATGACGATGAAGACGACGGTGGTGACGCGGGCGAGCCGGCCGTAGCTGAGCTTCGAGACATGGCCGAGGAAGCGCTTGATCGCGGCATGGAAGCCGACGTCGCCGTCGGCGCCGGTGATCTGGCGGACATTCTTCGGCGGCGGCAGGAGCGAGAGCACCAGCGGCGAGAAGAATACGTTGGCCGGCACGATCATGGCCGCCCACCAGGCGCAGAAGATCGCGAAGCGTTCCATGGCCGGGATGGGCGCGATGGCGATGAGCGCGAGGCCCGCGACATCGGTGAAGATGCCGAGCACGGAGGGCGCCATCATGACCGAGAGCGCGATCTCCGCCGCCTTCCGCCGGTCGCCGACGTGAAGATAGATCTCGTAATAGCGCTCGGTGAACTGCACGCAGTGGCTGAACGAGCGCGCGACGAGCAGTAGCGGCACCACCATGATCAGCGGTTCGACCACGAGGCCGAGCCAGCCGACGAAGCCGAAGCCCCAGACCGCCGTAACGGCCGAGGTGACGATCGGCGTCAGCACGCCCGCAAGGTTGCGCATATAGAGCGCGAGGCACAGGAACAGGGCGGCGCCGGTGATGGCGAAGATGCCGACCATCTGTCCCTGGTAGCGGTAGACCCAGCCGGTCAGGGCCGGCATGCCCGCCATATGGACCTCGTGCTTGTCGTCGCGGGCTTCCTCGACCACCTTCTGCAGGTATTCGAAGGTCTCGCCGTAGTCGAGCAGGCGTTCGATGAAGGTCGCGGTGATCAAGGTCGCGGTGCCGTCTTCCGAGATATAGAAGCGGCGCGCCAGCGGCGCCATGTCGACGCGGCGCTTGAATTCCTCGAGATCGGCCTGGGTCGAGGGGATGGTGTCGCCCATGACCGGCTGGGTGTCGATGCCGGTCGGCGTCGCCTCGGCATAGCGGACCTTCTCGGTCGAGATCGAGATCACCTGGTCGTGGTCGACGGCCGGCGCGAGGTCGACCTCGCGGGTCAGGTTCCAGACCTTCTGCAGGGTCTCGAGGTTGTAGATGTCGCCATCGGTGCGCTTGACCATGATGGTGACGGTCAGCGGATTGCCGAAGTTCGGATGGTCCTTGAACGTCTCGACGTAAGGATGATCCGCCGGCAACAGGTCCGAGAAGATCGTCCGCAGTTCGACGTTGCGGCAGCCCCAGCCGAAGAAGACGGTGATGAGCGCGATGACCAGGATCGAAAGCGTCCTGTTGGTCATGATCGCGTGCGACAGGCGATAGCTGAAGTTTTGCACTGGTCCACGAGCCCCTGAAGAGTGGCGGAACGGATTAGCGGTGGATCGCCGGGCCCGCGGCCCCTGGCATGGCGTGATGGCGGACGGGTAAAACGTCCCTGCGCGCGAATTCTCGCGTCATCTTTCCTCCCTCCGGTGCCGGTTGCTCCGGCGTCCTTGTCCTGGCCGTAACGTCTGCTGCGTTGTCGTGCCGTGGCCAGAGCCTGCGCTCGATTGGCGGAGGCGGGCGCCCCCCCATAGGAGGTGGCGTATGTTCCATTTCCCCCGAATTGGCATCAATCGCATCCGTCCCGGCGCGCCCTGCGGGATCCCCACGAACGAGGGGGAGGGCAGGGAGACGGGCATGGCGGAAGGTGGCAGGCGATCAGGTCCGCGCCTCGGCCCGGTCCTCGATGCGACAGCGGGCGCGCCCGCCAAGACGACAACAATCCTCGCCCGCCTGGGCTACAGGGAGTGAGACATGAATGAAGCAGCCTTGAAGCTGGATGCCGGTGTTGCCGACGCCTGGTCCATGCCCCTCGCGGAGATCGACGTCTCGGATCCGGCGCGGTTCCGCGACAATACCTTCTGGCCGTTCTTCGAGCGCCTGCGCAAGGAAGACCCGGTGCATTGGTGCGCCAACGGCATGTTCGGTCCCTATTGGTCGGTGACCAAATACAAGGACATCATGCAGGTGGAGACCAGCCACCAGATCTTCTCGTCCGATACCGATCTCGGCGGCATCACCATCGAGGACGGCAACGGCGGCAACGGCCTGCCCATGTTCATCGCCATGGACCCGCCGAAGCACGACGAACAGCGGAAAGCGGTCAGCCCCGTGGTCTCGCCCGAAAACCTGGCGAAGCTGGAAGGCACGATCCGCAGCCGCGTCGGCGAGATCCTGGACGGCCTGCCGGTCGGCGAGACTTTCAACTGGGTCGAGCGCGTCTCGATCGAACTGACCACCCAGATGCTGGCGACCCTGTTCGATTTCCCGTGGGAAGACCGGCGCCTGCTGACCCGCTGGTCCGACGTCGCCACCGCCACCCCGGGCTCGGGCATCATCGACAGCTACGAACAGAAGCGGGCCGAGGTGATGGAATGCGGCACCTATTTCACCCGCCTGTGGAACCAGCGCGTGAACGCGGAGCCGGGCAACGACCTGATCTCGATGATGGCGCATTCGGACGCCATGCGTCAGATGTCGCCGGAGGAATTCCTGGGCAACCTGCTGCTGCTGATCGTGGGCGGCAACGACACGACCAGAAATTCGATCACCGGCGGCCTGCTGGCCCTGAACGAGAACCCGGAGCAATACCGCAAGCTCAGGGAAAACCCGGCCCTGATCACCAGCATGGTGCCGGAGATCATTCGCTGGCAGACCCCGCTCGCCCATATGCGGCGCACCGCGAAGATCGACACCGTTCTTGGCGGCAAGACGATCCGCGCCGGCGACAAGGTGGTGATGTGGTACGTCTCGGGCAATCGCGACGAGGAGGCGATCGAACGGCCGGATGACTTCATCATCGACCGCGCCCGCCCGCGCCAGCACCTGTCGTTCGGCTTCGGCATCCACCGCTGCGTCGGCAACCGGCTGGGCGAATTGCAGCTGAAGATCGTCTGGGAGGAAATCCTGAAGCGCTGGCCCGACAAGCCGATCGAGGTCATGGCCGAGCCGAAGCGCGTCTATTCCTGCTTCGTCAAGGGTTACGAAAGCATGCCGGTGCGCATCCCCGCCTGAGGTTTTGGACCATGAGCCTGATCATCTTCATCGAACACGACGGCACGCGCCACGAGGTCGACATCGCCGAGGGCCACAGCCTGATGGAAGGGGCGGTCGCCAACATGGTGCCGGGCATCGACGCCGATTGCGGCGGCGCCTGCGCCTGCGCCACCTGCCACGTCCATGTCGAGCCGGCCTGGCTGGAACGCCTGCCGGCGCAAAGCGAAATGGAAGCCTCGCTGCTGGAATTCGCGCCCGACCCGACGGCGGGATCGCGCCTTGCCTGCCAGATCAGGGTTTCCCCCTGCCTGAACGGCATGACCGTGCACCTGCCCGCCGCCCAGCACTGAGCGGCGACGGAAAGGGGGCGGGCCGCGGTGGTGCGGCCCGCCCCTTTTTCTTGCCGTCAGGCGACGTTGCGGGTTTCTTCGCGCGGCAGGGCGGCGCGGCCGAGGATCATGTCCGCGGCCTTTTCCGCGATCATGATGGTGGGCGCATTGGTATTGCCCGAAACCAGTGTCGGCATGATCGAGGCATCGACGATGCGCAGCCCGGCGATGCCGTGGACCTTCAGGTCGTCGCCGACCACGGCCAGGGGATCGCGGCCCATCTTGGCGGTGCCGACCGGGTGGTAGACGTGTTCGCAATGCTGGCGCACGGCCGCCTCGATCTCGGCCTCGCTGCGCACCTCGACGCCGGGGATCAGTTCCTTGTCGACATGGGCGGCCAGGGCCGGCTGGGCCATGATCCGCCGGCACAGGCCGATGCCCTTCACCAGGCGCTCGACGTCGCGCGGGTCGGACAGCAGGCCGATGTCGATCGCCGGATCGTCGAAGGGATCGGGCGAGGCCAGGGTCACGCTGCCCCGGCTGTAGGGGCGCAGGAAGCAGGCGTGCAGCGACATGCCGTGCTTGCCCATGGCCTTGGTGTCGCGGCCATGGTCGACGAAGATCAGCGGCACGAAATGGAGCTGGAGGTCAGGGACCTCGACCGTGGGGTCGGACTTGATGAAGCCGCCGGCCTGGGTCACCGAGCGGCCGAGCATGTTGTCGCGCCGGCCGAGCGCGTAGGACAGGCCGGCGCCGGCCATGCGGGCAAGGCCCGCCCCGTTCATGACGAAGCCGTCCCGCTTCTTCGAACTGTAGACGGTGGCGACGTCCGGATGTTCCTGCAGGTTGCGCCCGACCCCCGGCAAGTCGTGGACGACGCCGATGCCCTTGGCCCGCAGCTCGGCCGCCGGGCCGATGCCGGACAGCAGCAGGACCTGCGGCGTGCCGAAGCTGCCGGCGGCCATGATCACCTCGCGCCCGGCCTTCACGGTCTCGCGCTCGCCATGGCGGTCGATGACGACGCCGGTGGCGCGGCGGCCGTCCATGGCCAGTTTCAGGACCCGGGCATCGGTCAGCACGGTCAGGTTGGCGCGGCCCTGCGCGGGTTCGAGATAGGCCTGGCGCACGCCCCAGCGCCGCCCGTCCTTGATGGTGAACTGATAGAGGCCGACGCCTTCGAACTGCCCGCCGTTGAAATCCGGGTTGCGGGGGAAGCCGGCCTCGGCCGCCGCATCGATGAACTTCAGGTTGGGGACATAGCCGTAATGCGTGTCCGAGACATGCAGGGGGCCGCCGCTGCCGTGGAAATCGTCGGCGCCGCGGGCATTGTCCTCGGCCTTGCGGAAATAGGGCAGGACATCGTCATAGGCCCAGCCCCGGTTGCCGCCCTGCGCCCAAGTGTCGTAATCCGAGGCATCGCCCCGGATATAGACCATGGCGTTGATGGCGGACGAGCCGCCCAGGCCCTTGCCCCGGGGCAGGAAGTGCTGGCGCCCGCCGGTCGCCGGGTTGGGGGTCGAATTGAACGCCCAATTATACTTGTGGGTCAGCATGTTCATGCCGAACATGCCGGGCCAGCGCACCAGGGGGGAGGATTTCGCGGTGCCGGCCTCGATCAGGCAGACCTTGCTGCGGCCGTCCGCCGACAGCCGGTTGGCCAGCACGCAGCCGGCCGAGCCGCCGCCGACGATGACATAGTCGAATTCCATGGTGGAAAGCCTCCCTCTTTTTCCCTGACAGAACAGCGAGGCGGGGCCCGCCGTCAAGCAACTCGAACGGGGGGGTGGAAGCCGGCGGGCGTCGCCCGCACCTTGGCCGGAAAAGCGGAGGAGCTTCTATGGAACACCAGGCTACGGCCGATTGGGGCCTCGTTGCGCGGGCCCGCGCCACGGAGCGTTTGCAGGACCTGCACCGCCTGCCCCTGTTTCCGGTGCCGACGATCGGCCTGACCCTGGCCTGCCTGCTGGGGTTCGCGCTGTCGGCCTGGGGCATGGTGACGGGCCAGCTGTCGCCCTATGTCGGGGTGCCGGTCAGCGCGATCATCGTCTATGCCTCCTTCACCGTGCTGCACGACGGCACCCACCGGGCCATTTCGCGCAGCCCCCTGGTGAACGATATCATCGGCACGATCGGCGGGCAGATCCTGCTGCCGGGGCTGGAGGTCGCGGTCTATCGCCACCTCCATCTCGAACACCATAAGAACACGGGCCATCACACGGAAGACCCGGACGATATCCTGGTCCGCCCGCTGCCCGGCTCCCTGCCGCAGATGATGTTCATCGATGTGGTCTGGTTCTTCTGGTACATGAAGCGCATCCGGCGCTGGACCGCGGTGCAGAACGCCCGCTTCCTGTTCGGCTTCACGCTTTACGTGCTTTGGCATGCGGCCTGGATCGCCTCGCCCTGGGGGGGGGAATGGTTCCTGGTCTGGCTGCTGCCCCAGCGCCTGGGGCTGACGATCCTCACCTATCTCTTCGCCCATATCCAGCACCCGCCGGGGGTGGAGCAGGACGCGCGGCCGATCCATGCCACGGTGATGCTGGACCGCAATCCCCTGGTCCTGTCCTTCATGCTGGGGCAGAGCGCCCACCTCATCCATCACCTTTATCCGCAATTGCCGTTCTACCGGCTGGAGGCGGGCTGGCGCGCGGCGGAAGCCCTGCTGAGGCCGCGGAACGTCCATTTCCGCAGCCTGTTCGACGGCCGCTACGACCGGCTGCCCGGCGTCGAATCGCATTGGCTCGAAGCGAAGGTCGCGGCGGTCGAGGACATCGCCGCCGACATCCGCCTGTTCACCCTGGTGGCGCCGGACGGCGGCGCCCTGCCGCCCTTCGAGGCGGGCGCCCATATCGATGTCCGGCTGGGGCCTTCGCTGGTCCGGCAATATTCGCTGATCGGGCGGCCGGGCGCCGCCGGGCCCTGGCGCATCGCGGTGAAGCGCGACGGCGGCGGGCGCGGCGGCTCCATCGCCCTGCACCAGCAATGGACGGAGGGGGCCGAAGTCACCGTCGGCCGACCGCGCAACAATTTCGCCCTGGCGCCGGGGGGCACGCGGCTGGTGCTGGTCGCGGGCGGGATCGGGCTCACCCCGCTCCTCTCCATGGCCCATGCGGCGGCGGGGCGCGACCTGGCCCTGCATGTCTTCGCCCGCGACCGGGCCCATATGCCCTTCGGCGGCGATTTCAGCCGCTTCCCCTTCGCCGGCCGGGTGACCGCGCATCAGGACCACGGCCAGGGCTTCAGCGATGCGGAGATCATGGCCGCCCTCGGGCCCCGGGTGGCGGGCGACCGGCTCTATCTCTGCGGCCCTCAGGGCTTCATGGCGCGGGTGAAGGCGGCGGCGGCCCGCCTCGGCTGGCCCGAGGACGGGGTGGCGACGGAAAGTTTCGCCGCGGATGCCGGCCCGGGCCGGGCCTTCACCCTGGCTCTCGCGCGGAGCGGCCGCCGCTTCGAGATCCCGGCCGGCACCGCCATCACCGATGTGCTGGACAAGGCGCGGCTGCCGGTCGATACGCTGTGCCGGCGCGGCATCTGCGGCACCTGCCGCTGCCGCCTCGTCTCAGGCACGGTCGAGCACCGGGACATGGTGCTGACGGCGGCCGAACGGGCGGAGGGCCAGTTCATCCCCTGCGTTTCGCGCGGCACCGGGGCGGATGCGGTGGTTCTCGACCTCTGAGACCGCCCTTCCGGCGGGGGCGCGGGCCTATGGCTTGCGCACCCCCCGACTCTCCGCTATAAGGCCCGCTTCCATCGCGGGGCCGGGCGAAAAGGGCTGCCCAGGCGCCGCTATTGATGATCTTCGGATCAAGGAGGTTGAAATGCCCAAGATGAAGACGAAGAGCGGGGCGAAAAAGCGCTTCTCTCTGACCGGGACCGGCAAGGTCAAGGCGCTTCAGGCCGGCAAGCGTCACGGCATGATCAAGCGCACCAACAAGCAGATTCGCAATCTTCGCGGTCACACCACGCTGTTCAAGGCGGACGGTGACAACGTGAAGAAGTACTTCCTGCCCAATTCGTGACGGAGAACTGAGCTATGTCGCGCGTGAAACGTGGCGTCACCGCCCATGCCCGTCACAAGAAGCTGCTCGGCCAGGCCAAGGGTTACCGCGGCCGGGGCAATTCGTCGTACCGGATTGCGATCGAGAAGGTCGAGAAGGGTCTTCAGTACCAGTATCGCGATCGTCGCGCCCGCAAGCGCAACTTCCGCGCCCTGTGGATCCAGCGCATCAATGCCGCGGTCCGCGAGCACGGCCTGACCTACAGCCGATTTATCGACGGTCTCGCGAAGGCGGGCGTCGAGGTTGACCGCAAGGTCCTCTCCGACCTCGCCATCCGCGAGCCCGGCGCCTTCAAGGCGCTGGTCGACCAGGCGCGGGCGGCCCTCCCCACCGAGGCCTGACCCCCCGCCAATTTGCTGGCATTCGCCCCCGGGGTTTGATACCCCCGGGGGCAACCGCGCCCGACCAGGAACACCCGACCGGGAACTGGGGCGCCGGATTGGGGTCGAACATGAGTGAATTGAACGGTCTCGAGGCCGAGGTCCTGGCCGCCGTCGACGGCGCCGCCGACCTTGCCGCCCTTGACGAAGTCCGTGTCGCGGCGCTGGGCAAGAAGGGCCGCATCACCGACCTGATGAAAACCCTGGGCGGCATGGCCCCGGACGAGCGGAAGGCCTTCGGCGCCGCCGTCAATCAGGTGAAGGACCGCATCGCCGAGGCGATCGCCGCGCGGAAAGCCACCCTCGAAGACGCCGCCCTCGACGCCCGCCTCGCGGCGGAACGCGTCGACGTCACCCTGCCCATCGCCCATCAGCCCTCGGGCCGCATCCACCCGGTCACCCAGGTGACCGAGGAATGCATCGAGATTTTCGGCGCCATGGGCTTCTCGCTCGCCGAAGGGCCGGACATCGAGGACGACGAGCATAATTTCACCGCGCTGAATTTCCCGCCCGGCCACCCGGCGCGCGAAATGCACGACACGTTCTTCCTGCCGCCCAATCAGGCCGGCGACAAGGTCCTGCTGCGCACGCATACCAGCCCGGTGCAGATCCGCACCATGAAGGGCCGCCAGCCGCCGATCCGGGTGATCGCCCCCGGCCGCACCTATCGCTGCGACAGCGATCAGACCCATACCCCGATGTTCCACCAGATCGAAGCCCTGGTGATCGACAAGAACATCCACATGGGCCACCTGAAGGCGACGATCGAGCATTTCGCCGCCGCCTTCTTCGAGGTGGAACAGGTGAAGATCCGCTTCCGCCCCAGCTTCTTCCCCTTCACCGAACCCTCGGCCGAGGTCGATATCGGCTGCGCGCGGACCAAGGATGCGATCCGCATCGGCCAGGGCGACGACTGGCTGGAAATCATGGGCTGCGGCATGGTGCACCCGAACGTCATCCGCCACTGCGGCCTCGACCCGGACGAATGGCAGGGCTTTGCCTTCGGCATGGGGCTGGACCGGATCGCCATGCTGAAATACGGCATTCCCGATCTCCGCGCCTTCTTCGATTCCGATCTCCGCTGGCTGCGCCACTATGGTTTCGCGGCCCTGGACCTGCCGACCCTGGGCGGAGGGCTGTCGCGATGAAATTCACCGTCAACTGGCTGCGGGAACACCTGGACACCGCGGCGACCGCGGCGGAAATCGCGGAAAAACTCACCGCCGTCGGCCTCGAGGTCGAAGGGGTGGACGATCGCGGCGCCACGCTGCGGCCCTTCACCGTCGCCCATGTTGTGTCCGCCGTGCAGCACCCCAATGCGGACAAGCTGCGGCTCTGCACTGTCGATGCCGGCGACGGCGCGCCCTATCAGGTGGTCTGCGGGGCGCCCAACGCCCGCGCCGGCCTGAAGGTCGTCTTCGCCCGCATGGGCACCACCATCCCGGTCAACGGCATGGTCCTGAAGCCGACGGCCATCCGCGGCGTCGACAGCCAGGGCATGATGTGTTCCTTCCGCGAGATGGGCCTCGGCGAGGATCACGACGGCATCATCGAACTGCCGGCGGACGCCCCGATCGGCAAGCCCTTCGCCGAAGTCCTGGGCCTCGACGATGCGGTGATCGATATTTCGGTGACGCCGAACCGCCAGGATTGCCTGGGCGTCGCCGGCATCGCCCGCGATCTCGCGGCGGCCGGTCTCGGCACCCTGAAGACCCCGGCCATCGGCAAGGTGGCGGGCGAATTCCCCTGCCCGGTGACCGTCACCCTGGCGGACGGCGTGAAGGACCGGGCCTGCCCGGTCTTCACCGGCCGGCTGATCAGGGGCGTGAAGAACGGTCCCTCGCCCGACTGGCTGCGGAACCGGCTGGAAGCGATCGGGCTGCGCCCGATCTCGGCGCTGGTCGATATCACCAACCTGATCACCTTCGACCGCGCCCGCCCGCTCCACGTCTTCGACGCGGCGAAACTCGCCGGCGGCATCCACGTCCGCATGGGCAAGGCCGGCGAGACGGTCGAAGGGCTGGACGGCAAGACCCATGCGCTGGACGAGGCGATGATCGTGGTCGCCGACGACGCCGGGCCGCTCGGCCTTGGCGGCATCGTCGGCGGCGTGCCGTCCTCGGTTTCCGACGGGACGGTCGATGTCTTCGTCGAAAGCGCCCATTTCGATCCGCTGACCATCGCCGCGACGGGCCGGCGCACGGGCATCCAGTCCGACGCGCGGCACCGCTTCGAGCGCGGCGTCGATCCGCATTCCGCCCTCGACGGGCTGGAACTGGCGACGAGGCTGATCCTCGATCTCTGCGGCGGCACACCGTCCGAGGTGGTGGTGGCGGGCGCCTATCCGGCCGGCTTCCCCGACCGGACCTTCCGCCCGGCACGGGTGGAAAAGCTGACCGGCCTGCTGGTCCCCGAATTCGAGATGGCCCGCATCCTCGAAGCGCTCGGCTTCGGCGTCGAACGCGCGGCCGAGCCCTGGACCATCACGGTGCCGTCGTGGCGCCGCGACATCGAGGGCGAGGCGGATATCGTCGAGGAAATCGCCCGCATCACCGGCCTGGACAAGCTGCCGGTGCTGCCGCTGCCGGCAACCGCGGTGGTGCCGGTCCCGGCCCTGTCGCCGGCGCAGAAGCGGAACCGGCTGGCCCGCCGCCTGCTGGCGACGCGCGGCCTGGTCGAGACGGTGAACTACAGCTTCATTCCGGAAGCCCATGCCGCGGCCTTCGGCTGGTCGGACCCGGCTTTGAAGGTCGCCAATCCGATCTCGGTCGAACTTGCCGTCATGCGCCCCCATCTGGTGCCGAGCCTCGCGGCCGCCGCGGTGCGCAATGCCGCCCGCGGCAACGAGGATGTCGCCCTGTTCGAGGTCGCGGGCACCTATCACGGCATCCAGCCCAAGGACCAGAAGGCGATCGCCGCCGGCCTCCGGACCGGCCAGACCGCGCCCCGCCAGTGGCAGGGCGGGCGCCGGCCGGTCGATGTCTTCGACGCCAAGGCCGATGTCTTCGCCCTGCTGGCCGAACTGGGCGCGCCGGTCGCCAATCTGACCGTCGCCGCCGAGGCGCCGGCCTGGGCCCATCCCGGCCAGTCCGGCGTCGTGAAGCTCGGCCCGAAGACGGTGATCGCGAGTTTCGGCGCGCTGCATCCCAAGGTCGCCAGGCTCCTCGACCTCGAGGGGCCGGCGGTTTTCTTCGAGGTCGATCTCGACGCCATCCCGGCGGCCAAGGCCCGCGCCTCCAGGGAGAAGGGGGCGCTGGCGCTGTCCGACTTCCAGGCCGTGTCGCGCGATTTCGCCTTCCTCGCCGATGACGGCGTGGCGGCCGAAGCGCTGATCCGCGCGGTGAAGGGGGCCGACAAGGCGCTGATCGCCGATGTCTCGATCTTCGACCTTTACCGCGGGCCCGGTGTCCCCGAGGGCAAGCTGTCCATCGCCCTGGCCGTCCGGCTGGAGCCGAAGGACAAGACCCTGTCCGAGCAGGACATCGAAGCCGTTTCCGCCAAGATCGTGGCCGCCGCCGCCAAGGCGACCGGCGCCACCCTGAGAGGCTGACCCCAAGGGCCATGACCGACCTGTCGCATATCCGCAATTTCTCGATCGTGGCCCATATCGACCACGGCAAGTCCACCCTTGCCGACCGGTTGATCCAGAAGTGCGGCGGCCTCACCGACCGCGAGATGACCGAACAGGTGCTCGATTCCATGGATATCGAGCGCGAGCGCGGCATCACCATCAAGGCCCAGACCGTGCGCCTCGAATACAAGGCGCAGAACGGCGAGACCTATCAGCTGAACCTGATGGATACGCCGGGGCATGTCGACTTCGCCTATGAAGTCTCGCGCTCGCTGGCCGCCTGCGAGGGCGCGCTGCTGGTGGTCGATGCCAGCCAGGGGGTGGAGGCGCAGACCCTGGCCAATGTCTATCAGGCGATGGATGCCGACCTCGAGATCGTGCCGATCCTGAACAAGATCGACCTGCCGGCGGCGGAACCGGAACGGATCCGTGCCCAGATCGAGGATGTGATCGGCATCGATGCCTCCGAAGCCCTGCTGGTCTCGGCCAAGTCGGGCATCGGCATCGAGGAGACGCTGGAAGCCATCGTCCACCGCCTGCCGGCGCCGAAGGGCGATGCCGCGGCGCCGCTGAAGGCCCTGCTGGTCGACAGCTGGTATGACGCCTATCTCGGCGTCGTCATCCTGGTGCGCGTGGTCGACGGCGAGATCCGCAAGGGCCAGAAGATCAAGATGATGGCCGCCAACAAGGTCCATCTGGTCGAACGCGTGGGTATCTTCACGCCGAAGAAGGTCGTCGTCGACAAGCTGGGCCCCGGCGAGATGGGCTTCATCACCGCCGCCATCAAGGAAGTGGCCGATACCTCGGTCGGCGACACGATCACCGACGAGCGGAAGCCGACGGATACGCCGCTCGCGGGCTTCAAGCCTTCGGTGCCGGTGGTGTTCTGCGGCCTGTTCCCCTCCGATGCCGCCGAATTCGACACGCTGCGCGACAGTCTCGCCAAGCTGCGCCTCAATGACGCCAGCTTCCAGTTCGAGATGGAATCCTCCGCCGCGCTCGGCCTCGGCTTCCGCTGCGGCTTCCTCGGCCTGCTGCACCTCGAAATCATCCAGGAGCGGCTGGAGCGCGAGTTCAACCTCGACCTGATCACCACCGCCCCCTCCGTCGTCTATCACGTCTATATGACCGACGGCACGATGGAAGAGATGCACAACCCGGCCGACATGCCGGACCCGGTGAAGATCGCCCGGATCGAGGAACCCTGGATCAAGGCGACGATCTTCGTCCCCGACACCTATCTCGGCGATATCCTGAAACTGTGCCAGGACCGGCGCGGCATTCAGGTCGAACTGACCTATGCCGGCAACCGGGCCATGGCGGTCTATCGCCTGCCGCTCAACGAAGTGGTGTTCGATTTCTACGACCGGCTGAAGTCGGTCTCGCGCGGCTATGCCTCCTTCGACTACGCCCTCGACGGCTATCAGGAGGAAGACCTGGTGAAGATGTCGATCCTGGTCAACCAGGAGCCGGTCGATGCCCTGGCCATGATCGTGCACAAGACCAGGGCCGAGACCCGGGGCCGCCAATTGTGCGAGCGCCTGAAGGACCTGATCCCCCGGCAATTGTTCCAGATCGCCATCCAGGCCGCGATCGGCGGGCGGGTCATCGCCCGCGAGACCGTGAAGGCGATGCGGAAGGACGTGCTCGCCAAATGCTATGGCGGCGACATCACCCGCAAGCGCAAGCTGCTGGAAAAGCAGAAGGCCGGCAAGAAGCGCATGCGTCAGGTCGGCAATGTCGAGATCCCGCAGGAAGCCTTCATCGCCGCCCTCAAGATGGATGCGGACTGAGGCGCAAATCCCATTTTGCTGGAATCCTCGCCCCCCGAGGCGTAGACAGGCCCCGCCTGTAACCAAGGGGAGAGAGCACCATGGCCGACGATGATTATGTCTACGACGAGGCGACGGGCGAATGGCGCCCGGCCTCGGACGTGGCGGCGGAAACCGCCGCGGCCGGCGCGGCGAAGGATGCCGCCGGCAATATCCTCGCCGACGGCGATCAGGTCACTTTGATCAAGGACCTGAAGGTGAAGGGCACCAGCACCACCCTGAAGCAGGGCACAGTGATCAAGTCCATCCGCCTGACCGGCAATCCGGAAGAGATCGACTGTCGCTTCGACGGCATCAAGGGCCTGGTGCTGCGCACGGAATTCGTCCGCAAGCGCTGACCCTCGCCGCCGGGCTCAGAACGTCAGGTCCGGCATCAGGCCGAGAAGGGCGATCTGGTCGGTCGACAGCAGGGTGAAGGGAATGGAGGACAGGTCCTCGCCCTTGACCGCTTTCTTCATCTCCGGCTTCAACGATTTCAGGATGTCCTTGGGCGAGCCGGAGAGCAGCACCTGGCCCGACTTGATGTTGGCGACGAGCTGGATGCCGTCGATCACCTTGGCCGCCTTGCCCCAATAGTTCTGGACCACGCCCTTGCCGTCGATCGCGGTGATCTTGACGGCGAGCAGGTCGACGCCGGCGACGCGGCCCAGGTTGTCGGGCGTCGTCGGCCAGGCGAAGGGAATGGCGAAGACGCCGTTCTTCACCGGCCGCGAGCCGACCTTGACCTTGGTGCTGAAGAAGAAGCTGCCGATCTTCTTCTCGGCCAGGGGGACGTCGTATTGCACCAGGATGCCGTTGCAGTCGGCGCCCCTGACGGCGCTGAGGCTGACTTCGAGATCGTCGATCGCATCGCCGCTGCCGTCGGTGATGGTGCCCAGAATGAGTCCTCGCGCCATGGCGGCCTCCTCTTGAACCAGATGAACAGGGATCGGAAATGCAGCCGGGCTTGCCCCGCCGGCATGCCATGGCAGGATGCACGAACACGGGCCATGAATCCGTGACAGCGGTCACGGCAAGGGGGCGAAGGCCATGTCGAAAGCCACCAGGGCAACGCTCGCGCTCGAGGCGGCGGGCATTGCTTTCGATCTCGTCGTCTACGACTACGACCCGGGGGCCGAGGCGATCGGCCTCCAGGCCGCGGCGGCGATCGGCGAGCCGCCGGCGCGGGTGCTGAAGACCCTGATGGCCCGGGTGGACGGCCGGCCGGTCTGCGCCGTGGTGCCTGCGGACGCGCAGGTCTCGATGAAGAAGCTGGCGGCGGCCTTCAAGGGCAAGTCGGCGGCCATGATGAAGCCGCCGGAGGCGGAGCGCCTGACCGGCTTCGTCGTCGGCGGCATCAGCCCCTTCGGCCAGAAGCGGAAGGTGCCGACGGTGATCGAGGCCCAGGCCCTGGCCGAACCCCATGTCTTCGTCAACGGCGGCGGGCGCGGGTTGCAGATCCGCCTGGCGCCGGCGGATGCGGTGAAGGCGCTCGGGGCGCTGGCCGCCCCGATCATCGCCTGACGCTCAGCTCGCGAACAGACGGTCGCGGCGCTCCCTCTTGCGGAACAGCACCAGGAGAAGCACGCCGAGCACGCCGAACAGCAGCAGGCCCGGGACCCGCAGCACGGTGGTGAGGCCCGGGTTCCAGAGTTCCGGCAGCGTATGGCCGGCGATGGCGTCGCCCACGGCGGTCAGGCTGTTGGCATCCAGCGCCGCCCAGAGTTCGCCAAGGCCAAGCAGGCCGAAGGTGCCGCGCTCCAGCATCGCCATGGCATCGGCCCCGAAACACATGAGGGCCAGCCCGACCAGCAGCCAGCCCAACAACCGCCCGACCATGAAGACCGCCCTCCAGGATTTCCGCCGCGCATCATGTCAGCCGGGGCAGACAATCTCAACAATGGGGCGAGAATGCGGCCTTTCCGCCCGAACCATTTTCCTCGCTCAGGCGAGTTGCATGCCGCCCCGACTTCGGTATATTGCGGCCCTCGCCGGGCGTCCCACGGAATCGCCCGGCCTGCGGAGGGGTGGCCGAGTGGTTGAAGGCGCACGCCTGGAAAGTGTGTATACGGGAAACCGTATCGTGAGTTCGAATCTCATCCCCTCCGCCATCTATTTTATCCATTAATATCAATAACTTATGTTTTGCCGGCGGTGCTCTGTAACCGCCCGGAATGTCGAGGTCTTTCGGCTTGGCTGCGACCGCCGAGACGTCTCTTGGCCCGACCAGGCAGCCGCAATTCCATGATGCTGTGGTCTTCGTCTCTGCGGGGGATTTCGTCAGTACCCTATCCATTTCGCAAAGGGACCGGCCAGTTCGCCCGACAACATGCCCGCCACCTGCGGCTGACCTAACCCCCGTGCTTCATCCGACTGGAAGCAGAGATCTATGGTTAGAGTTACGCACGATGGAGATTGAAGCAATGGGAGGGGCATGCCCCTCCCATTGCTTGCGCAGGCCGGCGGCGTAGGCCGCCGGCGTCACGTAGCCGAGCGAGGAATGCGGCCGCTCGGTGTTGTAATCCTCGATCCAGTCGGCGACGACCGCGCGGGCATGGCGCAGGCTGAAGAACAGGGTCTCGTTCAGAAGCTCGTCCCGCATTCGCCCGTTGAAGCTCTCGACGAAGCCGTTCTGCATCGGCCGACCTGGTGCGATGTAATGCCATTCGATGCCGAAGGTGCTGGCGAAGGCCAGTGCCGCGTTCGATGTCACTCGGTGCCGTTGTCGCTGACGATCATCCGCGGCTTGCCCCGCTCGGCGATCAGCTCGGTCAGTTCCCGCACCACGCGCCGCCCGGACAAAGACGTGTCGACCACCGCCCGCAGGCATTCCCGCGTCACGTCGTCGACGATGTTCAGCACCCGGAAGCGACGGCCGTCGCCGAGCTGGTCGTGCACGAAGTCCAGGCTCCAGCGCTGGTTCGGCAGGGCCGGCAGCGCCAGAGGCGCCCGCGTGCCGACGGCCCGTCTCCGGCCTCGGCGGTGGCGCACCGACAGGCCTTCCTCGCGGTAGAGCCGCTGCACCTTCTTCTCACGGCCAGGCCCTCCCGGCATAACAGGATATGCAGGCGCCGATAGCCGAAGCGCCGGCGCTCCAGGGCCAAGGCCCGCAGCCGCTCCCGCAAGGGACCGTCGTCGCCCCGGCGCGGGCGGTAGCGGACACTCGTTCGATCCGCCCCGATCACGCGGCACGCCCGCCGCTCGCTCATCCCCAGCATCCGCCGTAGATGCTCGACCGCTTCTCGCCTGCCGGCGGGCGTCACCATTTTTTTTGACAGAAGTTCCTACAGCCCGGCGTTGTCCACCATGGTGTCGGCCAGCAACCGCTTCAGCTTCACATTCTCGTCCTCGAGCGCCCGCAGCCGCTTCGCCTCCGAGACCTCCAGCCCGCCGTACTTCGCCTTCCAGGCATAGAAGCTCGCACTCGACAGCCCGTGGCGACGGCAAAGTTCCGTCACCACCGCTCCCGCCTCCGCCTCCTTCAGGATCCCGATGATCTGCTCTTCGCTGAACTGCTTCCGCTTCATCTCAAAGCCCTTCCCTTTCGGTCGGACTCCACTCCACTACGGATGAACTCGCGGTGGGCAGGTCAACGCAGGTGCGGGGTTCCGGGCGGCGGATCGTGTAATCAGTAGGATCTATATTGTGGGCAACTCCGGTTTGCTATGTGCATGCATACATGAGCGCCTTCGACAGCAAGTCCACCGCCTTTGCCGGAAGAACCGATCCACGGGACTGAAATCTTCAACATAGGGGGCCCGTAGGACGCGCGAGTGGACACACGGTTCCGTATGGATACGGGCGCCCAAGCCGTCGCACTTCGACGTGGTTAACGGCAGGAAGACATTCCGTGATTGTTACCTGTGGTCAGAAGCTCTTCGATTGCTCCGTAGTCTGTCCTCTCATCCGCGTCGAGAGCGACAGGCTGCCTATCTATCGCAAGCATAATGAGTGGTTGGTCGCCCAATTATCCTATTTTGGCGCATTATCGAGCATCATCCCGTTTTGGTGATAATTTGATAGGAAATGCGGTGCAACTTAAGCGGCAACGATGAATCGGTTTCCACGGATAGATCGAGGCGGGTGGCGGATGGGATGGCGCTGCGGTAGCGATACGATGGCCGCGATCAGGATCGACGACCGGGGGCGATTTGTTTCGCAGTCGGATGTCGGACTGATTGCAGGCATTCGGTTACCAAGCGGCCTGGCCTCGCTGATCGAGACCTGCAAGCTCAATGGCGTCGAGCCCTACGCCTATCTGCAAGACATTCTCACCCTCCTGGTTGCTGGTCATCCGGTCAATCGGCTCGGCGAGTTGCTGGCGTGGAACTGGAGGGCGGCGATGGCGGCCAGTCTGACACTTGCGGATGCGGAGGCTTCGCAGCCATGAACGGTGTCGCGCGCGCGCTTCGTATTCTGCACCGGATTTTTGGTATTCTTGGCGGGGCGGCGGCGGTGCTGGTCTGCGGGCTCGTCTTCCTGGTCGGTGTCGGGATGCATGAGCGCGGCCACGACCCGACGGGCCGGGCGCCGACCGGCATGGACAGTGCCCCCGCCACCGAGCCGGTGACGATCACGATGGGCAAAGTGGTTCTGCGGATTCCCCGGAACTACTTCTTGGCGCTGCCGGCCCACGACATTCCGGAAAGACCGGACGGCGTCGAGTTCATCCTCCTCGGTTTGATGCCGGATTTTGAGCCGAGGACCGAAGCCAATCGCGCAGAATTCAATGATTTTCACGGGTTCGGACGCAAGCTCAAAATCTTTGTGCAGTACAATGGTCCCACGATGACCGGGAAGAACCTATTCGCCGTATATTATAATAGTAAAGATGGGCCCGTCAGGCCCGGTGAATACGGTTACCAGTCATTCCAATGGATCGGCGACGATCAACTCTTCCGGGGAGATATCGAAAATCCCCGGGATTTCATCCAATGCCGCCGGAAAGATCAGGTCGCGCCGCCCGGGGAAGCGCCGATCCCATATTTCCCGTCTTGCAAAAGAATAGTCCTTGTCGGCGATGGCATCGTCGCCGAACTCGTGTTCTCCCGAGACTACCTCGGGAAGGCCCATGACATTGAGGCGCAAGCAATTGACGCTTTGAATCGCTTCCGCATCAGCGGTCCACCTCTGGAGACTATTCAATGAATCCGGATCAAATTGCTGCTCTGAAACAATATCTCGATGCGGCAACAGCGGCTTACAATAGCCACAACTATACCGGGCCGAACGGCGTGTCCGAAAATCTGGTCTCCTACTACTCGCTTCAGGCGCAGGCAGGCCGTGGCTATGCATCGCTTGCGCTGGGCGTCATCAACAATTCCGGTGTTGCCGGCGAGACCGCGAACGCGAATCTGCAGATCGTCGCCGGAGTAGCACCTGGGAGCCCAACCTATGCGAGTTTGATGCTCTCTCTGGCGAAGAGTGATATTGCCGCGATCGATAACAATAACGGGGGCTGGCCAACCCAACGGCAAGTCGACGACTACCATTACGAGGACTACACCAATGCGGGTCTCTCCCCTCTCGCTTGGGGGGGCGCGGCCATGGCCTATTACGGGATCGACTGGAGCGGTGGCGCCGCCGAGTTCAATGACCAAAGCCAGACCGGGAATCTCTATCAGCAGAACCTGACGCAAGCCCAAGCCAATTCGGCCGCGCAAACTCTCTTGACGCTGGGGATGGTCTATTCGTCCGTCTTGCCCGGCTATTTCAATTCCTTGGCCGACCTACCGCCGGTTCAAACCTTCGCCATGCCGAGCTTTCTGTCCGTCTACGAAGCGTTCCAACTGGGCTGGGCAGTTTACGTCGCCCCGTCCGGACAGGTGGGAGTTAGGCGCACGCCCCCGCCAGGTCTTCCTGGTTCGGCGCCCAATTTCAGCGACCCGCTTGTGCTCGATTTGCACGGCACCGGCATCGACCTGTCGTCGCTGTCGGACTCGAGCGCATATTTCGACTACGGAAATTCCGGTTTTGCCGTCCATACCGGGTGGATCACGGCCGGCGAAGGTTTGCTGGTATTGGATAACGGGCAGAATGACTCCGCTGTCGCTCCCGGCGAACTGTTGGGCGCCGTATCGGGGGATGGTTTTCAGGATTTGGCAGCGCTCGATTCCAATGGAGACGGCGTTATCAATTCCAATGACGCCGCATTTGCCAATCTGAAAGTATGGGTGGATGCCAATGTAGATGGGCAATCCGGAAATGGTGAGTTGTATGCACTCTCCGATTTGGGGATTACCTCAATCAGTGCGAGCGCTGTCCAATCGGGCAGAACAATCAATGGAAATATGGTGGTGGCATCAACGACATTCACTGTCGAGGATGGAAGCTCCGGCGCCATATCTACGCACACCATTGCAGAGGTGAATTTCGCTACCAATAGACAGGACTCCAAATATTCACCTCCGGCCGGATTTTGCTATCAGCAGAGCGCGCTCAGGCTTCCGGAATTGGCAGGTTACGGGACTCTACCGGATCTGCGAATCGCCATGTCGCTCAATTCTACGCTCCTCTCCAAAGTGCAAACTTTGGTGCTCAACGCAGATTCCCTGTCCAGCGCAGAGTTCGACACCGCGTTCCAAGCGATAGTGCAGGAATGGGCAGGTGCTGCGGATGTAGACCCCACCAGCAAAGGGCCGTATGTCGATGCGCGGCACATGGCGGTGATCTACGCATTTTATGGCATCGATCCGTCTCAACAGCCCGAATACGATCGGGACCCGAACTTCCACAATGGTCCGGCCGTCTGGGAGCCAAGATATCGCGCCATTGTCGACGAACTCGAAGTACGTTTTGCTTCCCAGATCTCGGTGAGCCAGCTTCTGAACGGCGCCACCGGCGCTGCCGTACAGGCAAGCCCCTATCTGTCGTTTGCGAGCCTCCAATACAACCCGATCACGGATCGCTTGAGCATTGATTTAGACAGGATACTGCAGTCGTTGAAGGATGGCGCGCCGACAAATTCGACAGACGCGACGACATATTGGAACAAGGCTCTGCCGATAGTTAAAGATCTTTGGGTGGATTACGGCAACGCCAGTGCGCTGGCGACACAATTTTTCATCGCCGCCAATCGCGTTGGCGTCCCCGTGGGCGCCCAGGCGAAATTCTATCAACGAATTGGTAGAGCATTCAGCGACAATTCCGGCATCACTGGAGAAATATCCGGGCTGCCGCAGAACGCATTTGTGGTGCTTGGCGATGGTGATAAGAAGGTCGTGGGCAACATTGGTGATTTTTATTTATACTCTTCTGACGATGGAAACGACACGATCCAGCCTGTAGGCTCCAATGAACGGCTTATGCTGTCAGGGCTCAGGCCGGGCGACGTGATGCTGAGGCATCCGGCAACCGGCAATGACTTGGTGATCGTCAACAACGCGTCTGGTGCGTCGGTTACAATAACCGGATACTTCTCTGGTCACGGCTTGGACGCTATCCTATTCGCTGATGGCACCACCTACTCGAAGCAGGATATCAATGGCGTGATCGCTGTGGAGGCCGGTCGCTATCTGGCTGAAACCACGGACGATCTCGCGCAGAAGAAAACTGCGCTCGCGGATTTCGGTTATCTATCCGTTATTGATGCAACTGGGTTTGCTACAACATTTGACGGAACGAATGGTAACGACGCCTTCATCCTCGGCGTTGCAGGAAAGGCGATCAAGGCAGGGACGGGTAACGATCTGCTTGCTAGCGGCCTTGGCGACGACTCGCTGGAGGGAGCGGGCGGCGACGATACTTATGCCTACCGTCGCGGCGACGGCAACGACATCATCATAGAAACCAGCAATAACGGCGGTGGCGACAGGCTGGTGCTCTCCGGCATCAATCCGACGGACGTCTCACTGGTGCGCAACGGCAATGACGTGACGCTGGTGATCGCCGCAAGCGCCGCCGGCGCCGGAGACGGCGGCTCCATCCTGCTCAAGGCCGAGCTCGACGACTACTTCGATCGGGGCGTCGAGAGCATCGTCTTTGCCGACGGCACCACCTGGAGCCGGGCCGGCCTCCGCCAGAAATTGCTGGCCCAGACCTCGACTGCGGGCAATGATACCGTCACAGGTTTCAACTCTGCCGACACTATTATCGGCGGACACGGCAATGACTCCTTGAACGGCGCCGCGGGCAACGACACCTATCTCTATGCCCGGGGTGACGGCAACGATACCATCACCGAACTCACCAATAACGGCAGTGGTGACAAGCTGGTCCTCGCCGGCGTCAATCCCACCGACGTCTCGTTGGTGCGCAACGGCAATGACGTAACGTTGATGATCGCCGAAAGCGCTGCCGGCGCCGGCGACGGCGGCTCCATCCTGCTCAAGGCCGAGCTCGACGACTATTTCGATCAGGGCGTCGAGAGCATCGTCTTCGCCAATGGCACCACCTGGAGCCGCGCCGATATGCGCGTCAAGCTCCTGGCCCAGGCCTCGACCACGGGCAACGACACCATCACCGGCTTCAACACCGCTGACACCATCACCGGTGGGCGGGGCAATGACTCTCTGAACGGCGCTGCCGGCAACGACACTTACCTCTATGCTCGGGGCGACGGTAACGACACCATCACCGAGATCACCAACAACGGCAGTGGTGACAAGCTGGTCTTCTTCGGCATCAATCCCACCGACGTCTCGCTGGTACGCAACGGTAATGACGTATCGTTGATGATCGCCGAAAGCGCTGCCGGTGTCGGCGACGGCGGCTCCATCCTGCTCAAGGCCGAGCTCGACGACTATTTCGATCAGGGCGTCGAGAGTGTCGTCTTCGCCAATGGCACCACCTGGAGCCGCGCCGATATGCGCGTCAAGCTCCTGGCCCAGGCCTCGACCACGGGCAACGACACCATCACCGGCTTCAACACCGCTGACACCATCACCGGTGGGCGGGGCAATGACTCTCTGAACGGCGCTGCCGGCAACGACACTTACCTCTATGCTCGGGGCGACGGTAACGACACCATCACCGAGATCACCAACAACGGCAGTGGTGACAAGCTGGTCTTCTTCGGCATCAATCCCACCGACGTCTCGCTGGTACGCAACGGTAATGACGTATCGTTGATGATCGCCGAAAGCGCTGCCGGTGTCGGCGACGGCGGCTCCATCCTGCTCAAGGCCGAGCTCGACGACTATTTCGATCAGGGCGTCGAGAGCATCGTCTTCGCCAATGGCACCACCTGGAGCCGCGCCGATATGCGCGTCAAGCTCCTGGCCCAGGCCTCGACCACGGGCAACGACACCATCACCGGCTTCAACACCGTTGACACCATCACCGGTGGGCGGGGCAACGACACCATCACCGGTGCCGCCGGCAGCGACATTTACCTCTATGCCCGGGGCGACGGCGACGACACCGTCACCGAAATCACCAATAACGGCAATGCTGACAGATTGATCCTTTCCGACGTCAACCCGGCCGACGTCTCGCTGGTGCGCAATGGCAACGACGTAACGCTGGTGATCGCCGCGAGTGTGGCCGGTGCCGGCGATGGCGGTTCCATCCTGCTCAAGGCCGAGCTCGACGATTATTTCGATCTGGGTGTGGAGAGCATTGTCTTTGCCAATGGCACCACTTGGGGCCGGGCCGATATGCGCGTCAAGCTGCTGGCCCAGGCTTCGACTGCGGGCAATGATACCATTACCGGCTTCAACACCGCCGATACCATC